>NZ_LQPJ01000025.1 GCF_002101785.1 Mycobacterium palustre
GCGTGGTGGGGCGGGTCCGGTGAGTTGTGCCTGGCGCTGCAGGCGTTCGCGGCGGTTGTGGTTGCGTTCGGTGGCGATGGCGCTGGCGCGGTTTTGGGCGCGGGTGCGTCGGCGTTTGGGCATCATGGCGGTGCGCTCGGCGCAGTAGTCGGGGGTCAGGTCGGTTTCGGCGGCGGGCATGCCGCCCACCGCGCGACACAGGCTGGGAAACAGCAGCGCGCTGCCCGGGGTGGTGACATAGGTGTGGCCGGCCGGTGAGGTCACGATCAGGGTGCCATCGGCGAGCTGTTGTTCGGTCCAGCCGAAAAACGTCTTGACCAAATGATGGGTGCGGCAGTAGCACTTCAGGTTGCTCGCGTGGGTGGCCCCGCCGGCGCTGTAGGCGATGGTGTGGTCGATATCGCAGCGCGCCGCGGGCGCATCACAGCCGGGCCAGCGGCACGTCAGATCCCGGCACCGCACGAACTCGGCCAACGCCGCCGAGGGCGCATACCCGTTTTCGGGTGGGGCGTCGGCGGGGTGAACCAGCGGCACCAGCTTGGCCGAGCGGGCGAGCTCGGCCACCAGCTCCGGCGGGATCAGCCCGTCAGCACCCAGCTGGCTGCCCGGCGCGCTGCCGCGGCCCTCGACGCTGGCCTGCTCGGCGATCACATGGATGACCACCGGGCCGGCGGGCCGGCGGGCCCCCGCGGCGCAATCGCGGCGCCCGCAGCCACACCCCAACCGATCCGCCCCGGCGGCCAGCGCCCCCAGCGCATCGGCGCGGCGCTGCCGGCGGCTGCGCGGATCGTGTTCACACACCGTGGCCGCCAACGCGTTCAACCGCTGATCGAGCGCACGGGCGTCCGGGCTCAGCAGGCTGCCATGGATCTCCGAGACCCCGTCGGCGACCCGATCGCCGATCCAAATCTCGCGGTCGCTCTGCTCCTTTCGGCGCCGGCGCACCGCATCGACATCCGCGCGCGCCACCACCTTGTCCACCTGCGCGGCCAACCGGCCCCGGCTCATCGACGGCCACCGCGCCACATTGGCCGCCAACGCCGCATCCACCGCGGCCAGCACCTCGGCGTCGGTAATCAAATCGGTGCGATACACCAAGATCTGAAACT
>NZ_LQPJ01000026.1 GCF_002101785.1 Mycobacterium palustre
CAGCCAATCGAGCTCCTCACGAGGATGATGGCCCAACGCTTGGCCCCGGCCTGGGCGAACCGGGATCGTATCACCCGTTCGGCGCGGGGGCGGCAGGGTTTGAAACCGGGCGAGGTCGCGGTCGGCTGCTAGCATCCCGTTCCATGCCTGGCAGCGGCGGCCCGGTACGGATCGGGATCCTCGGGGCGGCGCGCATCACGCCGGCGGCGCTGATCAAACCGGCCCGCAAAACCGACGAGGTCGTGGTGGCGGCGGTGGCCGCCCGCGACGTGTCGCGTGCCCACGCGTTCGCCGCGAAGCACGGCATCGCGCGGGTGCACGACAGTTACGAAGCGCTGCTCGCGGACCCGGACCTCGACGCGATCTACAACCCGCTGCCGATCGGATTGCACGGCAGGTGGACCCGGGCCGCGCTCGCCGCGGGCAAGCACGTGCTGTGCGAAAAGCCGTTCACGGCCAACGCCGCCGAGGCCCGTGAGATCGCCGAAGTGGCCGCCAGGTCGGGCCGGGTCGTGATGGAGGCGTTTCACTACCGCTACCACCCGTGCGCTTCGCGGGTCGAGGAGATCATCGGCTCGGGGGAGCTGGGCACCCTGGAGCGGGTCGAGGCGCACTGGTGCTTTTGGATGCCGAAGTTCTCGCACAACCGCTACAACTACTCCCTTGCCGGTGGCGCGCTGATGGACCTCGGGTGCTATGCGGTCGACATGGTCCGCAGGTACGGCGGCTCGACGCCGGAGGTCGTTGCGGCGCAGGCGAGACTGCGCGGCCCCCAGGTGGACCGGACCATGACGGCCCAGCTGCGGTTCGCCCCCGGGCACACCGGCAGCATCCACTGCTCGATGTGGTCGACCGCTTTACCGCGCCTCACCGCGAAGGTGGTCGGCGACCGCGGCGAGCTGCGGCTCCATCCGCTGATCCCGTTCCAGCGGTTCTCGGTGCGGTCCGGGAACAAAAAGCGCGTGGAGAACTTCGGGGTGCGCCCCACCTACGCCTATCAACTCGACGCTTTCGCCGCGGCCGTGCTGCGCGGCGAACCGGTGAAGACGACACCGGCGGAGGCGATCGAGAACATGACCGTCATCGACGCGATCTACCGGGCCGCGGGACTCGCGCCGCGCGAGCCGGCCTGAACGGCCTCAGTTGGCGAATTCGGTGTCGTTGATGTGGGTGGCCACGCGCAGGGCGTTGGCGGCGACGGTCAGGCTGGGGTTG
>NZ_LQPJ01000027.1 GCF_002101785.1 Mycobacterium palustre
CCTGCCTCACCAGCACCGGCTGATCATCCCGCACTCCTGGCCCGAACCATCAACCGACAGTCCGAAAGGTAGGGCGATATGACTGGACCCGACCAAGACCAACCAGACCGCGCCCAGCAGCTGGAGAACATCGTCGACGAGCTCGGCGAGAAGGTTGCCGGCGAGCGCGAGGCCGAAGGCGTGCCCGGGAAACCCAGTGACCGGGAACGCGAGCCCACCGAGGGCACGACGGCCGAACCGCCCGACTAGCACCTGAGTTGGAACCCTTGACCGGCGGGTAAGCCCGACTTAATGCTGGCCGCGCTGACGCTGCGCGCCGCGTTCCGCGGTCACGACCTTCTGCCGCCGTTTTGTGCGACGGCGGTCGGGGTGCTGTTGATCGGACTGTTTCACGCCGGGCCGGGGGCATTCGGGCGGCGATGAACCTCGCCGCAGGCGCTTCCCGGCCCGAACCAGGCGCTGAGCGCGTCGGCGAGCCCGGCACGATCCCCGTCGTCCCCCACCCAGGCGACATGCCCGTCGGGCCGGATCAATACCGAGGCGGGGGCCGCGACCTCGCCGATCGCCGGAAGTACCCAATTTCCAACGCATTTCGCATCGACCGAGCGCACCCGACCGGCCCACGGCGCGATGTCGAAGCCGCCCGGCCCGTCAAGGTTGAGCAGCACCGGCCGGGCGTCGTGCAGCAACTCGAAGACCCGCCGCGGCCCGTCGTCGACGACCAGGTCGAGGTCGGGCATGCGGCGCCCGAGCAGCGGGTGCCCCTCACCGAGGTCGTAGTGGATGTCCAGGCCGGACATCATCGCCGCGAATCGCTTGCGCGGCTCGTCCATGCTCAGAAGGTCGGACACGGTGTCGCGCAACGCCTTGGTGCGGTCGTCCGGGCGAAGCAGCGCCAGCTGCGCCAGCGCGTTGCGCAGCACACGGGCGGCCACGGGGTGCCGTTCGTCGTGGTAGGTGTCGAGGAGGCTGTCGGGTGAGCCGTCGTTGACCACCTGGGCCAGCTTCCATCCCAGGTTCACCGCGTCCTGCAGGCCGGTGTTGAGGCCCTGCCCGCCGATCGGGTGGTGGATGTGTGCGGCGTCGCCGGCCAGCAGGACCCGCCCCGCGCGGTAGGCCGCGGCCTGCCGCGCCGCGTCGTTGAACCGGGAAATCCATGCGGGGCTGTGTATTCCGTAATCGGTGCCGTAGACGGCCACGAGTGCCTCGCTCAGCTCACCCAGGCCGGCCTCGCCGGTGGGCCCGACCCGCCGCTCGGTCACCATCACGCGCACCGTGCCGTCGTCGGTGGTGTCGAGCGCGTGGACGCCGAGGGCGTCGTGGCGGATGCCCCACCGCGGCGGTTGCGCGTCGGCGGCCATTTCGGCCTCGGCGAGCAGATAGCTCGTCGTCGCTTCCCACCCCGGAAAGTCGATGCCGGCGGCTTTGCGGATCCGGCTGCGTCCGCCGTCGCAGCCGACGACATACTGCGCCCGCAGCCGCTGGCCGTCAGCGAGCTCGAGGTCGACGCCGGCGGAATCCTGCGCGAAGCCCGCCACCTCGCGACCGCGATAGATCGGCACTCCCAGCTCGCCGACCCAGTCGGCCAGTATGCGCTCGATGTGGCTTTGCCACAGCGCCAGTCCATAGGGGTGCCGGGTCGGAAAGTCGCTGATGTCCAGCCGAACCTGGGAGAACCCGACGATCTGTGCCACCTGTCCCTGCGCAAGGAACCGGTCGGCGATCCCACGCTGGTCGAGCACCTCGATGGCGCGGGAATGCAGCCCGCCGGCGCGCGCGCCGATCAAATCCTGGCTTTCGCGGCGCTCCACGATCGCGACGTCGGCTCCGCCCAGCGCCAGCTCCCCCGCCAGCATCAGCCCCGTCGGGCCCCCTCCAACGACCATCACCGCATGCTCGGTCATCGGCACTGCGCAATCCCCCCGATTCGCTGAGTTCGTCGTGTTGGCCAGCGATTTTGCGCCCTGACCCCGGTCTTGCCGCAAGCCCCCCGGTGCGTAATATGGTGAAGTGGGACGACGCGGCGAGTCCCTGAATCCCTTTCCTTCGGGCGCCTCGATTTGACTTGGCGTTTCTTTCCGCGTGTAGCGGCGCGCTTTAGTACCGTCGGATAATCCGCAAACGCGCGCGCTCGCCAAAATTGCGACGTCTTTGTTGGCCGAGCGTCGGCACATGACCAGGAGAGTCGACCGGATGGGTCGTAGTTTCCGAGGCCCCCTCGGCCGTCGGGGCGGCCGATACCGGCTGCGGCTGCGCGCCGACGCCGGAAGCGGCTTTTACGGCAAGCATCAGGTTCGGCTGCTCCGGATCTATTTGGGCGCCACCACATTCCTCTACGCCTGGGGCGTGGTGTTCAGCACCTTCATTCGGATCCATCCCGGGCTGAAGCCGGGCAATCCGACCGGAGGCATCGTGGCCATCGTCCTCGGTGCGGCGGCGCTGGCCTGGCTGGCGCTGCGGCCCGACAAACCCGCTCCGGCGACGGCCGCGGCGATCGTCGCCACCCCCGTGGTGATGGCCTTCCACATCGCTATCATCGCCGAGTTCGTCTGCCTGATCGCGCCGATGTTCTTGGCGATGTACCTGCGAGGGTTCTACTCGCCGCGCCGCGGCGTGGCGCTGGTCGGCGCGCTCACCCTGGCGTCGGTCGTCGCGCTTGCGCTCGCGCCGATCCCCAAGTTGTACATCGACTACCTCATCTTCGTGATCGCGATTGTCGGCACCGCCGAGTCGTTCGGCCTGGTGACGCGAAGCCTCGTCGCCGCCGCGTGTACCGACCCGCTGACGGGGCTGTTGAACCGGGCCGGCTGGGAGATCGCCACCGCCGACCTGCTGGCGCGGTGCCGTTCGGCCGCGGTCACCATCACCGTCATCGCGCTGGACATCGACAACTTCAAGCGGATCAACGACACCGACGGGCATGTCGCCGGTGATCGGCACCTGATCAATCGCGCGGATTTCTGGCGAAAGGTGGCCCCTTCCAACACCGTTCTGGCCAGGCTCGGCGGAGACGAGTTCGCGGTGTTAATCGCCGAGCGCGCCGGCCGGACGCCGACCGCCGCGGAGCAATTCGTCGCGAGTGTGCGGCTGCACACCCCGGGAACCAGCATCGGCACCGCGAAGGCCAGCGGCGACAACGCCAACGTCGCCACCCTGTTCGCGGCGGCCGACGCCGACCTCTACATCGCCAAGCAGAAGCGATACCCCGACGCCCGAGACACCGATTTGCGCCGGGCGCTATGAGTCTCGCTGAGATCCCTGCGCCGCAACGGTTTTCGTAGGCTCGTCTACCTCGAAATTCGAATCCCACTGGCGCGGCGGAGGATTCGGGTCGGGCGCCTGATCGCGGGCCAGGGCGACGGTGGCGGCCACCATCGCCAGCGCCGCGACCCCCAGGACGAGCGCCGCCGGGCCGCGCACAGCGACATGCTCGCCGAGCACGATGGTCCCGAGCAGCACGGCCACGATCGGCTCGCCCACTAACATGATCGGCACCGAGGCCTGCAACGCCCCGGCATGAAAAGCCGACTGCTGCAACACCGTTAGCGTCACGGCCAACGCGACCAGCACATAGGGGGCCGGCACGGTCAGCAGCGCGTGCCAGCCCCCGACGGCGAAGCGGTGGGTGCAGATCTTGGTCAGCACGGCGATCATCCCCAGCAGCACCGCCACGGGGATGGCCAGCAACACGGCCCGCGTGCGGCCAAGGGCGCGCCCGGCCGCGACCACGCAGGCGACGACCACCGGCACGGTGACCGCCAGCGCCAGCGTCCACGCCGCTACCGGCGGCCGGTTGTCGCCCTCACGCGGCTGGCCGACCAGCACGAAAACCGCCAACGCGGCCGTCAACAAGGCGGCCCAGGCCCACTCGGCCCACCTGATGCGCTGGCGGCACACCCTGGCGCTCAACGGCAGCGCGAACAGCAGCGAGGACACCAGCAACGGCTGCACCAAAAGCAGGGATCCGTGCGCCAGCGCCAGGGCCTGAAACACGTAGCCGGCCACGGCGGCCAGAGTCCCGGCCCACCACAGCGGTTCGCGAAACAGGGTGGTCACCATGGTGCCTGACATGCCCTTGTCGGCCGGGACCCCGTGGGCGACCTGCTGCCGAACGACGATGCCTACCGCGGCCCAGAATGCGGCGAGCAACGCCGACACGATCGCCACCGCGTGCTGTGTCACCCACCCCATGGCCGTGCGGATACCCGATGTCTACGGGAGGCAAAACTGGGCATGGCTGCAGCAACGCCGGTGCGTGCCTAGTAGATGGCCTGCGTGTTGGCGCCGTAATTGATATAGACGGGGTGCAGCAAGAAGGGCGCCGCACCGGTATTCATCAAGGCGCCGCTTGAGACGGGTGTCGGGAAGTAGTCGGTGTTCAACTTGTACGAGTAGAGGGGCACATCGCCGGCATAGACGGCAATCAAGTCGCCGGGCTGGGCGCTTATGTTCGCGGGAAGGGTTCCATCCACTCCGCCGGAGTCGATGATCGAACCGACATTCGGGTAAGGCGTGGTTGTTCCATTGTGAATGACATCAACCGTCAAGCCGCCGTTCGGTATCGGCGCCCCGGTGAGGACGGCGATGGGGTTCCCAAGGTTCGCAAGGTCAATGCTTTGCGGGGTGCCGAATTGAATGTATGGGGGCTGGGAAGAACCGGTCTCGTTGATCAGGATGCCTTGGTTGAATGGCGCCGGCAGCGCCTGGGTCGGGATGCTCGGGCCCGGGCCGCCGGCGTTCGGGCCGACGCCCAGCACGCCGCTGACGCCGTCGGGCGCGAAGTACGACTGGAACGTCAAGCCGTTGTTCATCAACGACTGCAACGAGGTCGGCCAGGCGAAGAATTCGATATCCACGGGGGTGCTGTGGGTGACAAGCCCCCCACCGAAATTCACCGGCGCGTTGAAGGTGGCGTACAGATAGTCGATCCCGCCGCTGTACCCGCCGATGCCAAATCCGGTCGGCAATCCGAGCTGCAGCACCCCTAACAGCCCCCCGGCGTTTTGGAACGGGACCACCAGGCCCGTCGACCCCGTGTCGACCAGCAGCGCGACCGGAGCGCCGCTGCCGACCGTGGCGTTCACCACCGGCTCGGTGCCGCCAACGATCGACAGCGGCACCCTTCCGTCCGACGTACCGCCGAGCGCTAGCGTCGAGCCGCCGATCAGGGGCCGCCCGAACAGCACCTCGGTGGGAAAGTTGATGGCGCCCTCGAAGACTTGCTCGACCTGGTTGACGATGCCGTTGAGGCTCGGCACCGGTCCGACCAACCCGACAAGGGGGTTGGTGGTGGCCGCGGAACTCAGCGAGCTCAGCGCCGAGCCCACCGGGTTGGCGACGGCGGCGGAGGCTTCGGCCGGCAGCGCCTGCAGGGCGGCCGACCAGGACGGCAACTGCGTCGCGGCGGCCGACACGCCGCCGTGGTAGCCGATCATCGCGAACACGTCCTGCGCCCACATTTCCTCGTAGGCGGCTTCCGTGGCGGCGATCGCCGGGGCGTTCTGCCCGAACAGGTTCGAGAACACCAGCTGCACAAGCTGATTCCGGTTGGCGCTCACCAGGGCGGGATGCACCGCGGCGGCAAGGGCGGACTCGAACTCGATGGCCACCGCCTGGGCCTGCGCCGCGGCCGTCTGCGCCTGCGACGCCGCGGCGCTCAACACCCCCGCGTATCGCGCCGCGGTCGACGCCATCGCCGCCGACGCGGGTCCCTGCCAGGCGTCGGCGGCCAACCCGGAGGTGATCGACGAAAACGACTGCGCGGCCGAACCCAACTCGGCGGCCAGCCCGTCCCACGCCGCGGAGGCCGCCAGCATCGGCTCGGAGCCCGCGCCGGCGTGCAGCAACGACGAAATAATCTCTGGCGGCGACGTCAGAAAGCTCATCCCCCGGTGTCCTTCCCCTCTACCCCATCAACCACGCTCTATCACCGGGGACGGCATCTCACGCCACGGTTCTGACGATCGGGCGCGTCACAGGGCCGGCAAGCCAGACTCTAGGAAAACCTAGCCGAAAAATCTTGGAATTCACGTAACCGCCTTCGGACCAACAACGCCCGCTCACATAAACCCCGGCGGCACGCGCCGGCGGCTAGCGTGGCGGCCGTGACCGAACGCCAACAACGCGCGCTGTCTTTCGGATCGATCGCCGAGGACTACGACGGCCTGCGGCCGCAGCCCCCGCGGGAGGCGGTCGACTGGCTGGTGCCCTCCGCTTGCCGGGTCGCCGTCGACGTCGGCGCCGGAACCGGGCTGTTCACCCGCACGCTGGTGGGCAGGGCCGCCCGGGTCGTCGCCGTCGAGCCCGACCCGCGGATGCGCGAGGTGCTGACGGCGCGCTCCCCCGGGGTGCGCGTCGTTGCGGGCCGCGGCGAGTCGATTCCGTTGCCCGACGCGTCCGCCGAGGCGGTGTTCGTGTCGTCGGCCTGGCACTGGATGGATCACGAACGCGCCGTCCCGGAGATCGCTCGGGTGCTGCGCGACCGCGGCCGGTTCGGGGTGATCTGGACCAGCCGGGACCGCGAGGTCGATTGGGTGCGCAACCTCGTCCCGCCACCCGGCCCGGGCACGCCCGAGGCGCACCAAGCCGACCGGACCCGGCGGCGCCTGGACGTGGTTCTGCCGCAGCCGCCGATCTTCGACAACATCGCCCGCGAGGTGTTCCGATTCGTGCGGACGATGACGGTCTCCGACGTCGTCGCGATGCTGGGGACCTACAGCGCGGTCATCGTCTCGTCCCCCGACGACCGCGCCCGCAAGCTCGCCGCGGCGCGCGCCGCCCTGGAGCAGCGGTTCCCCGGCGCCGAGCTGATCGACGTCCCGATGCGTGCGTCGTGTTGGCGTGCCGATCGGATCGCCCGCACCGCCGGGCGCTAGCGGGACCGCACGCGGCACCGGCCGCAGCGCCGCCGCCGCCGGTATGTCAGGCTTTGGCAATGAGTGCACGCAGCCTTGCTCGCATCATCGGAATTTCGGTCCTGGCGGCATGGGCGCTCCTGTGCGCGCCGGTCCCCGCCCCCGCCGCGTCCGCCGACCCATGTACGGACGTCGCGGTGGTCTGGGCGCGCGGCACCCACCAGGAGCCCGGCCTCGCCGATGTCGGCCAGGCGTTCGTCGACTCGCTCACGTCGCAGGTCGGCGGGCGGTCCGTCAGCGCCTATGCGGTCAACTACCCGGCCAACGACGACTACCACAACAGCGCGACGGCCGGATCCAACGACGCGAGCGCGCACATCCAGGACGTCGCGGCGAGCTGCCCCAACACCAAGATGGTGCTCGGCGGGTACTCGCAGGGCTCGACCGTGATCGACCTCGCCAGTCAGACGCTGCCGGCCCCGGTCGCCGATCACGTCGCCGCCGTCGCCCTGTTCGGCGAGCCGACCAGCGGGTTCTCCAGCATGCTGTGGGGCGGCCAGCCGCTGCCGACCATCAGCCCGCTCCTGGCCGGCAAGACCATCAGCCTGTGCGCGCCCGACGACCCGATCTGCTCCTCCGGCGGCAACATCATGGCCCACGTCTCCTACATCCAGTCCGGGATGACCACCCAGGCCGCCACCTTCGCGGCCAACCACCTCGGCCGGGGCGGCCCCAACACCTAGAGCGGACGGCGGCGACGCGACGCGTCCACAGGTCTTCGATCGTGAAATCCCTGCTCGTGCTGTCCCGCGACACCGTCGCGGTCCGGATCTTCATTGCCGTGGTGCTCGGAGTCGTCGTCGCAATCGCGGTGGGCAACACGGCCGGGTGGCGCTTCGCGCTCGTCGGATGGGTCGTCACCGCCGGCGTGTACGTGGTGTGGACCCTGTCGATCATCGTCGGCATGGACGCCGACCAAACCGCCGAATACGTGACCCGCGAGGACCCCACCCGGTGGGTCGCCGACGCGGTCATCGTCTCGGCGAGCGTCGCCAGCCTGGGCGGTGTCGGCTACGTGGTGGCCGCCGCGTCGCGACCCGGCGCCGAGGCGCTGGAGGCCGCCCTGCTGGGCATCCTGTCGGTCGCGGCCTCCTGGTGCGCCGTGCACACGCTGTTCACCGTGCACTACGCGCGGCTCTACTACTCCGATGAGCCCGGCGGCATCAACTTCCACGACCCGGAGAAGCCGCGCTTCCGCGACTTCGCGTACGTGGCGTTCACGGTCGGCATGACGTTCCAGGTGTCCGACACCGAGATCGGGTTGAGCTCCATCAGGGGAACGGTGTTACGCCACGCGCTGCTGTCCTACCTGCTCGGCGCGGTGGTGCTGGCGGTCACCGTGAACCTGATCGCCGGACTCGGTTCCAAGGTCTAGCTGTACCCGGCCATAACGTTGGTTACAGGCGGCTGATGGGTGGTAGGCCGCTGAGTGCGCTGTGGCGGCGTTGAGTGT
>NZ_LQPJ01000028.1 GCF_002101785.1 Mycobacterium palustre
GGGGGCGGCAGCACCTCAGGTGGCGGGGCATTGAGGGCAGCCCTCTTGGCCGCCAACCGATTCTCGGCGTCATGGCGGATGGTCCGCCGTTGCGGGTCCGGGTCGTCATTGCCCAAGAAACAGCCACGCGGCGCGGCCCGCACAACGGCCTCCGCGCTCGCATAGCGTTCCTCGGCGCGCGCTCGGTCACCCGCCGACGCGGCCTGGTCACCTTGGGTTTCACGAACCAACTCGAGATTGACCCGCACCGGGCAGGAGCGGGCGGGGTCTGTACGGGCAAGCGCAGCCGAAAAGTGGGTGTCGGCATCGCCGAGCCGGCCGTCGAGCACGGCGGCCGCGCCCGCGGCGAAGGGCGCCCTCGCCGGTTCCACCACGTTGGCCACACCGAGGACCGCCGCATCGGCCCCAACCGCGTTCCCGTCACCGCGCGCGAATGCCGAGACGGCCGAATTCCCGGCCAGCACAAAGGAAAGCAGCTTGACGACAATCAACAGCGCGACGGCGGTCAGCGGCGCGGAGTAGATCAGCAGCTTGCGCCGCAGCCGCAACCGCGCCGGTCCGCGCGTCACGATGCCAAGTCCCGTAGGGCGATGCGACCCCTTCGGAACTCGCGCAGCGAGAGGTAGATCTCGCTGAGCAACAGCCCCGCCGCGAGCAGCGCGGGCAGCCAGTACAGCTCGCTCGACTCGCCGGCCTCGGCCCCGATGTCTGCGCGCCGCGTGTCCGGCAGCTCCGGCCGGAACGGCTGGCCGGCATCCCGGTGTAGGTAGGGCACGTCGAGTTGCGCTGCGATTCGGCGCAGTTCGGCCTCGTCGATCGCCTCGCTCCGGCCGTAGCCCAGCACCGCTCCCCCGGCCACCGACCCCGGTGTCACGGTGAACTCGCCGCGGGGCACCCGCGAACCGGGCGCACCGGAACCCAAGTACAGCACCACGTTCCGCGAGCCCGGATACTGCTGCTCGGCCTGCATCAGCTCGTACCGCAACACGTTGCCCGCTGCCACGGCGTTGACGTCGAGCCTGTCGTCCGGACCGCTCCGGTCGGCCTCGAGCGCCGCGATCGTCGGACGCAGGCTCCAATTGTCGTCGGACAGCGGCCAATCCAGTGAGGCGCGCGCGGCGAAGGCGATGAGCGCATACCGCGCCGCCGGATACTGCTTGATCAGGGCCGCGATGTCGTCGCGCATCCCCGCGATCCTCGGTCCGCCGGCGCCCGGAACACCGTAGTCCTCGGCGCCGGAGTCGACCGACCGATCGACGACGAGGAAGACGTTGAGATTTCCGCCCGCCGCACCCGTAGTGGGGTGGTTTTCGTCGTGGTGTAACGACGGACGGGTGGTCGCCACGATGATCAGCAGCACGGCCAGTGTCACGCCGCCCCACCGCAGCACCGCGCGGCGCCGGGGCCCGAGTCGATGCCCGGCCACCACGACCACCAGGTGCAGCGCTGCCAGGCGAGCCAGGACAAGGGCGCCGGCGACGACCGCGAGGATAGCCCAGGGCAGCACGGGTTGAAACGTCATCGGCGCAACACCAACAGCGCCACCGACAGCACGGCTGCCGATACCAACGCAATCGCCAGTGATACCACCGGCGCATCTTGTAACTCCGCCGTCACGATCGTGCCGTCGGCTCGGTGCGCGGGCGGGCTGTGCGCGCGAATCCCGTTGAGCGCCATCGTCATCGATGCCGGCGTGGCCGCGAAATACCGGCCGCCGGTCTGGGCGGTGAGGGCGGTGAGCGCACCGCTCGTGGGTGACGGGCCGGTGTCGAGCACATTGATTTGGGCTCCAGCCCGTCCGGCCATGTCTCGCAGTCCGCCGTCGGTGAACAGTGCGGCACGGCGCTCTCCGGCGGCGCGCAGATCGGAGGGCCCGAGATAGATCACTGACCGCCGATGAGTGCCGTGCTGTTCAGTAGCGGGAAACCCGGAGACGCAAAGCGCCAGAAGGTCATAGACGCTCGCGGCGTAGTCCGTGTAGGGCACCGGTGGGGCGAACCATGCCGCCCGCGCCTCGTGGGCGGCGGCGTACTCGCTAAATCTCGCCGCAGCGTACCGATGGTCGCGCGTCAGCGGCACCACTCGGCGGTCGACCGACGTCAGGCCGATGCGCTGGGCCCGAGGCGACGTGGTGGCACTGCGCGCGAAGTACTCGAGTAGAGCTTTTGTCGCCGCATCGCTGACGGGCTGCCCGATGCACAACATGATGTCCTCGGGGTGAGCGCCGTCGAAATCGTTGCCGGCCACGGACGGGCGGGCCGCCGTCCAGGTGCTGGCGCCGAACAGGACCGTCAGCACGACCAAGGTGACGACCGTGGACAGCGAACGCAGCCGGGCCACCTTGACGTATTCCGGTAACCGGGTCAGCCTTTCGACGTTGGCCAACGGGCGCAGCCGCCTGCGGGCAGCGGTCGTCGGCAGCAACGCCGCCAGCACGGCGGCGGTGACCAAACAGGTTAATCCGACAACGGCTACCGGCCACCACTTCAGGTCCACGAGCGGATCAATTCCCGTGCGCGAGCGCTCACGTCGGCCACATCGACTTGCGCCTCGGTGTTGAACTGCCCGTTACCGAGCCGGGCCAGCAGCGGCGCCGCCGCCGCCAAGCTCGCGCCGGCCTCGTCCTTCACGGCGCCCGCGTGCAGGTACTGGGCTCGCACGCCGGTCGCTTGATGCAGGAAGCTGCGCACCGTCCGGCTGATCGCCGCGCACGCTTCCGGAGCCGACGTTCGCCCGGCGCGGTGCTCGTCGGCGATGCCCTGCACGCGGCGGGCGAACCGGTCGCGGATCAGCCGGGCGTGGGCCCGCCGCACCACGGGGATGCGCCGCAACCGGTACGACGGCAGGGTCCACACCAAAACGCCCGCGTGCCACGCAATAACGGCGAGGCCCAGCAACACGGCCCACCACAGCCAGCACGACGAGTACGGCTGCGGGCCGAAAACATGGCGCAGCAGATCATCCGGCACTGGCGGCGACCTGGGTCAGGCGAACGAGTTCACGTCGAATGTCCTTGCTGCCGGGAATCTGGCTGTGACAGCCTGATTTGGCCCCGGGTGGGCGGTCGAAAGTGGCCCCACCTGTGTGGTCGCGGGTGTGCTGTT
>NZ_LQPJ01000029.1 GCF_002101785.1 Mycobacterium palustre
GAACCCGCCCGCCGTCTCCCCCGCCGGGCCCGGCGGGGGCGGCGGCGGGTAAGAGCCGCCGGGCGCCGACGACGCGGGCGGGGCCTGCTGGCCGGCGGATGGCTGCGGCCCACCGGGCGAGTCGGGTGACGGCGTCGGTGGCAGGGCGGATTCTCCGGGGGACGGCTGATCGGTCATGGGCAACCTTCCGCTGCGGTGAGCTGACTAGGCCGCATTACAGTACCTGAGGGCCGAGACCTGCGTCACAGCCTCGATCAGCGCCGGACCGCCGGCCCGCGGGGCGGCTCGGACAGGAAGCCCAGCAGGTCGTAGCGGGTGATCACCCCGACCGGCTTGCCTTCCTCGACCACCATCAGCGCGTCCCAGTCGCGCAGCGCCTTGCCCGCCGCGCTGACCAGCTCGCCGGCGCCGATCATCGGCAGCGGCGGGCCCATGTGCTGGGCGACGGCGTCGGCCAGCTTGGCCCTGCCCTCGAAGACGGCCGAGAGGAGTTCGCGTTCGGACACGCTGCCGGCCACCTCGCCGGCCATCACCGGCGGCTCGGCGCCGACCACCGGCATCTGGGACACCCCGTATTCGCGCAGGATCCCGATGGCGTCGCGCACCGTCTCCGACGGGTGGGTGTGCACCAGGTCCGGCAGGGCGCCGGATTTGCGGCGCAGCACGTCGCCGACGCGGTATTCCTCGGTCGACCCGTCGAGCCGGGCGCGCAAAAAGCCGTAGGACGACATCCAGGCGTCGTTGAAAATTTTCGACATGTAGCCCCGGCCGCCGTCGGGCAGCAGCACCACCACCAGCGCGTCGAGGCCGGCGCTTTCGGCGACCTTCAGCGCGGCCACCACCGCCATCCCGCAGGACCCGCCGACCAGCATCGCCTCCTCGCGGGCCAGCCGCCGCGTCATGTCGAACGAGTCGGAGTCCGACACCGCGATGATCTCGTCGGGCACCGTCGGGTCGTAGGCCTTGGGCCAGAAGTCCTCACCGACGCCCTCGACGAGGTAGGGCCGCCCGCTGCCGCCCGAATACACCGAGCCTTCGGGGTCGACGCCGATGACCCGGACCGCACCGCCGGACACCTCCTTGAGGTAACGACCGGCGCCGGTGATCGTCCCGCCGGTGCCGATGCCGGCGACGAAATGGGTGACCTTGCCGTCGGTGTCGGCCCAGATCTCGGGCCCCGTGGTGGCGTAGTGGCTGGCGGGTCCCTGCGGGTTGGCGTACTGGTCGGGCTTCCAGGCGCCGTCGATCTCCGCCACCAGTCGGTTGGAGACGCTGTAGTAGCTGTCCGGGTGGTCGGGCGGCACGGCCGTCGGGCACACGACGACCTCGGCGCCGTAGGCCAGCAGCACGTTGCGCTTGTCCTCGCTGACCTTGTCCGGGCAGACGAACACGCACTTGTACCCGCGGTGCTGGGCGACCAGCGCCAGGCCGACGCCGGTGTTGCCCGACGTGGGTTCAACGATGGTGCCGCCCGGCTTGAGCTCGCCGCTGGCCTCGGCGGCGTCGATCATCTTCGCCGCGATCCGGTCCTTGGCGCTGCCGCCGGGGTTGAGGTATTCGACCTTGGCCGCCACGGTCCCGGCGCCCTCGGGGACGACGGAGTTCAACCGGACCAGCGGCGTGCCGCCGATGAGCTCACTGATGTGCTGCGCGATCCGCATGCGTTCATCGTCTCAGGCGGTTTCGGGAGGTGCACACCGGCGCCGCCGGACCGCGGCGGGGCTAGCCGGTGGCCTCGCGGATGTATTCGCCGATCTGGCGCAGCGAACGCATCGCCTCGGGAACCAGCGGAGCCGCCAGCTGGAAGTCGTGGACCTGGCCGGGCCACACCCGCACCTCGGCGGGCACGCCCACGGCCGCCAGCCTGCTCGCCGCCAGCTGCGCGTCATGCAGCAGCACCTCGGAGCCGGAGACGTGGATCAGCGTGCGCGGCAGCCCGGCCTTGATGTGTTCCAAAGGCTCGTAGATCTGTTCGGGTTTGCCGTCGACGATGTTCTTCTCGGCGGCGCTAGCAACCAGCGCCACGAGCGCGTCGAACGCCTTCGCGGGGAACATCGCGTCGGACTTGATGTTGGGATGGGCTTGCTTGCATTCCTTTGCTAGCTGAAGCAGCGGCGAGATAGCCACCAGCGCGGCCGGCTCCTCGCCCTCCTCCTGCAGAAGTTGCGCCAACGCGAGCGCCAGGTACCCGCCCGCGGAGTCGCCGGCGAGCACGATCTGGTCCGGCGGGTATCCCCGCTCGCGCAACCAGCGGTAGCCGTCGCGGCAGTCGTCGAGCGCCATGCCGACGGAATGCTTGGGCAGCAGCCGGTAATTCACCACGAACACCGGCGCGTCAGCAAACTTCGACAGCGCCTCGACCAGCCGGCCGTGCGAGTTTGCTCCACACGTTAAAAAAGCGCCGCCGTGCAAGTACACGACGACGCGGCGGGTGCCGTCGGCGGGTAATACGCCGGGCGCGCGTACCAGCTGCGCAGACGCATTGGGCAGGCTCACGGTCTCGCGGACGGTGGCCGTAACCGGGAGCAACACCTTCGCGGCGGCGTCGATGAGGCCCCAGGGCCAGGGCAGGGTGGGAACGTAGCTGCCGACCGCCAGAACCGGCCGGATCGTCAGTCGTGACGCCAGGTTAGCTACTCGCGCAGCGACGCTGGGCCCGGACTCGAGGACCTCGACCGGTGCGCCGTCGCTGATCGCAAATCTGCGTGCTTCAACTCTACGTGCTTTGAGGACCTCATATGGCCGAATGGCATTCCGGGGCGAACCGGATACCTTGCTGGGTGCGGTCATGCTCAACACTTCCTACGCCGTCGTAGTGCGAACAGCATGTGACGAGGCAGCTCAGCGTCCGGTTCAGCCCGATCGCCGGGGCGTTCAGCCAACCCCATGAACTTAGCTTGACAGCTCTTCCTGAGTGCAACATTTGAAGAATCTGATTCGATACCACATTTGATTCACAACGTGATTACTTTGTCGAAAAGCCTGCCGCGCAAACCCTCAAGCCGAACTAAACTTGACGACGTGACCATCCGGGTGCCACGTCGTTCGACTATCGCCCTGGCCACGGCGGGCGCGCTCGCCTCGACAGGTACGGCCTACCTGGGCGCGCGCAATCTGCTGGTCGGCCAGGCGGCCCACACGCGCACCGTCATTCCCAAGGCGTGGGACATTCCCCCGCGCGCGGACGGCGTCTACTCCCCCGGCGGCGGCCCGGTGCAGCGGTGGCAGCGGGGCATGGACGTCGACCTGCACCTGATGATCTTCGGGGACTCGACCGCCACCGGTTACGGCTGCGCGAGCGCCGAAGAGGTGCCGGGTGTGCTGATCGCGCGCGGACTGGCCGAGCGCACCGGCAAAGTCGTCCGGCTGAGCACCAAGGCCATCGTCGGCGCCACGTCCAAGGGGGTGCTGGGCCAGGTCGATGCGATGTTCGTGGCGGGACCGCCGCCGGACGCGGCCGTGATCATGATCGGCGCCAACGACGTCACCGCCCTCAACGGCATCAGCCAGTCCGCGCAGCGGCTGGGCCTGGCCGTGCGCAAGCTGCGCTCGCGCGGGGCGGTGGTGGTCGTGGGCACGTGCCCCGACCTGGGCGTAATCCCCGCCATCCCCCAGCCGCTGCGCTCGCTGGCGCACGCGCGGACCTCGCAGCTGGCCCGCGCCCAGACCTCGGCGGTCCGGGCGGCCGGCGGGGTGCCGGTCCCCATGGCGCAGCTGCTGGCGCCGCAGTTCCGCGCCACGCCGGACGTGATGTTCTCGGCCGACGGGTACCACCCCTCGGCCACCGCCTATGCGCTGGCCGCCGACGCTCTGCTGCTCACGCTGTGCGACGCGCTCGGCGAGACCGACCCCGCCGCGCCCACCGTGCCGGCACCCTCCAGCGCGCCGCCGGGCCAGAGCCAGACGCCGCTCGGCATCGTGTGGCGGCTGTGGCGACGCCCGATGAGCGCGATACCCGCCCCGTCTGCGTGACCGCGCCGGTCGGCGGCGACTAGATTTGTCCTAGCCCGTCGGGGTGGGCAAACCGTCCGCCGTATCGCAGCCGCCCATCCGGAGCGAGCCCGCATCAGCCGCCGACGGGAACCGGAAGGACCGGAAGGAAGCAGCCATGCCAGAAGCCGTCATCGTCTCCGCCGTTCGGTCGCCGATCGGCCGCGCCATGAAGGGGTCGCTGGTCAGCATGCGGCCCGACGACCTGGCGGCCCAGATGGTGCGCGCCGCCCTCGACAAGGTGCCGGCGCTGAACCCGCACCAGATCGACGACCTGATCCTGGGCTGCGGGCTGCCCGGCGGCGAGTCCGGTTTCAACATGGCCCGCGTCGTCGCCGTCGAGCTCGGCTACGACTTCCTGCCGGGCACCACGGTCAACCGGTACTGCTCGTCGTCGCTGCAGACCAGCCGGATGGCCTTCCACGCGATCAAGGCCGGCGAGGGCGACGCGTTCATCTCCGCCGGCGTGGAGACCGTGTCCCGCTTCGGCAAGGGCAACTCCGACTCGTGGCCGGACACCAAGAACCCGCTGTTCGACGAGGCCCAGGAGCGCTCGGCCGCCGCCGCAGCGGGCGCCGACGAGTGGCACGACCCCCGCGCCGACGGCAAGCTGCCCGACGTCTACATCGCCATGGGCCAGACCGCCGAGAACGTCGCAATTTTGACCGGCATCAGCCGCGAGGAGCAGGACCGCTGGGGGGTGCGCAGCCAGAACCGGGCCGAGGAGGCCATCAAGAACGGGTTCTTCGAGCGCGAGATCACCCCGGTGACGCTGCCCGACGGCACCACGGTCAGCGCCGACGACGGGCCCCGCCCGGGCACGACGTACGAGAAGGTGTCCGAGCTCAAGCCGGTGTTCCGGCCCAACGGGACGGTGACCGCGGGCAACGCGTGTCCGCTCAACGACGGCGCCGCGGCGCTGGTGATCACCAGCGACACCAAGGCCAAGGAGCTGGGGCTGACGCCGCTGGCCCGCATCGTGTCCACCGGGGTGAGCGGTCTGTCGCCGGAGATCATGGGCCTGGGCCCGATCGAGGCGTCGAAGAAGGCGCTGGCGCGGGCCGGCATGTCGATCAAGGACATCGACCTCTACGAGATCAACGAGGCGTTCGCGGTGCAGGTGCTGGGCTCGGCCCGCGAGCTGGGCATGGACGAGGACAAGCTGAACGTCTCGGGCGGGGCGATCGCCCTGGGCCACCCGTTCGGCATGACGGGCGCCCGCATCGCGACCACGCTGATCAACAACCTGCAGACCCACGACAAGACGCTCGGCCTCGAGACGATGTGCGTCGGCGGCGGCCAGGGCATGGCGATGGTGATCGAGCGGCTCAGCTAGGTGCGTTCTCGTCGAAGTCCCGGGCTGTGAGTGTGAAGCCTGGGCGCCGAGTGTGAAGCCTGGGCTTTCAGTGTGAAGCCTCGGCGCCGACACGCCGGGCTACCCCGCCATGGCTACACATGCAAAGCCGTGACTGCACACTCAACGCCATGGCTACACACGCAAAGCCATTGCTACGCACGCAAAACCGCCAACCACATGAAAAACCGGCACGCCGCTGGGCGTGCCGGTTTTTCTCGGTCAGCGTGCGCTAGTCGTTTTGCAGGTAACTGAGCAGACGCAGGATCTCCAGGTAGAGCCAGACCAGGGTGACGGTCAGGCCCAGGGCGATGCCCCACGCGGCCTTGTCGGGCGCCCCGGCGCGGATCATCTGGTCGGCCGCGTCGAAGTCGATCAGGAAGCTGAACGCCGCGATCGCGATGACGACCAGCGAGAAGATGATGGCCAGCGGTCCGCCGCTGCGCAGGCCCAGGCCGGTGCCGCCGCCGACGCCGAACAGCGCCAGCACGAAGTTGCCGAGCATCAGGGCCAGCACGCCGAACAGCGCGGCGACCACCATCCGGGTGAATTTGGGGGTGACCCGGATGGCCCCGGTGCGGTACACGACGAGCATGCCGAAGAACACGCCGAACGTGCCCAGCACGGCCTCGCCGATCAGCGCGCCGGCGTTGGCCGAGGACACCGTGAAGTTGGCGAAGACGAACGACACGGCACCCAGGAACAGGCCCTCGAGCGCGGCGTAGCTGAGCACCAGCGGCGGGCTGTCCTGCTTGCGGCCGAACGTCGCCACGAGCACCAGGCCCAGGCCGCCGAGGGCGCCGATGAGCGTCAGCGGCATGGCCAGCGCAAGGTTCGAGGCGACGAGGAAGTACGAGACGATCGCCGCCGCGGTCAGCACGCCGAGTGTGATGCCGGTCTTGGTGACGACGTCGTCGATGGTCAGCGGCCGGGTCGCCCGGGTCTCCTGGTAAGGAGCGAAGTAGGGGTCGGCCTGGTAGCCGGCCATCGGGGCCGCGCCAGTGCCGAATTGTGCGTATCCGCCACTCTGCCTGGGCAGTGAACGAAATACCGGATTACTTGTCTCCCGCACCGTCGGATCCTCTCTTATGACTGTGGGTTCGAGCTGTGCGAACATCTGCTCAACGATCAGCGGCCCGCGCGGGTTCCCAGCGGAGCTGCAGGTTTCTGGGTTTCCGTCTTGGGATGTTGTCGTCGGCTTAAACATAACCCTTACCCGGCCATATCGGCCCCACTACCGACGATCTAGATTGCTGGTCGGGGCGGGGCCGGCGATGGGAGGCTAGGGCGTGAGCGGGGAATTCGGCGAGTCCGATGAGATCCTGACCAGAGTTGACGGTGGCGTCGGCCTGATCACGCTCAACCGCCCCAAGGCGATCAACTCGCTGAACCAGTCGATGGTCGACGCGCTGAGCGCGGTGCTGACCCGCTGGGAGAACGACGACGCGGTGCGCGCGGTGGTGCTGTCGGGCGCCGGCGAGCGCGGGTTGTGCGCGGGGGGCGACGTGGTGGCGGTGTATCACAGCGCCCGCAAGGACGGCGTGGAGGTGCGGCGGTTTTGGCGTGACGAGTATTTGCTCAACGCGCAGATCGGCCGGTTTTCCAAGCCTTACGTGTCGCTGATGGACGGCATCGTGATGGGCGGGGGTGTCGGCGTCAGCGCGCATGGCAGCGTCCGGGTGGTGACCGAGACCTCGAAGGTCGCGATGCCCGAGGTGGGTATCGGGTTCGTCCCCGACGTGGGTGGCGCGTACCTGCTGTCGCGGGCGCCGGGCGGGCTGGGGCTGCACGCCGCGCTGACCGGCGCCCCGTTTTCCGGATCCGACGCCATCGCAATGGGATTCGCCGACCACTACGTGCCGCACCGCGAGCTCGACGCGTTCTCCAAGGCGATCGTCGACGACGGCGTGGACGGCGCGCTGGTCGCCCATGCCGTCGAGCCGCCGCCGAGCCAGCTGGAAGCGCAACGGGATTGGATCGACGAGTGCTTCTCCGGCGACACGGTCGAAGACATCCTGGCCAGGCTGCGCGGCCGCAAAGGTGCAGACGCCGGGCCGGCCAACGACGCCGCCGACCTGATCGCCGGCCGCTCCCCGATCGCGGTGTCGGTGGCGTTGGAGGCGGTGCGCCGCGCCGCCAAGCTGGACACCCTGGAAGACGTTTTGGTGCAGGACTATCGGGTCTCGAGCGCGGCGGCGCGCTCGCACGATTTGGTCGAGGGCATCCGGGCGCAGATCATCGACAAAGATCGCAATCCGAAGTGGTCGCCGGCGACGCTGGCCGAAATCACCGCGGCCGACGTCGAGGCGTATTTCGAGCCGGTCGACGACGACCTTCGTTTCTAGAAAGGCGGTTCGAATGGCAGAGGCCACATCCACGAGCTACGAGACCATCCTCGTCGAGCGCGAGGACCGCGTCGGGATCATCACCCTGAACCGGCCGCAGGCGCTCAACGCGCTCAACAGCCAGGTGATGAACGAAGTCACTGGCGCGGCAACGGAATTCGACAACGACCCGGGTATCGGCGCGATCATCATCACCGGCTCGGGCAAGGCGTTCGCCGCCGGGGCCGACATCAAGGAGATGTCGCAATTGACGTTCGCCGACGCGTTCGACGCCGACTTCTTCGGCGCCTGGGGCAAATTGGCCGCGGTGCGCACTCCGACGATTGCCGCGGTGGCCGGCTACGCCCTCGGCGGCGGCTGCGAGCTCGCGATGATGTGCGACCTGCTGATCGCGGCGGACTCGGCGAAGTTCGGCCAGCCCGAGATCAAGCTCGGCGTGCTGCCGGGCATGGGCGGCTCGCAGCGGCTGACCCGTGCCATCGGCAAGGCCAAGGCCATGGACCTGATCCTGACCGGGCGCACCATCGACGCCGTCGAAGCCGAACGCAGCGGCCTGGTTTCGCGCGTGGTGCCCGCCGACGACCTGCTCGCCGAGGCCAAGGCCGTCGCCACCACCATTTCTCAGATGTCGCGCCCGGCGTCGCGGATGGCCAAGGAGGCCGTCAACCGCGCGTTCGAATCGACCCTGTCCGAAGGGCTGCTCTACGAACGGCGGCTGTTCCATTCGACGTTGGCGACCGAGGACCAGTCCGAGGGCATGGCGGCGTTCATCGAAAAGCGGACCCCCAACTTCACCCATCGGTAGGACGCTGCGATGAGCGAGCCGGGCGCCGCCACCACCGCCCGAGAACAGCAGGCCGCTCCGGAGGTCGCCGAACCCCCCGCTCGGGCCAGGCGCGCGGGCAGACCGTGGTGGGCGCGCCACTACACCTTCATGGGCACCGCGATTGGCCTTGTCTTCATTTGGTTTTCGTTGACGCCGTCACTGCTGCCACGCGGCGCGGTGTTCCAAGGATTGGTCAGCGGAATCTCCGGCGCGATCGGCTACGGGGTGGGCGTCTTCGCCGTCTGGCTGTACCGGTACCTGTGGAGCAAGGCTTCCAGCCCGGCGGCGCCGCGCTGGGCATGGCTGGTGCTGATCTTCGTCGGCGCGGTCGGCATGGTCCTGATGGCGATCTGGTTTCACGTGTGGCAGGACAACGTCCGCGACCTGATGGGTGTCCAGCACCTAAAGTGGTACGACTACCCGGTCGCCGCGGGGCTGTCCATCGTGGTGCTGTTCGCGCTCGTCGAAATCGGCCAGTTCATCCGTTGGCTGGTCAGGTTTCTCGTGGGCCAGGTGGACCGCATCGCGCCGTTTCGGCTGTCGGCGACCATCGTCGTGATCGCGCTGGCGGTGCTGACGATCACCGTGCTCAACGGCGTCGTGCTCAAGTCCGCGATGCGCACCATGAACAACACCTTCGCCTCGGTCAACGACGAGATAAGCCCGGGTATCGCGCCTCCCAAGACTCCGCTGCGGTCGGGCGGGCCGGGGTCGCTGGTCTCCTGGGAATCCCTTGGGCACCAAGGCCGCATCTTCGTCGAAGGGGGTCCGAAGGTCGATCAGCTGACGGCGTTCAACGGCGCCCCGGCCACGGTGCCGATCCGGGCCTACGCCGGGTTGAACTCCGCCGCGGGAATCACCGCGACCGCCGAACTCGCGGCGCGCGAGCTGCAGCGCACCGGCGGCCTGCGGCGCGCGGTCGTCGCGGTCGCGACGACCACCGGCACCGGCTGGATCAACGAGGCCGAAGCCGACGCGCTCGAATACATGTACAACGGCAACACCGCGATCGTCAGCATGCAGTACTCGTTCCTGCCCAGTTGGCTGTCGTTTTTGGTGGACAAGGAGAACGCCCGGCACGCCGGCCAGGCGTTGTTCGAGGCCGTCGACCGGCTGGTCCGCCAGATGCCCGAGGCGCAGCGCCCCAAGCTGGTCGTGTTCGGCGAGAGCCTGGGGTCGTTCGGCGCCGAGGCGCCGTTCATGAGCCTGAACAACATCCTGGCGCGCACCGACGGCGCGTTGTTCAGCGGGCCGACGTTCAACAACACCATCTGGACCGACCTGACCTCGACCCGCGACGCCGGTTCCCCCGAATGGTTGCCGATCTACAACGACGGCAAGAACGTTCGATTCGTCGCCCGCGCGGACAATCTCGGGCGCCCCAACGATCCATGGGATCACCCGCGGGTGGTGTACCTGCAGCACGCGTCGGATCCGATTGCCTGGTGGACCCCCGACCTGTTGTTCGCCAAGCCGGACTGGCTGAGCGAAAAACGCGGCTACGACGTGCTACCCCAGACCCGGTGGATCCCGGTGGTGACGTTCCTGCAGGTCTCGGCCGACATGGCGGTCGCCGTGGACGTGCCCGACGGGCACGGCCACCACTACGTCGCCGACGTCGCCGACGGATGGGCGGCGGTGCTCTCCCCGCCGGGGTGGACGCCGGACAAGACCGCCAGGCTGCGGCCGCTGTTGCACGCCGACGCCATCATCAGCGGCTCCGGCGGATCGATGGGATAGCTAGAGCCAGCGCCGCGGGGCCGCGCCGGTGTCGGCCAGCAATCGCGCTCCAGCCGAGCCGCCGGTCAGCTGGTCGAGCACGCCGGCGCCCGCCAGCGCGTGATAGCCGCCGATGACGTCGGTGGCGTTGTGCAGGCCGATGTCCAGCAGCGCGGCCACGGCGAGGCTCGACGTGTAACCCTCCGAGCACACGATCACCCACTCGACGTCGTCGCCGGTGGCCTCCGGCAGCCGGGCGTCGCTGGTCGGGTCGCAGCGCCACTCCAGCACGTTGCGCTCGATCACCAGCGCACCGGGCAGTTCCCCCTCGCGGACTCGCTGGGCCTGCGGCCGGATGTCGACGAGCACCGCCCCGCGCCGCAGCGCGTCGGGCACCTCGGCGGCGGGCAAACGGCGGAACCGGCGCCGGGCCGATCTCAGGACGACGTCGATGCGGCTCATCAGGGTCCTTCCGGTTGGTCGGTCAGTTCGGTGCGCTGGCGGCGCAACCTGTTGCGGTCGGTCACCTCGTAGTAGGACATCACGGTCAGCGGCGGGGAGTAGGCGTGCACGCTCAGCGTCGGCTGGACCGGCCCGAGATAGGTGCCCACCGGTTCGGGAACGGGTCTGGGCGCCCACACCACGTCGTGCACCCAGCCCAGCGGGAACCCGGCCTGGTCGCCCGCGTCCAACCGACGTCGGCGCAATCCCTTTCCATCCCAACGGAATTCGTTAAGCGAGCCGGACAGCACGGTCAGCGCCCCCAGGGACCCGCCGTGGTCGTGCAGTTCGGTGTGGTGACCGGGGACCCAGCTGATCAGCCAGACGTCGAGCTCCTCGTCACCGTGGATGCGGGTGAACCAGCGCTGCGCCTCGGGGATTCCGCCCTTGGGCAGCAGGTGGTCGCAGCGCCCGCTGAGCACCTGGTCGGCGGCTCGGTCGGTGGCGTGCAGCAGGTCGGGCACCCGCAGCCGGGTGGGCCCCGGGGACGGCGACGAGGCCGTCGGCGGGCGCCGCGCGGCCGGCAACGCACCGAAAACAGACGGCGCAACAAGAACGGACATCGGGGAGCTCCAGGGTGAACGGACGGGACGAGCGGCGGCGCGTTAGGGCCGACAACACTCGCAGAATCCGAAGCGCTCCATCACGGGCGTCAGTGTTGCATAGATTGAGATCGTGCGCCGCCGCCGTCACCGCCCCCCGTGGTGGGGCCCCCTCGTCCTGGCAATCGGTTTGACGGCGTTGTCGGCGGCCGCGGCTTGCTCGCACGGCGCGCCCCATGGCAAGCCCACGCCGTCGTCGACGCCTTCCTCGGCCCGGCCCGTCGGGGCGCCGCCGAGCGCCGTCGGGCTCTCGCCCGCCGGCGTCACGACGCGGATCGACGTGCCCGCCGATTCCACCGAAGAGGAGTATTTCCAGGCCTGTCACGCGGCCAAGGTGTGGATGGACGCGCAGCCCAGGCCGGCTGGGGAGTCGCTGCTGGAGCCGTATCTGGCGATGATCCAGGCGTCCCCGACGGGCACCGCCGGCACCTGGAACACCCGGTGGTCGGACCTGACGCTGGCCCGGCAGGCCGCGGTGCTCACCGCCGCGCGGGCGGCCGCCGGCGACGAATGCGGGTAATTGCGATCACGCGTACCAAAACGTGCCCCCGGGCGCGCTGACGGTTCCTGGCGCCGCAAAATGAACGGGTGCCCGGCGACCCTGGCGGAGCGCCCGCCCGCCGATCCTCACCGACCCGGGTGGCGCTGGCGCTCGGCAGCGGCGGCGCCCGCGGTTACGCCCACATCGGCGTGATCGAGGCGCTGCGGGCGCGCGGCTACGAAATCGTCGGCATCGCCGGCTCGTCGATGGGCGCCCTGGTCGGCGGGTTGCAGGCGGCCGGGCGCCTCGACGAGTACGCCGACTGGGCCAAGTCGCTCACGCAGCGCACCATCCTGCGGCTGCTGGACCCCTCGATCAGCGCGGCCGGGGTGCTGCGGGCCGAAAAGATCATCGAAGCGGTGCGCGACATCCTCGGACCGGTCACCATCGAGCAGCTGCCCGTCCCCTACACCGCGGTGGCCACCGACCTGCTGGCGGGCAAGTCGGTGTGGTTTCAGCGCGGCCCCGTCGACGAGGCCATCCGGGCGTCGATCGCGATCCCCGGCGTGATCGCGCCGCACGCGATCGACGGCCGCCTGCTCGCCGACGGCGGCATCCTGGATCCGCTGCCGATGGCCCCGATCGCCGCGGTCAACGCCGACCTCACCATCGCGGTGAGCCTGTCCGGCAGCGAGGCCATCGAACGCCGCAACGCCGAACCGGGCGTCACCGCCGAGTGGTTGAACCGCATGGTGCGCAGCACGTCCGCGCTGCTGGACACCGCCGCGGCGCGGTCGCTGCTCGACCGGCCGACCGCGCGGGCGGTGCTGAGCCGGTTCGGGGCCGACACCTGGTCGGAGGACCCGGAAACGGAGCCGCCCGGCGGCGACGCCCCCGACGCCGGACCGGCGGTCCCGAAGCTGGGCGGCTTCGAGGTGATGAACCGGACGATCGACATCGCCCAGGCGGCGCTGGCGCGCCACACGCTGGCGGCCTACCCGCCCGACGTGCTGATCGAGGTGCCCCGTTCGACCTGCCGGGGCCTGGATTTTCACCGGGCGGTGGAGGTGATCGGCGTGGGCCGCGCGCTGGCGGACCAAGCGCTGGACCGCCTCGAGGCCGCGTCGGAGGACACCGACCGCGCCCAGGGGTGAGTCGGGGTCAGACGCCGAGGAAGTCGGCGACGGCCCGGGCTTCGCGGCGGCCCTGGTCGCGCCCCGCCAGCGCCGAGGCGACGCGGCAGCGCGGGTCCAGCGGGTTGGCCCCGAAGGCCGCCAGGGAGTCGTCGTCGGCGAAGACCGCCACGGTCGCGCCGCGGAACGCCGCGACCTCGGCCGCCGGGCCGGCGCCGAACGGCGACGGCGCGTCGGGGCCCGAGGGCACCAGCACCACCGCCGCGCCGCAGTCGCCGGCCACGCCGAGGTTGACCGAGCTGGCGACCCCGCCGTCCATGTAGCGCCGTTCGCCGATCGTCACCGGCGGCCACGCGCCTGGCACCGCGCAGCTGGCCGCCACCGCGTCGACGAGCCCGACGCCCGAGTCGCGATCGAAGACGACCAATTCCCCTGTGGCAACGTCGATCGCGGTGATGCGCAGTGGCCGCTGCGGCCACTCGTGCGACGGCAGGCGCTGGGCGATCACCGCGCGTCGCACCGCCTCGGGCACGGTGCGGGTCGCCACCGCCACCGCACCGATGCGCTGCATCTGCTGGCGGGTTTTTTCCCGCGTGGGGTCGTAGGGCTCGGCGAGGGCAATCAGGAAGAGCTCGGTGATGTCGTCGACGTCGACGCCGGAATCGATTTCGGCCGACGACTCGGCGACCTGCCGGTCGAACAGCGCGTCGAGCGTGGTGCCGCTGCCGATCTGCGCGGCGACGGCCGAACCCGCCGAGGTGCCCACCAGCACGTCCGAATCCAACAGCAGCCGTGCGGCTTTGGGCTGCACATCGGCGATGCCACGCAGAACACCTGTCTCCCAAGCGATTCCGGCGATCCCGCCGCCGGCCAGCACCAACGCCCGTGCGGTCGCCGTGTCCGTCACCGGCTCCCCTGCTGGGCCTGTCGCGCCGGGAGGTTCAGGTCCTCTGGGCGCACCAGATGCGTTGGCGGGTCGGGCAATACGATGCGTCGGGTGATGTCCAGCCCGGCGCCGACGTGCACCAGCTCTCCGGGCTCGAGCAACGACCAGCGGGGGTCGTCGTCCATCGGTTCGCTGGCGAACACCACCGACGAGCGGGCGCACAGATGCTCCGACCGGGCGCGAATCCGGTGGGTGCGCAAGTCGAAATCGGCGCCGTGGCCGCGGCGGCGGTTCAGCAGATACAGCTCGTGGGACTGCGGGTAACGCAACGCCCACATGTCGGTGGCCGTGCTCAGCAGGATGTTGACGGCGTAAATGGGTGCGTTGGCCGCGAGCCACCCCACGGCGTCGACGACGCCGGCCGTCTCGTCGCCGCCCCGGGCCCGGATCGAACCGGTGATCAGGGCGAACACCCGCTCGGAATCGGTCTGGCCCAGCACCAGGTCCGCGGTGCCGAGCTCGCGCAGCCGGTCGTCGACGACGTCCAGCCCCTCGACCACGCCGTTGTGCGCGAAGATCCGGCCGTCCTGCAGAAACGGGTGGGTGTTGCGGACGTCGAGCGCGCCCGTCGTCGCGTAGCGGACGTGGGCGACGAACGTGGTGCCGGTCAGCTCGTGCGCCTCGGTGGCGAACTGGGTGTCCTGCCACGCCGCGATCGGCTCCTTGTGCACCTGCGGGCGGCCCTGCCGGTCGAACAGGCCCAAGCCCGTGCCGTCGGGATTCTTGCGGCTTTGCTTTGCCAGGCTGTCCGGGGCGTTCAGCAGCCAAAACGTCGCGGTGCAAACGTCGGTCCCGGCGTGCAAGCCAAATAGTCGGCACATGGCCTCGACGGTACCGAAACCGGCGGCGCGGTCAGGCCGTCAGCGTCGCCGAGAGGTCCTCGAGCACCTGGCGGGCGTATCCCTTCCACAGCCGGCCGAACAGCGGGAGCGCCAACCCGCTCACCCGCGACTTGGCGTGGATGTCCCAGCGCCACGTGACCCGGGTCCCGCCCGGCACCGGTTCGAAGATCCATTCGCCCACAACGTGATCGACCAGCAGCGCCATCGGGCCCTTGACGTCGCCAAGCCGGTAGCCGAAGGAACGCGGCGGGTCGACGCTGGTCAGTTCTTCGCGCACGCTGCCGCCGCCAACCATGTGCACGGTGCGCGTCTGGCCGGCGGCGTCCCAGGCGCCGGTCTGCTGCGACACCGCCTTGATCGGGGGGAACGGGCCGTGCCAGCGCTTGAAAATCTCCGGCAGCGGCGCGGGCAGCGTGCGGTGGAAGGCCAGCTCCGCGGGCACCGGCACCACCCGCGATTCGTCGACGACGAGCGAACGTGTCACCGGCACAACACCTTTCATTCTAGCCAGCGCCGCAGCCGGCGCCCGTCAGTCGCGGGCCTCGATCACCCAGTAACCTCGCTCGGCGTAACGCGCGCGCATGGCCTTCTTGTCGTACTTGCCCACGCTGGTGCGGGGGATTTCCTCGACGAAGGTCCACCGCTCGGGCAGCCACCACCGAGCGACCTTGTCCGCCAGGAATTTTCGCAGTTCCTCGGCGCTCACCGAGGAGTGCTTGGCAACGACGACCGCCAGCGGTCGCTCCTGCCAGCGCTCGTCGGGCACCCCGACCACCGCGGCCTCGAGGACCTGGGGGTGGGCGATGAGGCAGTTCTCCAGCTCGACCGACGAGATCCACTCGCCGCCGGATTTGATCACGTCCTTTGCCCGGTCGGTCAGCGTGACATAGCCCCGGTCGTCGATGCGGCCGACGTCACCGGTGCGCAGCCAGCCGGAGTCGAATTTCGCTTCGTCGCGCCCCAGGTAGTAGCCGCCGGCGATCCACGGGCCGCGGACCTCTACCTCCCCCACGGCGTTGCCGTCGTTGGGCAGCACCCGGCCGTCGTCGTCGACGATCCGCATCTCCACCCCGCACACCGGTTGGCCCTGGGTGGCGCGGAACGCCCAGTGCTGGTCGTCCGGGGTGCCCGGCGGCGGCCACGCCATGGTGGCCATCGGCGATGTCTCCGTCATCCCCCACAGCTGGCGGATCTGCACGCCGTGCTTTTCCTCGAAGGCGCGCATCAACGACACCGGGACCGCCGACCCGCCGCACACCACCAGCCGCAGCGACGACATGTCGTGGTCGGGGTCGTCCTCCAGGCGGTGCAGCACGTCGTTCCAGATGGTGGGCACCGCACCCGCGACGGTGGGCCGCCTGGTTTCGACCATGCCGATCAGCGATCGGGCGTCGAGGTGGCAGTCGGGCAGCACCAGGTCGGCGCCCGCCATCAGCGCCGCGTACGGCAGGCCCCAGGCGTTGGCGTGAAACATCGGCACGATCGGCAGCACGCTGTCGACGGCGCTGACCCCGATGCCGTTGGCGGTGCACGCCCCCATGGTGTGCAGGAAGCTCGAACGGTGGCTGTAGACAACGCCTTTGGGATTGCCGGTGGTGCCGCTGGTGTAACACATCGCGGCCGCGGCGTTCTCGTCGATGCGCGGCCAGTCGAATTCGGTCGGCTCGTCGGCGATCGCGTCGGCATACCGCAGCACCGTCTTGCCCGATTCGGCCAGCGGCGCCGGATCCGCGTCGCCGACCACGATCACCGTGTGCACGGTCTCGAGGTTGCCCAGCACGGGTCCGAGCAGTTTGGCCAGCGACGCGTCGACCAACACGACCTGGTCTTCGGCCTCGTTGGCGATGTAGGCGATCTGCTCGGGGAACAGCCGGATGTTGAGGGTGTGCAGGACGGCGCCCATCGACGGCACCGCCAGGTACGTCGCCAAATGTTCGGTGTTGTTCCACATGAACGTCGCGACCCGCTGGTCTCCGGTAACGCCCAGGCGGCGCAGCGCATTTGCCAGCTGGGCGGCCTGCTGGCCCAGCTCGCGATAGGTGGTGGTTCGGTAACCGTCCCCGGTGGCGGTGGTGACCGTGCGGGCTCCGTGGACCCCGCAGCCGTGCCGCATGATCGCGGTGATGGTCAACGGGAAGTCCTGCATCGTGCTGTCCATCGAGGTACCGCCTTTTCGGGTTTCGGCGCGGAGCCGCCTGGTGCGGTCGGGCGAATGCTATCGCCGCGGGGCGGCTGCGAGAAACGGGTTGCCCCGACAATGCGCGATTTACTCGGGTCGGCGCCCGTTGGGCTACACCAGCTCGGGCGTGCGCGCCGAGGCCCCGGTGCCCAGCGCGACGATGGAGGCCACCGGCGCCACCGTGAGCCTGCCGGAATAGTCGGCGAGGTAGAGATATTTCGCGTTCGGGCTTTCCAGCACGCAGGACGGCTCGTTGGCCACCCCGAGCGTGCCGACGACATCGTTGGTGAGCGTGCACAGCACCGTGACGCTGTCGTCGCTGACCACGTAGGCGCGGTCGCCGTCGCGGCTGAGCGTCAACCCGGTGAGGATGCCGCTGGGCTCGCCGATCTTGTACGTACCGGCGACCGTGGCGGTGCGGGTGTCGACGACGTCGATCACCGCGCCCCAGTCCGGGCCGCAACTGGCCACATAGGCCTGCGCGCCGTCGGGGCTGAGCGCGACGTCGCGGATCGGCAGACCGATATCGACGGCGCCGGCGACCTCCCACCGGTCCGCGCTTTTGCCGACCACGACGAGCTGCCCGCCGGCCGGGCTGGTGGTGGCGACGTAAAGACGGGTTCCGTCGGCGCTCAAACGCACGCATTCGCTGGTGCTTGCCGGACGAAGCGGCAGCTCGATCGCCTCCGCCCGGCCGGTCTTGAAGTCCAGCACCGCGACGTCGGCGCCGGCGGCCCGGTTGCGGCTGGCGTAGACGTAGCGCCCGTCGGGGCTGACGGCGAGGTCGCTCACGCTGAACGCCAAGGGGTGCGTTGCGACGACCGCGTAGGTCATCAGGTCGATGGCCGCGATCGAGTCATAGGCCGGCGACACGGTGCTGACGTAGGCACGGGTGCAATCGGCGCTGGCCGTGACCACCGCGAAGGGCTCGCCGAGGCCGCCCACCGTCTCGACGACCCGGCAGCTGTCGGTGTCGATGACCGACACGCTGTCGCGCCCGTGGTTGGTGACGACCAGCCGGGTGCCGTCCGCGGTGGCGGCGATGCCGCTGATCGGGCCGTTGCGCACCGCGATCTCGGCGACGATCGGAAAGCCCGGCGCCGCGCCCAACTCGATGGGCCGGCCCTCGCGGGTCCGGTGGTTCAGGTCGCGCATGCTGCGCACCGCCTTCGCTGTGTTCGTGGCCGTCCGCGGGCGCAGCGGCGTTCGCGCTGCGACACCGGCGACCAGGGATAAACCGCACTTCAGCACCCTTTAGGTGACTGCTTTCGACAAACTTTACCGACGAAATTCCGGCGCAAGATATTTCAGTGTGACTGCTGTTGACCGTGTCACAGCGACGACTCAGGCGGCGCTTAGAATTCCGTTATCGAACTCGCAGGTGACCGCCGGTTGGCGAAGCGCGAACGCCCCCGCCACCACGAAAGCCAGGTTCTGCGGCTAACTTTCGAAGACGACGACCGTTGAGCGCGGAAAATAAGAGAATTTTAAATTCCGTGCCACGAGGTGAATCTCACATTGCTGCGGCGCGCCGGGCGCGCCCGACGAAAGATCTCGCCCACGGCGACGGCCCCCGGCCCCGCCGCGGCGAAAGTGCCGGTCAGCTGAACTGGGTCCGCGGCCGCGGCACCGCCACACCGTCGACGCTGATGTCGACCTTCTCGTTGTAAAAAGCCACCAGACCGGCTATTTGGCCGACCGCCGGCAGCGGGTAGTGATACGTCCACGCCAGATCCGGATGCAGGCCCGCGCCGGTCCGGACCGACCAGTAGCCCGACGTCACCCCCTTGTACGGGCACAGCGTCTGCGTCGAACTGGGTTCGAGGTGCTCGAAAGCGATGCCGGTGGGGTCGATGTAATACCTTGTGGGCAAGCCCGTTTCGAAAAGCAGGACGGGAGAGCCGCTGTCGGCCAACAGGATTCCGTCGAGCTCGACGCGCACCCGCCGGTGCGAGCGCAGCGCGTCGACCCGCGTATACGGGTTGCGCGGGTGGCCGTAGATCGGCTCGTCCTCCTCGAACCACCGCAACGCGTCCCACTCGAATCGCACGGTGCCGGCCAACGGGCCGGCACCGTCGGCGTCGAATACGCGGGCGGCGGATTGGTGGATCCGGCCGGCGCCGACCAGTGAATGCAGCCGGGACGGGCCGAACTGCACCTTTTGCGGGTGGTTCTCGTCGCGCAGGAACTCGGTGCGAACATCGGCCAGCGGCACGTAATAGGCCGGGTAATAAGGGACTTCCCACACGTAGCGGGCCGCGGTGGTGTCGAAGACCAGCTCGTGGCCGAGGTAGCCGCGGACCCGCCGCGGCGCGGCCTCGATGCGCCCGCGGGCGGCCGCCATCCGGGGGTAGTCGAGTTCGCCGGTCATGGCTGGTCCTTGGAGGCCAGGCCGGCCGGCGCGTGGGAGATCGCCCTGCGGATGGCGTCGGCCAGCGCCAGGGCGCTCTCCTCGGTGAGCTCGAGGGCGACCCGCGCCGCCGGGCCGAGCTTGGGATTGATCACGTCGATGTTGACGGTGTGGCCGTACAGTGCGTGCACGGGGTGGTCGACGTACACCGTCGCCCGGTCGGCGCCGAACCATCCCGTCGCGCCCTTGCCGCTGCCGTCGATCGCCACGTGTTCGGTCAGATAAGTGCACATCGCTTGGACCACTTAGCCTTTCAGATGGGTCGCGAAGAACTCGTCGATGCGGCGCCAGCCGTCCACCGCGGCCTCGGGCCGGTACGCCGGCCGGTCGACGGAGAAGAACGAGTGGCCCGCGCCCTCGTAGGAATGAAACTCGTGCGGCTTGCCCAGCTTGGTCAGTTCGGCGTCCAGGGTGGCCACCGCGGGCGGCGCGGGGAACTTGTCGTCGAGCCCGAACAGGCCCAGCAGCGGGCAACTCAGGTTGGCCGCCAGGTGCAGGATCGGCTGCATCACCTTGGGCAGCCCCTCGGGCGGGTCCTCGACGACGAATGCGCCGTAGCAGTCCACCGCGGCGTCGAACGGCAGCGAGCACGCCGAAAGGTACGCGTGCCGCCCGCCCGAGCAGTGCCCGATGACGCCGAATTTCCCGTTGGCTCCCGGCAGCGCGCGCAGGTGCTCCACCGCGCCCGCGACGTCGCCCACCAGCCGCTCGTCGGGCACCCCACCGGCGGCGCGGGCCGCCGCGGCGGCGTCGTCGGGCGCGGCGCCGGGGGCCTCGCGGGAGTACAGGTTCGGTGCCACGACGTGGTAGCCGGTGTCGGCCAGGCGACGGACGAACTCCTTGGTTTCCCGGTCGTAGCCGGGCATGTGGTGGATCCACACGATGCCGCCGCGCGACCCGTCGGCGAGCGGCATGGCCCGGTAGGCCTCGATCTCGTCGCCGCCGTGGCCGGTGATGGTGATCGTCTCCGCGCGGATGGCGTCTGGGCTGGGCGCGTTCATCGCTGCTCCTCGTTAGGCCTCAACCGAATGCGGGGGGCATGCCGCCGGAACCAACCTAGCCGAATCGCGGCCGGGCGGAGCGGGCCACAGGTCGGGCGCTGAGCCGACCGGTGCGCGTCTAGCGCCGCTTCTCGCGCACTTTGTAGGTAGAGGGCCACGATTTGCGGGACTCGTCCCCGGTCAGCGGCGTGCCCATCCCGCCGACCTTGACGTTGTAGGCCTCCTTGCCCGGGCCGACCTCGCGGTTGGCGTGCTCCTGGGCGAGGTAGTACAGCTCGTCGATGGTGGCTTCGTCGTAGGCGACAAACGACGTCTCGCGGGTGACGTCGTCGATCCCGGCCAGCATCCGTTGGGACAGCAACGGCGACACCAGCGCCGCCAGGGTGAACACCGACAACGGAACGGCCCAGTAGCCGACGTAGGACAACGGCGTGCGGGTGTCGAGGACGGTCGCGTTGGCGTCCGCGATCGGAGGGATCGCCGACGACACCGTCGTCGCGGCCAACGCCGCGATCCACACCCAGGTCAGCGCCGCGACCATCTTGGCGAACAGGTCGGTCTTGACCACGTCGTCGGGCTGTTCCGCCGCCGCGAACTGCCGCACGAAGGGCTTGCCGATCAGCACGCTGACGACCACGACCAGCAGGATGGCGGCGTTGCTCAGCGGCAGTAACCACCGCCGGCTAAACGCGTCACCAAGGGCATACGTCAGCACCGCAAGCACCAAAAACGTTGCGACCGAACCGATTTGGAGCGGGTTTGACGATTTGCCGGCGCCCCCGCCGAGGGTCAGGGCGGCAACGGCCGCCGCCAGCGCGATCAGCGCGGCAACGCCGAAAGGGACGTTGCCGACCAGTGCCCAATAAGCGATCCACGGCGCGAAGCCGAAAAGCATGCCCACGGGGGGTCAGTGTATGGGTGGGGTGTTTGCGGGGCGGACCCGAGGCGTCGCTCAGTCGAGGTCACCGCCCGGGTCGGGCGCGTCTTCGGCGAGCGGTTTGACGGTCGCCTTCCGCTTCACGATTGGCTGAGCGCCATCGCCAGAAAGTCGATGCGCCATAACGACCGAAACAGGTTGCGCGCGAACGCTTCCAGGCCGTCTCTGATTTCCCGGCCGGTGTCGCCGCGCTGCGCCACCCGCTCGACGATCTCCCGGATCGTGGTGCGGCCGTCGACGTGCTGGACGAAGGCGAGTTGGGCGGGGCTGAGCCTCAGCTTCGCGCCCGGCAGGAAGATCTCGTCGCCGGACAGCAGGCACGCCGTGCGCGTCAGCGGAATGTAGTCCAGCGATTCGTCGGTCGAAAAGTCGATTGTGTAGTGGTGTTTCGGACGGTCGGGGCGGCACGCGATGAAGAAATGGGTGGCGTTCGCGGTGTGCAGGCGTTCCATCACCGACCACAGTTCGGGTTCTGGCAGCTGGTTCACGAGCGACTGGAACGGGCCCGCCGGCCCGAAAAGGTCTTGCGGGTAGTACGGCGTTTTGTGAAACCACCCCTGGAACACCAGCCCGGCCGCGCTGACCAGGTCCAGGCACTCGTCGACGGTGTAGCTGCGCTGCCGGCTGTGCAAGAACGTGTCGACCAGCGCGCCGTCGGACAGCAGATCCCGGGCGACCTTCAGATAGCTCTGGACCGGGTGGTCGCCCGGTAGCACGCCGAGGGCGTCCTTGACCAGCTGGACGGAGGCTTCGTCCTGCGAGAGGCCGAGGTCGCGGAACACCGACTCGAGTATTTCGACGCCGATGCGACCGTACTTCGCGTAGAGCATGATGCCCATCGCGCCGTCGGTGCGCAGGCACCCGCCCAGCGCCCGCAGCCCGGTCAAGGGATCGGCGAGGTGGTGCAGAACGCCGCTGGAGACGATGAGGTCGAAGTCGGCACCGAGCGCGGCCACCTCTTCGATCGGCAGCAGATGCAGCTCGAGGTTGCCCAGTCCGTGCTTGTCTTTGAGGTACTGCTGGTGGTCCAGCGCCGAACGGCTGACGTCGATCGCCACCACCTTCGCCCCGCGGTTCATGAAGGCGTAGACCGCCGCCTGGTAGGTGCCGCAACCCGCGATCAAGATGTCGAGATCGGGCCGGTATTCGCGGTTCGGCCAATAGAGCCGATGCGCCCAGTAGGGATCGAACCAGTCCCAGTGGTTTGTGGTCCAGGCCGCCAAGTCGGTCACCGGCGGCGGATACTGCCACCGGTCGTATTGGCGGGAGACGCCGTCAACGCGCGGATCGTCGGTCACTTCGGCGCTGACTCCTTCGCGGGCGGCGGGATCGGGTGGCGATCGCGACCAACTTACTGCGCCGACGGGTTGTCGGGCGGGCCAGGACAAATCCCGCGTCGACGGGAGGCGTGATACCGGTGCTCGGCGCTCGAGCGTCGCCGCTCTCCGGCGACGGTCGACCTCACAGCCCGCTCGAACGTGTTCCCGCTCGACCGCTGTCTGTCTTGTTGAAGAACCGGCTCAGCAACTGCCGCGCCTCGGCTGGGTCGACGCAGGTGTAGCAGTTCCATCCCTCGACACGCAGTTGATCGTCAAGCGGCTTACCGATCACCTCGAGGATGGTTTCCTTCGCCGACCTGACCGCGCACCGAGAGTTGCGCAGGATTTGATGGGCCAGCATTTCGGCCTGTTCCAAAAGCTGTTTGTGGGGAACGACTTTGGTCACCGTTGCACTGGAGCGCTCGCTGCGCATCGATCGGCTCAGCGGTCAGCACCATCTGCATGGCCACCCCCACGCCGCACGTGTTGACCAGGCGGGTGATCCCGCCGTCGCCGTGATGGAAGCCGCGACGCGCTTCGAATGAACCGAAGATCGCCCGGCGTCGACGTAGTTGAGGGGCACATACGTCGCAAGGTCTGCGCCCGCGCAGAATGCGTCGCCCACGCCGGTCAAGATCGCGACGTCGACGTCATCATTGGTGGCGAATTCGGTCCAGAGGCGGCATAGTTCCTCGTGCATTTCGGGAGTGACCGCATTCTTCGCGCCCGGCCGCACGAGGGTGATGCGGGCGATCCTCCCGGCGGCTTTCGTTTTTGATCTCTTTTATCGGCATATCGCGCGCCGGCCAGCGGGGCACGACGAGTTTTAGCCGAGATGACCGATGCCGCAGACCTTCTGTCCGTGCCCCCAGTCGGACTCGAACCGACACTGTGCGGATTTTAAGTCCGCTGCCTCTGCCAATTGGGCTATGGGGGCCCGGCGGCGAATGTAGCGCGAAGCGTTGCTCCGGGGCGCCGCCACCCACCCCGCATCGGTGAAAAACCGAAGATGTGCCTTGCGGGCGTTTGGCCTAAGATACGCCCCTCTCGCCCTGTGCGGCGCTTTGCCGGCCGGTCTCAGATGACAACGCTATGTCACCCGACAGGACCCTGTTAAAACTGCCCGCGCAAGCGTTAAGAAGCCGTAAACGGCCGTCACCCTAGCCTTTTCCGTCGGGAATGTGGAGTCATGGCTCGCTAACCTTACGCCGACGCACAGGAGCCGTTACGCCAACACACAGCCGTCGACCCACCCCGTGGGGGCCGACTTGTTCCCAACCCTAGGAGCAGTAGATGTCATTTCTGACAACAATTCCTGAAGAGTTGCTAGCCGCGGCGGCGCAGCTGGAAGGCATCGGCAATTCGCTGACGGCACAGAACGCCGGCGCCGCGGCACCGACGACCGCGATTGCTCCCGCCGCCGCCGATCAGGTCTCGACGCTGCAGGCGGCGATCTTCTCGACCTACGGCACCATATACCAGCAGATCGCCGCCGAAGCGCAGGCGATTCAGCAGCAGTTCGTCAGCACGCTCGGGTTGAGCTCCGGAACCTACAGCCAGACCGAGGCCGCCAACGTGGCGGCGGCGACCCCCGTCGACAACTTCATCAGCCAGTTGAGCTCGCTGTTCGGTGGCCCCCTGGGAAGCACCAACGGCGAAGTCACCAGCCTTTCCGGCAACCTCGCCAACGTGTTCAACATCGGTGGCGGAAACTGGGCCTCCGCCGCGTCGAACCTGCTCGGCATGACCGGCGGCGGGCTGCTGCCCGCGGCCGCCAGCGACACCGGTGACGCCGCCGCCGCGGCGGGCGCGGCGGACGCGGTGAGCGTGACGACCCCCGCCGGCGGCGTGGGCGTGGCGGGTGCGATGCCCGTCGGCGGCCTGGGCCAGGCCACCATGGTCGGCAAGCTGTCGGTCCCCCCGAGCTGGGCCGGCGGCGTCACCCCGGCGGCCAGCTCCGCCACCGCGGTCGAAACGGTCGGCTGGACGGCCGCGGCGCCGCAGGCCGGCCCCGGAACGGTTATTCCCGGCCTGCCGGGAGTCGGCGCGGTCGCGCGCAACAGCGCCGGCTTCGGTGCGCCGCGTTACGGCGTCAAGCCCATCGTCATGCCCAAGCCGACGGCCGTCTGAGCGCCGCCCGTCACCCGCACCCACCAAAAATTCGGACAAAAGAACGGACACCCAAATGGTTTTGGATTTCGCAGGATTGCCGCCCGAGATCAACTCCGCCCTCATGTACACCGGTGCCGGGTCGGGACCCCTGATGGCGGCCTCGACGGCCTGGAACAACCTGGCCGCCGAGCTGAGCACCACGGCGACCTCCTGGCAGTCGATCGTCGGGACCCTGACCGGCGAGCAGTGGACGGGTGCGGGCTCTGCCGCGGCCGCCGCCGCCGCAGAGCCCTACATCAGCTGGCTGACCACCACGGCCGCGGCCGCCGAGCAGGCGGGTGCGCAGGCCGCAGCCTCGGCGGCCGCCTACGAGGCGGCGTTCACGGCGACGGTGCCGCCGCCGGTGATCGCCGCCAACCGGGCGCTGCTGGCGGCGTTGGTGGCCACGAACTTCCTGGGCATCAACACCCCGGCGATCATGGCCACCGAGGCGCAGTATGCCGAGATGTGGGTCCAGGACGCCATCGCGATGTACACCTATGCGGCCGCCTCGGCGGCTGCCGGCGCCCTGCAGCCGTTGACGCCGGCCGCGCCGACCGCCAGCCCGGCCGCGGCGGCCACGCAGGGCGGCGCCGTGTCCGCGGCGTTCGCGAACGCCGCGGCCTCACCCGCGGCGTCAGGCGTGCAGGGGATCCTCAACAACCTGGGCTCGCTGCTCAGCGGCGGGTACATCGGCCAAGGCATTCAAACTGTGATTGACGACCTGGGCTTGACGAGCCTCGAGAACAGCCTCGACGGCCTGCTCGGCACCCCGATGTTGTTCAACGGCATCAATGGGGCCGTCAACACCGCGGCGTGGTTCGTCATGGCCGCCATCCCCAACGCGGTGTCCCTTGGGCACACGCTCGCCGCCGCCGCGCCGGCCGCCGCCGCCAGCGACGTCGCACCACTGGCCGGCGGAGCGGTGATCGGTGAAGGCGCCCTGGCCAACAGCGTGATGGGCGGCGGCGCGTCCGCCGCTCTCGGCGAGGCGTCGGCGGTCGGTGGGCTCTCGGTGCCGGCCGGCTGGGCTTCGGCCGCCCCCGCGACGCTGGCCTCGTCGACGGCTCCGCTGGAGGGCTCGGGCTGGACCGTCGCCTCCGAAGAGCCGATCGCGGCGATGCCCGGCATGCCCGGCATGGCGGCCGCGGCCAAGGGCGCCGGCGCCTACGGCGCCGGCCCGCGCTACGGCTTCAAGCCCACCGTGATGCCCAAGCAGGTTGTCGTCTGACCCGGGCGACGAAAAGAACTTCGACAACTGAACGTTTTCCAAAGACAAGGAGAAAGGCGACATGGCAACACGTTTCATGACTGACCCGCACGAGATGCGGGCGATGGCGGGCCGTTTTGAGGTCCACGCTCAGACTGTTGAGGACGAGGCGCGCAAGAT
>NZ_LQPJ01000030.1 GCF_002101785.1 Mycobacterium palustre
CCGCTCACCACCATCAACCACCTCCACCGACGACAACACCCGACCCGGCTCACCCACCATCACCGCCAACACCCGCTTGAAACGTTCGATCAGCGTTTCGACGCCCGTCGGGTCGAACACGTCGCTGTCGAATTCGACTCGCAGACCCAGTTCGCTGCCGGGAAGGGCCTGGACCGCGAGCGGGTAGTGGTTGTATTCGCGGTGGGTGATGTCGGTGATGGCCAACCCCTCGGTGCCCGACGACACCGCGGCGTCGAGGGGGTAGTTCTCGTAGACGAAAAAGGTGTCGAAGAGGCGGTCCTGGCCGGTGATGCGGTGCAGCTCGGTGAGCGCCAGGTGCTGGTGTTCGAGCGTGTGGTTGTAGGCGTTTTGCAGCTGGTCGAGCAGGTCGCCGGTGGTGGTGCCGGCCGTGATCCTGGCGCGGACGGGCACGGTGTTGATGAGCAGGCCCACCATCGACTCCGCGCCGCGCAGCTCCGGCGGCCTGCCCGAGACGGTCGTGCCGAACGCGACGTCGTTCCGGCCGGTCAACCACGTCAGCAGTTGCGCCCAGGCGGCCTGCAGCACGGTGCTGACGGTGGTGTGACGCGAGCGCGCCAGCTCGCCCAGCGCCTGCGTGGTCCGCTCGGGCACCCGAAACGACGCGACACCTCGCGGCCCCAGCTCCAGCCGGTCCGGCGGCCCGACCAAGGTGGGCGTGTCGAAGCCGGCCAGCACCTCACCCCACGCCGCCCGAGCGGCGTCGAGGTCGCGGCCGGCCAGCCAGGTCACGAAGCCGCGGTACGGCGGTGCGGCGGGCAGCCACCTGCCCTGATAGCTGGCGAAGATTTCCCCCAGGACGATGGGCAGCGACCAGCCGTCGAGAACGATGTGGTGGTTGGTCAACACCAACCGGTGCCGGTCGTCCGCGATGCCGATGAGGGCGGCCCGGAAGGGCGGCTGGTGGGCGAGGTTGCAGACGGCGGCGCGTTCGGCGGCACACACCTGCCGGATCTGCTCGTCGCGGTCCGGGCCGGCCCCGCTGAGGTCGACGAACCGCCAGGGCACCACGGGATCACCCGGGATGATTTGCACCGGCTGGTCGAACTTGTCGGAGAAGCGGGCCGCCAGGTTGGGGTGGCGGGTGACCACGGTGTGCACCGCCTCGCGCAGGCGGTGCACATCGAGCCGACCAGTCAGGGAGATCTCGAGCTGCACCGCATACACGTCGTCGCCCGCCGCGGCGGCGCTCGCGTGGAACCACAGCCCCTGCTGCAGGGGCGTCAGCGGCAGGACGTCAGCTATCCGCATATTGCCGCTGCAGCTCGTCGATCTGCTGCTGGCTGAGACCGGCAGCGACATCGGAAGGCGTCAACCCGCCCCCGCCGCCCCGCACGTGCGCGCAGATGCCCGCCAGGGCGTCAAACCACAACCGGCTCAGCCGGCTGACCTGCGCCTGGTCCAGGGCCGAGGGCGCCCACTTCCAGCCAGCGTGCAGGTATGGGCCGTTCTCGGCGTCGACCGTGCTGGCGTTGAGCTCCACGGTGTGCGCCAACGGCATCGGCAGCCTCGCGCTGGCGTCGATAAGCGACAGCCCGTCCTCGCAGATTGCCCAGGCATCACCGGTCGCCTCGGGGCCCGCGCCCAGCCGGCCCAAGTAGTTGAACCCGATCGGCGGGTCGGACCCGTCGAGGTCGACGTCGCCGTTGAGGTAGCGCAGCGCGCCGTAGGTCAGGCCGTCGGGCAGGGAGCGAAGCTGTTCCTTGGCGTCCTTGATGACCGCGCCCAGCCCCGCCTCGCCGGCCACGACCTGAGCCCAGGGCAGCCCGCCGACGTTGAGCGCCACCGGGTTCTTGGCGGTAAACCACCCCACGGTGCGCGACAGGTCGACGTGCTCGTTGGGGGCGACGACATCCTCCTGACGGCCGTGGCCCTCCACGTCGACCACCACCGGCGCGGCGCCCGCCCCCAGGAACTCCGCGCACGCCAGGGCGAACGCGATCAACAGGATCTCGTGGATCCCGGCGTGAAACGCCGCCGGGACCTCGCCGAGCAGCATCCGGGTGGTCTCGACATCCAACTGCGCCAACAAGGTTCCGGCGCTGGCGTAGGTGTCGACCGCGGGCTGCACCGCCGGCAGCGCCGGCGGCACCGCCGCGATCTGCCGCCAGACCGGCGCCTGCTCCACCACGTCGGCGCGGTGCGCGTAGTCGGCCAGCAGCGACGCCCACCGGGCGAACGACGTCCCCGGCGCCGGCAACACCACCGGCTGCCCGCCGCGACGCTGGGCCCAGGCCAGGTTGAGGTCCTCCAGCAGGATCCGCCACGACACCCCATCGACGGCCAGATGGTGAACGATCGCCACCAACCGCCGCGTGGAGGAAACCCACAACGCGCTCACCATCGCCCCGGCCGCCGGGTTCAACCGCGACCGCGCCTCCACCAGCGCCTGCTCGGACAACACCTCCACCGCCCTCAGGCAGCCGCGGGCGTCCACCGCCCCCGGTTCGGGCACCGTCAGCGACCAGCCGCCCGCCCCGTCGCCGTCGACCCGCAGCCGCAACATGGCGTGCCGATCCAGCAGGGCCTGCAGCAACGCCACCACGTCGGCCTCGGTCACCCCCGCGGGGGCCTGCACCACCACCGTCTGGTTGAACTGCTCGACGGGACCGGTGTGTTGCTGGCCCAGCAGCCACCGCACGATCGGGGTCGCGGCCACGGGCCCCACGCCCGCGTCGATCACGTCGGCGTCGTCGGCGACGATGGCCACCCGGGCCAGCCGGGCCACGGTCTGCTCGACGAAGATGTCGCGCGGACGGCACAGCACCCCGGCCGCGCGCGCCCGCGTCACCACCTGCATCGACAGGATGCTGTCGCCGCCGAGTTCGAAGAAGGAGTCGTTTGCGCCGACGCGGTCGAGGCCGAGGACTTGGGCGTAGATGCCGGCGCG
>NZ_LQPJ01000031.1 GCF_002101785.1 Mycobacterium palustre
CAACAGCACACCCGCGACCACACAGGTGGGGCCACTTTCGACCGCCCACCCGGGGCCAAATCAGGCTGTCACAGCCATATCAACCGGCATTGGCTAAGGCCAATCGCCCTGGCGTTCATATCCATGACTTGCGTCATTTCGGCGCAACGATGCTGAGCCATGTTGGCGCTAGTGCTGCCGAAGTCCAAGCCTTCTTAGGTCATTCGACTCCAAACATGGCTATGCAGTAGACAGCGGCTACTGACGAGAGAAAGACACTTCTAGTGCAACGGCTTTCAGAACTTGCCGAATCTGCCTAGCTGCGGGATAAGCGCCAAGTCAAGGCCCGTTCGAGCGTGTGGACGTAATAGATCTTGTCGAGTATTTCGGCAGCGCTGATGGGGGACCAACCCGTGTAATCGTGCGCTTTTGTGTCGCCGTGGACCGAAATACCCAGCCGATCAAGTTCTTTGGGCTCCACGATCCAGCCTGTGAACCCGTTATATGAATCGGTGGGTGGAATCCCGCGTTCCTTGGCAAGCTGGACAAATTCAGCGATCAGTTCTTCCACCTTGCGGACATTCTCGATACGTTCGGCCTCGCGCTGGGCCTCAAAATCCTCATGCTTGCTTAACTCATCCCGTAGACCCATTCGACTGACTCCCTCCCATTCAAAACCTGACAATTGGCGCGCACCCAGTCTCGCACCCTGCTTGGTTTCTTGACCAGTCAAACCAGCGTTCAAGAATCGTGTGCCAGGTGGTCAACCTGACGGGGTCAGCCTATCAATGCCGGTCAGAGGGTTTCCAACCGAATTCGTGCGCTGCACATGCGCTTAAGCACCAAATCACCACTCTAACGAGTGCCCTGGCGGTAGCGCTTTCAACGCTCCTATTTGCCGGTTCACCTTATTAGCCGCGCGGTAGGCGTCCTCGCCGGTGATAGCACCTGGCCGGTAGTCTCTTATCGGCGGGCTAGCGACGGTCGCTCTGCGGCCTGCTCAGCCGGTCAAAATCGCGCTCACGCTCGCGACGGTTGCCCCGGTCGGGCTTGCCAGCTTCCCTGGCTAGATCAAAATCGTACGAATCACGTTGGTAGCCAATACCTTCGGTAGTTGTATCAATGGGTGGCGAACCGCTCGAAACGTGCTTGCTGCTGGCAGCCTAAGCAGCCTAAGTGCACACGCAGCGCACGGCAGTCGGACTAGCGAACCACCAAAACCTCACTACCTTTGGATATCCACACACAGCAAAGTGCCCCTGTTTGGAGTCGGTTGATCCTTGACGTTTCTGTTTCGGTTGATCCTTGACACTCTGGGTTAGTGGTTAGGCCTGTT
>NZ_LQPJ01000032.1 GCF_002101785.1 Mycobacterium palustre
CAGAAAATCCCAACGCACCGCGAAGGGGGGGCCAAAACTAGCCGTCACACTGGGGCCACTTCAAGTTGACATTGCCAATTCAGAGCCCGTCTCGCCCGCGACCGGGTCGGTGGCCAGCAGTCAACCGCACTTTTCGGTGGCCGCTATAGGTAAGGAGCTCAGGATGGCAAGTGATTTCGACGTTGTGCCGGGTACGGCGCCGTCAAAATGTCCGATCGCGGCAGCCACCTACGATCCGATGGATCCGGAACACCTCGCCAACCCGGATGCAGTGTTTCGGACCCTCGCCGAGGACAACCCGGTTCAGTTCATTCCTGCCCTACAGATGTACTTCGTACTGACCGAGGATCTGTGTCGGGAGGTGCTGCGCGACACCGATACTTACACATCCCGACTTGCCAACAACCCGGGAGAGGTCCCCGATGAGGTCAAGCCGCGGCTCCCCGAGGGTTATCCGCATTCGTTTCCCGGTCTCATCAACAACGACCCGCCGGCACACGACGAGCACCGTTACTACATCAAGCGGCTGTTTACGCCCAAGACCGTTCTGCAATACCAGCCGATCATGGAAGCTCTGACGACCGAATTGATTGACGGGTTCATCAGTGACGGACACGTCGATTTTGTAGGCCAGTTCGCTGTACCACTCCCGATTAGGGTCATCACCACGATCCTGGGCGCGCACGACTTGGACATCGACACGGTGCGGCGCTGGACAGAGTCGGCGTTCGGTTTGGTCGACCCCAACCTTGAGCACAGCGTACGTGTGGGCATGGCCAACGACATCGCCGATCTCAACGATTATGCGCAGGCGCTGATCGACTCTCGGCGCGCCAGTCCCACCGACGACTTGATGTCGACGTTGGTGCACTTGAAGACGGATGAGGGCGAATACGCCTACAACGACCCCGAATTGCGTCACCACTTCCTGATCTTGTTGGGTGCCGGAAACGCGACGACGACGACGCTGCTGGGCAATCTGGTCTTCCATCTGCTGCGCGACCGCACCAACTGGGAGCGGTTCGTCGCGGATCGATCTCTCGCCGACTCGGCAATCGAAGAGACCCTTCGGATTAAGGCGCCGGCCAAGATCGCTTTCCGCAACGCCACCCGCGACGTCGAACTCAGCGGTGTGTCGATTCCGCAGGGCGCGTTCGTGTGCCCGGCGCTTACCCAAGCGAACATGAGCGACGAAAAGTGGCCGAATCCCACCGAGTTTCAGATTGACCGCCCGAACGCCCGCGAGCACTACGCCTTCGGTAAGTTCGCCCACTTCTGCCTCGGAGCCCCGGTATCGCGGCTGGAGGCCAAGCTCGTCCTCAACAAGCTGGCCGATCGCCTGCCCGGGTTGCGCCTGGCGAAGGACTTCATCCCGCAGTATCGGCCGCACATCCTGACCCAAGACCTGCTCGAGCTCCCATTGGAGTGGGACCTCTGACACTGCCGCGACGCGCACCGCATGTGAGCAGGCCCGCCGACACCGCGCGGCAGGGGAGGGCGATTTCGCCCGGATTTCTTCGCACAGGTGACAGTGGCGACGCCCAGATGAGTAATGCCGGTCACACTTGGCCGCGCTGGAGGGAACCGATGCGCCGAAAGGGAGAAGAAAGTCGTGGTTGCTGACCAGGATCGGGTCGTCGGGCTGACGCCCAGGGTCGCTGACCTGATCCGCCCCGCGTCGGCGCCGGACGTTGCCAAGCCCTTCCGCGCCGTCGGTGGCTTCATCGCCATGGCTACCGACACGTTGATCGCGATTCCGCGTCGGCCCTTCGCCTGGGAAGAGATGTTGAAACAGGCATGGTTTGTGGCCAGGGTGTCGATTTTGCCGGCGATCTTTCTTGCCGCCCCGTTTGCGGTGCTCCTAGCGTTCACCTTCAACATTTTGTTGCTCGAAGCCGGGGCTGCTGACCTGGCCGGAACCGCCACGTCTTACGGCATGGTGAGCCAGCTTGGGCCGGTTGTGACGGTCTTGGTGGTCTCCGGGGCTGGTGCGACGGCGATGTGTGCTGACCTGGGTGCGCGAACCATCAGGGAGGAACTTGACGCGCTGCGCGTGATGGGTCTGGATCCGATCCAAAGATTAGTGGTGCCGCGCGTTTTGGCTGCGGCTTTCGTTGCGGTGATGCTGTCCTCGGTGGTCGTGCTCACTGGGGTCGTCGGGGCGTTCGTCTTCTCAGTGTTCGTCGAGGATGTCACGCCGGGTGCGTTCGTGGCGAGCATGACGCTCATCACCCATGCTGCGGACGTAGTCGTCGGACTCATCAAGGCCGGTTTGTTCGGACTTACCGCCGGCTTGATCGCCTGCTACAAGGGAGTCTCCGTGAAGGGCGGACCGGCCGGCGTAGGCAACGCCGTCAACGAGACCGTGGTGTACACCTTCGTGGCGTTGTTCATCATCAACCTTGTAGCCACTGCCATCGCTTTGAAATTCACGGTCACGATATGAGCTCCGCTCCCGCGAGATTCCCACACTCGTTCCAGCACCGGTTGGCCCGGTTCGCCGCCGACCTCGACCGCCTCGGCCTGCAAACGCAGTTCTACGCGCGCACCCTTCGGGCGGTTGGCGACGTCGCGGTGAATTACAAGGCGGAGACGCTGCGCTTGGTCGCGCAAATGGGTTTGGGTGTCGGCGCGCTGGCTGTCATCGGCGGCACCGTGGTCATCGTCGCAATGCTGAATTTGTCCGTGGGCGCCCTCGAAGCAGTTGTCGGCTACAAGCAGCTCGCCCACATTGGCCTGGAGGCCCTGATGGGCTTTGTCTCCGCCTATTTCAATGTCCGCCTGGCTGCTCCGTTGATCGCCGGCGTGGCCCTGGCAGCCACGATCGGTGCCGGCACGACCGCTCAATTGGGTGCGATGCGCATCAACGAGGAGATCGACGCGCTCGAAGTGATGGGCATCAGGTCGGTGGCCTATCTGACATCGACCCGGGTGGTCGCCGGGGTGATCGTAGTTATCCCCCTGTATTGCGTGGCATTGGTGTCATCGTTTATGGCCTCTCAGGTCGCGACCATGAGCTTCGGCCAATCCAGCGGCGTCTACAACCATTACTTCCACGCTTTTCTTAATCCCAACAACGTCGTGGTGTCGTTCCTACAGGCGATCGCAATGGGGATCGTGATCATGTTGATCCACACCTATTACGGCTATCACGCCTCGGGCGGGCCAGCCGGAGTGGGTGAGGCGGTAGGACGGGCGGTGCGCCTGTCCCTTATCGCTGCCACCTCCATCTCGATGTTGGTTTCGCTGGCCATCTACGGCCAGTCGGGCGACTTCCATTACGCAGGGTGATTCATGCGTATCCAGCGAACCGCGATGCACCGGGCACGGCGACCCCGGCTCCGCCCGGCCTGGTGGACTCTCGGGTTGGCCGCGGCGGTCGTCGCCATCATCGCGCTGTGCTCGGCGATGTTCACCGGGGCGTTCAACTCCGATGTGCCGGTAACGGTGATCTCCGATCGATCCGGTTTGATCATGGAAGCCGGTGCGAAGGTCAAGATGCGCGGCGTAGAAGTGGGCCGAGTGGTCAGCGTCGAATCCGACCAGTCGACCGCCCGATTGAAATTGCGCCTTGAACCCGGCGACTTGCGCTACATCCCGGCCAACGTGGGGGCGCAAATCCGTTCCACCTCGATATTCGGCGCCAAGTACGTCGACTTGGTGTCTCCCGATCATCCAAGCGGCCGGACGTTGGCCGCCGGAGCAATCATCAAGTCCCGCAACGTGACCAGCGAAGTCAACACGCTGTTCCAGAATCTTCAGAACCTGCTTGACCGCGTCGACCCGGTGAAATTGAACGCCGTCCTGAGCGCCCTCGCGCAAGGGCTGCGCGGCAAAGGCGCAGTCATCGGCCGAGCCACCACCGACGCAAACCAGGTGCTGCAAACCATCAACCCACTGATGGACACAGCACGCGAGGACGTGCGGTCGGTGAAGGAGGTCGCCGACACCTATAGCGCCGCGGCGCCGAGCATCTTGGCAACCCTTGACCACCTGAGCACCACAAGCAAAACGATCACCGCTCACACCGGCGATCTGGATGCGCTGTTGCTGAGCACGATTGGGTTCTCCAATTCGGGCATTGAGCTACTCGCGCCGAACGAAGGCAACCTCGTCAAAGCTGTCGACTTGCTCAGGCCGACAACTGATCTGCTGTTGAAATACAACCCCGAATACACGTGCCTTCTGGTCGGGGCCAAGTTCTTCCTCGACCACGGGGGATACCAGGGTATCGGCGGCAACGGTAAGTCCGTCATCCTCGACGGCTCGGTCATCTGGGGCAGCGACCCATACGTTTACCCGGACAACCTCCCCATTGTCGCAGCCAAGGGTGGCCCGGGCGGCAAGCCCAGCTGCGGCTCGCTGCCCGACGTATCCAAGAATTACCCGGTCCGCCAGCTGGTGACCAACACGGGATTTGGCACCGGACTCGATTATCGGCCCAACATCGGTCTCGGCCACCCGTGCTACGCGGACTTCGCTCCGGTGACACGCGCGATACCCCAGCCGCCAAGCATCCGGCAGTGCATACCTGGACCGGCGCCAGGCCCGGTGACGCTGACATATCCGGGCGGACCGCCGTACGGCGCGCCGTTGTACGGGCCCGACGGGACGCCGCTTTATCCCCCGCCCCCCGGAGCCCCTCCGCCGCCGGCGGACGCACCGACGGGGCCCGCGAACACACCGCTGGCCCCCGCGGATACACCGTCGCCGCCTGGATCGTGACCGATGCAATGACGCAAAGGATTTGGCAATGATGCAAACGCTGCGTGGCACCATCGTCCGGTTGACGCTATTCACGTGCGTCTGCACAGCCGGGACGTTTGCACTGCTGCTGGTATACGCCCAGCTCCGCTTCGAGCCGACCAAGACGTATCGCGCCGAGTTCACCAGCGTCACGGGGTTGGCCGACGGACAGTTCGTCCGCATCGCCGGTGTTGAGGTCGGCAAGGTCAAGCGCATCACCATTACGCCGGCTAATACCGCTCTGGTGGAGTTCAGCGCCGATGACTCGGTGCTTCTCACGCACGGCACCCGCGCTGTGATCCGTTACGACAACCTCGTCGGGGACCGGTATCTGGAACTGCAAGACGGACCGGGCAGCACTGCCGTCCTGAAGCCGGGAGACACCATCCCGATCCAGCGCACGGCACCGGCGCTGGATCTCGATGCGCTAATCGGCGGCTTTCGGCCGCTGTTTCGCGCATTGAATCCCGATCAGGTCAATGCGCTCAGCGGCCAACTGGTGCAGGCATTCCAAGGGCAAGGCGCGACCATCAATTCGTTTCTGTCACAAGCCGCCTCGCTGACCACCTCGTTAGCCGACCGCGACCAGTTGATTGGCGAAGTGGTGGCTAATTTAAATTCTCTGCTCGGATCCCTCGCCGAGCAGAGTGGGCAATTCGATAAAACGGTGACCTCCCTGGCGAAGCTGGTCGCGGGGCTTTCCGCCCGCAAAACCGACATCAGCGCCGCGGTGGCCGCCACCGACGCAGCAGCCGGATCGTTAGCCGGCCTGCTGGGACAGGTCCGCCCGCCGTTTGCCGCCGCGGTGCCGCAGGCTGATCGCGCTGCGACCATCGCTCTTGCCGACCACGATTATCTCGATAATCTGCTCGCCACCCTGCCCGATGCCTACCAGGTGCTGGGGCGTCAGGGCCTTTACGGCGACTACTTCGCGTTCTACTTGTGCGATTTGGTGCTCAAGGTGAACGGCAAAGGCGGCCAACCGGTGTACGTGAAGCTGGCCGGCCAAAGCTCTGGGCGGTGCACACCGAAATGACGCGTAAGAAGCTTCGTTCCGAGCGCAACCTGGCTCGCCTGGGCGCGATCGGCGTCGGGGTCGCCATCGGCGTGGTGCTCGCCGCATTACACGTCGACGAGCTGCCGCTGCTGAACACCGACAAAACGTATTCAGCATTCTTCGCCGAGGCCGGTGGTCTTCAGCCCGGCGAGGAGGTGCAGGTGGCCGGCTACCACGTCGGCAAAGTTTCCAACATCGAGCTGCAGGGCGCGCGAGTGCTGGTCACCTTCAAAATCACCGACAACGTCCACCTCGGAGACCGCACCGAAGCGGCAGTCAAGACGAAAAGCCTTCTGGGCGTCAAGGTTTTGGAGGTCATCCCACGCGGAAGCGGCCAGCTCACCCAGCCAATCCCCTTGGAGCGAACCACACCTGCGTACGAAATCACCGATGCGCTAGGTGATCTGGCGACCACGGTGGACGCCTTGGACACCACCCAGCTCAACGCATCGCTATCGACGCTGGCGGAGGAGTTCTCCCAGACACCGCCCGAGCTGCGCGCCGCCGTAGCAGGCATATCGCGCTTTTCCAAAACATTGGCCGACCGCGACGAGAAGCTGCGGCAGCTACTGGCCAACGCGCGCAAGTCCACCGCCGTTCTGGCTCAACGCAGCGAGCAGGTGGTGCAGCTGATCGCAGACTCGAACGCTTTACTGCGCCAACTGGTCACGCAACGAGCCGCACTGGACCGGATCTCGGGCGACATCTCCGCACTGGCCAAACAGCTACAGGGATTCATCGGCGAAAACCGCCAGCAGCTGCGCCCGGCGTTGGACAAGATCAACGGTCTGCTGGGAATCCTGGACAACCGCAAGGACAAGGTTCAGGAATCGATTAACAAGCTCTCACCGTACCTATTGGCACTCGGTGAAGCCGTCTCAGGCGGGCCATTTTTCAAGCCATACCTCGCCAATCTATTGCCGGGCCAGTTCGTCCAGCCGTTCGTCGACGCCGCGTTCTCTGATCTGGGCGTCGACCCCAACACCCTGTTGCCGTCGCAGTTAACCGATCCCCAAACCGGCCAGCCGGGGACGCCACCGCTGCCGGTGCCATACCCGCGCACGGGTCAGGGCGGCCCACCGAATCGGACACTGCCCGACGCCATCACCGGCAACCCTGGGGATCATCCGTGCGGTGCCCCGGGCGTGGTGGGATCCGCCGGCCCAGGCTGCTATCCCCACCGCCCGCCGCTGCCGGCGCCCCCACCGTCA
>NZ_LQPJ01000033.1 GCF_002101785.1 Mycobacterium palustre
CGGTGAGCCGGGTCATGCGCTCGGCGATCAGGTGCGCGAGGAGATCTTCGCGAGTGGGGAAGTGGGAGTAAACGGTTCCGATAGCCACCCCGGCGGTTTTGGCAATTTTCTCCAGGGATGCGCCGATGCCGTCACGGGTGAACGCGTCATCGGCGGCGGCGATGAGCCGCGCATAGTTGCGTTGTGCGTCGGCACGCTGCCGGCGAGTCCGAGGCGTTGTCAAGTTGAGGTACCCTCACTATGGTAATTGAGTATGTCTCAAGTTAACCAGATGGCGCGGCAAACCCTGGGCCCGTTCGGGATATGGCTGGGCGGCCCCGAACACTTCAGCGACACCGCGACCGCCCAACGCGATGCGTTACGCCGCCTGGACGCCCTGACTACCTACGGTTCGATTTGGACGGGCGAAGGCGTGGGCGGCCGAGATGTCTACGCGCAGTTGGGGATCTGGCTGGCGGCCACACAGCGGCTGGCCGCCGGGGCCGGGATCGCCAATGTGTGGGCGCGCGCCCCCGAGGCCGCCCAGGCCGCCGGCGCCACGCTGGCCGAGGCCTATCCCGGCCGATTCATCAACGGGATCGGCATCGGACATCCGATCCAGGCCGGCCAGGTAGGCGCCGACTACCGCACACCGCTTGCCACGATGCGCCAGTACCTGCAACGGATGCGTTGCGAAGCCCAGCGGGGCCCGCTGGAGGTGCCGCCGTTTCCCACCGTCATCGCCGCCGTCGGGCCCAAAATGCTCGACGTGGCCGCCGAAGCCGCCGACGGCGCCCACCCCTATTTCGTGCCCGTCGCCCACACCGCCGAAGCACGCCAACGACTTGGCCCCCACCCGCTATTGATTCCCGAACAAAGTGTGCTGGTCGACCCGACCGAAGAAACGCTGGCCGCCTACCGGCAGCGGTTATCTATCGGCACCCAGATCGGGCACTATCGCGCCGGATTGAAACGGTTCGGGCTGTCCGACGATGACCTCGACCACCAAACTGACAAGTTCTTCGACACGGTCGCGGCAGCCGGCACACCAGAGCAGGTCGCGCAACGCATCATCGACCACCTCGACGCCGGCGCCGACCACGTCCTGGTCTCGGCGTTCGGAGACCTGGCATCAGTCACTCGCCAATTGCAGCGCCTGGCACCCGCACTCGACGCTGCGCACGCACACCTCCAAACCGCGGGGAGCGCCGCGCGATGACCGCGATTTTCCTAGCCAACAGGTCCCCGGCATTACAAGGTGGTCGCGCACCCAGAAGTTCTTGTGGAAGTCGGCACTGAGAGCTTCGCGGCCATCGCGACAGTCGTCGTCGATCGCGAAACGTCACGACCTGAGGGATCGTTTTGCCGCCGAGACTCTCGGCTGGTCCCAACACCGTGCAATGACTTCGCGTGAGATCCCTGTTATTGCACTGACTCCGCGCCTCCAGCAGTGAGCGCTCCGAAACAGGCGCCGGGGCGGACTGGGCCGGGCGCTCAGGCGAGGTGGGTGCAGGCGGAAAGCACTGCACGGCAACCGAAACGATGGGAGGAGCGGTAGCCGGCAAGAAGGCGGGTGGTGCAGTGGGTTGACCTGACATAATGTCGCTTATCGGTAAAACGGGGCGACGAGTTGCTGCTCAGATAAGGGACCTGCTCGCGTGCGGTCCACGTGTAACCCCACTGGGGCTCGAGGTTCACCGAACGCCCAAGCGTCGGCATCCGCGCGCGTTCGGCTTGCGCGTTCGGCTTGGTCGCCGCCCATCGACGATCGGCGGAGATTCCAACGAACCTTTCGCAAGGTATAGCGGCAACGCAGCCGGCGATCGACCGGGCCTAACCCCTGTCCAGGACCGCGCGCCACAGGCGATACGTCACTGTGACGAATTACGGTGGGGCGCATGGTGTTTCCTGCGACTGCTCAACTGACACAACATCGGCGACGACCTTCCACCTACGCCTCGCGACCAAGACGGCTGCGATTGTCCGCACTCGGGATCTTTGGCGCCGTGCGTTTACGGCGTCGAACCCGTCGTTGGCAAGTTGCGCCCGGCACTCGTCGCTATCGAGGCTTGCGTGATGTCGATAACGCGGTCAGCGTCCTACCCCACCGCCGCTCCCCTCGCCCCGGCCATCGTCCGCAATACGTCACTGTGACGAATCATGTTGTGGCGCAGGGACTCTCGGTCAGGCCGCTCAGTAACGGCCGAAGGCCATGGCGACGTTGTGGCCACCGAAGCCGAACGAGTTGTTGATCGCGTATTGGTAGTCGCCGGGTCGCGGCTTGCCCGCCACCACGTCCAAATCGAA
>NZ_LQPJ01000034.1 GCF_002101785.1 Mycobacterium palustre
CGACACGCCACACCCCACCCGGGGGTTCTCCTCACATCAAGCCGACACGCCTGCTACCAACGTCCTGGCCGAGTACAGCTAGGCCAGGGCCTGCTTGAGGTCGGCCAGCAGGTCGTCGACGTCCTCGATGCCCACCGACAGCCGTACCAAATCGTCGGGAACCTCCAGTTGGGAACCGGCGGTCGACGCGTGCGTCATCGCGCTGGGCAGCTCGATCAGCGACTCCACGCCGCCCAGCGACTCGGCCAAAATGAACACCTCCGTGCGGGCGCACAGGTCTTCGGCGGCGCGCCGGCCGCCGCGCATCCGCACCGACACCATGCCGCCGAAGCCGCGCATCTGCCGGGCCGCGACGTCGTGCCCGGGGTGGTCCGGCAGGCCCGGATACAACACGGTGCTCACCGCGGGATGCGCGGCGAGGAATTCCGCGACGGCCCAGGCGTTTTCGCTGTGCCGCTGCATCCGCAAAACTAGGGTTTTCAGGCCGCGCATCGTCAGGTAGGCGTCGAACGGGCCGGGCACCGCGCCGGCCCCGTTCTGCAGGAACGCGAACGCGTCGTCGAGCTCTCGGTCGTTGGTGATCAGCGCGCCGCCCACCACGTCGGAGTGGCCGCCGATGTATTTGGTGGTCGAGTGCAGCACCACGTCGGCGCCCAGCGTCAGGGGCTGCTGCAGGGCGGGAGACGCAAAGGTGTTGTCCACCAACACCTTTGCCGAGTTTTGGGTGCCGACCTCGGCGATCGCGGCGACGTCGGCAATGGACAGCAGCGGGTTGGTCGGCGTTTCCACCCACACCAGCCGGGTCCGTGGCGTGACGGCGGCGCGCACGGCGTCCAGATCCGACAGCGCCACCGGGGTGTAGGTGATGTTCCACCGAGTGAACACCTTGTCGATCAGCCGGAAGGTGCCGCCGTAGGCGTCGTTGGGGATGACCACGTGGTCGCCGGGGCGCAGCATCGCGCGCAGCGCGCAGTCGGTGGCGGCCATCCCGCTGGCGAACGCGCGCCCGAAGGCGCCGTCTTCGACGGCGGCCAGCGACGCCTCCAGCGCGGCCCGGGTCGGGTTGCCGGTGCGCGCGTACTCGAAGCCCCCGCGCAGGCCCCCGACGCCGTCCTGCGCGAAGGTGCTGCTGGCGTAGATGGGGGCGTTGACCACCCCGGTCGCCGGGTCCGGGCGGTAGCCGGCGTGAATGGCCTTGGTGGCCAGCCCCTTGAACTCGTGGTGTGCTTTACCGTCGTCGCTCATCGACGCTCAGCCTAGTGAGGCCCGCGCCGGCGGCGACGCCACCAGGGGCCGCCGTCACTCTTCGATCGGCAGGACCACCGTGGACATGATCTTGTCGGCGAGCGTCTGGCGCTTGGAATCCCACAGCGGCATAAGGAAACCGATGAAGCAGATGATGGCGTCGACGATGTGCGCGATCTGGCGAACCACCGACATCCCGAAGCCGATCGGCGCGCCGGTGACCTCGCTGACCACCTTGATCTTCATCACCGACTTACCCAGGCTCGACCCGGTGGTGCCCTGCCGGTAGCCGTAGTTCCAGACCAGGTAGGCCAGCCCGATCAGCGTCGCCAACCACTGCGCCAGCACGCCGGTGGTCGAGTCCTGGGTCGCGCAGTACTGGTTGACCGTGTACTGGGTGACGTCGGTGACGCACGCCGACTGCTGGGTGGCGAACATGATCCACGAGCCGATGGCCTGCACGACGACGTAGGGCAGGTAATCGATGACGAACGCCAGCGCCCGCGACAGCCACGGGGCGTACGACTCCGTCGGCAGGGTCCGGATCGCCGGCCCGGGCGGTGGGGGGGCGTAGCCACCCGCGGACGGGCCGGCGAACCGATT
>NZ_LQPJ01000035.1 GCF_002101785.1 Mycobacterium palustre
TGTTGCGCACCCGACAGCCCTACAACCCGGCCGGCAGCACCAACGCGGCTTGACAAACGCATTAGGGAGCCTCCTGCGCACCTACCTTCGCCCACGATAACTTTGACAACGTATGTTGTCTACGATTTGGCGATGTGCCGCGCCGCGGTGTTACCGAGTCTCGACAGCGCCGCCGCGCCCGTGTGATTGGCAGGCTTGTGAGGTGCCCGGGCGCCTGACGGCCGGGTCGCCGGCGACCGGGCGGCCCGCGTCCGTCGGCACCGCCTACCCTTGGCGATGTGGATGTTGGACGTCGAGATATTGAGTCCGGCGAATCCGAAGAGGCAGTCACCACCGTGGCGCCGGCCGCCGAGAGGAGGCGGTCGCCGGCCAGCTTGCTGCATGCCACCAATCACCACCCCGGCGTAGTGGGATTCATCCGGCAGGCGCGGCGGCTGCTGCCCGGCGATCCCGAATTCGGGGACCCGCTCTCCACCGCGGGCGAGGGCGGCCCGCGCGCCGCGGCCCGGGCCGCCGACCGGCTCCTCGGGGATCGCGAAGCCGCCTCCCGTGAACTCAGCCTGGGCGTGCTGCAGGTTTGGCAGGCGCTCACCGAGACCGTCTCGCGGCGGCCGGCGAACCCTGAGGTCACGATCGTCTTCACCGACCTGGTCGGTTTCTCGACGTGGTCGCTGCGCGCCGGCGACGACGCGGCCCTGACGCTGCTGCGGCAGGTGGCGCGGGCCGTCGAGCCGCCGCTCCTCGACGCCGGCGGCCAGATCGTCAAACGCATGGGCGACGGGCTGATGGCCGTGTTCCGCGAACCGACCGTCGCCCTGCGCGCGGTGCTGCCCGCCACGGCGGAGCTGAAAGAGGTCGAGGTGGCGGGCTATACGCCGCGAATGCGGGTCGGCATCCACACCGGCCGGCCGCAGCGGATGGCCGCCGACTGGCTGGGCGTGGACGTCAACGTCGCCGCCCGCGTCATGGAACGCGCCACCAAGGGCGGCATCATGGTGTCGAGTTCGTCACTGGATCTCATTCCGCAACGCGAGCTGGACGCTTTGGGCGTCGCCGCCAAACGCGCACGTAAACCGGTGTTTGCGGCCAAAACCTCGGGTGTGCCGTCGGACCTGGCGATCTATCGCTTGGAACTCTTAGGGAGTTGACAGCGTCCGATCACACTTCAGATACAAATTAGCCGACATAATGGACCCCAATGATTGGGGGCATCTTCGCCCGGCTCGCCCGGGTCCGGTTCACCGTGGGGTACGTGGCGATTCTGTTCGCCATCAGCTGCGCCATCTTGGCGCTCGGCCCCCACGCGCACGACGTGCTCGTTGAGCGCGCCAGCACCAACCTGCACAACCTGGCGCACGGCCACATCGGCACCCTGCTGGGCAGCGCGCTGGTCGTCGACGCGGGTCCGCTGTACTTCTGGTTGCCGTTTCTGACCTGCCTGCTCGCGCTGGCGGAGCTACATCTGCGCACCATCCGGCTGGTGGTGGCGTTCGTCGTCGGCCACATCGGCGCCACGCTGCTGGTGGCCGCCGCCCTCGCGGCGGCCGTCGAGCTCGGCTGGCTGCCGTTGTCGGTCACCCGCGCCAGCGACGTCGGGATGAGCTATGGCGCCCTAGCCGTGCTCGGGGCGATGACGGCGGTGATCCCGGCGCGCTGGCGGGCGGCCTGGGTCGGCTGGTGGGTGGCCGCGGGGCTGGCCGCGGCGATCATCGGCGGCGATTTCACCGACGCGGGTCACACCGTGGCGGTGGTCCTGGGCGTGCTCGTGTCGGCCCGCTTCCGGCAGCCGGTCCACTGGACCCCGGTGCGGTTGCTGATGCTGGTCGCGTCCTCGGGGTTCGGCTTCCTGGTGCTGGCGCACCACTGGGGGACGATGGCCGCCGCGCCGGTGTTCGGTGCGCTCGGCGCGCTGGCGGCCCACAAGATCGTCCAACTGGGCGCCGGGCGCGGCGCGCTGACCGTCCCGCAACCCGCGGTGACCGGCTAGCCACCACCCGGCCGTCCGCCCAGCACGCGCCGAGCGCCGTGCACCGAATCCCCTATGATCGGCACTTGCGCTGAGCGACTTCAGCCCTTCCAACAGCCTCGTCAGCAAGGAGAGTGCCGCCGCGTGGGCGATCAACCCGTCGACCTGTCGCCGGAAGCGTTGGCCGAGGCGGTCAGCTCCGCCCGGGAGGCCTTCGCCCGCGCCGACGACCTGGACGCTTTGGCGCGGGCCAAGACCGCGCATCTCGGTGACCGCTCGCCGCTGGCGTTGGCGCGACAAGCGCTGGGCGCCGTGCCCAAGGAACAGCGCGCCGACGCCGGAAAGCGGGTAAACGCCGCCCGCGGCGAGGCCCAACGCGACTACGACGAACGGCTTGCGACGCTGCGCGCCGAGCGCGACGCCGCGGTCCTGGTCGCCGAGGCCATCGACGTCACGCTGCCCTCAACGCGGCAGCCCCCCGGCGCCCGGCACCCGATCACGATCCTGGCCGAACACATCGCCGACACCTTCGTCGCGATGGGATGGGAGCTGGCCGAGGGGCCCGAGGTCGAAACGGAGCAGTTCAACTTCGACGCGCTGAACTTCCCCGCCGACCACCCCGCCCGCAGCGAGCAGGACACCTTCTATATCGCGCCGGAAGATTCCCGCCAGCTGTTGCGCACCCACACCTCGCCGGTGCAGGTGCGCACCCTGCTGGAGCGCGACCTGCCCGTCTACATCATCTCGATCGGGCGCACCTTCCGCACCGACGAACTCGACGCCACCCACACCCCGGTGTTCCACCAGGTCGAGGGGCTGGCGGTGGATCGCGGTCTGACGATGGCGCACCTGCGGGGAACGCTGGACGCGTTCGCTCGGGCCGAGTTTGGACCTACCGCGCGCACCCGCATCCGGCCGCACTTCTTCCCGTTCACCGAACCGTCCGCCGAGGTCGACGTGTGGTTCCCGAACAAGAAGGGCGGCGCCGACTGGGTCGAGTGGGGCGGCTGCGGAATGGTGCACCCCAACGTGTTGCGGGCGGCCGGAATCGACCCCGATGTCTACTCCGGCTTCGCGTTCGGCATGGGCCTGGAGCGCACCCTGCAGTTCCGCAACGGGATCCCCGACATGCGCGACATGGTCGAGGGCGACATCCGGTTTTCGCTGCCCTTCGGGGTCGGTGCCTGATGCGGCTTCCCTACAGCTGGCTGCGCGAGGTCGTGCGCGCGGGCGCCCCGGAATGGGACGTCGATCCCGCCGAGCTTGAGCAGACGCTGGTGCGCATCGGCCACGAGGTCGAAGAGGTCATCACGCTCGGCCCGGTCGACGGCCCGCTGACCGTTGGCTTGGTCACCGCCATCGAAGAGCTCACCGGCTTCAAGAAGCCGATCCGGGCCTGCCTGGTCGACGTAGGGGAGGGCGAGCCGCGCGGAATCGTATGCGGGGCAACGAACTTTGCGGTCGGCGACCTCGTGGTGGTCGCCCTGCCGGGCACCACGCTGCCGGGGGGATTCGCGATCACGGCCCGCAAGACCTACGGCCGTAACTCCGACGGGATGATCTGCTCGGCCGCCGAGCTCGGCTTGGGCGCAGACCATTCCGGGATCCTGGTGCTGCCGCCCGATACCGCCGCGCCCGGCGCCGACGCCGCAAAGGTGCTGGGGCTCGACGACGTGGTCTTTCACCTCGCGATCACCCCGGACCGCGGCTACGGCATGTCGGTGCGCGGCCTGGCGCGGGAGATCGCCTGCGCTTACGACCTGAACTTCGTAGACCCGGCGGAGGTGAAGCCGCTGCCGGCCGAAGGGGAGGCCTGGCCGCTGACCGTGCAGGCCGAGACGGGGGTGCGCCGTTTCGCGCTGCGGCCGGTCACCGGGATCGACCCCGCCGCTGTGTCGCCGTGGTGGCTGCAGCGCAGGCTGTTGCTGTCCGGCATCCGCGCGACTTACCCGGCGGTGGACGTCACCAACTACGTGATGATCGAACTCGGCCACCCGATGCACGCCCACGACCGCAACCGCATCACCGGGGGCTTCGGTGTCCGGTTCGCCCGGCCCGGGGAGACCGTCGTCACGCTCGACGACGTCGAGCGCCGGCTCGATCCGGCCGACGTCCTCATCGTCGACGACGTGGCGACCGCGGCGATCGCCGGCGTCATGGGGGCGGCCAGCACCGAGGTGCGCGACGATTCCACCGACGTGCTGCTGGAGGCGGCGGTGTGGGACCCGGCCGGGGTGTCGCGCACCCAGCGCAGGTTGCACCTGCCCAGCGAGGCCGCGCGGCGTTACGAGCGTGCGGTCGATCCGGCCATCTCCGTGGCCGCGCTCGACCGCTGCGCCGCGCTGCTGGCCGAGATCGCCGGGGGAGCGGTGTCGCCGACGCTGACCGATTGGCGCGGGGACCCCCCGGTCGATGACTGGTTGCTTCCGCCGATCCGGATCGCCGCCGACCTGCCGGACCGGTTCGCCGGGGTGGCGTATCCGCCCGGCGCGACCGTGCGGCGCCTGCGCCAAATCGGCGCCACGGTGGTCGAAGACGGTGACGCGCTGACCGTGACGCCACCGAGCTGGCGCCCGGACCTGCTGCAGCCGGCCGACCTGGTCGAGGAGGTCATGCGGCTCGAGGGGTTGGAGGTCATCCCGTCGGTGCTGCCCTCGGCCCCGGCGGGCCGCGGGCTTACCGCGGTGCAGAGGCGGCGCCGCGCGATCGGCAAGTCGCTGGCCCTGGCCGGCTACGTTGAAATACTTCCGACCCCGTTCTTGCCCGCCGGTGTTTTCGACCTGTGGGGGCTTCCCGCGGACGACCCGCGGCGCACGACGACGCACGTGCTCAACCCACTCGAGGCCGACCGCCCCGAGCTGGCGACCACGCTGCTGCCCGCGCTGCTGGAAGCCTTGTCGCGCAACGTCTCCCGGGGGTTGGTCGATGCCGCGCTGTACGCGCTGGCGCAGGTGGTGCAGCCGACCGAATCCACGCGCGGCGTCGAGCTCGTCCCGGTCCACCGCCGGCCCACCGACGCCGAGATCGCCATCCTGGACGCGTCCCTGCCGCGCCAGCCGCAGCACGTCGCCGCGGTGCTGACCGGGCTGCGCGAACCGCGGGGGCCCTGGGGCCCCGGCCGCCATGTCGAGGCCGCCGACGCGTTCGAGGCGGTGCGAATCGTCGCGCGCGCCAGCGGGATCGACGTACGTCTGCGGGCCACCCAACAGCTGCCGTGGCATCCGGGTCGCTGCGCCGAAGTGCTGGTGGGGGAGACCTGTGTCGGTCACGCGGGGCAGCTGCATCCCGCCGTGATCGAGCGCTCCGGCCTGCCCAAGGGCACCTGCGCCATGGAGTTGAACCTCGACGCGATCCCCATCGTCGAAATGCTGCCGACCCCGAGGGTGTCGCCGTTCCCGGCGGTGTTTCAGGACGTCAGCCTGGTGGTGCCCGCGCACGTTCCCGCGCAGGCGGTCGCGGACGCCGTGCGTGAGGGGGCCGGCGAGTTGTTGGAAGACCTCCAACTCTTCGACGTGTTCACGGGTCCCCAGATCGGCGAGCACCGCAAATCGCTGACGTTCGCCCTGCGCTTCCGTGCGCCGGATCGCACGCTCACCGAAGACGACGCCAGCGCCGCTCGAGACGCCGCGGTGCGACACGCCGCGGAGACCGTCGGCGCCGAACTGCGCGCCTAGAAGCCCTGATGCGGTGCCAACGCGGCGTCGTTGGGCCCGATCTACGACCCCCGCGCGTGGTTTTCTACGCGCTCTGACCGATGGTCTTCGTCGGCCGCGCCGAAAAAATCTTACTTGTAAGTAAGAACTGGCCATCGACGCGAAGAGTCAGGAGTCGGAGATGTCGTTCGTGAGCGTGACGCCGGAGTTGATCGAGGGAGCGGCCGGGGATCTGGCGGGCATTCGTAGGGCGGTGGCCGAGGCCGCCGCAACGGCGACCGGGCCCACGACCGGTATCGCGGCCGCGGCACAGGACGAGGTATCGATTGCGCTGGCCTCGATGTTCGGCGACTTCGGTCAGCAGTTCCAAACCCTGACCGCCCAAGCGCAGGCTTTTCACGAGCGATTCGTCGGGCTGATGAGCGCGGGGGTGGGCGCCTACCTGACCGCCGAGGCCGCCAACGTCGAGCAGACGCTGCTGGACGCCGGAGGCGCACCCGCCGCGGTGCTCGACGGCGTCAGCGGGTTCGGGGCCACCGTCGCGGCGCCGTACCAGATGTTGATCTCCAACACCGTCGCCAACGTGGAAAGCCTCGGCGCAGCCATTACGGCACAGCCCGCTCCGCTACTCCACCAGTTCGTCACCAACCAGCTGGCCTACGGCCAGGCCATCGTCACCGGCTTACCGAGCGCGCTTCAGAACCTGCCCGCAGAGTTGGCCAGCCTGCCGGCGGCCGTGCAGGGCGTCTTACCCGCCGCGCAGCAATTCGTGAACAACCAAATCGGCTACGCGCAGTTGGTCACCGCGTCGGTGCACAACGCCGGCGTCGATGTCATGGCCGGCCTGACCGCGTTTCCGGCAAACCTTCAGACCGGTTTGCAGACCGTGATGAGCGGCGACGTCACCGGCGGGCTGCTCCAAGTCGGCGGCGCCTTCTTGGCCCCGGTGTTCACCAACCTCAACGTGATCCAAGATCCCGTCAGCGGGCTCCTCAACATCACCCCGGGCGGCGCGCTGGGGGATCTGTTGCCAATACTCGGCATCCCCGGCCAGATGGCCCAAAACCTCACCGATTTGCTCCCCGCCGGCTCCGTGCCCGCGATGGTGGCGCAGAACGCGACGAACCTGTTCACGACGGTGACCGACCTGTCGCAAACGTTGGACCTCAACACCGGCGATCTTCACATCGGGCTGCCCCTCGTCCTCGCGCTTGACGCGCTCGGTCCGCCAGTCGCGACGCTCCAGGCGGCCGGGTCCAGCGCGGCTACGTTTGTCGGCGCCGTGCAAACCGGAGATGGGCTCGGCGCGCTCGCGGCGGTGATCGATGCCCCCGCCGTCATCGCCAATGGGTTCCTCAACGGCCAGGCCACGCTGTCCCTTCCGGCATTGCTCGGCGGCCCCGGCGGGATCGAGACCATCACCGCCATCCCGGTCGGCGGAATTCTCACGCCCCCGCAGTTCGCGTCGCTCAGCATCCCGGCGCTCGGGCCGGGATCACTGCCGCTTACGGGCACCACTTTCGGCGGGATCCTGCCCGGCCTGTTGGTCTTCCTGCCCGAGCAGCTGGCGCAGGCGATCGGCGCACCGCCGATCGCGTAGCCACCTAAACATCTGGCCGCCGGCGCAGTCCGGCGTCCCCTGGATCCGGCCTTGTGAGCTGTGGTCTCGCGCCCGTGAAAGGCCTTGTCAGGCCACTCAATTGGGTGATGACCGGTCGCCGTCCGGGGTGGTAGCCCGGGCCATTCCTGTGAATTTCCTGCGTATACCCGTTGGTAACTTGACCTTACCGTCAGGTCAGATAATCCATATTTATCTCACGTCTATCAAGAGGGAGTTGGCGGCCGACCTTAGCGGAGGGATTGGTATGTCGTTCGTCATCGCGGTACCCGAGGTGGTAGCGGGCGCGGCCCAACAGTTGGCGGAAATTCGTTCGTCGCTGCAGGAGGCCATCGCGACCACGGTGGGCCCCACCAGCGCAATCGCGCCCGCGGCACAGGACGAGGTATCGGTTGCGATCGCGTCGATGTTTGGCAATCTCGGCCAGGAATTTCAGGCCCTCAGCGCCGAGGCGCAGGCGTTTCACGGCCAGTTCGTCGAGTTGTTGAACTCCGGTGCGGGCGCTTATCTGAGCGCGGAGGCGGCCAATGTCGAGCAGGTCATGCTTGGTGGCGGCATCCTGAACGGACAGAGGTTTGGTGGCGCAACGGCAAGCGTCATTCAGACTGGCGAGCAAGCGATTTCGAAGGCCGTCAACGGCTTTGAAACCCAGATTGGGGTGCTCCAGGCTGGGGGTTTGCCCGGACTGATCAACAGCTCCGAGATCTTCGGCACCAGCGTTGCCGCGCCGTATCAAGCACTCGTCGCCAATACGTTCAATAACTTGCAGGCCATCGGGACCACGCTGGTCAACAACCCGTTCCCAATCGCGCACCAGTTCGTCAACAATCAGATCTACTACGGCGAGACGATCGCTTCGGCCATCGGAACCGGCGTTCAAACCCTTCCGGCCGAGTTGGCCAATTTACCGGCGACCATCCAAGCCGGCTTCCAGCAGCTGTCGACCTTCAACCCCGCGTTTTACGCGACGCAGTTTCTCAATCAACAGATCGGCTACGGCCAGACCGTCATCACTGGGTTAGCGGCTACACCGCAGGACCTCGTCAAAGGCCTGCTCGGCTTACCAGCGAGCTTTCAAGCTGCCGGCCAGGCTCTACTAGCGGGTGACCCAGTTGGCGCGGCGAACCAGCTTGGACGCGGGGTCGAGAGCGTTTTCCTGCCCGGGTTCACCGTCGCCAACCCGTCGCCGGGAATTCTTTCGATCGCGCCGGCGGGCGCGCTGGGAGACCTGTTGCCCATTCTCGGCATACCTGGGCAGATGGCGCAAAACTTCACTGATCTACTTCCGCCATCCATCCCGCGCCTGGTCGCGCAGAACATGACCAACGTGATTCAGGCATTGACGAGCACCACGAATACCCTGAGTTTGTTCAACGAAGCCTCATTGACGTTTGGCTTGCCGCTGCAGGTCATTTTCGACAGCATCGGGGCTCCGATCAACGCATTGAGCGCGCTCAACTCCAGCGCCGTGGCGGTTGCGGCCGCCCTGCAATCCGGCAATGTGGGCGCCGCAGTCGCCGCGGGTCTTGGCGCGCCGGCTGCCATTGCGAACGGTTTTCTCAACGGCACAACCCTACTGTCACTGCCATTGGTCGATTTGAACCCAGTGGGGCTTAATGGTTTTGCACTCGTCGAAATTCCTTTCGGCGGAATTCTCACTCCGCTCTCTCGGCCCTCAGTCTTTCTTCTGGCAGATGGTGTCATTTTGAGGCCGACACTGGGCGGCACCGGGTTCGGCGGACTGATTCCCGGACTGCTCAGTTGCGAGTCGGAACTGGCGCAGGCGATGGCGCTCCCCGCTCCGACCCTTCCCTTGCTCGCGTTCTAGTCAAGCCAGGTGACTTTGGCCGACGGGTCGAATCCGGCACGCGCATGGTTATCGCTAACGCCTCGTGCGCGCCGGGTTCTCGACGGCGGGGGGCGCCGATCAAGCCGATGGTGGCGCCGTTTCGGGAGTGGCCGGGGCCGAAGTCAGCAGCGGGACCACTTTGAGCTGCGCGTTTGGGCCCGCCGCGCCGGGAGGGACTCAGACGCGAGGGGCGGTGCGAAAACATTTGATGTCGTAAGCCTTGCGAAACGACGGCGTATTCAACTAACGTCAGTCGTGGTTACCGCCGGGTAAGCTTACCGTTCGGTAACCGCCTGCAGAAGAGAGTCCGGGGGGCCTCGCGCGATTGCGCGGGGCCCTTTTACGCTCACGTCAATTTCGGTGACCACCGGTCACCGTCGGGTGCCCGAGGAGAGGTTCGCTATGTCGTTTCTGATCGCAATGCCAGATCTGGTCGAGAGCGCGGCCGCGGACTTGGCAGGCATTCGTTCGTCGCTGGCCGAGGCCGCAACGACGGCGGCCGCGCCCACGACCGGGATCGCGTCGGCGGCCCAGGACGAGGTATCGCTCGCGATCGCTTCCATGTTCGGCAGCTACGGCAAGAATTTTCAGGCACTCAGCGCGCAGGCGCAGGCGTTCCATCAGCAGTTCGTTCAACTGATGAATGCCGGCGCGGGCGCCTACGCGGGTGCGGAGGCCGCCAACGCCGCGGAAGGCCTGCTAGGCGGCGGATTCGACGGCGGCATCGTTGGCAGCGTCAACAGCACCTTGAGCGCTCTCGAGGGCGGCGGCGGGCTCGGCGCCGCGGTGTCTGGTCAGATTCAGGCCAACATCGACGCTGTTTCGTCGGCCATCGTCGGTGCGCCCGCCGCATTGTCGGGCGCGATTCAGACTGGCGGGCAAGCTATTTCGAAGGCGGTTAGCGGCTTTGAAGCGGGCGTCGGGGCACTTCAGGCGGGCGGCGCGCCGGGGCTGATCACCAGTGCGAACGCCTTCGCCAACGCGGTCGCCGCCCCGTATCAAGCGCTTGCCGTCAACACGTTCAACAATCTGCAATCGATCGGAAACACCCTGGTAGGCAATCCGTTCCCGATCTTGCATCAGCTCGTCAACAACCAGATCTTCTACGGAGAGACGATCGCCACGGCTATCGGAGCCGGCATCCAGAACTTGCCTGCGGAGCTCGCCAATTTGCCGGCGACCATCCAAGCCGGCTTCCAGCAGCTGTTGTCTTTCAACCCCGCGTTTTACGTGCAGCAGTTCGTCAACCAACAGATTGGCTATGCACAAACGATCGCCACCGGATTGGTGGCTGTACCGCAAGATTTCGCGAACGGGTTGCTCGGCTTGCCGGCGAGCTTCCAAGCCGCCGGTCAGGCCCTGGTGGCGGGTGACCCGGTCCTTGCGGCGAATCTGCTGGGCCAAGGCTTCGAAAGTGTTGCCTTGCCTGGATTTAACGTGGCCAACCCAGCGACAGGAATTGCCACGATTACACCGACAGGCCCCCTCGGAGACCTGTTACCCATTCTCTCGATCCCGGGACAGATGGCGCAGAACTTCACCAACCTGCTGCCCCCGTCGATCCCGCGAATGGTCGCGCAGAACTTCACCGATTTGGTTCAGACGCTCACGAGCACCGCGAACACGCTCGACATTATCAACGGCACCCTTACGTTCGGCTTGCCGCTGGAGGCCATTTTCGACGGGATCGGTGCGCCGATCAACGCACTGAGCGCACTTAACTCCAGCGCCGTGGCGGTTGAGACCGCCCTGCAGGCCGGAAATGTGGGAGCGGCGGTTGCCGCGGGCCTCGGTGCGCCGGCCGTCGTGGCGAACGGGTTCCTCAACGGGACGACTTTGTTGTCTTTGCCGTTGGTCAGCCTGGCCGGTCTTGGGGCGCCCGACATTTTCTCGCTTGTGGAAATCCCCTTCGGCGGTCTCCTTACTCCGCTCTCTTTGCCGCCGCTGTTTCTTGTATCCGACGGGCAGGCATTTCAATTAACACTTGCGGGTGGCACCGGGTTTGGTGGCCTGATCCCGGGAATGCTGAACATCGGGGCTGAGCTGGCGCAGGCGATTGCCCTGCCGGCTCCGACCTTGCCGCTCTAGGCGTCGAATATGGACTGAAGGACGGCTTGGCCACACCCGCTGGCTGCGCGCGATCCTCGGCCGCTCGGTCATCCGTGGTATCGGTTGCCCTTGTCGTGAGACCCTAGGCAGCCTCAAGCTGTCGGGCGACATTCGATCGGCGGTCTTTGTCCGAGCGGCTGGGCTGCCCCGCTCAGCTGGCGGCGGACATCGCCACTATCGAGTTGGGCACTACTTCTAAAGGGGATGGGGCGTCGGTATCGACCGGCGTCCCTTCCTTTGCATGTCGGCGTCGGTCGCGGTGTTTGCCGGAACCGTAGCGAATCCTGTGAAAACGCTCGTTGTATTTCTTCTGCGGCATCGGCGCTGGTTACGCTCACCTTCGTCTTGGTTACTGGGGGGTAACCACCGAAGAACGTGAGCTCGGGGGACCCCCGCACATCGTCGTACTGGGATCCATCAGGCTCATGTTGAATGGCGTATGATCACTGGTCATTGCGTTTGTGAGCCAAGGAGAGGACTCGTATGTCGTTTGTGATCGCCACGCCGGACCTGGTCGAAAGCGCGGCCCAGAATCTGGCCGGCATTCGTTCGTCGCTGGCCGAGGCGGCCGCGACCGCGGCCAGCCCCACGACTGGGATCGCGGCGGCGGCTCAGGACGAGGTATCGGTCGCGATCGCGTCGATGTTCGGCAACTTCGGCCACGAGTTTCAGGCGCTCAGCGCCCAGGCGCAGGCCTTCCACGAGCAGTTCGTGTCGTTGATGAACGCCGGCGCGGGCGCCTACACGAGCGCCGAGGCCGCCAACGCGGCACAGGCCGCGCTGGGCGGTGGGATCGTCGGCAGCATCGGCCAAAACCTCGGCGGCGGCCTGGGCGGGGCGGTTCAGACCGGCACGCAAGCCATTTCGACCGCCATCGAGAATTCTCCGATCGCGGCTGGGGTGCTCCAGGCGAGCGGGGCACCCGCTGTGGTTAACAGCCTGAATGCCTTCGGTGCCACCGTGGCCGGGCCGTACCAAGCGCTCGTCTCGAACACGGTCAACAATTTGCAAGCAATCGGAAGCACCGTCACCGCCAATCCCTTCCCATTCCTGCACCAGATCGTCAACAACCAAATCGGCTACGCGCAGACGATCAATTCTTCGATCGTCTCCGGCATCCAAAATCTGCCGGCCGAGTTGGCCAATCTGCCGATGACCATCCAGACCGGCATCCAGGGTCTTGCCACCTTCAACCCCGGCAACCTGTTGCAGCAGTTCGTCAACAACCAGATTGGTTATGCCCAAACGGTTGTCACGTCGCTACAGACCGCCGGAAACGACTTACTGACGGGACTCACCGGCTTGCCGTCGGGGCTCCAGAGTGTTGGTCAGGCCCTTTTGGCCGGCGACCCGGTCGGCGCCGGAAACGCGCTTGGGCAAGCGTTAGAAAACGCCTTCTTGCCTGGTTTCAGCCTTACCACCACGCCAGCGGGGCTTTTCGATGTCGCGCCGCTAGGTCCGTTAGGGGATTTGGCACCGATATTCACAATTCCTGGTCAGATGGCGCAGAACTTTACGAACCTGCTGCCCGCGGGGTCTATCCCGCAGATGATGTCGCAGAACGCAACCAATCTGATCGAGGCGTTAACCAACTTCGGCACGACGCTGGATCTGAACGCGTTGAGCATCAACTTTGGTGTGCCACTTCAGTTGGTGCTCGACGGCCTCGGCGGACCGATCAACGCGTTGAGCGCCCTGAACTCCACTGGCGTGGCATTGGGCGGCGCGTTGCAAACCGGAAATGCGGCAGGTGCGCTCGCCGCTGTTCTTGACGCTCCAGCCGTCGTTACAAACGGCTTCCTTAACGGCACCACGGCGCTGATCCTGCCCCCCGCAGATTTGGGCGGCGGCCTTACGTCAATGGTCGAAATTCCCTTTGGCGGCATCCTCACGCCACTGGCGTTGCCAACGCTCCTGATCAACATTCTGGGTGACACAACGCCGCTTCCCCTTCTCGGTGGCACCGGGATTGGGGGCCTCATCCCGGGCCTGCTGGGTCTCGGGCCGCAACTGGCAGGGGCGATCACGCCAAACGCCTAGCTATCGCAGGGCGGGCGTCGGGTTGCCGGACGCCCGCCCTTGCATCCGCGCGGGCCTCACGCGGTGCTTCCGTCATAATGCCTGGCCGCCATCGAGCGGCACGGAACGGCTTCGTGGTCAAAAAGTCCACGCTGCCCCGGCATTCGAACGGCGACCTTACGACGACCGTCGACCTTCCGTTGAACGGGTCTGCGCTCGTGCGACCAAACGCGGCATCGATAACCTTTAGCTCGCCGTTTGAACCGTGGCGGTTCTCGTCGGCGGAAAGTTTCTGCGTGGGCTCGCCGTCCGCTCGCAACCGGATGTCTGCCGCCGCAATACGTTAAGGCCGCGGGACGCCTTGTCGGGTCTTTGAATTGCCGATTCATCATTCATGCGCCCGATTTCGCGTCACAAAATGATAAACGTCTTCCGCAAGAACATTTGCCCCATTAACCTCATCGACACCAGGATCACCACTGGCCTGCGCCTTGCCGAGTCGACGGGAGTTCGGGCATGTCATTTGTCATCGCGGCACCCGACATGGTTCAGGCGGCGGCCCAGGACCTGGCGGGAGTCCGGGCAACGCTGAGCGAGGCGGGCGCGGCCGCCGCCGGTCCGACGACGGCGGTGGTGGCCGCCGCCGAAGACCAGGTGTCGGCCGCGGTCGCGGCACTGTTCGGGGCGTTCGGTCAGGAGTATCAGGCCCTCAGCGCCCAAACGCAGGCCTTCCACGAGCAGTTCGTCACTTTGTTGAACGGCGGCGCGAGGACCTATCTTGCCACCGAGGCCGCCAACGCCGCGCAGGCCGCGGCGAGCGCGGTGAACGGGCTGGTGCGGGCGATGTTCGTCAATGACGCCGCCCCTGGCCGTGCGGCGGTGGCCGTCGGTGACGTCGTCGGCCCCTATCAAAGCCTTTTCACGGACACCGCCGCGAATCTGCAAGGCATCGGCGAGACGTGGACCAACGTCACCGCGCCCGCCCTGCTGCAGACGATCGCCACGCAAACCAACCCCCAGCTGATCCTCACGGCGCTGCAGACTGGAAGCCCGCTGCCGGTGCTGACGGCGACCGGACGGCTCGCGCAGGGCTACGCCAACCTTTTCCAGGATCTGATCGTCCCGGCGTCGCTTTCGGTGACCTCGGTGAATCCGCCGTCGTTTGCGGTTGGGTTGGGCCTGCCGCAGCTCCTCGCCATCGACGCCTTGGGGGCGCCGATCAATGCGGCGCTCGCGGCATCGTCAAGCAGCACAACATTTTTCAACGCTGTGCGAACCGGGGATTCGCTCACTGCGATTACCGCGATCATCGATGCTCCCGCCAAAGTCGCCAACGCGTTCCTCAATGGCAAACAGACGTTGTCGGTGGCCCTGCCGGTGCCCGGACTGACGGCCAGCATTCCCTTTAATGGACTTCTCGTTCCGCTACAACCGATTGCCACGACGGCGACGCTGGGCGGCAATCCGGTCACGATCACCGGACCACCCATCGGCGGCCTAATCCCCGCACTGTTGGAATACACGCCCCGACTGCTCGCTTCAGCGTTCGGTGGTTAGCGGGGCCTTCATAGGCTTTGCCCTGCCCCCGGCGCTGAGCGGCCTGAACCCGATCATCGGCGTCGTGGCGTCGCTTGTCTTCACCGGCGGGGCCCTAAGGCCGATCCTCGTCGCCAGCCCGCTGGGCCCGACGTTCAATGGCATCGGCCTCGACCTGGGCGGCACCCTGTCCACCCTGTTGTCCGGCGGTCTTCCGCCCCTGCTTGCGAACGCGTTGGCCCCGGTACTGCAGGGCTTCACCGACGTGCCGCTACTGCACGGCCTCGAACCGCTGCTTGAACCCCCTGATGCCGAACCTGTTCGAGGCCGGGGTGACCGCCTTCGGCGGCCGGCAACCCGTGGCAATTGCTGTTCACCGAGACGAACGCGAACCTGCAAACCATCTTCGGTGCGTGGGCGGCGCACCCGTTCCCGTTTTTGCACCAGGTCGTTCTCAACCAGCAGGGTTACGCGCAAACGTTCGGCGCCGGGGTCGCGCTCGCGCTGCAGAAGTTGCCGACGACGTTGGCGTATGTGCCCGCCAACGTCCAACTCGCGATACAGGGCGCTGCCATGTTCAACCCGGGCGCCTTGGCGCAGGCGTACCTCAGCCAACAGATCGGTTACGCCCAGGCGATCACTACGTCGCTGCAGAAGGCAGGCGCGGACTTACAGACCACGCTGCCCGTCTTCCAGGCCGACGCCGCGATGGCCAACGAGGCCATCGCGGCGGGGGACTACCACGGTGCCGTGCGGGACATCGCGCACGGCTTTTTGGGCCTTTTCATCAGCGGCTTCGACACCAGCAACCTGTCCGACATCAAGGTGCTGGGCCCGGGCGGCGACCTGCTTCCCATTTTCTCTATCCCCGCGCAGCAGGCGCAGGACTCCGCCAACCTGCTGCCACCCGGCTCCATCCCCGAGCAGGTCGCGCAGAATTACGCCAACGCCGTCGCCGCGCTGACGAACGCGAACATCTCGACGACCATCGCGTTCAACCTGAGTCCCTTATCGCTCGACGTTGGTGCAAACTTCGGCTTGCCCTTGTCGCTGGCCTTCGCCGTCCTCGGTCCGCCGTTCTCCACGATGGACGGAGTGGCCACCGGCGCAACGGTTTTCGGGGCTGCGTTGCAGAGCGGCAACGGTGTGGCGACGCTCGGCGCGCTCGCAGACATGCCCGCCTACGTGCTGAACGGCTTCCTCAATGGCGAAACCATTGTCGATTTGACGATGCCGGTCAGCGTTGGGCCCGTCTCCGTACCCATGACGATGCATTTGCTTTTCGACGGGATTCTCGTTGCGCCGCATGCCATCTCGGCGACGGTAGACCTGAACATCCTCGGCATTCCGATTCCCATCACCCTGCCCCTCGGCGGCACGCCCTTCGGAGGCCTCGTCAACGAGCTCCTCAACTACGTGCCTGGACAGCTCGCCGCAGCAATCACCCCCGCGTAACCGGCTTCGCCCATCTCGATGCGGACCGCGACGCTCACGCCTGATTTATGCCACCCAAACTCGGTGATTCTCCCCGGGAGCAGGGGCCCATCTATTACACTCACGCTAACTTGATGTTGATTCGGGTAAACGCCGTCAGTCGAGTCGAGGGGTTCGGGTATGTCATTCGTAGTCGCAGCGCCGGAGCTGGTAGAGGCGGCGGCCCAAGATTTGGCTGATATACAAGCATCGCTGTCCGAGGCGGCCGCGTCCGTTCTCGGCCCGACGACGGGGCTAGCGCCCGCGGCTGCCGACGAGGTGTCGGCCGCGATCTCGGCCATGTTCGGCGGCTTCGGCCAGCAATTCCAGGCGCTCAGCACCCAGGCGCAGGCCTTTCATGCCGAGTTCGTGAGCCTGATGAACGCGGGCGCCGGCGCCTACCTCAGCACCGAGGTCGCCAACGCCGAGCAGGCTGTGGCCAATGCCATCAACGCACCGGCACAGGCGTTGCTGAGCGGTGGGGGTGCCGCACCGGGCGCTGCTGCCAGCAGTGGAGGCATCTTGGGGCTCCTCGGGCTCGGCGGCAGCAGTACCACGGGCACCAGTTCGCTCCTCGGAATCGGCTCCGGCTCAGGGCTTTTGGGCACCGGCGGCCTGCTCGGCGGGCTCACCGGCACCACCAGCCCCCTCGGTGGGCTGCTTGGTGGTTCGACGGGTGGTACGGGTCCGCTCGGTGGGTTGCTTGGTGGTTTGACGGGTGGTACGGGTCCGCTCGGTGGGTTGCTTGGTGGTTTGACGGGTGGTACGGGTCCGCTCGGTGGGTTGCTTGGTGGTTTGACGGGTGGTACCGGTCTGCTATCCGGGCTGCTTGGCGGTTTGACGGGTGGTACGGGTCTGCTCGGTGGGTTGCTTGGCGGTTTGACGGGTGGTACGAGCCCGCTCAGTGGGTTGCTTGGTGGTCTCGGCGGCCTGGGCTCGCTGGGAGGTGTGCTGGGCTCACTCGGAAACTTGAGCTCGCTAGGAACCAATCTGGGATCGCTTCTGGCAAGCGCCGTTCCCGGCTTGCCCACTGCGCTCACCGGCCTAGAGAATACGTTGGGCGGCATAGTAAATTCGCTGCTTCCGGGTTTGGTAAACATTCAAGCCCAGTCGGGTCCCTTGTTCACCGGGATCGCCGGCCCCTACCAGGCGCTGGTCTACAACACGTGGAATAACCTGCAAAGCCTCGTGGGCGGCTGGTTGGCGGACCCGTTCCCGTTCCTTCGCCAGTTCGTGGCCAACCAGATGGTCTACGGCCAGACCATCGCGACCGCCCTCCAAACGGGGGACTTCCAGCCGGTGTCGGCCATACCGGGTCACATGGCGCAGAACTTCTTCAACGTGGTTCATACGCTTACCGATACGAGCGTCACACCGTCGCTGGTGGTGAACTCATTGACCCCCCTGAGCTCGACTTTGGACAACGCCGTCGGGCTGCCGCTAGTGTTCGGCGCCAGCCTGCTGGGGCCGCCGGCCGCCACCTTGGAGGCCGCCGGGTATAGCGCGTCCACCTTCGCCGCCGCGATCCAGGCCGGGGATGGCGCCGCGGCGTTCGCTGCCCTCGTCGATGCCCCAGCCGTCATTGCCAACGGCTTCCTCAACGGACAGGCAACGTTCCCCTACGCGTTGAACCTTTCTAGCCTCACCGGGCCTGTGGTCGGGAACATTTTGGATCTGAGTGTGGTGGCCAACTTCCCTCTCGACGGAATACTGCATGCTCCGGGGTACTACCCGGTGACCGCAACACTCACGGTATTGGGCGAAACCGTTTTGCCCCCGACCGACGTGAGCATCGGCGCCGGCACCACGCCCTTCAGCGGGCTGCTGCCCTTCCTGGTGAACTACGCGCCCCAACAGCTGGCGCAGGCGATCGGGGCGCCCGCTGCACCGCCGCCACTGCTCTCGATACCGCTTCTCACGTTCTAACCGCAATTCCCAAAGCCGCAGGCCCTAATACCGAGCCCGCCAGAAGCGCCTTGTCATACTCGCGTTTTCGGTACGCTAATACCAGTTGCGTGCTAGAATACATATTCAGCACACGCCAAATACAGTGGCCAGCTCCAAAACCGCCCAACCTACCCTAGAACAAACCGAAAGTGCATCTCCTGCAACTGATCTGAGACCTTGCGGATCGCAAACCCCTATTTTCGTCTCGCTCAGTTTCTTACATAGTGTGGGTGGCGGCGACGCATGAGGACGCGCCCAACTCAGTGAAAATTCCCGTTTTCGAATGTGCTGATATGACGCGTGATTACGCTCAGGTTTGCCTCGAACTTTCGGGCTTTTAAACGGATACGCCGTTCATTTGTGTGGGGAGATGAACATGTCTTTTGTGGTCGCAGTTCCCGATATCGTCGAGGTGGCAGCGCAAGATCTGGCGGGCATCCGCTCTGCACTTGACGAGGTCGCCCAGGCGGTCGTCGCCCCGACGACGAGCTTGGCGCCAGCGGCAGCGGACGAGGTTTCAACCGCCATCGCATCGCTTTTTGGCACCTTCGGCCAAGAGTTCCAAGCGCTTAACGCCGAGGTAGCGTCGTTCCATAACGCGTTCGTCAGCGCCTTGAGCGGCGGCGCCGCGGCATATGCCACGGCCGAGGTGGCCAACAGCGCTGCGCTGCTCTCGGGAAGCGGAAACCTGGCAGCCGACATCGGCGCTGCTCTTTCAGGGTTGGGCGCGGAGCTTAGCGCGTCCCTCTCTGCCAGCCTTACCAACAGCCTGGGCGCCGCGCTCGGTGGGACCGTGGAAACCCTTCTTAACGCTGGGCTGGGCGGACTCGCCTTCCAGACCGGTGGCCTTTTCCTGCAGACCATTGGCAGCGGGATGGTCCAGACCGGCAACGCCATCGTGCAGGCCGGGCTGGCGCTCGAAAATAGTGGTGCGGCCCTATCGGCGATGGCCGGGCCGCTGATCGCACAGGCCAACGCTGCGCTTCAGGCTCTTTTGAACGCCAACTTCGGTCTCAACATTAGCGCGGCGTTGTCGGGGAGCCTGGCCGGCAGCCTCAACGGGCTGGCCACCTCCCTTTCGGCCGGACTAAGCGGCTTGGGCAACCTGGCCGGAGACTTCGCGGCCAACCTCAACGGGGCGCTTCAGACGGGCGAAGCGCTCGCCGCCAACTTCTTGGCGTCGCTGCCGAGTGTGGCGCTCACGCTCCCCAACTTGGGTTCGCTGTCCGCGGGGCTGTCCGCGGCGCTCAACGGCTTCGGCGCCAACATCAACGCGTCGTTGACCGCGTTGCTCAACGGGACGTTGGCGTTGCCGGGTCTGCCGCCGATTACGTTCCCGCCGATTACGTTCCCGCCGATTACGTTGCCGCCGTTGACGTTGCCGAATTTGGGGGCGATCGGTGCTGACATCAGTGCAAGCTTGTCTGCGCTGTTGAATGGGACGTTGGCGTTGCCGGGCTTGCCGCCGATTACGTTCCCGCCGATTACGTTGCCGCCGTTGACGTTGCCGAATTTGGGGGCGATCGGTGCTGACATCAGTGCAAGCTTGTCTGCGCTGTTGAATGGGACGTTGGCGTTGCCGGGTCTGCCGCCGATTACGTTCCCGCCGATTACGTTGCCGCCGTTGACGTTGCCGAATTTGGGGGCGCTGGGTGCTGACATCAATGCGGGGTTGACCGCGCTGCTCAACGGGACGTTGGCGTTGCCGGGCTTGCCGCCGATATCGATTCCGCCGATCACGTTCCCGGCGTTGCCGCCGTTCACCCTGCCCGACCTGGGAGCGATCGGGGCTGAACTGTCCGCAGCGCTCAACGGGCTGGGCGGTATGTTCAGCGGCTCGCTGACCGCGGCGCTCAACGGGCTCAATGCCTCCCTGAGTGCGGCGCTCAGCGGCAGCCTGAACCTCGGCGCCAACCTGAGCGGGTTGATCCAGACCGGTGAGACCCTGGCGGCGAACTTCGGTGCCACTCTGGGCAACCTGGCCGCCGGCTTCCAGACGGCCCTCAACGGTGCCATCCAGACCGGCGAAAGCCTAGCCGCCAGCCTCGTAGCCTCGCTGCCCGCGCTGAACCTGCCCGACCTCGGGGTGACGATCAGCGCCGCCCTGTCCGCCAGCCTCGGTGCGGGCCTGGCAAACGCCGGTACGGCCCTGGAGGCCGGCTTGACGGGTGGCCTGTCAGGACTGGTCCAGAGCGCTGAAACCCTGGGCGGCAGCCTGGCCGGGGGCCTGTCCGGATTGGCCGGCACGGGCGAGGCGTTGGCCAACATTTGGGGCAACACCGCGGCCCAGATCGGATCTGCGCTCTTCGGCGGCTTCTCGTCCAGCGTCGGCGTGGCCTTCCCGGGCGCGGTCGGGCTGGCCGAGGGCCTGGCGAACGGTCTTGTCGAAGCCGCCGCCGCACTTGCGCAGGCCGGTGGCGCCCTGGGTGGCTCGTTCTCCCTCGCGCTGAACAACCTGCTGCTCTCGCTGCAGGCCGCCCTGAACGCGAGCCTGGGCATCGGCGTCACGGCCTAGGTGTACTCGGCCAGGACGTTGGTAGCAGGCGTGTCGGCTTGATGTGAGGAGAACCCCCGGGTGGGGTGTGGCGTGTCG
>NZ_LQPJ01000036.1 GCF_002101785.1 Mycobacterium palustre
AGCGGGTGTTGGCGGTGATGGTGGGTGAGCCGGGTCGGGTGTTGTCGTCGGTGGAGGTGGTTGATGGTGGTGAGCGGGGTCGGTTGGAGGGGTGGGGTAATCGGGCGGGGTTGAGTCGGCCGGTGGGGGTGCCGGTGTCGATTCCGGTGTTGTTTGGGGCGCAGGTGGCTCGTGCGCCGGAGGCGGTGGCGATTAGTGCTGGGGGGCGGTCGTGGACGTATCGGGAGGTGCGGGAGGCCGCGAATCGGTTGGCGCGGTGGTTGCGGGGTCGGGGTGTGGGGTCGGGGCAGCGGGTGGCGTTGTTGTTGCCGCGGTCGGGGGAGGCGATTGTGGCGATGTTGGCGGTGTTGAAGGCGGGGGCGGCGTATGTGCCGATTGATCCGGCGGTGCCTGAGGCGCGGTTGCGGTTTGTGTTGGAGGATGCCGCGCCCAGTGTGGTGGTGACGACGGCGGGGTTGCGGGCGCGGTTGGCCGGTTGTGATGCGGTGGTGGTTGATGTGGGGGATCCGGGGATTGGCGCTGAGGTGAGTGCGGCGTTGCCGGCGCCGGGCCCGGATGAGGTGGCGTATGTGATTTACACCTCGGGCACGACGGGCAGGCCTAAGGGGGTGGCGGTTGCGCATCGCAATGTGACGCGGTTGCTCGAAAGCGTGGATGCGGATTTGGAGTTGGCCGGTCAGGTGTGGTCGCAGTGTCATTCGCTGGCCTTTGATTTTTCGGTGTGGGAGATTTGGGGGGCGTTGCTGTATGGCGGGCGGGTGGTGGTGGTGCCCGATGCGGTGGTTCGTTCGCCCGAAGAGTTGCACGCGTTGTTGGTTGCCGAGCAGGTCAGTGTGTTGAGTCAGACCCCGTCGGCGTTTTATGCGTTGCAGGCTGCTGATGCGGCGTTGGCTGAGCCTGATCCGCGGTTGAAGTTGCAGGCGGTGGTGTTTGGTGGGGAGGCGTTGGAGCCGGCGCGGCTGCGGGGGTGGTTGGACAAGCATCGGGGTTTGCCGCGGCTGATCAATATGTATGGGATTACCGAGACGACGGTGCATGCGTCGTTTCGCGAGATTGGTGCCGGCGATGTTGAGGGTGTGGTCAGCCCGATTGGGGTGCCGTTGGCCCATCTGGGTTTTTTTGTGTTGGACGGCTGGTTGCGGGTGGTGCCGGCCGGTGTGGTGGGGGAGTTGTATGTGGCCGGCGCCGGGGTGGCCTATGGCTACATCGGGCGGGCGGGGTTGAGCGCGGCGCGGTTTGTGGCGTGTCCGTTCGGGCCGCCCGGGATGCGGATGTATCGGACCGGGGATTTGGTGTGCTGGGGTCCCGATGGGCAGCTGCGCTATGTGGGGCGCGCCGATGAGCAGGTCAAGATCCGCGGCTATCGCATCGAGCTCGGTGAAATCCGGGCGGCGTTGAACGATCTCGACGGGGTGGGGCAGGCGGTGGTGATCGCGCGCGAGGACCGCCCCGGTGACAAGCGTTTGGTGGGTTATGTGACCGGCAGCGCCGATCCGGGCCAGCTGCGCGCGGCGTTGGCCCAGCGGCTGCCCTCCTACATGGTGCCGGCCGCGGTGGTGGTGCTCGAGGCGCTGCCGCTGACGATCAACGGCAAGCTCGACACCCGGGCCCTGCCCGCCCCGGACTACCACGACACCGACCGGTACCGCGCCCCGGCCAACGCCGTCGAAGAACTCCTCGCCGGCATCTACGCCCAAGTCCTCGGCCTCGACCGCGTCGGCGCAAACGACTCCTTCTTCGAACTCGGCGTAGG
>NZ_LQPJ01000037.1 GCF_002101785.1 Mycobacterium palustre
AGAGACTCACGCGATGGCCCTCTTACGTCAGGGACCGACACGCCGCCATCACTTACACCACTCCCCGGGACGCTCCCCGGCTGATCCAGGTATGCACGCACTTGCGTGAAATACCCATCGCGTCTGCGATGTGGGCTTGTTTCCAGCCGACCTGATAGCGCTGCACGATCAACAAACGGCCATAAAACGTTGTGCGGGCATTACGGTGGGACATGAGAACCTCCGGAGCAGGTATGGGCATTCGACACGCCACACCCCACCCGGGGGTTCTCCTCACATCAAGCCGACACGCCTGCTACCAACGTCCTGGCCGAGTACACCTAGGCCCCGGCACGTGCCAACGGGTCGGCGAGCGCCTCGATCTTGGTCACCAGGCCGTCGCGGATCGTCAGCACGATGGCGGCGAAGAGCCGGCGATCGGCGAAGGCCAGGACGGCCGGTTGGCCGGCCGGCCCGCTGACCAGCGTCACCTCGGGCCCCAGGTAGCGGAGCAAGTTGGTGGCCACCGCGTGCGGCCCGTGGTTGATCTGCGGTGGCGGTGCGGGATCGGCGAGGACCGTGCCCACGCCCCAGACCGCGGGATCCAGGACGGCGGTCAATCCCGCGATGTCGCCGTTGGCGCAGGCGGTGATGAATTTTTCGGCGACGAGCTGGTGCTCGGCCGAGGCAACGTCGGTCAACTTGGGTTGTGTCGCAGTGAATTTGGCCCGCGCCCGGCGAGCCAACTGGCGGCAGGTGCCGATGGGGCGGCCCACGGTCTCGGCGATGTCGTCGAACGGCACACCGAACACGTCGTGCAGCACGAAGGCGACGCGTTCACCCGGGCTGAGCCGGCGCAGCACCTCCAGCAGGGCGGCGCGGACCTCGTCGTCGAGGGTGACCCGGTCGGCCGGATCCAGGCGCGGCGCCGGCACCTCGTCAATCTCGCCCGGGCGCTCGTAGCGGGCCCGGGCCGACCGCACCTGGTCGAGGCAGAGCCGGCTGGCCACCACCGTCAGCCAGCCCCGCACGTCGTCGATCGAGTCGATGTCGGCGCGCGACAGCCGCAGAAACGCTTCCTGCGCAACATCTTCGGCGTCGCCGACGTCCCCCAGCATCTGGTAGGCGAGGTTGACCAGGTACGGCCGGTGGCGACGCCAGGCCTCGGTGACCTGTGCGCTCGGTGACTGCGACGGTTTCATGAAGTCTCGACGAGGCGGGGCGAGAAAAAGTTACGCATTCCGCCCGTAACTTTCCCACCTTTGCCGCCGTCCTTGGTGCAGTGCAGGAAAATCCCGAAAGGAGGCTCCCTAATGCGTTTGTCAAGCCGCGTTGGTGCTGCCGGCCGGGTTGTAGGGCTGTCGGGTGCGCAACATG
>NZ_LQPJ01000038.1 GCF_002101785.1 Mycobacterium palustre
GCCATTGGGTCACCACCGGGGCGTGTCGGTGGCGGCGGTCAGGGTGTCGTAGGCGGTGTCGAGTTGGCGTTGACGGCGGCGGTGGGGTTCATGATTGGACTCGGCAGCCAGAGCATCGATCAGGTCGTCGAGTTCGGCGGCGGTCATCGTGAGATGAAGCTCGCCGCCGTGGGCGCAGATCGCGAAAACCGCTCTCTGACAGTTGTTGTCGAGGAAGGGCAGGGTGCGCAGGGTCGCTGCGGTGTCAGCGTCGATGGGAATGTCGCGGCGCGGTTGGGCTGCGGTCAGTTGCTGGCGACGCAGATCGTAGATTGATGCTGCCCAGTTGCTGATGGTGCCGTCGTCGCCGCAGTGGCTGCATTGCCAGCCGATGGGTTGCTCAGCATCGCCGCGGACCACCGTGATGCGGCCCGGGCAGCGGCGGTTGGCGGGTCGGCGCCGACACGGCAGCGCGGTTTCCCACCGGGTGTGAGCGTCGCCGGCCGACGCTGCGGAAACGATGCCGCCCAGGTGCTCGGCGAGCGCACGGGCCGGCCCGGGGGTCTCGGGGCCCACGTCGAGGAAGTGCTGCAGATCGGCGACCAACATGACCTGGTCACTGTATCGGCTGCAGGCCGGCCAGAGGCGCGTGAGTTACTGCGCGGTGCTGGTGCGGCGGGTGCGGGCATGGGCGAGTCGGTAGGAGGTGGTGCCGGTTTCGATGATCTGCCCGGCGAAGGTCAACCGGTCGACGATGGCCGCACACAGTCGCGGGTCGGTGAAGGTCTTGGTCCACGCGGAAAACGGCTCGTTGGACGCGATCGCCACCGAGGCGCGTTCCTCGCGCTCGGTGAGCACCTGGAACAGCAACTCCGCACCGCGGCGGTCCAATTGCAGGTAGCCCAGCTCATCGATGAGCAGCAGATCCACCCGACCGTAGCGGGTGATCAACTTACTCAGGTGGGCCTCGTCGGCGGCCTCGACGAGTTCATTGACCAGCTTGCTGGCCAGGGTGTAGCGGACGCGGTAACCGGCTTCGGCGGCGGTGGTTCCCAACCCGATCAGCAGGTGAGTCTTGCCGGTCCCGGAGTCGCCGATCAAGCACAAGGGTTCACCGGCTTTGACCCAGGCGCAGGTCGCCAGGGTGCCGATGACTGCGGGGTTGATCGCGGGGTTGGCCTCAAAGCTGAACTCGTCAAGCCGCTTTGGCCGAGGGAACCCGGCGTCATGAATACGGCGCTGCGCCCGGCGGCGATCCCGGTCCTCGCATTCGGCGATCATCAGCTCCGATAAGAACCCCAGATAGGACTGCTGTTCACGTTCGGCCGCGGCGGCGATCTCGGCGAAGCGGTCACGGATGGTGGGCAGCCGCAACATCCGGGCGCCCTGTTCGATTGCCGCGACCGCGGCCTGATCGGTGACGGTGTGACGCGCGGTGGTGTTCATGAGCTCTGCTGCCCCAGCAGCGTGTCATAGGGGGCCACCGACGGCAACGGCCGCTCGTCGGCGATCAGGCGGTGCTCAGCGAGCCGGAGCACCTGGGCGCCCTCACCGCCGCCGGGTGGCGAACCGAGGCCGGCGCGCTGTTCGGCGGCCCGGCGGGCTTCCAGCGCCACCACATCGGCATTGACCGAGCCCAC
>NZ_LQPJ01000039.1 GCF_002101785.1 Mycobacterium palustre
CAACAGCACACCCGCGACCACACAGGTGGGGCCACTTTCGACCGCCCACCCGGGGCCAAATCAGGCTGTCACAGCCACTCGTCGGCCCACTCGCCACCCTCGATATGCACCGGCACCGTGGCCATGGCCAGGAACAGGGTCTCGCCTTTACTGCCCGGAGGGACTTGATCACGATCGACCACCGAGGGCAGCGCGGTCCACTGTGGGTAGGTGTCCGGGATCCGGCCCGCAGCGGCCTGCAGCTGGGCTCGCTTGATGTATTCGAGCGTCGGACCCAAAAAAAGCAGGCCATTCCACAGCTCTTGTCGCCCGCCGACAAGCTCGGGCCGGTGCGATAAGGCCGCGTCGCTTTTGAATACACCGATGTTCCAACGCAAATTGCTCAGAGCTTTCAACTCTTGCCGGGTGCGACGCGGCACATGCGAGCTGGGCACCATGTCCAAGATGAGCCGTTGTGGGTCGATCGCCCCGACGACGTGGCGGGCCTTGATGCGTTCGCCGCTGGCCAGCTCGACGCCCTCGGCAGTGCCGTCGGAGGTGACGAGCACCTCCGCCACCGGGGCGTCAACACGAATCACTCCGCCGTGCGCCTGCACGCATCGCGCCAGCGACGCCGCGAAGCTGCCCGTGCCGCCCACCGGGCGTGACGACTTCTGGTTGAAATAGGTGCTGCACATCGCCAGCACCCCTCCCGAGCCCCCCTCTGACAGCGGCAGCATCGACCACGAGGCCAGGTTGGCCATCAGGGCCTTGACTTCCTCGCGCTCAAACTCCTCCTCGATCAGCTGTTCGGGCGAAGCCATGAGCATCCGCAGCAACGGACGAAACGACCGACGCCCTTTGGCAACGTGGACGAACATCTGGCCGAGTGTCCGCAAGCTCGGGCGGGTCGGATGGTCCTGCAGATAGGGGCGAACAGCCAGCCAGAGATCGGTGAACAACACATTGAGCCGCTCGAAAGCCGTAGCGTCGCGTGATGAGAATCGGCGGATCTCCTCAACGGAGCGCACGGGATCACGCCACAGTGCAATGGATGCGCCGTCCGGGTTGAGATAAGACCCCCACGGGTCGGCGATTGCGAAGCTCAGGCCGTGTCGCCTCAGGCCGAGTTCCTCGATCACCGACTGGTCGCTGTTGGAGAAGACCATATCCAAAGCGCCGGTGTTCATTCGGAAGCCGGGCGCCTCCTTGACCGTCTCCTCCGTTGCACTCAGCCCGCCCAGTACCCCCTGACCTTCCAGGACAATCATCCGGCGACCCGCCTTCGCGAGGTAGGCGGCGCACGCCAGGCCGTTGTGCCCACCGCCCACCTGGCTGTGACAGCCTGATTTGGCCCCGGGTGGGCGGTCGAAAGTGGCCCCACCTGTGTGGTCGCGGGTTCGCTG
>NZ_LQPJ01000040.1 GCF_002101785.1 Mycobacterium palustre
CACTTAATGGCCAAGGAGGCTCGGCCGCCTGCCTCGCCGCTTCTTTCTGACCGCTGATTAGGGACTGCGATTGATCGCTGTGTAGGGCAAGGCCGGCGGAAGGAAGCTGCACACAACGGACGCGTGAGGAAGGGAGTTGCTTATGTCCGTTGCAGTGGGCATCGATGTGGCCAAGCAGACGCACTGGGTGTCGATCAAAATTGGCCAGACCGGTGCGGTGTTGGCCAGCCATGCCGTTGACAACACTGCTGCCGCTATCGCTGATCTGGTCAGCGAGATCCGGTCTGTTGAAAGGGAACACGGCCCAGCTCGGGTCGGAGTCGATGTGCTCGGCGGGATCGCAGCACTGCTGGTGGCGATGCTGCTGCAGGCCGAGGTCACGGTGGTGCACGTGCCGGGGCTGGCCGTCAACCGGGCCCGCCGGGGCACCGTCGGCGGCGAGCATAAGAGTGACCCCAAAGACGCCGCAGTGATCGCTGAGCAGGTCCGCACCCGCAATGATCTGCGCGTGGTCACCGTACCGCGTGATGACGATGTGGAATTGCGGCTGCTGGTAGCCCGCCGGTCCGACATCGTCGCCGATCAAACTCGACGCGCAGCTCGGCTGCGTGATCTGCTTGTCTCGATCAACCCCGGCCTGGAACGCGCCGTTGACGTGACTAGCAAGACCGGAATGCACCTGTTGACCCGTTACGTCACCACGGGCGAGATCCGCGCCGCCGGACGCCGTCGGTTGCTGATTCATTTGCGCAAGGCAGGCCGAGTACGCGAAAGCGCCCTTGAAGCGCTGGCCGATGCAGCCATCACTACCGCTCAAGCACAACAGGTCGTTGTGCCCGGTGAGGCCACAGCCGCCCATCTGATCCGCGGACTGGCGAATGAAATGCTCACGGCACGAGCACAACTCGTTGACATCGACACCCAGATCGAAGAGGTGCTCACCCGGCACCCTGACGCGGCCCTCGTCCGTAGCCTGCCGGGGATGGGGGCCGTATTGACCGCTGAGTTCCTCGCCATCACCGGCGGCATCGACCGCTTCCCCAACGGAGACAAACTCGCCGCAGCTGCTGGACTGGCGCCCGTGCTCAAACAATCCGGCAAGATCCGATACCTGCAACGCGCCACCGCCGCTGACAAAGCCCTCAAACGCGTCTTCTACCAATCCGCCTTCATCGCGTGTACCCGCGATCCGGCCAGCCAGGCCTACTACCGACGCAAGCGCGCCGAACGCAAAACCCACCACCAGGCCGTGCTCGCCCTGGCCCGTCGTCGCGTCAACGTCCTGCACGCCATGTTGCGCACCCGACAGCCCTACAACCCGGCCGGCAGCACCAACGCGGCTTGACAAACGCATTAGGGAGC
>NZ_LQPJ01000041.1 GCF_002101785.1 Mycobacterium palustre
CAGAAAATCCCAACGCACCGCGAAGGGGGGGCCAAAACTAGCCGTCACACTGGGGCCACTTCAAGTTGACATTGCCAATCGGTAGCCATCTGCACGCGCACCGCGTACTCGAGGTTGGGATCGACCAGGCTGAACGGGGCGATGGACCAGCGCACCACGGTGTCGATGTCCAGATCGTCGGCGCCAAGTATCGCCGTAATGACCTTGATCGGAAGGGGTACGGCGAACCGGCTCACGAACTCGACGCGGCCGTCATCGACGAATCCGTCAATCAATTCAGTCGTGAACTTCTCCATAATGGGTTGATATTTGAGCACCGTTTTAGGTGTGAACAGGCGCGCGATCGGGCGTCGATGCTCGGTGTGCGCCGGCGGATCATTGTTGATCAGGCCCGGACAGGACTGCGGATATCCCTCCGGTAGGCGGGACTTGACTTCCTCGGGCACCTCGCCTGGCTTGTTAGCAAACTGGGACGTAAAGGTCCGCGTATCGCGCAGAACTTCGCGGCACAAGTCCTCGGTCAATACGAAGAACATCTGAAGTGCCGGAATAAACTGCACGGGGTTGTCCTCCGCGAGCGCCCGAAACGCTTCATCGGGGTTGAGGAGATGCGCGGGATCCATCGGGTTGTAATTGTCCGCGGTAACCGGACACGACGGAGGAACCCCCGATGGCACAGCGTCGGATTCAGTCGTCATGTGATCGCTTTCTATTCGTACCCACGACCGGGTTGGCGCGGATTGCAGCTCTCATTCCGCCGACCCTCCTGGAGTGGGACCCTACGGTTCGTCCGACCGTCACATTGAATGCGAAATCCAAGGAAAATGTACGCACAGGACGCGGTGGTCGATTCGTCGGTGACGTCGTAGCCAAAGCCGATGATGGACGGCCACGACACGCGTCGTGCACGCGATTTGGTCAGGTCCCGGAGGTCGTCCACGTCCAGCGACACCACGGACGGCTCGGTCTAACGTAGCGTCACGCCGCGAACATTGATGATCGATCTGGTGGCGACCCATGACCGGTTGACCCTGGGAGTCTCTAAGTGCGAATTGCAAACGTTGCAGTCCGAGCCACCCTCGTCGACAGTGCCGGATTCGGGTCGGACGTCGAGCAGGCCGGCGACGGCAAGTTTGCCTCGCAGCTGCTGACACTTCGAGTAGTGGGACGAGGTCGACGACCCGACGATCTCGAGCTGGTCTGCAGGCTCGACGCCGAAGTCCTGCAGCATGGGGCCGCACCCGCGACATGGTTTTCGCGGTCCCTGAGCTGATCGGATGGATCTCCGCGGTAACAGCGGTGCGCGGAGAGTTCTGGGCAATCACGATGACGCACGGCGAGCTCGCAATCGGCATCGTTGGTGGCACCGGTCAGACCGGTACAGCGGTGGCCAACGCTTTGCGCGGCACCGGATCACGGGTGCTGTCGCTGTCGCGTCAACCACCCCGGCAACGGGACCGCTGGCTGGCGACACCAAGTCGACGCAGGCTCGCTGCCAGGGCGGCAACGTGATCGATCAGCTCGGTCCATGACACAGTCCGCGCGTGCTGAGGGTCCTCGTTGAGGTCGACGATCGCCACGGTCGACGAGTTGGCTTTACGGAGAATGTGATTCACGTAGTTCGTGGCCGATCCGGGAAACCATTGCGCGCCCGACATACTCGCCTCGCCGAGGACGACCCGGCCGCGCACGCCGCCGACGGCGAAGTAGTCCCAGAGCAGCCCCCAAAACTGGTCGAGATGGCCTACCGACCAGCGATCGCAGCGTTGCGTAATCCGGAATCTCGACGTTACGCGCCCACACGAACCGCGCGAAGTCGCGGACGCGCGCATTTCTCGCGATCAGCGGCGGTCGGCGTCCACTGAGCCTCTGGCCGGGGGTGTAAACAAGCTGTCTGCGGTCATGGTGCCGTTTTGTAGTGGCGCCTGTACGTCCATAGGGGGCTGTGTCGGCCTGCAGTTGATGCTCGACGCGCGGCACCGTGTCCTCAGCGCAGTCCGACCAACGCGTCGGTTGGTAACCCCGACGATTGGCGTGATCGGGCACGAACTGCGCGCACCACGGGCACCACCGCCGTGTTCTGCGCCTCGGCCAAACGGTGCTTCGCGCCAGGATTCACCGACCGCGAATTCGTCGTGAGTTCGAACTTGTTGCAAGCGCTGCTAGACACCGATGCGGTGGGGACGCACTGGTGTGTGAGGCTTTAGCCGACTTCGATGTCAGCTCCCGACTTACCGAGATCAGCACACCGGTCCTGTGCATCGCGGGAGCCCACAACAAGCCGACACCGCCACAAATATTAAAGCGTGTTGCGCTGGGAATGCATCGAGTCATCTCGAAGTAATTTCTGCCGTCGGTCATTTGCCCGCAGCAAGACCCCACCCAGGTAGCTAGGTTAATCACTGAAACGGCAACGCCGCCCTGGCTGCGGGCTAGGTCGGCGGCAACTAAATACTGACCAGTGCGCGGCAAAGTGGGTTTTCGGTTGCCGTTGAGGCTTGAGAACGAAACTGCGTACTTCATCCCGGGGGCAAGACCCGTAACTTAGGCACACATAGGACCGCCTGTCATCCCAACCTTTGAACAAAGTCCGGGTTGGCGTCATCAATAACTTAAACTCACCGTGCCCGCAATATGTGTTGCCCTCGACCGTGATCACACACGTCGTCGACTCGTAAGTCACATAGTGCCGCGGCGGCAGCGGGCGTTGCGCCTGTCCGGCGGGGAACTGGATGGCCGCCGTGAGGCCGTAGTGAACGGCGCGGTTTCCGTTGTACCAAGCGATGTAATTATTGCCCGCGCCGGGAATGTCACCGGCGCACCCGAAGCTTCCCCACGTCACGATGTATTCAACTAATCCGAAGACCCTTCACTAATTCGTGCGACCCCTCGGCCCCGGCCAAATAATTCCGGACATGCCACCGTCAACCGCAACATCGGTGCCGGTTATGTAGGAAGCGTCATCGGAAGCAAGGAACATTGCTGTATTCACGATCTCCTGCATCTCTGCGGGTCTGCCAAGCGCCGCAGGTCCCCAAAGCGCCGCCATCTCCGGCGAGTTCGGATCACTGAACGGTCCCGGAGCGTTGGGATTGTTGACGACTCCCGGGCTGATACTTATCGAGCGAATGCCGTGGGGCGCGCCTGCGGCGGCGAACATGCGGGCCATCGCTTGCACGCCTGCGTTGGCAACTCCGTGCGCAACGTCTGGAAAGATCGCCAGCTCCCGGTGCGCGGCGACCGATGACACACTGACGATGACGCCCCGCTTCTGACTTACGAAATAAGGCCATACCGCGCGCGCAGCAACATATCCAAGGGTGAGTTCGTTACGAATCGTGAAGTCCCAGTGGTGCATCGTAGCTTCGTCGAACGGTGCAACCCCGACGGCTGCCGCATTGTTGTACAGCACGTCGACCTTGCCCCAGCGTTCGATTGCCGCACCCACCCATCGTTCCGCTTCGATGGGTTCTGCGAGATCGATCGGCTCGACCGAGATCATGTCTCCACCAGCGGCGATCACTAGCTCGGTGGTTTCCTTCGACTGGTCGACGTCGATGTCACAGCCGACGACAGCGGCGCCTTCTTTGGCAAAGGACAGCGCGGCCACCCGCCCCTGGCCACCGCCAGTACCTGAGATCAGAACTACCTTGCCCGCGAACCGGCCCATGACATGTTCCTCCTTGCATTTTGATTTGTATTGCGCCTTCGGACCGTCCGCCGAAACGTATGGGGCGCACGGCGATGTTTTGAGCCCGTACGATCACCCGCCCCCCATCCGGCCGACCTCCGCGAACGTCGGTCACCGCCGGGCAGGGATCGACGTTCGCGTACTCGAATTGGTCGGGGGTACCTACGACAACCACCTCAGGGTCGACACGACTGGCACCCATCGTGGTCTCCCTCTCCAGGTCATCAGGTCACAATGCGCGACGACGCGACGACTGTGCGCCGATCATCAGAGGTCGGGCCTGCCGCGCGACCTGCTGTTGCCGCAGGGAACGTCTGCGGTTCTGCCGTCATCAATCTCCTCTGGTAGACCCCTAAGCGCCCGCACGGTGCTCCCGCACTCAGCGCCGCTGAAACAACTAGCGACCACCGGCGTATCGGCCTCCACCGGCGATCCGTCACGGCACGAAGTCGCTCTCGCCACCGTTGAGCATGCCTCTGGCAGCGAAATCGACCGAAAATTCACTTCGACAGACCGTGCCGCAGGCGGAACAATGCTCGGCGAGCCGGGGTCGGAGGGTGAAGCCCTCACGGGCGGCGCCAGCCGAAAGGTCCATGCATTGTTCAGGTCACCCAAGGTCTCAGCAACCATCACCCACCACAATTTGGTGCCTCGCGCTCGACGCTTCTTGACGGTCTGCGGCTCAAACGTCGCCGCCCGGTCATTCGGAACGTCGAGCTCTACGGCGCCGGTGGTAGCGGTCAACACCGACTTGGCTCGGGTGCCGTTGCCGATTTCCGTCCCCGCACCGGCCGCTAGGATTTCGCCTTCCGGGGTTGCGTGGTGTAACCGACCGCAAGGAGGCATCGTGCAACACACCGTGCGCGCGCCATCGCCCGCTCAAAGAACGCGGCCGTTGAGGTCGTCGACATCTGCATCCCCCACCCGGGCCGTCACGACGTCGTAGTGCGCGTGCAAGCTTGCGGCGTCTGTCACAACGACCTCACCTACCGCGACGGCGGCATCGACGACGACTTTCCGTTCCTGCTCGGGCATGAAGCCGCAGGCATCGTCGAATCGGTCGGGCGGGACGTAACCCAGTTCAAGGTGGGCGATTTCGTGGCGCTCAACTGGCGCGCTGCGTGTGGCCGCTGCCGGGCCTGTCGTCGCGGCAAGCCGTGGTACTGCTTCGACTTCTTCAACGCACCACAGCCAGTCCTACTCGACGACGGCACCGAGCTGACATCCGCGCTCGGCCTTGGCGCCTTCGCCGAGAAGACTCTTGTTCACGAAAGGCAGTGCACCGTAGTCGATTCCGCGGCTGACCCCGCCGTAGTAGGGCTGCTGGGCTGTGGAGTGATGGCAGGGCTGGGGGCGGCCATCAACACGGGCAACGTGTCACCCGCAGATTCTGTAGCCACGATCGGTCGCGGCGGCGTGGGTGATGCTGCGATCGCTGTCGGTTCTCGACGAAGCCTGTGTGCAGTCTGACGGAGTAGGGCGGCCTCTATGCAAAGCCTGCCCTGGTTGGTTAGAGCAGTGTGGTGTTGGGTTCGAGGCCGAGCAGGTGGCGGCCGTAGAGTTCTTGGGCGCTGGTGGGTTGTTGCAGC
>NZ_LQPJ01000042.1 GCF_002101785.1 Mycobacterium palustre
TGAAACGCCCTGGAAATCCCGGAGGCTCCTGACCTTGGAAACGAGGATGCAGGTATGCCGAAGGAACAGTCGCCCGGGAAACCCACGACGCGTCGATACAGTGCCGAGGAGAAGGCCGCCGCGGTACGGATGGTCCGCACGCTCCGGGCGGAGCTGGGCACCGAGCAGGGCACGGTGCAGCGCGTTGCTCGCCAGCTCGGCTACGGAGTGGAATCGGTGCGCACCTGGGTCCGTCAGGCCGACATCGACGAAGGCCTGGCACCCGGGGTGACGACCGCGGAGTCGAAAAGGGTGCAGGAGCTCGAGCAGGAGAATCGAGAACTCAAGCGCGCCAACGAGATTCTGAAACGTGCAGCGAGTTTCTTCGGGGCGGAGCTCGACCGCCAACACAAGAAATAGTCGAGTTCATCGACGCCAATCGCGAGGAGTTCGGGGTCGAGCCCATCTGCACCGTCCTGCGCAGCGCAGGCCTGCAGGTGGCCCTGAGCACCTACTACGACACCAAAGCCCGGGTCCCGTCGGCGCGGGCCCTGCGGGACGCCGTCCTGGGGCCGGCGTTGTGTCAGCTCTGGAAAGACAACTACTGCGTCTATGGGGCCCGCAAGCTCTGGAAAACCGCCCGCCGCGAGGGTCATGACGTCGGCCGGGATCAGGTGGCCCGGCTGATGCGGGCCGCCGGCATCGAGGGAGTCCGGCGCGGCAAACGGGTCCGCACCACCAAACCCGACCCGGCCGCGGCCCGGCATCCGGATTTGGTGAAGCGCAACTTCACCGCGACCGCCCCGAACCAGCTCTGGGTGACCGACCTGACGTTCGTGCCGACCTGGGCCGGGGTGGCGTATGTGTGCTTCATCATCGACGCGTATTCGCGGATGATCGTGGGCTGGCGGGTAGCCTCGCATATGCGGACCTCGATGGTGCTCGACGCGTTGGAGATGGCGCGGTGGTCACGTGGAAATATGTTGCCAGGCTTGAGATGTCACTCGGATGCCGGGTCGCAATTCACCTCCATTCGCTACGGGGAAAGGCTCGCTGAGATCGGCGCAGTCCCGTCAATCGGGACCGTCGGGGACAGTTTCGATAACGCTCTCGCGGAGACGGTCAACGGCTACTACAAGGCCGAACTGATCTACGGCCCCGCCCGCACCGGGCCATGGAAAACCGTCGAAGACGTCGAGTTGGCGACGCTCAGCTGGGTCTACTGGCACAACACCAGCCGACTACACAGCTACCTCGGCGACATCCCACCTGCCGAGTTCGAAGCTGCGTTCTACGATGCATACCGGACCGACCAACCCTTGATCGGAATCCAATAGCCCGAGCCTCCGGGAAACCCAGGGCGTTTCAC
>NZ_LQPJ01000043.1 GCF_002101785.1 Mycobacterium palustre
TATCCCGGCTACGGCTACCCGCCCCCGCCGCCGGGATATCCGGGCCCCGCCTATCCGGGCTATCCACCGCCTCCACCACCGCCGCGTCGGACGGGACAGTCGGGCACCGCGCTGATCATCATCGGTGCGCTGCTGCTGGTGTTGGGCGGTATTGGGATCGTCGGAAACATCGCCCATTTCAATTCCGAACGGCCGCAAGGGTTGCCGGGGGCCGATCAGCCGCAGCCGTCGACCGAAGTCCCGACGCCCGATATCGGTCGGTGCTTCGGCGAATTCGAATTGGGCATGGGTTCTCTCAACGGCGCGCCCGAGAGCTGCGCTGATCCGGTGGCGACCTATGAGCTCGCCTCCAAAGGCGGGCCGACGGCGAACTGTCCGGATGGCAAACGCGATGGCTCTGTCTACGCACGCCTGGTCAACAAGTCCGCCACGCTGTGCTTCGCACTGAACCTGCAACAAGGCCAGTGCTACCTGAGGACTGACGCCACCACGACCAAGACGTGGACGCCGACCGATTGCGCCAATGCGCGATACGCAAAGTTCAGGGTCGACAAGCGCATCGACGGCAGCACGGACGAAACGCTGTGCCCGCCCGGGACGACGGCCAGGGCGTTCCCCACTCCCGCACGTGTCTATTGCCTGGCGATCGAGGGGTAGCAGGCTTGATCAGCCCGCCGCGACGGGACGCACCTGCGGTTGGCAGGCGGTCGATGCCGGCACAGCGGTGATTTCCGGCCCGGCCGGGATGTTGACCCCGGATCGGGAAGCGTCGCTTCACCTTGCAGGGTTAGGCTCTCTGACGGTTGACGACCCTCGACCCTAGGAGGAAGCCAGTGACCGCCACCCGCACCGAGGGCCCGTCTCACCCGGTGTCGTATCCGCCGCCGGCGCAGTTCACCGAGCAAGCCAACGCCGGCGAGGAGCTCTACCGCGAGGCCGAGAATGACCGGCTGGCGTTTTGGGCCGAACAGGCCAAGCGGCTCAGCTGGTCGACGCCCTTCACCGAGGTGCTGGACTGGTCGCAGGCGCCGTTCGCCAAGTGGTTCGGCGACGGCAAGCTCAACGTCGCCTACAACTGCGTCGACCGCCACGTCGAGGCCGGCCACGGGGACCGCGTCGCCATCCACTGGGAGGGCGAACCCGTCGGCGACAGCCGCAGCCTCACCTACTCCGAACTGCAGGCCGAGGTGTGCAAGGCGGCCAACGCGCTGACCGACCTCGGTCTGGTCGCCGGCGACCGCGTCGCGATCTACATGCCGTTGATCCCGGAAGCGGTGGTCGCGATGCTGGCCTGCGCGCGCCTGGGCATCATGCACAGCGTCGTGTTCGCCGGTTTCACCGCGAAGGCTCTGCGCGCCCGCATCGCCGACGCCCAGGCCAAGCTGCTGATCACCGCCGACGGGCAGTTCCGCCGCGGCAAGCCGGCGCCGCTGAAGGAGGCCGCCGACGAGGCGGTCGCTTCGGGTCCCGACGGCTCCGGTGACCGGAGTCCCGTCGAGCACGTTCTGGTGGTGCGCCGCACCGGAATTGACGTGCCGTGGAACGACGACCGCGACCTGTGGTGGCACGACGTCGTCGGGCGCGCCTCCGCCGAACACACCCCCGAGGCGTTCGACGCCGAGCATCCGCTCTTTTTGCTGTACACCTCGGGCACCACCGGCAAGCCCAAGGGCATCGTCCACACCAGCGGCGGCTACCTGACCCAGTCCTCCTACACGCACTACTACGTCTTCGACGTCAAACCCGAGACCGACGTGTTTTGGTGCACCGCCGACATCGGCTGGGTCACCGGTCACACCTACGGCGTCTACGGCCCCCTGTCCAACGGGGTCACCGAGGTCCTCTACGAGGGCACGCCCGACTCGCCCAGCCGGCACCGGCACTTCGAGATCATCGAAAAGTACGGTGTGACAATCTATTACACGGCGCCCACCCTCATCCGCACGTTCATGAAGTGGGGCCGCGAAATCCCCGACGCCCACGACCTGTCGAGTTTGCGCCTGCTGGGGTCCGTCGGCGAACCGATCAACCCCGAAGCGTGGCGCTGGTATCGCAAGGTGATCGGGGCCGACCGCCTGCCCGTCGTCGACACCTGGTGGCAGACCGAGACGGGGGCCGCGATGATCACGCCGCTGCCCGGAGTGGCTGCGGCCAAACCGGGTTCGGCGATGAGGCCGTTGCCGGGCATCTCGGCCAAGATCGTCGACGACCACGGCGACCAGCTGTCTCCGGGGACCGACAAGGGCGAGCATGTCGCCGGCTACCTCGTCTTGGATCAGCCGTGGCCCTCGATGCTGCGCGGCATCTGGGGCGACCCGGAGCGGTACGTCGAGACCTACTGGTCCCGGTTCGCCGAGCAGGGTTGGTATTTCGCCGGCGACAGCGCCTACTACGACGCCGACGGCGCCATCTGGGTGGTGGGCCGCATCGACGACGTGATGAACGTGTCGGGACATCGGCTTTCCACCGCCGAGGTGGAGTCGGCGCTGGTCGGCCACGCCGCGGTGGCCGAGGCGGCGGTGGTGGGCAAGACCGACGACACCACCGGGCAGGCCATCTGCGCGTTCGTCGTCTTGCGCGGCGACTTCGAGGTGCACGACGGGATCGTCGACGAGTTGCGCGTCGAGGTGGCCCGCGAGATCTCCCCGATCGCCAAGCCGCGCGAGGTCCACGTGGTGCCGGAGCTGCCCAAGACCCGCAGCGGCAAGATCATGCGCAGGCTGCTGCGCGACATCGCCGAAAACCGCGAGCTGGGTGACACGTCGACGCTGCTGGACCCCGGCGTGTTCGACGCGATCAAGGCCGCCAGGTAGGCCCCCGGCGTCAGGCCGGCAGCGGCACGAACCCCGCCCCGGGTCGGTGCTTGCCGTTGACGTCGGCCATGATCGCGTTGAACGACTGCACCACGGCCGGCGTGTGCAGCGGGATGTATTTGATGACGCACGTCGGCAGGTTGTCGCTGAAGGCCCCGTGGATCATGCCGACCAGCAGGTTGTTGACCGTCACCGGCGCCCCGGAGTCGCCCGGCTGGCCACACACCTGCATGACGATGGTGCCCGGATCCTGACCCGGCCCCCACGTGACCCCGCAGGAATTCCCGGTCGTTCTCCCCTGCTTGCAGGCGATCTGGCCGAAGGCGGGGTCCGGGCCGACGCCGGCGATCACGAATCCGTTGTAGTTGGCCACGGGGGCCACCTTGGCCGGATCGAACTTGATGACCGCGTAGTCGAGGTTGTCGTTGCCGGCGACCATGACACCGAGCGGGCCCCGGTTCTGCGCCGCCTCGGCGGCGACCTGCGCGCCCGGTCCGCCGCAGTGTGCGGAGGTGAAGCCGATCATGTCTCCGGCCGGATCGGTGCCGATCGTCGTCAGCGTGCACATCGTGTCGCCGTTGATGACGATGCCCGCCCCGCCGCCCATCGGGACCCGGTAGTCGGCGCCCGCCCTGCCGGGCAGGCCGATCAGCAGCAGGAGAACGGCTACCATCGCCGCCTGGTAGCAACGCTGGGCCGTATGCAAAGCCTTACTCCCATCAACGGTCGGACATCCCGAGCAGCTTGGTAAGTGTAAACGGCAAATATGTGGGATCCGCCGAGGTTCTGGGGCGGCCGCCGATCGACGTTCGCAAGCAAAACCCGCAGTTGTGCGTGTCCGCCGACCCGGTGTGCTCCGACGCCATGAAGTTTTCCGCGCAAGACGCGCGGGCGTCCGAGGACGGTTTGGTGGATGTGGGCGAGGATTTCGCCGCCGATCACCTCCGACATTGCGGGCCAAGCGGTTTCGCCTCGCCGGTGCGGCCGGTTCGCGGCTGCCTTCGTAGGGCACCCCGGCACATGGCAACATAAACCGCGACGAGTGAACCGAGAGGACCCTGGTGTGAGCAAAGTCGATCGCAAGAACGGTGTGCCCAGCACCCTGACCACGATTCCGTTGGCCGACCCGCACGCCAAGGCCGCCGATCCGTCGATCGGTGAGCTGATCAAGGACGCGACCACCCAGGTGTCCACTCTGGTGCGCGCCGAGGTCGAACTGGCCCGCGCCGAGATCACCCGCGACGTCAAGAAGGGGCTCACCGGCAGCGTCTACTTCATCGCCGCGCTGGTGGTGCTGTTCTACTCGACGTTCTTTTTCTTCTTCTTCGTGGCAGAGCTACTCGACACGTGGCTGTGGCGCTGGGTGGCGTACCTGATCGTGTTCGCGGTCATGGTGGTGGTCGGCGCCGTGCTAGGGCTGCTGGGCTTTTTGAAGGTGCGCCGGATCCGCGGGCCGCGGCAGACGATCGAGTCCGTCAAGGAGACCCGCACCGCGCTCACCCCCGGACACGACAAGCCGGCTCCCGGGTCCAAGCAGCTCACCAAGTCTCCCGGCACGCCGGGCACGGAAAACCCCGCAGATCCGTCGGGTTGGTAGATGCCCGCACCCGATCCGTCGGTAACCCGCATCGACGGGCCGTGGCGCCATCTGGACGTCCACGCCAACGGCATCCGGTTTCACGTCGTCGAAGCGGTGCCGGCGGACCTCGGGCCGGGCACGCCGGCGACGGCGCGCCCGCTGGTGATGCTGTTGCACGGCTTCGGCTCGTTTTGGTGGTCATGGCGGCATCAGCTGCGTGGCCTGACGGGCGCGCGGGTGGTCGCGGTAGATTTGCGCGGCTATGGCGGCAGCGACAAGCCCCCACGCGGCTATGACGGCTGGACGCTCGCCGGCGACGCGGCCGGGCTCATCCGCGCGCTCGGCCATTCGTCGGCGACGCTGGTCGGGCACGCCGACGGCGGGTTGGCCTGCTGGGCCACCGCGCTGCTGCATTCGCGGCTGGTTCGCGCCATCGCGCTGATCAGTTCGCCGCACCCGGCGGCGCTGCGCCGGTCCACGCTGAGAAGGCGCGACCAGGGGTACGCCCTGCTGCCGACGCTGCTGCGATATCAACTGCCCATCTGGCCGGAGCGGCTGCTGACGCGCGACAACGCCGCGGAGATCGAGCGCCTCGTACGAAGCCGCAGCTGCGCCAAATGGGTTGCCTCAGAGGATTTTTCGCAGACCATCGGCTACCTGCGGACGGCGATACAGATCCCGGGCGCCGCGCACTGCGCGCTGGAATACCAGCGCTGGGCGGTGCGCAGCCAGCTACGCGGGGAGGGCCAGCGATTCATGCGATCGATGTCGCAGCAGCTCGCCATGCCGTTGCTGCACCTGCGCGGTGACGCCGATCCCTACGTGCTGGCCGACCCAGTCGACCACAGCCAACGCTACGCGCCACAGGGGCGCTACCTATCCGTCTCCGGCGCAGGGCATTACAGCCACGAGGAGGCGCCGGACGAGGTCAACAGACACCTGACGCGATTTTTGGGCCAGGTGCACGGGCCGGCGGTCAGCTGACGCAGGAGCCCGTCGTAACCTGTTGCGAGGCACCGATTTTGGCCCTCTGCCCAGCGACCTCGTCGGCGGTCAGCACGAAACCCGTGTCGGGGTCGTCGACGGCGGCGCCGAACACCACACCGAGTACGCGGCCGTCGAGGTCGATCAGCGGACCACCCGAATTGCCTTGCTCCACATTGGCTCTGATGGTGTACACGTCGCGGGTGACCGGAGCCGGGTCGCGGTAGATGTCGGGGCCGCTGAGCTTGATGGCCTCGCGGATCCTGGCCGGCGTCGCGGTGAAGTTGCCGCCGCCCGGATAGCCTAGCACCACAACACTTTCGCCGCTCTTGGCCTCGTTCTGGGCGAATGTCAGCGGCGACGGCGGCAGGTTCGGGACGGCCAGGATGGCGATGTCGACCGACGGGTCATAGGAGACCACCGTTGCGTCGAGGGGATTTCCGCTGGCGTAGACCTGAACGCTGTTGGACCCCGCGACGACGTGCGCGTTGGTCATCACCCGGTCCGGCGCTATTACGAAACCGCTGCCCTCCAAAACCTTTTGGCAGCTAGGCGCCAGGCTGCGCACCTTGACGACGCTGGGCGCGGCCGAGGTGACGACCGGATTGGTTGCCAGGGCCGGGTCCGGCGACGCGACGGGGATCACCGGCGTGCGGCTGAATGGTTCCAGCACGGCCGGCAGCCCGGAGGTGTTCAGCAACGCCGACAGCCGCTTGGGCACCGTCTTCAGCCACGGCGGCGCGACCTCGTTGACCTGAGCGAGCACCCGCGAACCCCGGACCGCGGCGGCCAGCTCGGGCTGGTCCTTGGACTGCGTCAGCGGCGTGGCCAGCAGCCAGGCGGCGGTCAGCACCACGACGAGCTGGACGCCCACACCGATCACCGAATCGATGGAACGGATTGTGCGACTGTGGATTGCGCCGCGCACCGCGCGCCCCAGCACCACGCCGGCGACCTCGCCGACGACGACCAGCGCGAGGATCGAAAACAGCGCGGTGAACAGCTTGGCGCGGGGAGCCGCGATGTGGCTGACGATGTGGGGCGCCAGCAGCACCCCCGCGATCGCGCCGAGCAGCACACCCACGAACGACAACAGCGAGCCCAGCGCGCCGGAACGCCAGCCCGAGATGGCCGCGATGAAGGCGACCGCCAGGACTGCGATGTCCAGCCACTGCGATGGGGTCATGGAATTCACCGCGACCCGCCCTCGTCACCGACCAGCACCATCGCCTCGTCCAGCTCGCGCACGTCGCCGGTGTCCCAGGGCAAGGCCCAGCCGGCCACGTCGAGCATGGCAGAGATCACCTGGCCAGTGAATCCCCACACCAGCATCTCGTTCAACAGGAACGCCGGGCCGGCCCAGCGCGCACCGAGGTTGCTGCGGTAGACCATCAGCCGGTTCTTTGGATTGATGAAGGCGCGCACCGGGACTCGCGCCACGATCGCCGTTTCGGCCTCGTTGACGACGGCGACCGGACCGGGGTCGGGTGAATACGCCAACACCGGGACCACATGAAACTGTGAGGGCGCGATGAAGGTCCGCTCCATGGTGACCAGCGGAGAAAGCCGGCTGACGTCAATCCCGGTTTCCTCGTGCGCTTCCCGCAGGGCCGTGGCCACCGGACCGTCGTCGGTGGGATCGGCCGCGCCGCCGGGGAACGCGGCCTGCCCCGCGTGGTGGCGCAAACTCGAGGCGCGCACGGTGAGCAACAGGTCGGCGTCGTCGGGAACACCGCCGCCGTCCGGTCCGGATTCGGGCCCCGAAAACAGCACCAGGACCGCGGCCTCGCGCTGATCGCCGCTCAGGGACGCCACCGGGGACGCCACCTTGGCGGTCACCATCGCCAGCACGTCGGCCGGCAGCCGACGCCGAAAGGCGTCGGGGATCTGCTCGACGTTGTCGACCAACGGCCGCAGCCACGGCGGGCAGACGTCAGGTGTCAGCGGAACGGCGGAACTCACCGGCGCCTCCCTCGTCCAACTGCCAGCCAATCTGCCTATCCCGCGTCGTTTCCCACCGCTGCCGCGATCTCGTCGGCACTGGCGAAAGGCCGCGGCATCGTCTGCGCAACGCTACCGTCCGACCGCAGCACGACCGTCGCGGGCATCACATTTACCACCCGCAGCGCCGCCGCGATCCGACGACGACCGTCCTGCAGCGTCGGCAGCCGAACGCCCAACTCCGCCAACCTCAGTAAGCCGGCGGTCTCGTTCTCGTCTTGATGCACCGTCACAACCATCACATCCGAACCGACCCGACGTTGATACTCGGCCATCGCGGGCAGTTCGGCCGCGCACGGCGCGCACCAATACGCCCAGAAATTCAGGACCACCCGGCGTCCGGCCAGCGACTGGCCCACATCGACGGTCGAACCGTCGGCGGCGCACTCCACCGTGACACCGCGCAGCGGGACCGGGCCGGGGCCAGCGCCGGGCGCCGGGCACGCCGCCAGGTTGGCGCGTTCCCGCGGACCGGCCAGCGCGGCGGGGGTGTCGGCGTCACGGTGTTCCCGCCCGGCCGCGGGCTGGGTGGTCGCGGTCCGCGGGGTCGTCGCGGCGTCGTCGCGCAGCTGGGCCACCAACGCCGCCGTCAGCGCCGCCACCACCACCAAAATCGCGATGGTCCAGCGGGTCTTGGCGGTCAAAGTTGCCTGCACCCGGGCGTTACAGCCCCGCCAGGCCCAGCAGGTGCTCCGCTTCGGGACCCTGCACCAGGGGCGCGGCGAGCAGCGGCTCGGTGGGCCCGAGGCCGAAGGAGGGGCAGTCCTTGGCGAGCAGGCACACACCGCACGCCGGTTTACGGGCATGGCACACCCGGCGGCCGTGGAAGATCACCCGGTGGCTCAACATGGTCCACTCCCGGCGTTCGATCAGCTCACCGACCGCGTGCTCGATTTTGACCGGGTCCTTTTCGGCGGTCCACCGCCACCTGGCCACCAGCCGCGCGAAGTGGGTGTCGACGGTGATGCCGGGGATGCCGAAGGCGTTGCCCAGGATGACATTGGCGGTCTTGCGCCCGACCCCGGGCAGCGTGACCAGCTCGGCCATCGTCGACGGCACTTCGCCGTCGAAACGTTCGACCAGCGCCTGCCCGAGCCCGATCAGCGAGCTCGCCTTGTTGCGAAAGAACCCCGTGGGCCGGATGAGCTCTTCCAATTCGGTGCGGTCGGCCTTGGCGTAATCCAGCGCCGAGCGGTACCGCGCGAACAACGCCGGCGTCGTCAGGTTGACCCGCTTGTCGGTACTTTGCGCCGACAGGATGGTGGCCACCGTCAACTCGAGTGGCGTCGTGAAATCCAGCTCGCAGTGCGCTTCCGGAAACGCTTGCGCCAGAACACGATTCATGCGTCGCGCGCGTCGCACCAACCCGGCCCGGGTCTCTTGCGCCCAGCGCTTGGCGACGGCACCATCGAGAGTGGCCGGCGCCGACTTGGAGCGCCCGGACGACTTTGCCGCTGTCACCTACGACAGAGTACTGATTTCGTGATCTCGCCGAGACCTCGTGTTGATTCAACGCCCTGTTTACTCTCCTTGTGGCGTGGTTGCTGGTCGCGTGCGTTCCCGGGCTGCTGATGCTCGCGGCGCTCGGTCTGGGGCGGCTGGAAAAGGTGCTCGCCCGCGACACCGTGACGGCGACCGACGTCGACGAATTCCTCGAGTGCGCGGAGGCTGTCGACGTGCATACGCTCGCCCGCGAGGGCATGCCCGAGGCGCTGGAATACCTGCATCGACGCCAGGCTCTGCGGCCGGCCGATTCGCCGCCGATCCGCGCCTACATCGGACCGCGTCACGCCGCGCCGGAATTTGCCACCGCTCTCGTCGACCGCGCACCGGTCGGATTACCGGCGCGCCGGCAAACCCCTTCGCCCGTCAATCCACAAGTTAGTGGCGCTAGATACGTCAATCGTGTGTAGCGTGGCACGTTGGACATAATTGGCCTACCTCTAGACTTACGTCACACGGGCAAGGGTTGGCCTGCCCATCTCACATATTTGGAAAGCTGAAGAGGCAACGTGGACGAGATCCTGGCAAGGGCAGGAATCTTCCAAGGGGTTGAGCCCGGCGCGGTCGCCGCGCTGACCAAGCAGCTGCAACCCGTCGACTTCCCGCGAGGACACACGGTTTTCGCCGAGGGGGAGCCGGGCGACCGGCTATACATCATCGTTTCGGGAAAGGTCAAGATTGGGCGGCGTTCCCCGGACGGCCGGGAGAACCTGTTGACGATCATGGGCCCGTCCGACATGTTCGGGGAATTGTCGATCTTCGACCCGGGCCCACGGACGTCCAGCGCGACCACGATCACCGAGGTGCGGGCGGTGTCGATGGACCGTGACGCGCTGCGGGCGTGGATCGCCGACCGTCCCGAGATCGCCGAGCAGTTGCTGCGGGTGCTCGCCCGGCGGTTGCGCCGCACCAACAACAACCTGGCCGACCTGATCTTCACCGACGTGCCCGGCCGGGTGGCCAAGCAGTTGCTACAGCTCGCCCAGCGTTTCGGCACCCAGGAGGGCGGCGCCATGCGTGTCACCCACGACCTGACGCAAGAAGAGATCGCCCAGCTGGTCGGCGCCTCGCGGGAAACGGTGAACAAGGCGCTGGCCGACTTCGCCCATCGCGGCTGGATTCGCCTGGAGGGCAAGAGCGTGCTCATCTCCGACTCCGAGCGCCTGGCCCGCCGAGCCCGGTAGCCATCGGCCGAGCCGACGCTATCGAGCCCGCAGGTAGTCGAGCTGGGCCTGGACCGACCATTCGGCGACGTCCCAGAGTTTCTCATCGACGTCGGTGTAGACGTATTCCACGACGTCGCGCAGCGTCGCCTCGTCGCCAAGATCCGACAGCGCGGCGCGCACCTGCTCGAGGCGTTCGTGGCGGTGCGTCAGGTAGCCCGTGGCGACGGATTCCAGGTCGGCCAGCTCGGGCCCGTGCCCCGGCAGCACCGTGCGGCGGCCCAGCCCGCGCAGCCGGCGCAGCGATTCGAGGTAGTCGGCCAGGCTGCCGTCTTCCTTGTCGATGACGGTGGTGCCGCGACCCAGCACGGTGTCGGCGGTCAGCACGGCGTCGTCGAGGACGAACGACAACGAGTCGGCGGTGTGTCCGGGGGTGGACATGACCGTGATCTTCAGCCCGGCGGCGTCGATCACCTCGCCGTCGACGAGCTCACCGCCGAGGCCGCGCAAAAACCCGCTGCCCGCCGACCGGACCGTCGCCCCGGTCAGGTCGACCAGCTTGTCGATGCCGTCGGTGTGGTCGCCGTGCCGGTGGCTGATGAGCACCAGCGCGACGCGGCCGAGCGAGGCGACGCCGGCGATGTGATCGTCGTCTTCGGGTCCCGGATCGACGACGACGACTTCGTCGCTGCCCGGCCCGCGCAGCACCCAGGTGTTGGTGCCCTCGAGCGTCAGCAGCCCGGGGTTGTTTGCCAACAACACCGACGCAGACTCGGTGACCGCCCGCAACCGTCCGTATGCGGGATGGGTCAGCGACTCGGCGTTGTTGGTCACGGCCGTCAGCCGACCTCCACGATCAGCTCGACTTCCACCGGCGCATCCAGGGGCAGCTCGGCCACGCCGACGGCCGAACGCGCGTGCGCCCCGTTGTCGCCGAACACCTCGGCCAGCAGCTCCGAGGCGCCGTTGACGACGGTCGGCTGGCCGTTGAAGCCGGGGGCCGAGGCGACGAACCCGACCACCTTGACCACCCGGGTCACGGCGTCGATGCCGGCGACCGAATCGACCGCCGCCAGCGCGTTGAGCGCGCAGATCCGCGCCAGCTCCTTGCCCTGCTCGGGTGTGACGCCGGCGCCGACCTTGCCCGTGCGGGCCAGCTTTCCGCCCTGCATCGGAAGCTGACCCGCGGTGTAGACCAGGTTGCCGCTGCGCACCGCGGGCACGTAGGAGGCCAGCGGCGCGACCACCTCCGGCAGCGTGACGCCGAGTTGCCCCAGCCGGGCGGAAGCGGTCATCTACTTGGGGCGCTTCAAATACGCGACGTGCTGCTCGCCGGTGGGGCCGGGCAGGACGGCCACCAGCTCCCAGCCGTCGGCGCCCCACTGGTCGAGGATTTGTTTGGTGGCGTGCGTCAGCAGGGGAACCGTGGCGTATTCCCATGCGGTCGGTTGACTCATGACGCGAGCTTATCGGTCCGACGCGGAGGGCCCCGGCCCGCCGGCCAGCTACCCGATCGACGGGCGCCCTGGAGCCCTCGGGCTAGCATGCGAAGGTGGCATCCACTTCGAGCGGCGGCAGCTCCGTCGGCTGGCCCGCGCGCTTGTCGAAGGCCCGCTTGCATTTCGTGACGGGCAAGGGCGGTACCGGCAAGTCGACGGTGGCGGCCGCCCTGGCGCTGACGCTCGCGGCCGGCGGCCGCAAAGTCCTTCTCGTCGAAGTCGAGGGCCGCCAAGGGATTGCGCAACTCTTCGACGTCCCGCCGCTGCCGTACCAGGAGCTCAAGATCGCGACCGCCGAGCGCGGCGGCCAGGTCAACGCGCTGGCGATCGACATCGAGGCCGCGTTCCTGGAATACCTGGACATGTTCTACAACCTCGGCATCGCGGGCCGGGCGATGCGCCGCATCGGGGCCATCGAGTTCGCGACGACGATCGCGCCCGGCCTGCGCGACGTGCTGCTCACCGGCAAGATCAAGGAGTCGGTGGTGCGCGTGGACAAGGGAACCCGGAATCCGGTCTACGACGCCGTCGTCGTCGACTCGCCGCCGACGGGCCGCATCGCCCGTTTTCTCGATGTCACCAAAGCCGTTTCGGATCTGGCCAAGGGCGGCCCGGTGCACTCGCAAAGCGAGGGTGTGGTGCGGCTGCTGCACTCCGAGGCGACCGCCATTCATTTGGTCACCCTGCTGGAGGCCCTGCCGGTGCAGGAGACGCTGGAAGCCATCGATGAGCTTGCGGCGATGCAGCTGCCGATCGGCAGCGTGATCGTCAACCGCAACATCCCGTCCTATCTGGAGCCGCGGGATTTGGCCAAGGCCGCCGAGGGAGACGTCGACGCGGACTCGGTGCGCGCCGGGCTGGAGCTGGCCGGAATCAGGCTGGAAGACGCCGATTTCGCCGGGCTGCTGACCGAGACGATCCAGCATGCGACCCGGATCGCCGCGCGGGCCGAGACCGCCCAGCAGCTGTACGCGTTGAACGTGCCACGGCTGGAACTGCCGGCGATCTCCGACGGTGTCGACCTCGGTAGCCTGTACGAGCTGTCGGAATCGCTTGCGCAGCAGGGGGTTCGATGAGCACCGCACCGAAAGCGCTTGATATGGCCGCCATCCTGGCGGACACGTCGAACCGGGTGGTGGTGTGTTGCGGCGCGGGCGGCGTGGGCAAGACGACCACCGCGGCCGCCATAGCGATGCGAGCGGCCGAATACGGCCGCACCGTCTGCGTTTTGACGATCGACCCGGCCAAGCGGCTGGCGCAGGCGCTCGGGGTCAACGACCTGGGCAATACCCCGCAGCGCGTGCCGCTGGCCCCCGAGGTGTCCGGGGAGCTGCACGCGATGATGCTCGACATGCGGCGCACGTTCGACGAGATGGTGGTCCAGTATTCCGGAGCCGGTCGCGCGCAATCGATTCTGGACAACCAGTTCTACCAGACCGTCGCCACCTCGCTTGCCGGCACGCAGGAGTACATGGCGATGGAGAAGCTGGGGCAGCTGCTCAGCGAGGACCGCTGGGACCTGGTGGTGGTGGACACTCCCCCGTCGCGGAACGCGTTGGACTTCTTGGACGCGCCCAAGCGTCTCGGCAGTTTCATGGACAGCCGACTGTGGCGCTTGCTCCTGGCCCCCGGCCGCGGCATCGGCCGGTTGGTAACCGGCGCAATGGGTTTGGCGATGAAGGCGATGTCGACGGTGTTGGGCTCGCAGATGCTCGCCGACGCGGCGGCCTTCGTGCAATCGCTGGACGCCACCTTCGGCGGGTTCCGGGAGAAGGCCGACCGCACCTACGCGCTGCTGAAACGGCGCGGCACGCAATTCGTCGTGGTGTCGGCTGCCGAACCCGACGCCCTGCGAGAGGCGGCCTTCTTCGTCGACCGGCTATCGCAGGAAGGCATGCCGCTCGCGGGCCTCGTGCTGAACCGCACCCACCCGACGTTGTGCTCGCTGCCCGTGGAGCGTGCGATCGACGGCAGCGAAACGCTGGAGGCGCACACGGAGTCCGAGGTCGCGTCGCTGGCCGCAGCCGTGCTGCAAATTCACGCCGACCGCGCGCAGACCGCCAAGCGCGAGATCCGACTGCTTTCCCGGTTCACCGCGGCCCACCCGCATGTGCCGGTGATCGGGGTCCCGTCGCTGCCGTTCGACGTGTCGGACCTCGAGGCGCTGCGGGCGCTCGCCGATCAGATCACCGCGGCCGGTGACGATGCGCCCCGCGTAGCGGGGCGCTGAGGAACCGGCCCATCCGGCACCGGCCGGTGACCGATGCGGCCCGCGTAGCGGGGCGCTTGGTCTCGCCGGGCGACGACACCTCTCTTTGACCCGCGTCAGTTTTCGGCGGCGCGGCGCTATTGACACTGCCCAGGCCGTTCGCGGCGCAGGGAAGCCGTTGCTGCCGAATCCCCGTCAGGCACAAGCACGCTCGTATTCGACACGAGCCAGTCAACTATTAGACAGTTCCAGTCGCGGGCTGAGGGAGAGGTGCCGTAACAGAAACGTAATTATGAAAACCGTAATTTTCAGGGCCGTTTGAAGGGTTTTGGCGTCGGGACTAGACGTGCCTGTATGTCGCCGAGATCAGCCCACGCCGCGGTTGCGGCGCTTCTCGAAGAAGTCCGACCACGAAACGACCTCGGGGTGCTGCTTGAGCAGCGCCCTGCGCTGGCGTTCGGTCATGCCACCCCACACACCGAACTCCACCTTGTTGTCCAGCGCGTCCGCGCCGCACTCCTGCATCACTGGGCAGTGGCGGCAGATCACCGCTGCTTTCCGCTGCGCGGCCCCCCGAACAAACAGTTCATCGGGGTCCGTGGTCCGGCAGAGCGCCTTCGATACCCACGCAATCCGCTCTTCGGCGTCGACACTGCGCAGTGCTCCTTGAGCAGCCGCGATGTTCGTCCTGCGCGCGGCTGGCCGTGTTCCTGACACGAGCTGTTCCCTTCCTCCCGATCGCTATGCTGCGATCGCCCTCCTCGGGTGCAGACCCCTGCTGCGATCTACGCCACACTGTGCACATCGGTGTTAGCCGAATCTCACCGTGTGTCTAAGTTAGGTGGTCAAGTGGCAATTGCGCAACAGTCTGATAACGGTTTTTTTGGGACGCCCGTGCAGTCTCGACCGAAATCATAGATCGGAGTGCGACCATTCGCATCCCGGCCCGGTTGCCGACCGGTGACAGCGACGCTATTTTTTTCGCCGACATCGAGTCTAAGTTCGCTGCTCACGGTATGGGAGCGGCCTTGTCAACTGATCGGTCAACTGATCGCGTCGGCGGGTGACACGGGGCGGCTACCCTAGTACGCATGCCAGACCGCCCGCCGGCCGCACTCACGCTGCTCAAGCTCGCCGGCTGCTGTTTGTTGGCCAGCGTCGTGGCCACCGCGCTGATGTTCCCGCTGGCCGGGGGGCTGGGGTTGATCTCCAACCGGGCCTCCGAAGTGGTCGCCAACGGCTCGGCCCAGCTGCTGCAGGGCGAAGTCCCGGCGGTCTCCACGATGGTCGACAAAAAAGGCAACGTGATCGCGTGGCTGTATTCGCAGCGTCGCTTCGAGGTGCCCACCGACAAGATCGCCAACACCATGAAGCTCGCGATCGTCTCGATCGAGGACAAGCGGTTCGCCGACCACAACGGCGTGGACTGGAAGGGCACACTGACCGGGCTGGCCGGCTACGCGTCCGGCGATGTCGACACCCGCGGCGGATCGACCATCGAACAGCAGTACGTCAAGAACTACCAACTGTTGGTGACGGCCCAAACCGACGCCGAGAAGCGCGCGGCCGTCGAAACCACCCCGGCCCGCAAGCTGCGCGAGATCCGGATGGCGCTCACGCTCGACAAGACGTTCACCAAGCCGGAAATCCTGACCCGCTACCTGAATCTCGTTTCGTTCGGCAACGGCTCGTTCGGGGTGCAGGACGCGGCACAGACCTACTTCGGCATCAACGCCTCAGACCTGAACTGGCAGCAGGCGGCCCTGCTGGCCGGCATGGTGCAGTCGACCAGCACGCTGAACCCGTACACCAACCCCGACGGCGCGTTGGCCCGGCGCAACCTGGTGCTCGACACCATGATCGAGAACCTGCCCCAAGAGGCCGACGCCCTGCGCGCGGCGAAGGCCACGCCGCTGGGCGTCTTGCCGCAGCCCAAGGAACTGCCCCGCGGCTGCATCGCCGCGGGTGACCGCGCCTTCTTCTGCGACTACGTGCAGGAGTACCTGTCGCGCGCCGGCATCAGCAAGGATCAGTTGGCCAAGGGCGGCTACATGATCCGCACCACGCTCGACCCGGACGTGCAGGCCCCGGTCAAGGCTGCCATCGACAAGTTCGCGAGCCCGACCCTGCCGGGCATCTCGAGCGTGATGAGCGTGATCGCTCCGGGCAAGGACGCCCACCACGTCATAGCGATGGCCAGCAACCGCAAGTACGGGCTGGACACCGAGGCCGGCGAAACCATGCGACCCCAGCCGTTCTCCCTCGTCGGCGACGGCGCCGGATCGGTCTTCAAGATCTTCACCACGGCGGCGGCGCTGGACATGGGCATGGGCATCAACGCCACGCTCGAGGTGCCCGGCCGGTTCCAGGCCAAGGGCATGGGTAGCGGCGGCGCGAAGGGCTGCCCCAAGGACACCTGGTGCGTGGTCAACGCCGGTAGCTACCGGGGCTCGATGAACGTCACCGACGCGCTGGCCACCTCGCCCAACACCGCGTTCGCCAAGCTGATCCAGCAGGTCGGCGTGGCCCGCACGGTGGACATGGCCATCAAGCTGGGGCTGCGGTCCTACGCGGATCCCGGCACGGCCCGCGACTACAACCCCGACAGCAACGAGAGCCTGGCCGACTTCGTCAAGCGACAGAACATCGGCTCGTTCACGCTGGGTCCGATCGAGGTGAACGCGCTCGAGCTGTCCAACGTCGCGGCCACCCTGGCCTCGGGCGGCGTGTGGTGCCCGCCCAACCCCGTCGACAAGCTGATCGACCGCAACGGCAACGAGGTCGCGGTGACCACCGAGACGTGCGACCAGGTGGTGCCCGAGGGCCTGGCCAACACGATGGCCAACGCGATGAGCAAGGACGCCGTGGGTGGCGGCACGGCGGCCGGTTCGGCCGGCGCGGCGGGCTGGGACCTGCCGGTGTCCGCCAAGACCGGCACCACCGAGGCGCACCGATCCTCCGCTTTCGTCGGTTTCACCAGCCACTACGCGGCCGCGAACTACATCTACGACGACTCGCCCAACCCGACGGACTTGTGCTCCGCGCCGCTGCGGCACTGCGGCGAGGGCGACTTGTACGGCGGTAACGAGCCGGCCCGCACCTGGTTCACGGCGATGAAGCCGATCGCCACCAATTTCGGCCCGGTGCAGCTGCCGCCCACCGACCCCCGCTACGTCGACGGCTCACCCGGGTCGCGGGTGCCCAGCGTCGCCGGCCTGGACGTGGACGTGGCGCGTCAACGCCTCAAGGAGGCGGGCTTCCAGGTCGCCGACCAGACCAACTCGGTCAACAGCAGCGCCAAGCAGGGCGAGGTGGTCGGGACGACGCCGAGCGGGCAAACAATCCCGGGGTCGATCATCACGATCCAGGTCAGCAACGGCATCCCGCCGGCGCCGCCGCCGCCGCCGGAAGGCGCGCCCGTGCCGGTGGGTTCTCAGGTGGTGGAGATTCCGGGCTTGCCGCCGATCACCATCCCGCTGCTGGCGCCTCCCCCGCCGCCCGGACAGCCCCCGCCGTAGGGGCAGATCCGCGCCAGATCGCGCTGCCAAAGCGCCGCCGGCAGTAGGCTTGCCAGCATGGCTGAAGTTATGCCCGTTCTCCTGCGGACCGGCGCCGCCGCCCTCGGCTCGACCGTCGCCGGCATCGGTTATGCCGCGTTCGTCGAGCGCAACGCGTTCGTCCTGCGCGAGATCACCATGCCCGTCCTGACGCCGGGTTCGACACCGCTGCGGGTGCTGCACATCAGCGATCTGCACATGCTGCCCAACCAGCGCCGCAAACAGGCCTGGCTGCGCGAGCTGGCCAGCTGGGAGCCCGACCTGGTCGTCAACACCGGCGACAACCTGGCCCACCCCAAGGCGGTGCCCGCGGTGGTGCAGACCCTGGGCGATCTGCTGTCGCGCCCGGGCGTCTTCGTCTTCGGCAGCAACGACTACTTCGGGCCGCGCCTGAAAAACCCGATGCACTACGTGACCAACCCGACGCATCGGGTGCGCGGCGAGCCGCTGCCCTGGCAGGACCTGCGGGCGGCGTTCACCGAGCGCGGCTGGCTCGACCTGACCCACAACCGCCGCGAGTTCGAGGTGGCCGGCCTGCACGTCGCGGCCGCGGGCGTCGACGACCCCCACATCGGCCGGGACCGCTACGACGCGATCGCCGGCCCTGCCAGCCCGGCGGCCAATTTGCGCCTCGGGCTGACGCACTCGCCGGAGCCGCGGGTGCTGGACCGCTTCGCCGCCGACGGCTACCAGCTGGTGATGGCCGGCCACACTCACGGCGGGCAGCTGTGCCTGCCGTTCTACGGCGCCCTGGTGACCAACTGCGGCCTGGACCGCTCCCGGGCCAAGGGCCCGTCGCGCTGGGGCGCGAACATGCAGCTGCATGTCTCCGCGGGCATCGGCACCTCGCCGTTCGCGCCCGTGCGCTTCTGCTGCCGGCCGGAGGCGACGCTGCTGACGCTGATCGCCGCGCCGATGGGTGACCGCGACTCCACCAGCGACCTAACCCGTTCGCAGCCAACAGCTTCCGTGCGTTGAGCGATCCGGCCCGGGTCGCCAGCCGCGGCGGGTCGCGTTGCTGGACGGACAACGCCGTCCGGCTGATCCAGGCCGACGCACGGCGCAGCGCCGACACACATCTGTTGCGCTATCCCCTGCCGTCGGCGTGGTGCGGTGACGGCCCAGACGCCCAAGTCGCGCTGTACCTCAAGGACGAGAGCACCCACATCACGGGCAGCCTCAAGCACCGGCTGGCCCGCTCGTTGTTCCTGTACGCGCTGTGCAACGGCTGGATCGGCGAGGGCACCACCGTCGTCGAGGCGTCCTCGGGGTCGACGGCGGTGTCGGAGGCGTACTTCGCGGCCCTGCTGGGGCTGCCGTTCGTCGCAGTGATGCCGGCGACCACCAGCGCCGCCAAGATCGCGCTCATCGAATCACAGGGCGGCCGTTGTCATTTCGTCGACGACTCGAGCCAGGTGTACGCCGAGGCCGAGCGCGTCGCCCGCGAGACCGGCGGGCACTACCTCGACCAGTTCACCAACGCCGAACGCGCCACCGACTGGCGGGGCAACAACAACATCGCCGAATCCATCTACGAGCAGATGCGCGACGAGCGCTACCCCGTCCCGGAGTGGATCGTGGTCGGCGCGGGCACCGGCGGGACCAGCGCGACGATCGGCCGCTACATCCGCTACCGCCGCCACGCGACGCGGCTGTGCGTCGTCGACCCGGAGAACTCCGCGTTCTTTCCCGCCTTCGTCGAGGACCGCTACGACCTCGTGATGCCGGCGCCGTCGCGGATCGAGGGCATCGGCCGGCCGCGGGTCGAGCCGTCGTTTTTGCCGGGCGTGGTCGACCGCATGGTCGCCGTGCCGGACGCGGCGTCCATCGCCGCCGCCCGCCACGTCAGCGCCGTGTTGGGGCGGCGGGTGGGGCCGTCGACGGGCACCAACCTGTGGGGCGCGTTCGGGCTGCTCGCCGAGATGGTCGCCGACGGCCGCAGCGGCTCGGTGGTGACGCTGATCGCCGACAGTGGCGACCGCTACGCCGACACCTACTTCGACGACGAGTGGGTGCGCGCCCAGGGGCTCGACACGGCCGGCCCCGCCGCGGCGCTGGCCGAGTTCGAACGGTCGTGCGCCTGGGGCTAGGCCGTTGTGCTGCGGTTTGGCCAGCCGACGGGCCGGTGCGATAGGCTGTCGAGGCTTCAAGCGGGGTGTGGCGCAGCTTGGTAGCGCGCTTCGTTCGGGACGAAGAGGCCGTGGGTTCAAATCCCGCCACCCCGACTCGAAAGACCTGACCAGTAGCAACACGGTCAGTGCTTCTGGGTATCAGGGACTCGTTTGCGGATCCGTCCCCGGCGCGCCAGCACTGATTGGCGACGAGGCGACGGTGTGACGGAGGTCGTGCATCGTGGGGTGCGGCCAGCCGGTCGTCGGCCTGCCGTCTTCGTTGATGCCGCGCAGCTTGGCGACGGCCGGGTTGAACACACGGGTTCGGAAGGTGGCGACCCTTCGCCGGGCGAGGTCATCAGTGAGGAATCGCGGAAACGGGACGGACCGAGGTTCGTGGCTTTTCGGCGTCGACCATTCCGACTTGTGCACACCTGCGCAGCATGTCGAAGTCAGCCACTCCGGCGCTCGATCTGCCGTGCTCTGCTGAACGCTAACCCGCCAGTTGGCGGTCACGCTTGCTTTACTTCCTAAGCGCTCAGACAACCTACGAACTACCCGAATCGCCGTCCGCGAGGGGACGCGATCCGCAATGCGCCGGATTGCTGGTGGCGGGTCAGCCGCCGGGCGGAACCACCGTTGTCGTCAGGGTCTTGGTCGGCGTCGTCGTGAGCGTCGGGACGCTGCTGGTGACCGTGACGGTGCTGGTGCTCGTGCTCGTCGACGCCGGCGGCGCGACGGCGGTGGTGGTGATCGTGGTTTCGCTGGTCGTCGCCGTGGTGGACGAGGTCGTCGTCGCGGCCGCCGCGGCGATCACACCGCACGCCAGGCGCTTGCTCGAATCGCCGGTCGACGTGCTCGTCAGGTTGTCCGGGGTCTGATGGATGATCAGCGCTGTGCCCGAGCCGTTGCGCAGGTCGGCGGCGGTGAACAAGTTACTGGTGGTCACCAGCTTCGCCGACCCGTCGGTGCGCACCTGCAACGCGGTCAGATCGCCGCTGGCGGGGTAGCCGGTGTGGCCCGACGCCTGGTACACGCCGCCGGAGGAGTTGAAGTCCCCTGTCGAACCGCCCGCGGGCGCTGCCGAGTTCGGCTCGCATTTGCCGACGCCGTGGATCTCGAGCCCGTGGAAACCGGGGCTCAGCGCTTGGTTGGGGCCCGCCTCCACCGTGACCGTCGCATAGCCGTTCGCGAAATCGATCGTGGCGGTGGCGACCTGGCTGCCGTCGGCGGCCTTCACCTGGGTCGCCATCCTCTCGGTGCCGGGCGGCACGCTGGACGACGTCGTCGACTGGTTGCTGCCCTGATTGGCGCATGCGCCCAACGGCGCCACGCCGACCGCGAAGGATACGCCCTTTTTTATTGGTCGGGCCTACCCCGATCGGCCGGTCTCGAAACGGGCGCGACCCACGTCCGGGCCGGCGGATGTGGCCGCGGGCATCCGCGTCCAGATGTGCAGCTGCTCGCGGCCGACGAGGCGGCAACGGTGCGTGCTCGCCAACTGGCGGGCCGCCTTGGTGAACCCCCGGTTGGTCACCACGACCGCCTGGCCGCAACGGTGGTGCAGCGCGCCGGACACCACCTGCTGCACGGCCGCGACGCCGACGGCCCGGCCCAGCCTCTTGCACTGCACCGCCATGCGGGTGCCGCCCCTCTTGGCGATCAGGTCGACGCCGTAGTCACCGGTGCTGGCGGTGTGCTCGACGCTCCACCCCGCCGTTCGAAGCTGTGCCGCGACGAATCCTTCGAACTCGACTCCCGACATCTCGTCGATCGCGGCCATCGCCGACGCCGCGTACTTGAGGTCACGCCGCCGCTGCAGTCGAACGCGAAAGCGGTCCCGCTGCACCGAAAGCCACAGCAGGGCAACGACCGTCCCGACAAGCCCGGCCAGCCCGGCCGCCGCCCCCGCCGGCACGCTGCCGGTGGCGCTCTGCGTGAAATACCAAGGCAGGGCGAACCCGAACAGCACCAACGACCCGAATATCTTGTCCATGACTCCTCGAGGTTGCCGCGCCGCTTTGTTCGCCGAACCTAGCCGAAGGCGGTGACAATCCCGCGCAACCGCGTCCTAGCCCGCCTGGATGGGGCGAAAGCGCACCCTGGTGCCGTGGCGGGGCACGAGCATGATGGAGCGCCGCACTATCCGCTCCGGCCGGTCGTCGACCGCAACGAACTCCCCGGCCCGCAGCAGGGTGTGCAGTACGGTGATCAGTTCGCGCATCGAAAAAGCCGCTCCCAGACAGCGTTTGACACCGCCGCCGAACGGAACCCACGCGTAGGTGTCGGGCCGGCAGCCCAGGAACCGTTCGGGCCGAAACTCGTTCGGACGGTTGTAGATCCCGGGGTTGCGGTTGATCGCAACGATATGGACGACGATTCGCGTCCCGGCGGCCACTCGGTAGCCACCGATCGGAACCGGTTGCGCCGCAACGCGGGCCGTGAACGGCGCGGGCGGACGGAGCCGCAGGGTCTCGTGGATCACCGCGGTGGTGAAGGCCTCCTCGCCACGCAGGGCCTCGTCGCGCACCCGTTGCAGCGCCTCGGGATGGTGCAGCAACAGGTCGAAGATCCAGGCCAGCGTGGTGGCCGTCGTCTCGTGACCGGCCAGCATCAAGGTGATCAGGTCGTCGCGGATCTCGCTGTCGGACAAGCCCTTTCCGTCATCGCCGCGGGCGCACATCAGCAACGCCAGGATGTCGGGCTGCTCGGCCAACCGCGGGTCGTTTCGCCGCCGCGCGATGAGCGGCATCACAACGTCGTCGATCTCCTTGTTGGCGCGGCCGCGCTGCGGCCACACCCGAAGCGCACCGAAGTGGCGCAGCGCGTAGCGGACCGTCAATTGCTCCGAGACGCCGAGGTTCAGCAGGCGCTCGAAGGGCCGCCCCAGGCGCCGCACCTCGTCGGGGTCGTCGGCCCCGAAGACGACCCTGACGATCGCGTCCAAGGTCAGCGCCCGTGCGGCGGTGAGCATCTCGAAGGGCCGATCGACGGGCCAGTTGTGCATGGCGGCGAGGGCCGAGGACCGCATGATCGGCACGTAGCTACTGAGTGCGGCACCGTGCAGCGGAGGTGTCAGCAGCTTGCGCCGCCGAAGATGTTCCGGCTCCTCCTGCACGAACATCGACCCGGAGCCGTAGATGGCGGCCGCGGGTCCCACCCCCTGTCCGCCGAGCAGGACGTCGGGCGGCGCGGTGAAGACCTCCTTGGCCACCTGCGGGTCGGACACGACCGCCACGTTGCCCAGGCTGAGGACCGGCATCGTCATGATCGGTCCGTACCGGCGAATCAGCCGCAGCATCCGGCGCTCGCCCCCTACCAGGTACGCGACCGCATACGCCGCGGCGAAGGCGGCGCGCAGGGGACGTGGCGCGGGCAGGCCGGGCGGCGGCCTCAGCGCGTCAGGCGTTTCGCCGCGGCGAAGAGCGGATGCGGCCACGCTGACGACAGAAACACGGCGTTATCCGTTGGTCAACAGTCTCGCCGAGACCGGCGTCACGCGCAGTCGGCGCAGACCGGAAGGCCCGAGCTCGAACTGCGTAGCCGGCTGCGGTGCTGGACCAGAAAGCAGCTGGAGCAGGTGAACTCGTCGGAGCGCTGGGGAATCACCGTCACCGACAGTTCTTCACCGGACAGGTCCGCGCCCGGCAGCTCGAAGAACACCATGTCGTTGGGGTCCTCGTCGACCACCGTGGCCGTGGCGGTCGGCAGCGCGGGTGCGAACTCGCGCAGCGAGGTCGCGTCCTGGGCCTCGACGTCGGAAAGCCGGCGTGCGTCGTAGTCGCTTGCGGTCGTCATCGGTGTTCCTTCCTGCTCGGTGACGGGTTGACGCACTCACCTATAGTCACCCGTGGGTCATTCGATACCCCGTTCGCGTATCAGCCACACCCACGAACTCGAAAAAATGCGAACCCGGCGACAGCCTGGTCGCGGCCACCCCGGCCACCCCGCCGCTCCGTTTGCCGGTCGCACGCGGGGTGTCGAGCATGAGGCACTTCTACCCGGTCAGGTGCGGGATTAACCCGCCCGACTGGCCTCGACAGGCGCCCCGGATTCGTTAGCTCGGGGCGGATCAGCTGGTCGGCGGGGGCGCGGGCGTGTCGGAATGCGCGGCGTGCCAGCGCAGTTCGGCGTCGCGCACCTTGCGGTGCGTGTGCAGCAGCCACGCCGCGCTCGACACGGCGAGCACGACCGCGACGACGACGGACGCCGAACCGGCGAGAAGGTGTCCCGTCGCGACCGCGCACAAGCCGATGATCAGGGCGCCCGCGGCGACGATGGTGCCGTACACGCCGGGCGCGTGCGGACCATGGATCAGGGTCTCCCCGGCATGCTGGCGGAAGGTGCGTTCGTGGTCGACCGGGTCGGTCTTCGGGTAATCCACGTTACTCCTCGTGAAAGACGTTGCGTGGCAGAGCCACTGGCGCGACACGCCGAGCAGACTCGGGAGCGCACCGACGCTCTCGTCGACGTTTACCCGCCGCCCCGCGGAGCCAAACGGCGGTGTCAGCCGGCGCCGGTGCGGGTATGCCCGGCACATGAACGCCGCCCGCGGCACGCCCGCCGTCCTGTTCGACGTCGACGGAACCCTCGTTGATTCCAATTACCTGCACGTCTACGCGTGGCGGCGCGCCTTCGACGACGAAGGCCTGCCCGTCGCCGCCTGGAAGATCCACCGCTGCATCGGCATGGACGGTGACACGCTGGTGCGCACGTTGTCCGAGGATGCGCCCGACGACGTGCGGGACCGGCTCAGCGACGGGCACAGCCGGTACTACGCCGACACCATGCCGCTGCTGGCACCGCTGCCCGGCGCCCGTGCCCTGCTGCACCGCGTGGCCGAGCTGGGATTGCAAGTGGTGCTGGCCAGTTCGGCGCCCGAAGACGAACTCGGGGTCCTGCAGAAGGCACTGGACTGCGACGACGTCATCAACGTGACGACGTCGTCGCGGGACGTCGACACCGCCAAACCCGAACCGGGCATCGTGCAGGTCGCGTTGGACCGGGCCGGCGTCGATACGGACCACGCCGTGTTCGTCGGCGACGCGGTATGGGACGCGCACGCCGCGAACGCCGCGGGGTTGCCGTGCATCGGGCTGCTGTGCGGCGGCATCTCCCGCGCGGAACTGGAGTCGGCCGGCGCCTCACCGGTTTTCGCGGATCCCCAGGATCTTTTGGACCACCTTGACTCCACCCGCATCGCGGCGCTGGCGCCCCGGCGCTGAGGAGCCGGACCAGCTACATACCGTGGGTGCGAAGCAACAGCGGTAAAACCCACCAAAAGAACGCAAACAACACCAGCGCGCAGGCGCCCGCTATGAGGCCCGCGGCGCGCCCGGCCACCGCGGCGAAAACGATGACGGTCACGCCGGTCAGCGCCGAGCCGAGCAGCGCCAGCCCCGCGTACGCGCACCGGTGGGCGGCCGACACCAGCACCTGGAGGTGATGCCGCCGGAACAGCAGCCGGTGGATGCCGACCGGGGCGACCAGCAGCACGGTGGCGCCCACCGAACAACCCACGGTGATTAGGTACACGATCCGCAGCGGCGGCGACAGAACATCGAAGCGCTGCTGGAACGGCAGCGTTAACAGGAACCCGGTCAGCAGCTGCACGCCGGTCTGCACCACGCGCAGCTCCTGCAGCAAACTGGTCCAATTGCGGTCCAGCCGTTCGGTTTCGGTTTCGCCGCGCTTGCGGCGGTCCCACTGCTGGTCGTCTTCCGGATGATCGACGTCGACATCCATGACCGCGATCATCGCACCGGCGGCTGTGAACGTGTGAAAAAGCGCGCGCCGACGCGAAAGTCAGGAGTTGAACTTGCCGTCGCGCACGGCGGTCAACGCATCGTCCAGCGTCAGGTACAGCGGGAACGTCTTGTCCAGGCCGGTCAGGTGGATCGGCCGCCGGGTGGCCGGCCCGCGCGCCACCACGCCGAAGTCGGTGGACTTGCCGAGCTTTTCGTAGGTCGCCGCGAGGATCTTCAGGCCCACCGAGCCGAGGAACTCCACCGCGGACAGGTCGATGACCAGCGCCGACGGGCCTTCCGCGACCACCGTGCCGATGGCCTGTTCGAGGGCCGGAGCGGTCACCAGATCGATTTCGCCGCTGACGCTGACCACAGAGACCCCATCGTGGTCTTCAACCAAGGTGGTGATCGAATCGGGAGCTGACAATGGCGACCCTTCGTTTAAGGCTCAGGTGTGCTACAAGCCTAACCTGCCGTGCGAACTGCAAGAAGAATAAGCCCTAGCCACCTACGCCGCGATAACCCAAGCTAGTCTCCCCATAGGCACTGCGAACTGCGGAGCGCGACGTGGCATACGGGAGGCCAGATGTCAGATTCGCCGTCGGATTTCGGGACCACCAGCATCGCCGCACAGACTGTCAGCGAGGGCCTGCTGCCGCAGCTCGTCCAGCACCTACGCCAGAATCGAACCGTTCTGCGCGAGGAGTGGGCCCGCAGGATCACCGAGGCCGAACTGCTGACGGCGATGACGCCCGAGGAGCTCTTTTCCGAAGCCACCGCCGTCTACGACAACTACGTCGAGGTGCTCGAGACCGGTAGCGTCGAGGCGCTGCAGGCCTACGCGCGCGACCTATCCGAACGCATCATCCCGCGAGGGGTGGAAACCGACGAGGTGCTCGGCATCGTGCTGCTGCTGCGCGACGTCCTGGCGCGCTCGCTGTTCGAGAAGTACCAGACCGACTTCGAGATGCTCAACCGGGTGTTGGACGCCTACGAGCCGGCGGCCAACCGCATCGCCAACACCGTGGGCGTCAGCTTCGTGCAGGAACGCGAGCGCATCATCCGCCAACAGCAGGAGGCGATCCGCGAGCTGTCGACGCCGGTGCTGCAGGTGCGCGAACAGCTGCTGATCCTGCCGATCATCGGCGTGCTCGACAGCCAGCGCGCCCGCCAGGTCACCGAGCAGTTGCTCCGGGCCATCCGCGCGAACCGCGCCAAGGTGGTCGTCATCGACATCACCGGTGTGCCCACGATCGACTCGACGGTGGCAAATCACCTGGTGCAGACGGTCGATGCGTCCGGCCTGATGGGCGCGAGCGTCATCATCACCGGCCTGTCGTCCGAGATCGCGCTGACCCTGGTCACCATCGGCCTGGACCTGTCGAAGATGAACGCCGTCGGCGACCTGCAGGGCGGCATCGAGGAGGCCGAACGCCTGCTCGGCTACGAGGTCACCCGCACCGGCGAGCAGACCGGGTGAGCACGACCAACACGAGCACCGTATGCCAGTCCCCATCCTGAAACAGGGCTCGATTTTGATCGCCACGGTGCAGGCCGCGCTGTCGGACTCCGATACCGAGCGGCTGCGGTACGACCTCATGGAGCAGGTCAGCCGATTCCGCGCGCAGGGGATCATCGTCGACGTCACCGCCATCGACGTGATGGACTCGTTCGCCGCCCGATCGCTGCGCACCATCGCCCACATGACCAGGTTGCGCGGCGCGGACACCGTGATCGTCGGCCTGCAGCCGGAGGTGGCCTTCGCGATGGTCCAGCTCGGCTTGGCGTTCGACGACATGAAGACGGCGCTGGACCTCGAAGAGGGCCTTGCTTTGTTGAATCGTCAAGGCGGCGTGGGTAAATCGACGATCGGGCACGACGGTGGTGGGTGACATCGTCGTCAACATTCATAACCCCGACGACATCGTCGCCGCCCGCAAAGCCGGACACCAGCTCGCACTGGATCTCGGTTTTTCGCTGACCGACGTCACGATGATCGCCACCGCAATCTCGGAGATCGCCCGCAACATAACGAGCTACGCCGGGCGCGGCGCCGTCCGCGTCACGGTGGCCGAGCGGGAGGGTCGCAAGGCGCTGGTGGTACGCGCCGAGGACGACGGCCCGGGCATCGCCGACGTCGAACGCGCGCTCGAGGACGGATATTCGACCGGTCGCGGGCTCGGCCTGGGACTGCCCGGAGCCCGCCGGCTGATGGACCGACTGGTCATCGACTCCGCGCTGGGCCACGGGACGGTCGTCGAGATGTGGAAGTGGGTTCCGGCCCGTGGCTGACCATGCATGAGCACGGCCGGCTAGGGCCGATGGAGTGGGCAAAGGCGGGTCGCCCGCTGCCCAGCGAGCACACCTCGGGCGACCGTGGCATCGCCGTCGACATCGACGGTGCGGCGGCCCTTTTCGGAGTGGTGGACGGCCTCGGCCACGGGCCGGACGCCGCGGCCGCCGCCGTGCGCGCCGTCAACACCGTCCGGGGCGCCGGCTCCGAGCGGCTCGAAGTCCTGGTTCAGCAGTGCCACCGCGTGCTTGCCGGCACCAGAGGCGTCGCCATGACGTTGGCGCGGGTGGACTTCGCCACCAACACACTGGAGTGGACCGGCGTCGGCAACGTCACCGCCGATCTGCTGGCCAAGGCGCCGACCGGCGTCCAGGTCCGCTCCAGCGCGCGGCTGACCGCCGGGATCGTCGGCTACCGCATACCGGAAATCAGGCAGGCGCAGGTGCTTCCGATCCGCACCGGCGACCTGGTCGTGATAAGCACCGACGGCATCGCCGAGCACTTCCTGAACCACATCGACTTCGCGGCTCCCGCTGTCGTCATCGCCGAAGAGCTACTCAGCAAGGACGCCAAGGAAACCGACGATGCGATGGTGTTGGTGGCACGTCACCGCGGAGCCCTCCCATGAGCGCCAGCGACGACTTCCGGGTCCGATACACCGCCGCGTTGCGCGCCTACCTGGACGCGGGCGACGAGGACACGCTGGCCGTCGGCAACGAGCTCGGACGCCGCGCCCTGCAGGAACAAATCAGCATGCTCGCCATCGTCGAGCACCATTTCCGCCTGGTTCAGGAATTGGCCGGGGCCTATCCGATCGACAGGCCGACGGCGCTGGAATTCCTTTTGCAGACGCTGGCACCCCTGGACGTGGTCACGCGCGGATTTCTCGACGGGACCAGGCGCTACGAGGAGCAACGGGCCCGCGCCGAGGGGCTGGCCGACCGGGACAAATTCCGAACCGCCCTGGTGAATTCGCTGCAGGAAGGCTTCTTCGTCGCCGACCACGAGGGCGCGGTGATCGAGGTCAACGACGCCTTCATTCAGATCGTCGGCTACCCCGCCGAGGGCCTGCCCTACCGGTGGCCGCACCCCTGGCTCGTCGACAAAAGGGCCGCGCGCGAACAACAATCGCTGGTCGGGACCATCGGCCGCGCCGAGTACGAGACGCCGATCCGGCACCGAGACGGTCACATCGCCTGGGTGAAGGTCAGCATCAACGCGGTCAAGGAAACCGGCAGCGACCGCGACGTCTACGTGGGGACCGTGCGGGACATCACCGCCGAACGGGCCTTCGCGGCCCGGGAAAGCGCCGTCTTGCGGCTGGCCACGGCGGTGGCGGTGGCCAAGACCGTGACCGAGCTGTTGTCGATCACCTTGGAAGAGTGCCGCACCGCGATCGACGTCCACCGTGTCATCGCCGTCTCCTGGCCCAGCGGCGACGGCGATCCGACCGTCCAGGTCGCGGGCCCGCCGATCGAAACCTCCTGGCGCAGAATGGATCCCTGGCTGAAGAAGACCTTCCAGGACGCCCGTCACCAGCTGCCGCTGACGGCAAAGACGGCCGAGCGGCCCGAAAACCCCGGCAAGGCACAGGGATTGGTCGCGGTGCTGTCTGGCACCGGTGACCTCGCGCTGTGGCTCGAGCTTCGCGCGCCCCGCTGGGTCAGCGCGGAGGATCGGCTGCTGGTCACGGTGCTCATCGGGCACCTCAGCCTGGCGATGCAGCACGTGCGCCAGTTCGAGAGCGCGCGGGAAACCTCGCTGACCCTGCAGCGCACGATGCTGCCCTCGGTCGAGCCGCCCGCGGGTTTCGCGGTCCGCTACGAACCGGCGGTTCCGCCGCTGGAGATCGGCGGCGACTGGTATGACGTGTTGCCGATCGGCGACCACCGCATCGGCATCGTGGTCGGCGACTGCGTGGGTCGCGGCCTACCGGCGGCCGCGATCATGGGTCAGTTGCGAAGTTCGGCGCGCGCGCTGCTGATCACCGGCGCCGAGCCGGCGGTGTTGCTCGAGCAACTCGACTCGGCGGCGTCGCTGATCCCGAATGCGTACTGCACCACCGTCTTCCTGGCGATCCTCGATACCTATTCGGGGGTCATGCAGTACAGCAACGCCGGCCACATGCCGGCCATGCTGGCCGGACCCGCCCCGGCGCGCACCAGCGTGCTGACCGACGCCGTGTCGGTGCCGCTTGCGGTCCGCCGGGCCGAACCGCGCCCGCAAGCCTCCCTGGTGCTGCCGGCCGGCTCGACGCTGATGCTGTTCACCGACGGCCTGGTTGAGCGTAAGCACGAGTCGATCGACATCGGAATCGCCCGCGCCGCAGACGTTTTGGTGGAAACAATGCAGCTGCCACTGGACGAGGTTCCCGCCGCCGTGGTGAGCGCACTGGCCCCGGCGTCGGGGTACGACGACGACGTCGCGATGGTGATCTACCGCCACCAGCCGACACACCTTCGCATCGAAAGCGCCGCCACCGCCGACCAATTGGTCGACGTCCGGCACCGGCTGACCGCGTGGATGCGGGTCCACGGCGTGCGGGATGCGCAGGCCGGCGACATCGTGCTGGTCGTCAACGAAGCGTGCACCAACTGCGTCGAGCACGCCTACCGGGGGCACGGGGTCGGGACGATGCTGATCGAAGCCAGCATCGCCGACGGCGAGGTCCGGACGCGCATCACCGATTCCGGTTCGTGGAAAACACCGGCCGCCAACCCCGGTAACAGCGGGCGCGGGCTGCTGTTGATGAGGGCGCTGAGTAAAACCATGGAGCTGGACAGCAGCCCGACCGGCACGACGGTCGACATCACCTTCGGCCTGACCGCGGAGGACCAATGACGCCCGAAGATCCGTTTGCGGGGCCCGAATGCGGGGTACTCGCCGGCGTGACCCGCGCATCAATCACGGCCGCGCCCGCCCTGCCGGCAGCGCACGGCCCGCTATCCACGGCGGTCCGCCACGCGCTGACCGGGCCGCCCTCCCGTGACCACCTCGCTCGCATCGGCGCCTCCGTGCGGGATTCCGATCCCTACGGTCTGGATCTTCAACTGGCGCTGTCGATGTGCTACGAGCTGCACTATCGCGGCTTCGCCGGCGTCGATCCGAGCTGGGAGTGGAATCCCGCGCTGCTGGGATTGCGCGCGGAGCTGGAACGGGTCTTCTTGGCCGGCGTGCGGCGCGACGTCGGTCCCATCGAACCCGGCCGCACCGCGGCCACCGAGATGGAGGCCCTTTGCGTCGAACCGCCCGACGGCACCGGCCCGTCGTACTTTTTGCGTGACACGGGAACCTGGCAACAGATGCGCGAGTACTTCGTGCACCGCTCGGTCTATCACCTCAAAGAGGGCGATCCGCACGCCTGGGCGATCCCCCGGCTGACGGGTACCGCCAAGGCGGCCTTCGTGGCCATCGAGTTCGACGAGTACGGCGCCGGTCAGGGACCGCGGCTGCACCAGCAGCTGTTCGCCGATCTCATGACGGCGGCCGGCCTGGATTCGACGTATCTCGCCTACCTCGACGCCGTCCCCGCCGAGGCGTTGGCGGCGGTGAACCTGATGTCGATGTTCGGGCTGCACCGGTCGCTGCGTGGCGCCGCGATCGGGCATTTCGCCTCGACGGAGATCACCTCCCCGCCGGGATCGCGGCGGATGGTTCAGGCGCTAATGCGGATGCAGGCGCCGGCCGCCTGCATCGGTTTCTACAGCGAGCACGTCGAAGCCGACGCCGTCCACGAGCAAGTGGTGCGCCGCGACGTCGTCGGTGATCTCGTGGCAAAGGAGCCCGATCTCGACGCGGACGTGGTGTTCGGGATCCGCGCACACGCCGCGGTCGAAAACCGTTTGGCTGACCGGCTTATGGAGTCGTGGAAGCAGGATCGGACGTCGTTGCGGCGGCCGCTCGACCAGCTGGACTAGACATCCGCGCGTCCTTTTTCATGGTGCGGCAGCGCCGATGGCTGGTGTCGCACAACGGATAGTTTTGGCTGCGCCGGCAGGTGCAGATGGCCACCATGAACCGATCCGACTCGACGACGTCCCCGCCGGGCGTCTCGATGCGCACCGGCCCGGAGACCAGGACGGGCCCGTTGGGCACCACCTGTACCCGAGTGGTCGTCATGGCTTGTCGGCCCGGATCACGACGAGTTCCTCTTCGCGGCGCCCCGTCGGGATCCGGCCGATCTCCTCCAGCCACCGCGCCCGCACCGACATCACCGGGCCAAATGGAATCCACATGGAGGCAATGACTTCGGCTTGCATACCGGCCCACTTCAGGCGATCCAGCGATGGTTGGACGCCGGCGATCGCCGAGTGTACGAGCAGCAGGGATCCCCCGTCGCACAGCAGCTTTGGGGCCGCTTCGCACAGCGGGTCGAGGATCAGGCGCCCATCGGATCCGGCGTTCCAGGCCCACGACGGGCCCGCCCCCGGGCCGATGAGGGCCGAGTCGTCGTCCGGTGGGACCGGGACGTACGGGGGATTCGCCACCACGACGTCGAAGGGTGCGCAGTCGACCGCGTCCATCCACGATCCCGCGCGGACGTCGACCGCCACACCGGCCAGCGCGGCGTTGGTCTGGGCGCAGCGCACCGCTTCCGGGCAGATGTCGAAGGCGGTCACGCTGGAACAACCCATTTCGGCCGCGGCCATCGCCACGAATCCGCTGCCCGTACACAGGTCCAAAACCCGCCGTCCCGGCATGAGTGCCGTGTTGTGCATCGCGTCCACCAGCAACCGAGAGTCTTCTTGAGGCTGGTACACGTTGTGCCTTACCGAGATGGTGGGTTCGGGGTAGGTTGTTGTCAACGTCGGCCTTTCGTAAGCCTTTAAGGACCGCCGTGGCGGCCCACGGCTTGGCCTATGTAATGCCCGCAAACCGGCCCGTTGAAACGGGGCAGTTTGCGCCGTTCCTCGGTTATCCCGTGGTGGCGTGTTCCAGTTGTTTGACGAGCGTATCGGAGAACGCCGGAAGGTCCGAGGGCGAGCGACTGGTGATCAGATTGCCGTCCACCACCACCTCTTCGTCCACCACGTGCGCGCCGGCGTTGCGCAGGTCGGTGCGGATGCTCGGGTACGACGTCAGCGTTCGCCCCACCGCAACGCCGGCCTCGACCAGCGTCCAGGGACCGTGGCAGATCGCGGCGACGGGCTTTCCCGATACCACGAAGTCGCGCACGAACGACACGGCGGAATCGTTTAGCCGCAGCTTGTCCGGGTTCACCGTGCCGCCGGGAAGCACCAGACCGTCGAACTCCCCCACCGAAGCGTCGGAAACCTCGCGGTCGACGTCGAAAGCGCCGGCCGGCTCCAGGTCGTGGTTACGGGCCTGGATTTGACCGGCCTTCAGTGACAGCAGCTGGACTTGGGCGCCCGCCCGTTCGAGCGCCTCGCGCGGTTGCTCGAGTTCCACCTTTTCCACGCCATCGGCTGCCAGGATCGCGATCTTTATGCCTTGCAATTCATTTGACATCGCGGTACTCCCTTCGGGGTTAGGGGTTCATGACGACCTTCGTGCAGCCGTCCTGCTTGCGCTTGAAGATTTCGTAGCCGTGCGGAGCCTGGTCGAGCCGCAGATGGTGGCTGATGACGATCGTGGGGTCGATGTCGCCCCTGCGTATCCGGTCCAGCAGCGGACGCATGTAGCGCTGCACGTGGCATTGGCCGGTCCTGATGGTCAGCGAACGGTTCATGACCGCGCCGATGGGAAACTTGTCCATCAGGCCGCCGTACACCCCGATGATGGACAGCGTTCCACCGTTGCGGCAACTCATGGCCGCTTCCCGAAGTGCGTGTGGGCGTTCGGTTTCCAACCGCATGGCCTGCTTGACGCGGTCGTATGCGTCCAGCGGCGCCGATGCGTTGCGGGCTTCCATGCCGGCGGCGTCGATGCAGTGGTCCGGCCCGCGCCCGGCGGTCATGTCCTGCAGCTCCTCGAGCACCGACGTCTCGGCAAAGTTGACCGGGGTCGCGCCCACCTTTTCGGCCAGCTCCAAGCGATACGGAACCCGGTCGACGGCAATGACTTTCGACGCGCCCAGCAAGAACGCGCTCATGATCGCGAACAGGCCGACCGGGCCGGCGCCCCACACCGCCACCAGCTGGCCCGGCTGGATGTCACACATTTCGGCACCCATGTAGCCGGTCGGCAAGATGTCCGACAAGAACAGCACCTGGTCGTCGGTCAGGTCGTCGTCGATCTTCAAAGGACCGACGTCGGCGAAGGGCACCCGCGCGTATTCGGCTTGGCCGCCGGCAAATCCGCCCAGCATGTGCGAATAGCCGAACAGGCCCGCCGGGGAATGGCCCATGAACTTCTCGGCAATGCCGGCGTTGGGGTTGGAGTTCTCGCACAGCGAGAACAGCTCACGCTCGCAGGCCGAGCATGCCCCGCAGGCGATCGGGAACGGCACCACCACCCGGTCGCCGACCGCAAGGTTGTGCACCCCCTTGCCGACCTCGACGACCTCGCCCATGAATTCGTGGCCCAGCACGTCACCGCGCTTGACCGTCGGGATGTACCCGTCGTACAGGTGCAGGTCGGAACCGCAGATCGCGGTGGAGGTGACGCGCACGATGGCGTCACGGTCGTTGAGGATCTTGGGATCCGGGACCGATTGCACCTCAACGCTGTTGCGGCCCGAGTAAACGGTTGCCCTCATGCCGTGGCTCCTTCACGGGTCGGTTGTGCGGGTCGCTGATGCATCTGCCGGCCCGCGACGGTTCCCTCCGGGGAGCCGTCAGAGCGCACCACCTGCCCGGTTTCGAGCATTTGCTTGAATCGCCGGAGGTCGTCGTTGACCTGTTGCTCGGGCGATTCGCCGAACAGACTCGCCACGGCCTTGCCGAGCGCGCCGCCCGGGATCTCGTAGCCGATCTGAACGCGGACCTCGGTGCCTTCACCGGTCGCGGCGGGCGTGAACTCGACGCTGCCTCCGTTGTGGATCGAAAAATCCGGCAGCGACTGCCAGGCGATCCGCTTGTTGGGCTGGTCCTCGGTGAGCTGGGCTTCCCACCGCACCGGCCGGCCGACCGGCGCGTTGGCCACCCACTGCGATCGTCCGTCGGCGCCGGCGGTGACCGACTGCAGGTGGTGCATGAAGCTGGGCAGGTTCTCCAGGTCTCGCCAGAAGCCGTAGACGTCCTCGACCGGGCGCCGGACCGTGATCGCGGCGCGCAGGGTGCGGTGGCGCGCCGCGTCGGCGTGGCGTCCCCCGCCCCGCGGACCGCCGCCGGTGGTGCGCAACGCCGCGTAGAGGTCGGCGGCGCCGATCGCGCCCAGGACCAGGCCCATGATCGCCCCCCGGCGGCGGCGCCCCGGGCCGCGGGCGGCCACCCCGGCGGCCAGCAGCGCCACGTCCAGGGCATCGCCGGCCACCCTCGTCCAGACCAGCCTGTCCGGGCCGGCCACCAGCGCCGCGCCGTGGCCGCACTCGCGCGCCCCCAGCGCGCGGATGACCCGGCGCGACAGCCTGGTGTCGTCCACGCCGGCCACCGCAGCAACTTTCCCGGGCGCCGCCAATTCGGCGAGGCCGAGCCCGAAGCTCGCACCCGCGAGCGCCCTCACCAACGGCGCGGGGGCATTGCTGGATCGATCACTCATTGTCGACTCCCTGCGCCGCGGAACGGGATCGAGCGCAAACCTGCTGCGGCGCAGTACCTTGCAGGACCTTGCAGGCCGCCTCTTGCCCTGTCCGCGGTCGTTGTTTTTCCGTCAAGCCGCCGGTGGTAGCCGGGGGCCACTATGGGCCCTCGGGTACCCCGGCGCGGCGCGCCCAAACGCACGATCAGCCGGACGCGCTGCGCAGCGCCTCGAGCAAAGGCTGCGCGGCCTCCTTGAGGAACAGCTCCTGGGAGTCGCCGCCGATCTGGACCAGCGCGATGTCGGTGAACCCGGCCTCCCAGTAGGCCCGCACCGCGTCGACGATCGCGTCGAGGTCCGGGCCGCACGGGATGCTTTCGGCGACGTCCTCGGGGCGCACAAACTGGGTGGCGCCGGCGAAACCGGCCGGCGTGGGCAGGTCCGCGTTGACCTTCCAGCCGCCGGCGAACCAGCGGAATTGGTCGTGGGCGCGCTGGACGGCGGTGTCGCGGTCGGGGTCCCAGCACACCGGTATCTGGCCGACCACGCGTCCGCCGCCGGCGAGGTTGGCGGCCTGGCGGGCGGCGTGCCACTCGCGGACCAGTTCGCCGTCGGGCTCCACGGCGATCAGGTGTTCGGCCAGCCTGGTGAACCGCTCGACGCCCTTCGCCCCGGACATGGCCACTCCGATTGCAACGGGAATGTCGGGCACGTCCCACAACCGTGCCGAGTCCACCTGGAAGTAGTCGCCGCGCCAGGTCACCAGCTGGCCGCCGAACAGCTCGCGGATGATCTTGATCGCTTCTCGCAACATGTCTTGCCGGCGCTCGACGCTCGGCCAGGCCTTGCCGACGATGTGCTCGTTGAGGTTTTCACCGCTGCCCAGACCGAGCGTGAACCGCCCGTCGGACAAAATCTGCACCGTGGCGGCCTGCTGGGCGACAATCGCGGGGTGATAGCGCATGGTTGGGCACGTCACGTAGGTGTACAGGTCCACCCGCTCGGTGGCGTGCGCCACCGCGCCCAGCACCGTCCACGCGTTGGGCGCGTGCCCCTGCGACGTCAGCCACGGTGTGAAGTGGTCGCTGCAGACCTCGAAATCGAACCCGACCTCCTCGGCCGAAACCGCATGCCGCACAAGGTCTTTGGGTCCACTCTGCTCGGTCATCAGAGTGTAGCCAAAATTCGTCATAGCGGCGGGGTTACCCGCGGGCGGTGCCCACAAACCGTTCGCCGAGGCACCAATCCCGTCGGGCCGTGGCCGATTAGCCCGCGGTGGTGATCGAGTCCCCCGTGATGCCGGCGGCGCGGCGCGCCTCGAGCCGGCGCTTCTGCGGCTCGATCGTGTAGCGGGGATCGCGGGCCGACTCCAGCCCCGCCTCGAAGAACCCGAACCGCAGCATCGCCGACGCCGACAGCAATGCCAAGCCGGACAAGGCGGCGACGCCGCGATGTCGCCCGCCCAGCAATGCGCCCAAACCGCCCGCGGCGGCCAGCCGTTCGCTCCACGCCAGCAGCCGGCCGGGCCTGCCGTGGTGAAGGGGTTCCCTGGTCACCGGGTCCATCCGGTGCTCGGTGAACCGGGCGGAGACCAGGTCGCCGATCGCGCCGATGACGGCCAGCCTGCGCGCGGGGCCGGCCTGGGCGACCGGGGTGGTGATCATCGCCAATCCCGACGCGGCAAGGCTCGCCGAGCTGACGAACACGAACGGCAGGTCCCGGTACGCGGCGTTCCACGTCGGGGTCGCGGTGTCGGTGAGCAGCACCGCGGTGTAGACGGCGAGCGGTGGCGAGAAGACCGCGGCTTCCAATCCGGCCGGTCCCTCGACCGCGCGCAGAACGTTGCGCAAGGGTCCCAACGGGATTCGCTCGCCGGTCATCCGGTCGACCTCGGAGACGGCGGCCACCCCGATGCCGGCGCTGAACAAGCTGAGGATCCACGAGCCGATGCTCATCGGTGACGTCAGCTTCACCGTCCGCAGCATGTTCACGAAGCGCTCCGGCCGGCCCAGGTCCTTCACCAGCGCGACCGCGCCCAGCAGCACCGCGACCAGAGCGGACAACCTTGCGTTGCGGCGCAGCGTGTCTCGGCCGGTGAGCTGGGCACCGGCGGCGAGCAGGCCGGATCCGCCGGCCACACCGCCCAGGAACAGATACGCCGCGACCTCGTGTCCCCAGGGCGCGGGCTTGACCACCGGGCGCCCGTAGTACGAGCTGAACTCGACGTCGGGAACCATCGGCATCTCGCGGGCACCGTCGCCGCCGCCACGGCGGCCCGCCCGCCTGCCCTTGCGGCGCTTGGCGGGCTCCGGCGGGCGCAGGCTGTCGTATTCCGAAGTGCTCATGGGCTGTTCATCGACCCTTCCAGAAGGCCAGCGCCGCGGCGGCGGCCATCCCCGCCGCGGCCATGGCGGCCCGTTTGAACATCTGCGGCAGGTCGGCCGTGCACACGCGCGGGTCGGGCGGCAGGCCGTAGACCTCCGGCTCGTCGAGCAGCAGGAAGATCGACCCGGTGCCGCCGACGCCGTCGTGCTCGTTGGCGCCGTAGAGGCGGGCCTCGGTCAAGCCCCGGGCGTGCAGCTGCGCGACCCTGTCCCGCGCAGTGACCACCAGGTCGTCGTGGTCGCCGAACTTGATCGACGTAGTCGGGCACGTCTTGGCGCACGCCGGTATCTGGTCGTCGACGAGGCGGTCGTAGCACAGGGTGCACTTCTGGGCGACCCCGGTGACGGGCTTGTCGGCGGGACGGTCCGGGCGTTGGGCCGGCGTCGCGTACGTCCCGTCGCTGCGCCGCTCGACGACGCCGAAGGGGCAACCCGCCACGCACGTTCCGCACCCGTTGCAGACGTCGTCCTGCACGACGACGGTGCCGAACTCGGTCCTAAACAGCGCGCCCGTCGGGCAGACGTCGAGGCAGCCGGCGTGGGTGCAGTGCTTGCACACATCCGACGACATCAACCAGCGGAACTCCGGGGTGTCCGGCGGCGTGACGTCGGGGCGCTCGGGCGCGCCCGGAAGCGCGGGCATGCCCAAATCGATGAGCGCGCGGCCGGATTCGCGCGCCTCGGCGATCCGGTCGCGGCCCTGCTCGATGAACGCCACGTGCCGCCAGGTGCTGGCGCCCAGCGCCCCGGTGTTGTCGTAGGACGAACCCAACAGCTCCAGGTCGCCGTCGCGCGGGTTGCGGTTCCACTCCTTGCAGGCCACCTCGCAGGCCTTGCAGCCGATGCAGATCGAGGTGTCGGTGAAAAACCCCTTGCGCGGCTTGGGTTCTGCCCAACCGGCGTCGCGCGTCGGGTCGGTCGGTCCGCTCAGCTTACCCATCGGCTTGCCCTTCCCAGACGCCATCGCTGATCGGGACGTTGCCGGTCTCGGTGGTGGCCCCGGAGCGGGACTGGTATTCGGCGATCAGCCGTAGCAGCTCCTCGCCCTGCGGCCGCCGCCCCGGGCGGATGTCGCACGAGCCGGCCTTGGACTCCTGGATCTGCACGTTGGGGTCGAGCGTCACGCCGAGCAGGTCGTTGGCCGCGTCCCCGCTGACCACCGCGTCGCCGCCGACGCCCCAGTGGTAGGGCAACCCGATCTGGTGCACCGTGCGGCCCTTAATTACAAGCGGGGCAAGGCGTTTGGTGACCAGCACCCGGGCCTCGATCGCCGCCCGGGGCGAGACGATCGTCGCCCAGCCGTAGGGTTCGAGGCCGCGTTCGGCGGCCAACTCCGGGGACACCTCGCAGAACATCTCCGGTTGCAGCTCCGACAGGTAGGGCAGCCACCGGCTCATCCCACCCGCGGTGTGATGCTCGGTGAGCCGGTAGGTGGTGAACACGTACGGATAGACGTCGACCCCGGGCTCCCCGGCGCTGGGCGCGCTCAGATTGTCCTTGCGCGGGAAGGTGATTCGCCCCGGGTTGCGCTGCTGCGGGTACAACGCGTTGGCGACCGGCGACTCCTGCGGCTCGTAGTGCGTGGGCAGGGGCCCGTCGACCAGTCCCTTCGGCGCGAACAGCCACCCCTTGCCGTCGGCCTGCATGATGAACGGGTCGTCGCCGGCCAGCGCGTCCGGGCCGCCGAGGTCGGGGTCGGGGCGGCTGCCCGGGGCCCGGTCGACGACGAAGTCCGGCACGTCGTGTCCGACCCAGCGGCCGGCTTCGGCGTCCCACCAGACGTAGCGCTTGCGCTCGCTCCACGGCTTGCCGTCGGGATCGGCGGAGGCCCGGTTGTAGAGGATCCGCCGGTCGGCGGGCCACGCCCAGCCCCACTCCGCTTGGCTCGGGGACTCCCCGCCGTGCGGCACCCGGCGCGCGGCCTGGTTGGTGGCATCGGCGTACACGCCGGTGTAGATCCAGCATCCGGCGGCGGTCGAACCGTCGGCGCGCAGCTCGGTGTACGACGACAGCGGGTGTCGCGCGTCGGCGCCGTCGACGTGGTACCCGTTGATCTCGGCGAGCACCGCCTCCCCGTCGGGCTCGCCGTTCTCGTCGGTCGGGTAGTCCCACGTCAGGTCCAGCAGGGGCCGGTCGCGCTCGTCGGTGGAGCCGGCCAGCCGCTGCCTGATCCGCTTTCCCAGCTCGTAGAAGAAGGCCAGCTCGCTCTGGCACTGACCGGGCGGGTCGACGGCCTTGTGCCGCCACTGCACCAGCCGCTGAGTCTGGGTGAACGACCCCGCCTTCTCGACGTGCGTCGCCGCGGGCAGGAAGAACACCTCGGTCTCGATGTCCTCGGTTTTGAGTTCGCCCGAGGCGATCTCCGGGCCGTCCTTCCACCAGGTGGCCGACTCGATGAGGTTGAGGTCGCGGACCACCAGCCACTTGAGGTGGGACATGCCCAGGCGCTGCATCCGCCCGTGCGCCGACCCGACCGCGGGGTTCTGGCCCAGCAGGAAGTAGCCCTCCACCTCGTCGGCCAGCATCGCCGTCACGGTCTGATAGGTGCCGTGCGGGCCGGACAGCCGCGGCAGGTAGTCGTAGGCCCAGTCGTTGTCCTCGGTGGCGGCGTCGCCCCACCACGCCTTGAGCAGGCTGATCGCGTAGGCGTCGGCGTTGGCCCAGAAGCCCTTCTGCTTCTTGGATCCGACCGCGTCGAGGTAGTCGGCCAGGGTGTCGTGCATGCCCGCCTTGGGCATCGGCAGGTAGCCGGGAAGCAGGTTGAACAACGTCGGGATGTCGGTGGAGCCCTGGATGCTGGCGTGCCCGCGCAGCGCCATGATGCCGCCGCCCGGCCGGCCCACGTTGCCGAGCAGGAGTTGCAGAATCGTTGCGGTGCGGATGAATTGGGCCCCCAGGGTGTGCTGCGTCCAGCCGACGGCATAGGCGAAGCAGGTGGTGCGCTCGCGCCCGGAGTTCTCCACGACCGAGCGGGCCAGGTAGTCGAAGTCCGCGCGGCTGATGCCGCAGACCTCGGTGACCATCTCCGGGGTGTAGCGGGCGTAGTGGCGCTTGACGATCTGGAAGACGGTGCGCGGGTGCTGCAGGGTTTCGTCCCGCTTCACCCGGGCGTGCGCGAGCGGGGGACCCCCGCTGCCGTGCTCGTGACCCGCCCCGCTCTGCGCGGCGGTGGCCCCGTGGGCGTGGCCCCCGCCGGGCGACTCGATCTGCCCGTTCCCTTCCTCCTCGTAGGCCCACGTCGACGTGTCGTACTGCCCGGTCTCCGGGTCGAACCCCGAGAACAAACCGTTCAAATCCTCGGTGTCCCTAAACTTTTCGTTGATGATGGTCGCCGCGTTCGTGTACGCGACGACGTACTCCTTGAACCACAGGTCGTTGGACAGGATGTGGTTGATCAGCGCGCCGAGCAGCACCACATCCGAGCCGGCCCGGATCGGGATGTGCTTATCGGCCACCGCCGAGGTTCGGGTGAAGCGCGGGTCGACGTGGATCACCCGCGCGCCGCGGGCCCGGGCCTCCTCCACCCACTGGAAACCCACCGGGTGGCATTCGGCCATGTTGGAGCCCTGGATCACGATGCAATCGGCGTTGGCCATGTCTTGCAGTGTTTGGGTGGCGCCGCCGCGCCCGAAGGAGGCTCCCAGACCGGGAACCGTGGCGGAGTGTCAAATGCGGGCTTGGTTCTCGATCTGGATGGCGCCCGCGGCGGTGAAGAGCTTCTTGATCAGGTAGTTCTCTTCGTTGTCCAGCGTCGCCCCGCCCAGCGCGGCGATGCCCATGGTGCGGCGCAGCGGGTGGCCCTTCTTGTCGATGTCCTGCCAGGCGTGGCGGCGGGATTCCACGAAGCGGTCGGCGATCATGTCGATCGCGGTGTCCAGCTCGAGGGGCTGCCATTCGGTCGCCCGCGGCGCGCGGTAGAGCACCTGCAGCTGCCGGCCCGGCGAGTTCACCAGCTGTTCGCTGGCAGCGCCCTTGGGGCACAAGCGGCCTCGCGAGATCGGCGAATCCGGGTCGCCCTCGATCTGGACCACCCGCTCGTCCTTGACGTACACCCGTTGTCCGCAGCCGACCGCGCAGTAGGGGCAGATGCTCTGCACCACCCGGTCGGCCGTCGTCGTGCGCGGCGTGACGGCGCGGGTGTGCTTGGAGGTCACCGCCGAGCCGCGGCCGGACTTGTCCGGTGAGCGCAGCTGACGCAGGACGGGCCATTCCAGGAAGACTTTGGACAGTGCCATTCCCTCACCCTAGTGCCCGCGCGGCCGCCCCGTCCGCTCAGTGCACCACGATCGTGTGCTCGCCGCGGGACACCAGCTCCCCGATCACGGGCGCGCCGGGGATCTCGCCGGCGATCAGCAAACCGCCCGAGGTTTGCGCGTCGGCGAGCAGCAGCGCGTCGTCCTCGCCGACGGCCGCCAGGTCCGCGTGCGGGGCGACCCAGTCGAGGTTGCGCCGGGTGCCCCCGCTGACGTAGCCGGCCGCCAGCGCCTCCCGCGCCCCGTCCAGGTAGGGCACCGCGGCCGAGTCGATCACCGCCGTCACGCCGCTGGCCCGCGCCAGCTTGTGCAGGTGCCCGAGCAGGCCGAAACCCGTTACGTCGGTGGCGCATTCGACGCCGGCGGCCAGCGCCGCGGCGGCCGCCTCGGCGTTCAGCGTCGTCATCGCCTCGATGGCCTGCTCGAAACGTTCCCCGGTGGCCTTGTGCCTGCTGTTCAGCACGCCGATGCCGAGCGGCTTGGTGAGTGTCAGCGGCGTGCCGGGTTTGCCGGAGTCGTTGCGCAGCAACCGATTTGGGTCAGCGATCCCGGTGACCGCCAGCCCATACTTCGGTTCCGGGTCGTCGACGCTGTGCCCGCCGGCCAGGTGGCAGCCCGCCAGCGCGCACACCTCCTGCCCGCCGCGCAGCGCCTCGGAAGCCAGCTCGAACGGCAGCACGTCGCGCGGCCAGCCCAGCAGGTTGAGCGCGACGACCGGCCGGCCGCCCATCGCGTACACGTCGGACAGCGCGTTGGCGGCCGCGATCCGCCCCCAGTCGTAGGCATCGTCGACGACGGGGGTGAAGAAGTCGGTCGTCGCGATCAGCGCGGTGCCTTGATCGAGCAGCACGACCGCGGCGTCGTCGCCGCTGTCGAGGCCCACCACCAGCTCACCGGCCGGCTGGCGCGGCGCGGATGCCCTCAGCCCGCGCACCACCTCCTCGAGCTCGCCGGGGGGAATCTTGCACGCGCAGCCGCCGCCGTGGGCGTACTGAGTCAGTCGATAGGTCACGGGATACATAATTGTCGCCATGGTCCGAGGAGGCGTGTCCGGTCTGGTGACCGGCGCGGTCTTCAAAACCGTCGAACGGCAGACGCTGCCGCTGGCGGGTTCGATTCCCGTCCGCCTCCGCCAAACCTTCGGGGCCTGAGATGACCGACGCCCGACGACAAGTGCCCCGCACCGACGCGCTGCTGGCCGATCCCCGGCTGGCCGCGGCCGAGCGGGTGCTGGGCCGTGCGCTGGTGAAGTCGGTGATCGCCGAGGCCCAGCAGCGGGCGCGCGTCGGGGAGATCGAGCCGGACCGCGTCGCCGAGCACGCCGTCGCGGCGCTCCCGGCCACCGCGTCGAGCCTGCGGCCGGTGATCAACGCGACCGGTGTGGTGGTGCACACCAACCTGGGCCGGGCGCCGCTGTCGCGGGCGGCGCTGGACGCGGTGGTCGCCGCGGCCGGGACCACCGACGTCGAGTTCGACCTGGCGACGGGCCGGCGCGCGCGCCGCGGCCGCGGCGCGTTGGCCGCGCTGGCCCGCGCGGTGCCCGCCGCGGGCGGGGTGCACGTGGTCAACAACAACGCCGCCGCGCTGCTGCTGACCGCCCTGGCGCTGGCCCCCGGCAAGGAGATCGTGCTCAGCCGCGGCGAGCTCGTCGAGATCGGCGACGGCTTCCGCATCCCCGAGCTGCTCGCCTCCACCGGTGCGCGGCTGCGCGAGGTCGGCACCACCAACCGCACCAGCCTGCGCGACTACGCCGAGGCGGTCGGGCCCGAGACCGGTTTCGTGCTGAAGGTCCATCCGTCGAATTTCCATGTCACCGGGTTCACGTCGGCGGTCGGCGTGGCGGAGCTTAAGGACCTCGGCGTGCCGCTGGTCGTCGACATCGGTTCGGGGCTGCTGGCCCCGCATCCCGTGCTGCCCGACGAACCCGATGCCTCGTCGGCGCTGCGCGACGGCGCGGACCTGGTGACCGCGAGCGGCGACAAGCTGCTCGGCGGCCCGCAGGCCGGGCTGCTGTTCGGCGACGCCGAGCTCATCGAACGGTTGCGCCGCCACCCCGCGGCGCGCGCCCTGCGGGTGGACAAGCTGACCCTGGCCGCGCTGGAGGCGACGCTGACCGGTCCGCCGCCGCCGGTGGCCCAGGCGCTGGTGGCCGACGCGGCGCGGCTGCGGGCGCGCGCCGAGCGGCTCGCGGCGCAAGTGCCGGGCGCGGCCGCGGTGGCCTGCGTGGCGGCCGTCGGCGGCGGTGGGGCGCCCGGCGTCGAGCTGCCCAGCGTCGCGGTGAGCCTGCCGGAGTCCTATGCCGCCGCGTTGCGCGCGGGCAGCCCGCCGGTGGTCGGCCGGCTCGAGGCCGGCCGCTGCCTGCTGGACCTGCGCACCGTCGCCCCCGAGGACGACGAGCTGCTGGCGGCCGCGGTGCGCGCGTGTTCGTCCTAGCCACCGCGGGTCACGTCGACCACGGCAAGTCGACCCTGCTGCACCGGCTCACCGGCATGTGGCCGGACCGGCTGGCCGAGGAGCAGCGCCGCGGCCTGACCATCGACCTCGGCTTCGCCTGGACCGAGATCGACGGGCGCCGGCTCGCGTTCGTCGACGTGCCGGGCCACGAGCGGTTCGTGACCAACATGCTGGCCGGCGTGGGGGCGGTTCCGGCCGTCGTGTTCGTCGTGGCCGCCACCGAGGGCTGGATGCCGCAGTCCGAGGAGCACCTCGCGGCGCTGGACGCCCTCGGGGTTCGCCACGGCCTGCTGGTGATCACCAAGGCCGACCTCGCCGACCCCGGTCCGGCCGTCGCGCAGGCCTCCGAGCGGCTCGCCGTCACCTCCCTGGCCGGTGCGCCCGTCGCGCTGGGCACCGACCTAGAGCGGGTGCGCGCGGAGCTGGTGGCGCTGACCGACCGGCTGCCGGTGCCCGACCGCGACGCCGACGTGCGGCTCTGGGTGGACCGCTCCTTCACCGTGCGGGGCGCGGGCACCGTCGTGACCGGGACGCTGGCGGCCGGCACCGTCCGGGTGGGCGACGAACTCGAACACGCCGGGCGGCGGGTGGCGGTCCGCGGCCTGCAGTCGCTGGGGCGCGACGAAACGGAAGTCGGGGCGGTGGCGCGGGTAGCGCTGAATTTGCGGGGGGTGGACCGCCAGCACATCGGCCGCGGCGACACCGTGCGGACCCCGGGCGCGTGGCGGGACACGACGGAGATCGACGTCGCGCTGCGCTCGCCGGGCCAGTTGCACCGCCAGCTGGTGCTGCACATCGGGTCGGCGGCGGTGCCGGTGCAGGTCCGCGAGCTGGGCGCGGGCGCGGCGCGGCTGCGGCTGGGACGGGCCCTGCCGTTGCGCGTCGGGGATATCGGGTTGCTGCGCGATCCGGGCGAGCACCGGATCGCGGCCGGCCTCGAGGTGCTCGACGTGCGGCCGCCGGCGCTGCGCCGCCGCGGTGCGGCGCGCGCGCGTGCCGCGGAGCTCGCCACCGGGCGCGCCCGCCCGCCCGAGTGCGCGCGGGCCGACGAGCTGCGCGCGATGGGCCTGGCGCCGTCCGGTCAGCGGGTGGGCGACTGGGTGGTCGACCCGCAGTGGTGGGCGGCGCGGCGCGACTGCGCCACGGCGACGGTGCGGCGCTGGGCCGCCGATCACGACGTCGCGGCGGGGATGCCGCTGGAGACGCTGCGCCAGCGGGTCGGGCTGCCCGCCGCGGAGCTGGTGCCCAAGCTGCTCGAGGGCACCGGCCTCGACGTGGCCGGCGGGGTGGTGCGCCCGCCCGGCGCGGGCCTGCCGGGCCGCATCGACGGCGCGGTGCGCACCGTGGAGCGGTGGCTGGTCGACGAGCCGTTTCGCGCGCCGGAGGCCGACGAACTGGCCGGGCTCGGGCTCGGTGCCCGCGAGCTGGCCGCCGCGGTGCGCGCCGGGCGGCTGACCCGGATCGCCGACGGCGTCGTGCTCGGGCCCGACGCGCTGGATCGCGCGGCCGATCTGCTCAAGACGCTGCCGCAGCCCTTCACGGTCAGCGAGGCCAAACGCGCGCTGAGCACCACCCGGCGGGTCGCGGTGCCGTTGCTGGAACTACTCGACGCCCGCCGCGTCACCAGGCGCGGCGGTGACGGCACCCGGACGGTCCTCTGATGTCGTTGTCGCGCAACGTCTTTCGGATTCCTCGGCGCCCTACAACCGCTCCCTGACCGCCGCGGACAACCGCGCGCCGTCGGCCTTTCCGGCCGCGATGGCCGTCGCCGCCTTCATCACCAGGCCCATCTGTTTCATGCCCGGCCGTTCCCCGATCTCCTCGGCGACCTGCGCGATGGCGGTGTCGGCGACGTCGGCCAGCTCGGCCTCGGTGAGCGGCGTGGGCAGGTACTCGTCGATGATGCGCGCCTCGGCGTGCTCGTTGGCGGCGAGCTCGCCGCGACCGTTCTGCGTGTAGATCTCGGCGGACTCGCCCCGCTTGCGCGATTCGCGGGCCAGCACCTTGATGACCTCGTCGTCCGAGAGTTCCCGCGCCTGCTTGCCGGAGACCTCCTCGGTCTGGATCGCGGCCAGCAACATGCGCAGGGTCGCGGTCCGCAACTTATCCTGGGACTTCATCGCCTGGGTCAGGTCCGCCCGGAGCCGGGATTTAAGTTCCGCCATGCACCCAGACGCTACGCGCCGGCACCGCCGCCGTGATTGAGAAATGCCCCGACCGCCGACAGGATGGAGCCCATGACACACGACCGGCACGGCGCTGAGGGTCTTTTTGGAGGCCTTGCAGAAGATTTCTGCGCGCGGTGAGCGTCCCGCCGCCCGGCTACCCGGTTGTGCCTCCGTCCGGTGGGTACGCGACGCCCGGATACCCGCCACCCGGCTACTACGGCCCGCCCCCGGGCTACGGCGGGCCGCCGCCCGGCTACTACGGCGCGGCGCCGGCGTACGGTCCGCCCCCGGGCTACGGCCCCCCACCGGGTTACGGTCCCCCGCCCTACGGCCCGCAACCTTACGGCCCGCCCCCCGTCATGCCCGGGGCGGCCAAACCCGGCATCATCCCGCTGCGGCCCCTGACCCTGAGCGACATCTTCAACGGCGCCGTCGGCTACGTCCGCGCCAATCCCAAGGCGACGCTGGGGCTCACGGCGATGGTGGTCGTCGTCATGCAGGTCATCTCACTGCTGGCGACGATCGGCCCGCTGACCGCCTTCCGCGGTATCTCGACCGGCCGGTCCGACGAGATGAGCCCGGGCATCGCCGCAGCTTGGCTCGGGTCGTTGGCCGCCGGGATGCTGGTCACCTGGCTGGGTGGCATACTGCTGTCCGGCATGCTCACCGTCGTCGTCGGGCGGGCGGTGTTCGGCTCGCCGATCACGATCGGCGAAACGTGGGCCAAGATTCGTGGCCGGCTGCTCCCCCTGCTCGGACTGGCGCTGCTGGAAGCGATCGTGGTGGCGGCGCTCTTCGGGCTGGTGGCGGTGGTGATCGCGCTGTTCGCGGCCATCGGCAACGGGGCGCTGGCGATCCTGCTGGGCTTCCCGCTGGTGCTCGCCGTCTTCGCGCTGCTGGTGTACCTGTACACGGTGGTGTTGTTCGCGCCCGTGCTCATCGTGCTGGAGCGGCTGCCGGTCATGGACGCGATCACGCGGTCGTTCGCCCTGGTCCGCAACGGCTTCTGGCGGGTGCTCGGGATCCGCACGCTGACGTTGATCGTCGCCTCGGTGATCGCCAGCGCCGTCGCGCTGCCGTTCAGCATCGTCGGCCAGATCATGACGGCCGGCAGCGCCTCCACCGCGGGACTGCTGCTGGGTACCGCGCTGGCTTCCGTCGGGTCGGCGATCGGCCAGATCATCACGGCGCCGTTCAACGCCGGGGTCATCGTGCTGCTCTACACCGACCGCCGCATGCGCGCCGAGGCGTTCGACCTAATCCTGCAGAGCGGCGCGGCCGGCGGCCCCTACGCGGTCGCGTCCACCGACAACCTGTGGCTGACCCGGCCCTGGTAGCGCCGGGAGCGAGGACAAACCGACAGTGCCTTCCATCGACGTCGACCGCGATGCCGCGCACCAGGCCGCGCTGGCCGAACTCGGCAAGCCGATCTATTCGAAGGGCTCGGCGGCCCGGCAATTCGCCGAATGGGTCGACGAGCTGGTGTACCGGTTGCTGGAAAAGACCGCCTCGATTCCGGGCGGGTGGCTTACGGTCACGGTGCTGGCGATCCTGCTGGCGATCGCGGTCGCGGTCGCCGTTCGGGTCATTCGGCGCACCATACGCACCCGGCGCGCCGGCGACTACCTATTGTTCGAAGCCGCACAGCTCACCGCGGCCCAGCACCGCGCCACCGCGGAAAGCTATGCCTCCCAAGGCGACTGGGTGGCGGCGATCAGGCACCGGCTGCGCGCCGTCGCCCGGCAGCTGGAGGAGACCGGCGTGGTGGAACCGGCCCCCGGCCGCACCGCCAACGAGCTGGCCCGCGACGCCGCCGCGGCGCTGCCCCACCTGGCAGACGAATTGTCCCGGGCCGCAACGGCATTCAACGACGTCACCTACGGTGAGCGGCCCGGCACCCGGGCCGCCTACCAGATGATCGTCGACCTCGACGACCACCTGCGGTCGCGACCCCCCGCCTTCGCGCCGCCACCCGGGCATCCCGCCGCGGTCGAGTCCTGGGCGCAGGTCCGGTGACGGCGACGGCGGGGGCCCCTCCGGCCGCGCGGCGCCGGCGGCCCTGGCGCTCGGTGGCGCTCACGCTGGTGGTGCTGGCCGTGATCGCCGGCGTCACCGCGTATCTGACCGCGCCGCGGCCCGGCGCCCGCATGGACCCGGAATCCACGGGACCCGACGGCGCCCATGCCCTGGTGACGCTGCTCCGCGACTTCGGCGTCGAGGTGGTGGTGGCCGACCGCGTCGCCGACGTCGAACGGGCGGCGCGCCCGGGCACGTTGATCTTGATTGCCCAGACCCAGTACCTGACCGACGACGCGCTGCTGGACCGGCTGGCCAAGGTCCCCGGGGACCTCCTGCTGGTGGAGCCGACGGCGCGGACCCGCGAGGCGCTGATGCCGGGTGTGCGCGCGTCGAAGGCGGGCACCGCGTTCGACAGCGACCCGAATTGCACTCTGCGTGAGGCCAATCGCGCCGGGTCGGTTCGGTTCGGGCCGAGCCGCGCCTACCACGCCCAGGATGGCCGGACGCTGACCAGCTGCTACGACGGCGTGCTGATCCGGTTCCGCGACGGCGGCCGGACCGTCACCGCCGTCGGCAGCACCGACTTCATGACCAACGACGGCCTGCTGCAGGCGGGCAACGCGGCGCTGGCGATGAACCTCGCGGGCGACCGGCCCCGGCTGATCTGGTATGCCCCCCACCGCGTCGAGGGCGAAACGTCCTCTCCGGTATCGATTTCGGACTTGATCCCGGAGAACGTGACGTGGATCGTCTGGCAGCTGTGCCTGGTCGTGGCGCTGGTCGCCCTGTGGAAGGGCCGCCGGCCCGGGCCCCTGGTGGCCGAGGAATTGCCCGTCGTCGTGCGCGCGTCGGAGACCGTCGAGGGCCGCGGCCGGCTGTACCGATCGCGCCGCGCCCGCGATCGCGCCGCCGCGGCGCTGCGCACCGCCACCGTGCAGCGGCTGCTGCCCCGGCTCGGCCTCGGCCCGGGCGCGCCGGCGCCGGCGGTGGTCGCCACCGTGGCGCAGCGCACCGGGGCCGACCCCGGCTTGGTCTCCTACCAGCTGTTCGGCCCGCCCCCGGCCACCGACAACGACCTGCTACAACTTGCCCGTGTGCTCGACGAAATCGAAAGGCAGGTCACGCACAAGTGACGCAGTCCCATTCCGGCCCGGCCGCTCCCGCCCAACCCCTGCACGCTGAGGCGGCGCGCGACGCCCTGCTGGCGCTGCGGGCCGAGCTCGCCAAGGCCGTCGTCGGGCAGGAGGGCGTCGTCAGCGGCCTGGTGATCGCGCTGCTGTGCCGCGGCCACGTGTTGCTGGAGGGCGTGCCGGGGGTGGCCAAGACGCTGCTGGTCCGGTCGCTGGCGGCCGCGCTGCAGCTGGAGTTCAAGCGGGTGCAGTTCACCCCCGACCTGATGCCGGGCGACGTCACCGGATCGCTGGTCTACGACACGCGGACCGCCGCGTTCACGTTCCGGCCCGGTCCGGTGTTCACCAACCTGCTGCTGGCCGACGAGATCAACCGCACCCCGCCGAAGACCCAGGCCGCGCTGCTCGAGGCGATGGAGGAGCGCCAGGTCAGCGTCGAGGGCGAGGCCAAGCCGCTGCCCGACCCGTTCATCGTCGCCGCCACCCAGAACCCGATCGAATACGAGGGCACCTACCAGCTGCCCGAAGCCCAGCTGGACCGCTTTTTGCTCAAGCTCAACGTGACGCTGCCGTCCCGCGACGCCGAGATCGCCATCCTGGGCCGCCACGCCCACGGCTTCGACCCCCGCGACCTGTCCGCGATCAACCCCGTGGCCGGGCCCGCCGAGCTGGCCGCCGGCCGTCAGGCGGTGCAACAAGTGCTGGTGGCCGACGAGGTGCTGGGCTACATCGTTGACATCGTCGGCGCCACCCGGTCCTCGCCCGCGCTGCAGCTGGGCGTCTCGCCACGCGGGGCGACGGCGTTGCTGGGCACCGCCCGGTCCTGGGCCTGGCTGTCTGGTCGCAACTACGTCACGCCCGACGACGTCAAGGCCATGGCCCGGCCCACGCTGCGGCACCGGGTGATGCTGCGCCCCGAGGCCGAGCTCGAAGGGGCCACGCCCGACGGCGTGCTCGACGGAATCCTGGCGTCGGTTCCGGTGCCCCGCTAGTGGTCCTCACCGGGCGCACCGGGCTGCTGGCGCTGATCGGCGTCCTGCCCATTGCGGCATCGCCTTGGCCGGCAAAGACTTTCGTGGTTCTGCTGGTGGCGCTGGCGATCCTGGTGGTGATCGACGCCGCGCTGGCGGCCAGCACCCGCGGACTGCGCTACACCCGGACGCCGGACACCTCGGCCCGGCTGGCCCAGCAGGTCGAGGTGGGTTTGCTGATCCACAACGACGGCCGCCGCCGGTTCCGCGGCCTCATCCGCGACGCCTGGCCGCCCAGCGCGCGCGCCGAGCCCCGCACCCACGCGGTCGACATTCCCGCCGGCCAGGCCCACCACGTCCAGACCCGGCTGCGGCCGGTGCGCCGGGGGGACCAGCGCGCGGCCGCGGTCACGGCCCGATCCCTCGGGCCGCTCGGCCTGGCCGGACGGCAGGGCTCGCGGGTGGTGGCGGGTCAGGTGCGCGTCCTGCCGCCGTTCCTGTCCCGCAAGCACCTGCCGTCGCGGCTGGCCAAGCTGCGCGAGATCGACGGGCTGCTGCCCACGCTGATCCGCGGGCAGGGCACCGAATTCGATTCGCTGCGTGAGTATGTCGTCGGCGACGACGTGCGCTCGATCGACTGGCGGGCCACCGCACGCCGCGCCGACGTCGTCGTGCGCACCTGGCGGCCCGAACGCGACCGGCGCGTGGTGATCGTCCTCGACACCGGCCGCACCGCGGCGGGCCGCGTCGGCGTCGACCCGGCCTCTCCAGCCCGGGGCGCCGACCCCGCCGGGTGGCCCCGGCTGGATTGGGCGATGGACGCCGCGCTGCTGCTGGCGGCGCTGGCCGCGCGGGCCGGCGACCACGTCGACTTCCTCGCCCACGACCGGGTGACCCGGGTCGGCGTCTTCGGCGCGTCGCGCACCGAGCTGCTCGCCCAGCTCGTCGAGGCGATGGCGCCCCTGCAGCCGGCGCTTGTCGAATCCGACTGGCGCGCAATGGTGGCCGCGGTTTTGCGGCGGACGCGGCGGCGCTCGCTGGTGGTGCTGCTCACGGACCTCAACGCGACCGCCCTCGACGAGGGGCTGCTGCCCGTGCTGCCGCAGCTGTCGGCCAGACATCACATGCTGGTCGCCGCGGTCGCCGACCCGCGGGTGGACGAGATGGCGGCCGGGCGTTCGGACGCCGCCGCGGTGTACGACGCGGCGGCCGCCGAGCGATCCCGCAACGACCGCCGCGCGATCGCCATGCGGTTGCGCCGCGGCGGGGTGGAGGTCGTCGACGCCCCGCCCGCCGAGCTGGCGCCCGCGCTCGCCGACCGCTACCTGGCGATGAAAGCGACTGGGCGGCTTTAGTTTTCGGCGCGGACGCTCACCCGGTAGGCACCACGTCGGGCGCGTCCTCGACGTCGCCGGTCTCGCCGGCTTGCACCGCGCGGCGGCCGAAGTACCCGATGTAGCACAGGAACGCGGCCTCGGCGATGACGCCGATGCCCACCCGGACGAAGGTCGGCAGCGGCGACGGCGTCACCAGCGCCTCGATGAGCCCGGACACCAGCAACACCCCCACCAGCCCCACGGCGACCGCGACGACGCCGCGACCCTGCTCGGCGAGCACCTGCCCGCGCGGGCGGTCACCGGGCGATATCACCGACCATCCCAGCCGCATTCCCGTTGCGCCGGCGAGGAATACCGCCGTCAGCTCCAGCAGCCCGTGCGGCGCCAGCAGGCCGAGCAGGATGCCGCCCTTGCCGGCCTGGAACATCAGCCCGGCGATCAATCCCAGGTTGGCGGCGTTGTTGAACAAGATGATCGGGATCGGCAGCCCCAGCAGAACCGACATCGCGATGCACTGCGCCGAGACCCAGGAGTTGTTCACCCACACCTGCAGCGCGAATGCCGCGGCGGGATGTTCGCTGTAATAGGACGCGACGTCGTGGTTGACCAATTCGTCGATGTCACTTGGCGTTCCGATGGCCGACTGCACCTCCGGGTTGCCAGCCACCCACAGCGCGATCGCCGCGACCACGGCGAAAAACGCCACCGCCGTGCCCAACCACCAGCGCCAGGTGCGGTAGGCGACCACCGGAAACGACACCGTCCAAAACCGGGCGAAGGTGCCGCTCAGCGGCGCATGCGCGCCCGTCACCACCGAACGGGCGCGGGCGACCAGGCTGGACAACCGCCCGGTGAGCACCGAATCGGAGGACGCCGACCGCAGCATCGACAGGTGGGTGGACACCCGCTGATAGAGCTCGACGAGTTCGTCGACTTCGGCCCCCGTCAGCGACCGGCGTCGCTTGACCAACTGGTCGAGCCGGTCCCAGGTGCCGCGATGGGTCAGCACAAATGCGTCGACGTCCACCTTGCGGAGCCTAATCGCACCTGTAGCGTTCGGTGTTATGTCGGAGGTGGTGACCGGGGACGCCGTGGTGCTCGACGTGCAGATTGCCCAGTTGCCGGTCCGGGCGGTGGGCGCGCTGATCGACATCGCGGTGATCTTCGTCGGCTACATCCTGGGCCTGCTGTTGTGGGCGGCCACCCTCACCCAGTTCGACACCGCGCTGAGCACCGCCATTTTGCTCGTCTTCACCGTGCTCGTGCTCGTCGGCTATCCGCTGGCCTTCGAGACCGCCACGCGGGGCCGGTCGGTAGGCAAGATCGTGATGGGCCTTCGGGTGGTGTCCGAAGACGGTGGCCCGGAACGCTTCCGGCAGGCGCTGTTTCGCGCGCTGGCGTCGGTCGTGGAGATCTGGATGCTCGCCGGCAGCCCCGCCGTCATCTGCAGCATGCTATCGCCGAAGGGAAAGCGGATCGGCGACATCTTCGCCGGCACCGTCGTGGTCAGCGAACGCGGACCCCGCACGGGCCCCCCGCCGGTGATGCCCCCGTCGCTGGCGTGGTGGGCGTCGTCGCTGCAACTGTCGGGGCTCAACGCGGGCCATGCCGAAGTCGCGCGCCAATTCCTTTCCCGCGCACCGCAACTCGAGCCCCAGTTGCGGCAACAGATGGCCTACCGGATCGCCGGCGACGTGGTGTCGCACATCGCCCCGCCGCCCCCGCCCGGCGCGCCGCCGGAGCTGGTGCTCGCCGCCGTGCTGGCCGAACGACACCGTCGCGAACTGGCGCGCCTGCGCCCGACGGGCCCCGCGGGCTGGCCACCGCCGGGTCCGCGACACCCGCCGCCCCCGGGCTGGCAGGCGGCCACGCCATGGCCCCAGCCGCAGGCGGCCCCCTGGCCCGAGCCGCAGCCGAGCCAGCCCGTCGCCTGGCCGCAGCAGCAAGCGCCCGGCGGCTTTTTTCCGCCGGGCTGAATCGGCGCGTTCAGCCGGAGACCGCCGCGGCCATCAGGGCGACGTCGACGACCAACAGCGCGCAGCCGCACAGCGGAACGGCGATGCCGCCGCGGCGCTTTGCAGTGAAGAACGAGACGACCAGGACGACGAAGGCCACGACGGGCGCGCCGTAGAACGCGACCCCGAAGTCGATCCCGCCGCCACCCAGGTTGGGGCAGCTTCGGTCGGTGCAGCCGTCGGTGCTCATCACCGCACCGAGGGCAAAGAGCATCACGATCGCCGCGGCCGGCACCGTGGCCAGCGCCAGAGCCCAGTTGACCCACGGCCGCGCGTTGCGGCCGCGGCCGACATCCCGCCGCCCCGGTTCGGCCGCGTTCTGCGCCCCGCTGCCGACGGTCAGGTGGTTGTTCGCGTTCATCCCTGAGGTCCTACCCGCCGTTTACCGGATGCAAACTGCGCTGCGGGCCTACGGGATACCGGGCGTTCGATCCCTTTTCACCAGGTCGACACCCGATCGCGGCTCCTGGATGAATATCGCGTTGCATCACGTTAGTTTGCGATATATCGTGATGCTTCGAAGCGCGCGACCGGCGCGCTCTCCGCGTACGACGTAAGGAACCGACATGAGCACCCCATTCACTCCCCCCGAAGGATCGTTCGCCGGCGGCCCGGGCTTCGGCTTCGGCTTCGGCGCCGCGCCGCTGGACCGGCGCGCCTTGCACGAGGCCAAGCGGCAGGCCAGGCGGGAATTCCGCGAACACCTCCGCGATCACGCCGGGGGCGCCGGCTTCGGGCCCGGCTTCGGCCCCGGCTTCGGGCCGGGCTTCGGGCCGGGCCTCGGCTTCGGCCCGGGCGGCTGGCGCGGCGGATTTCGCCGTGGCGGCGGTGGCCGCGGCCGTCGCGGCGACGTGCGCGCGGCCATCCTCGCGCTGCTGGCCGAGCGGCCGATGCACGGCTACGAGATGATCCAGCAGATCGCCGAGCGCAGCAACGGCATCTGGCGGCCCAGCCCCGGATCGGTTTACCCGACGCTGCAGCTGCTGGACGACGAGGGTCTGATCACCGCGAGCGAATCCGACGGCAGCAAAAAGCTTTTCGAGCTGACCGACGAGGGTCGCGCGGCCGCCGAGAGGATCGAGACGCCACCGTGGGACGAGATCGCCGAGGGCGCCGACCCGGGCCACGTCAACCTGCGCGCGGCGATGGGCCAGTTGTTCGGCGCGGCAGCGCAATCCGCGCACACCGCCACCGCCGAGCAGCAGCAGCGCATCGTCGAGATCCTCAACAACGCCCGCCGCGAGATCTACGGCATCCTCGGCGAGGACTGAGCCATCCCGGTCCCGCCGCGAGCGTGCGCACAATGACGGCCGCACCGGCGTGTCGCCGCACAGACACGCACGCTCGCGGACGGGGCCGAGTGGTCCCTGGGGAGGTTAAGTGACATCCACCCAATCCAGGGTCCGCTGCACCGCCTTGCGCCAGCCCTCGTACCCGGCGGCGCGCTCGTCCTCGCTCCACGCCGGCGTCCAGCGCTTGTCCTCTTGCCAGTTGGTGCGCAGCTCGGATGGATCGGCCCAGAACCCGGCCGACAGGCCCGCGGCGTAGGCGGCGCCCAGCGCGGTCGTCTCGGCGACCACCGGGCGCACCACGTCCACCCCCAGCACGTCGGCCTGGATCTGCATGCACAGCTCGTTTTGCGTGATGCCGCCGTCGACCTTCAACACCTCAAGGCGCACACCGGAATCCGCCTCCATCGCCTCCACCACGTCGCGGCTCTGGTAGCAGATCGCCTCCAGCGTCGCGCGGGCCAGGTGGGCGTTTGTGTTGAACCGCGACAGGCCCACGATCGCGCCCCGGGCATCGGACCGCCAGTAGGGGGCGAACAACCCGGAAAACGCGGGGACGAAATACATCCCGCCGTTGTCGGCGACCTGCCGGGCCAGCGACTCGCTTTGCGCGGCCCCGCTGATGATGCCCAGCTGGTCGCGCAACCACTGCACCGCCGAGCCGGTGACCGCGATCGAGCCCTCAAGGGCGTAAACGGGTTTGGCGTCCCCAAACTGGTAGCACACGGTGGTCAGCAAGCCGTTGTCGGAGCGCACGATCGACTCGCCGGTGTTGAGCAGCAGGAAATTGCCAGTGCCGTAAGTGTTTTTCGCCTCGCCCTCGGCCAGGCACACCTGGCCCACCATCGCCGCATGCTGATCGCCGAGCATGCCGGTGATGGGCACTTCCCCGCCGAGCGGCCCGGCCTCGGCCGTCACACCGTAGGGCCGCACCGGCGACGACGACGCGATAGCGGGCAGCATCGCCCGCGGGATCGAGAAGAACGACAACAGCTCGTCGTCCCAGTCCAGCGTCTCCAAGTCCATCAGCATGGTCCGGCTGGCGTTGGTGACGTCGGTGACGTGCACGCCGCCCCGCGGGCCCCCGGTCAGGTTCCACAGCACCCAGGTGTCGGCGGTGCCGAAGAGGGCGTCACCGCTTTCGGCGGCCTCGCGCACACCGTCGACGTTCTCCAGGATCCATTGCAGCTTGCCGCCGGAAAAGTAAGTGGCAGGCGGCAGGCCCGCCTTGCGCCGGATCACCTCGCCGCGGCCGTCGCGGTCCAGCGCCGACGCGATCCGATCGGTGCGGGTGTCCTGCCACACGATCGCGTTGTAGTACGGCCGTCCGGTGCGCCGATTCCACACCATCGTGGTCTCGCGCTGATTGGTAATCCCAAGCGCCACAAGGTTTTCGGGGCCCAGCTTGGCGCGGTTCAGCACCGACATCAACACCGAGGAGGTGCGCTCCCAGATTTCGACCGGGTCGTGCTCGACCCAGCCGGCGCGGGGCAGGACCTGCTCGTGTTCGAGTTGGTGGCGGGCGACTTCGGCGCCGTCGTGGTCGAAGATCATGCAGCGTGTGCTGGTGGTGCCCTGGTCGATGGCGGCTACGAATTCGGCGGACTCGGTCAAAATTTCCCTCCTCCGGCGTGAGCCGAGACGATGTCAGGTCCATCATGGTGCACCCGCCGGCCGCGCGACAGCGCAGGTCAACCCGTCGCCCCTTGCGCTACCGCCGGTAACCCTGTTGCATCGGCGGTGTGGGCGAAGAGGTCAAGCGCGCCGCGTATGACCGCGCACATCGGTCGGAGTACCGGCGCAAGGTGCGCCTGTGTCTGGACGTCTTCGAAACCATGCTCGCCCAGTGCCGGTTCGAATCCGACCGCCAGCTCACCGGCATGGAGATCGAGTGCAACCTCGTCGATGCCGACTATCAGCCGGCCATGTCGAATCGGCACGTGCTCGACGCCATCGCCGACCCGGCCTACCAGACCGAATTGGGCGCCTACAACATCGAATTCAACGTGCCGCCGCGGCCGTTGCCCGGCCACACCGTGCTGGACCTGGAGGCCGACGTGCGAGGCAGCCTGAACGACGCGGAGGCCAAGGCGAAGTCCAGCGGGTCCCACATCGTGATGATCGGCATCCTGCCGACGTTGATGCCCGAACACCTCGACGACGGCTGGATGAGCGAGTCGACGCGGTATGCGGCCCTCAACGACTCGATCTTTTCCGCCCGTGGCGAGGACATCCCGATCAACATCGACGGCCCCGAGCCGCTGAGCTGGCAGGCCGCCTCGATCGCACCCGAATCCGCTTGCACCAGCATGCAATTGCATCTGCAGCTGTCACCCGCCGATTTCGCGGCCAACTGGAACGCGGCGCAGGTGCTCGCGGGCCCGCAGCTGGCGCTGGCCGCCAACTCGCCCTACTTCTTTGGCCACCGGCTGTGGGCCGAAACCCGCATCGAGGTGTTCGCCCAATCCACCGATACCCGGCCCGAGGAGCTCAAGGCGCAGGGCGTGCGGCCACGGGTGTGGTTCGGCGAGCGATGGATCGACTCCGTCCTGGATCTTTTCCAGGAGAACGTCCAATACTTCCCGTCGCTGTTGCCCGAGGTTTCCGACGAGGATCCGATGGCCGAGCTGGCGGCCGGGCGCACGCCGCAGCTTGCCGAGCTGCGATTGCACAACGGCACCGTGTACCGCTGGAACCGGCCGGTGTACGACGTGGTCGACGGGCGCCCACACCTGCGGCTGGAAAACCGGGTGTTGCCCGCCGGGCCGACCGTGGTCGACATGCTGGGCAACTCGGCGTTCTACTACGGCGTGCTGCGCAGCCTGTCCGAACAGGACGATCCGCTGTGGAACCGGATGGGTTTCGGTGTCGCACAGGAGAATTTCCTCGCAGCGGCGCGCACCGGGTTAGACACCCGGCTGCACTGGCCCGGCGTGGGTGAGGTGACGGCGCGGCGGCTGGTCCTCGACACGTTGCTGCCGCTGGCCCACGAGGGGCTGCGGCGTTGGGGCGTCGACGCCGAGGTGCGCGACCGGTTCCTCGGCGTCATCGAGGGCCGCGCCAAGACGGGTCGCAACGGGGCCAGCTGGCAGGTGGCCACGGTGCGCAGGCTGGAAACCGGCGGCCTGAGCCGGCCCGCGGCGCTGGCCGAGATGCTCCGGCGGTACTGCGAACACATGCACAGCAACGAACCGGTGCATACCTGGGCCGAGAGCGGCGAGGGGGGATCCGTGTCGTCCGAAATCATGGACTGGGACAGCGGCTACCGCGAGGAGAGCGAGTTCGGGGGCCCGCCGCCGTGGAACATCGGCGAGCCGCAGCCCGAGTTGGCGGCGCTGCTCGAGGCCGGCAAGTTCCGCAGCGACGTGCTCGACGCCGGCTGCGGGTTCGCCGAGCTGTCGCTGGCGCTGGCCGAGCGCGGCCACACCGTCGTCGGCGTCGACATCACGTCGACCGCCGTCGCGGCGGCCACCAAGGCCGCGGCCGAGCGGGGCCTGAGCACGGCCACCTTCGTGCAGGCCGACATCACGTCCTTCACCGGACATGACGGGCGCTTTTCGACCGTCGTCGACAGCACGTTGTTCCATTCGCTGCCGGTGGAGGGCCGCGACGGATACCTCCACTCGGTGCACCAAGCCGCGGCCCCGGGCGCCGGCTATTTCGTGCTGGTATTCGCCAAGGGCGCCTTCCCCGCCGAGATGGAGCCGAAGCCCAACGAGGTCGACGAGGACGAGCTTCGCGCGGCCGTGAGCAAGTACTGGGAGATCGACGAGATCCGGCCCGCCTATATCCACGCCAACATCCCACCGGTCTTGAACGCGCCGTTCGAGTTTCCGCCGCACGAACGCGACGAGAAGGGCCGGATGAAGTTGCCGGCCTACCTGCTGACGGCGCACAAATCCCGCTGAGCCCCGCGCTCGTCAGATGGTGCCCACGCCCGTGAGGGCGGTACCGACGAACGCCAACTCCGCAAGCAGGGCGTTCGTATTGGATTGCAGCGCACTGACGTAGCTGGTCGCCGGAGGGATCCGGAACTGCCCGATTTGTATGGGTTCGATTGTGGTGTTCGGGATGTGGATGTGGGGCAGGTCGAATGCGCCGACTCCCACGGGCGGGATGGTCAGCGGCGGCGTGGCAAACGCGGGCCAGCTGAGCTGCGGCAGCGCGAAGTCGCCTACTGCAATCGGCGGGATGGTCAGCGGCGCCGTCGCGAAGCCGGGCCAGCTGACTTGCGGCAGGGTGAAACCGCTGACGTCGATGGGCGGAATGGTGATGGACGAGATGCTGAAGCCCGAAAGGCCGATCGACGGGAACAGGTAATCGCCCGAGCCGCTGGGATTCCCGATGGTCAGGATCGGCAATTGGAACTGGCCGATCTGGATACCGGGGAAATTGATCGTGCTGATCGAGCCCAGCGTGTTGAAGCCGAAACTCGGCGCGAAATCGAAGCCGTGGAGAACGATGTCGTAATTGGGTGCGACGATGTTGCTCGTTTCCAGGCTGAGCACCGTCACATCCCCACTACCACCCGTGATGTTGATATCCGGAAGCTGTATCCGGGGGAAGTTGAACCCCGGAATAGTCACGGTGGGCAGGCTCCAGTCGCTGAGCGCGATCCTCGGTGTCTGGAACTGCGGAATATCGACAGCCGGCAGGTTGATCGACGGCACCGATATGGCCGGGGTGGTTATCTGCGGAAGGCTGAAGCCTCCGACAGTGACGCCGGGCGGCGTCGCCCCGGCCGGGATGTCGATCGCCGGTATCGTGATCTGCGGCAAGCTGAACGGACTGAGCGTCACGTTCGGGGGCGTGGTCCCGGCCGGAATGTTTATCGACGGAATGGTCAACCGGGGCAGATCGAATGCGGAAAGGCTTATCGGATTGATGTTCACTTCCGGCACGACGATCCCGGGCGTGCCGAGGGTGACGAGGATCCCGCTCTGGCTGATCTGAAAGTTGACGATGCCGCCGTACAAGGTGAACGTTTGTACGGCCGCCGCGGGCGCGGCCGCCGCGGGCGCGCCGCCGGCCAGAACCCCCGCATTAGCGGCCTCGGCGCTGACATATGCCGCCGCACCGGCACTCAACAATCTTTCGAACTCTGCGTGGAACGCCCGCGCCTGAGCGTTGAGGGCTTGAAATTGCTGGCCCGCGCCGCCGAACAGCGAAGCGATCGCAATCGATATCTCGTCTTCAGCGGCCGCGGCTATCCCCGTGAGGGGTTCGGCGTTCGCCGCCGCGTCGGCCAGCGAGGCCCGGACGCCGGCAAGGTCCTGAGCTGCAGCCTGCACCGCATCCGGCACGGTCGTCACGAACGACATCGCCATCTCCCTTCGCGCCGCGGCAACCGGCCGCGTTATCCACTAAGAAGCAATGGCGGCTGGCCGGCCGGCATCGGAGCCGACGGCGCCCCAGTTCAGCGGCACCGACCCGTGACCCGCCTCTGGCCATCGAGGCACAAGCTACCGCACACACGCCTAATAAGAACAGCTTTTCCATACTTTTGGTCAGCATTCCCCCCGAAATTGACGGACTCGGTCTTTAGCGGGGCGCCGCACGCGAGTCGTCCGCGCACTAGCCGCCCGTCGCAGCGGTGGCCGCGATCAGGGCCTCGGCGAAGATCTCCAGATCCTCCTCGGTGGCGTCGACGTGCGGCGAGATCCGCAGCCGCGGCGCGGTCAGCTCCAGCGGCGCGCGCTGCACGCCGACAAATGTCGTCAGGATCCGCCGCTGGGCCAGCAGCCACGACCGCACCGCCTGGGGATCGGCACCGTCGACCGGGGCCAGCGTGGTGATCGCGCTCGGCTCCTCGGCCTCTTCGACCACCGCCCACCCCGGCACGTCGGCCAGCGCCGCCCGGCTGATGCGGCCGACCTCGGCCAGCCGCGCCCGCACGGCCCGCGGACCGTAGGCCAGATGCTCGCCCAGGGCCAGCGAAAAGCCCACGCGCGCAGCGACATTGGCTTCACCGAACTCCAGCTGTTGGGCCACCGTCGATGCCGCCGCCCACTCGGGGGCGGCCAGCCGGGGACGCAACCGCTCCATCAGCTCGCGGCGCACCGCCAGGCAACCCACCCCGCGGGGCCCGGCGATCCACTTGCGCGACGACGCGTAGGTGACGTCGGCGCCCACCGCGCAGTCCACCTGCCCCAGGGCTTGGGCGGCGTCCACCACCAGCGGCAGCCCCAACTCGACGCAAAGCTGCGCGACCATCGAAAGCGGTTGCACCACACCGCTGTGGCTGGCCAACGCGGTCAGATGGACCAGATCGGGCCGGTCTTCGTCCAGCATCAAGGCGGCATCGTCGAGCGCGACCCGGCCGTCGTCGAGCGTCGGCAACAGCCGGCGATCGAACCCGTGGGCGGCCATCATCGCCAGGTTGGGTCCGTACTCGCCGGGTAGGCACGCGACCCGCCGGCGTTCGGCGGGCCAGCTGCCCAACAGCAGGTCGAGCGCGTTCAGCGAGCCGGTCGTGAACACGACCTCGGCGTCGGGGGTGCCGCACAGCGCCGCGATCGCCGCGCGCCCGGCGTCGAGCACCGGGGCGGCCGCCTCCGCCGCGACGTAGCCGCCGATCTCGGCCTCGTTGCGCGCGTGGCGGTCGGCGGCGTCGATGACCGCGAGGCTTTGTCGCGAGCAGGCGGCGTTGTCCAGGTGCAGGCCGGCCACCGGCGGGCGGGCCGCCCGCCACCGGTCGGCCAGGGTGCCTTCGGTCACTTGGCGGCCAGCGACAGCCCGAAGTCGCCGGCTTCGTCGGTCCACCACCGGATCTGGCGCAGCCCGGCATCGGACAGCTCGGCGCTGACGCCGTCGGGCCGGAACTTGCACGAGACCTCGGTGAGCATTTCCTCGCCGGCGTCGAACTCGACGGTCAGGTCCAGCGCCCCGATGCGCACCCGCTGGCGGCTGCCGGCCCGAAGCCACATCTCGATGCGTTCCGCCTCGCCGTTCCACCGGGCCACGTGTTGGAAGGCGTCGACGTCGAAGTCGGCGTCGAGCTGGCGATTGATCACCGCCAGCACGTTGCGGTTGAAGCGGGCCGTCACCCCGGCGGCGTCGTCGTAGGCGCGCACCAGCCGGTTGGAGTCCTTGACCAGGTCGGTGCCCAGCAGCAGGGTGTCGCCCGGCGACATCACCGCGGCCAGCGTCGAGAGGAACTCCGCGCGCGGCCCGGGCGTGAGATTGCCGATCGTCGACCCGAGGAACACGAACAACCGCCGTCCGCCGCCGGGTATCTCGGTCAGGTGCTCCTCGAAATCCCCGCAGACCGCGTTGATTTCGACCCCGGGGTATTCCCGCTGGACGGCCGCCGCGGTCGCCGACAACACGCCGGCGTCGACATCGAACGGCACGAACCCGCGCAACGATCCGCGTTCGCGCAGCGCGTCCAGCAGCCGCCGCGTCTTTTCCGACGTGCCGGCGCCGAGCTCGACCAGGGTGTCGGCCTGGCTGGCCGACGCGATGTCGCCGGACCGGGCGCGCAGTATCTCGGCTTCGGCGCGCGTCGGGTAGTACTCCGGCAGCCGGGTGATCTGGTCGAACAGGTCGCTCCCCACCGAGTCGTAAAACCACTTGGGCGGCAAGGACTTCGGCGTCTGGCGCAGGCCGTCGGACACGTCGCGACGCAGCGCGTGATACGCCGAGTCGGCGGCGAGGTGATTGGACAGCGTCAGCGTCATCGAGATCCCTTCGGGTGAGTGAGCGGCGTGATCGTGACCCCGTGCGGGGTGACCTCGACCAGGTGGCGGTCCGGCACGTCGTCCCAGTCCGGTGAGTCGTCGTAGGGCTCGCTGGCCAGCACCACCCCGTCGTCGCGGCGCAGGATGCACAACGTGTCGCCCCAGGCGGTGCCCAGCAGGCGGGAACCGTCGGCGGCCAGGATGTTCAGCCGCGCGAGGGGGTCGGCCATGCCGACCTCGGCGATGGTGTCGCCCAGCGCGTCGAGGCCCCGGTCGAAGATGGTGGCCGCGAGAATGGCGCTGTCGCATACGGATTCGGCCGACGAGGTGGGCGCCAGCACGGCGCGACCGACGACGCCGTTGTGCGACAGCAGCCATCGTCCGTCGGTGAACGGCGCGGCCGCGCTGGCTTCGATCGGCATGCCGACGGTCGCCGACCGCACGGCGGCCACGATGCAGTGGCTGCGCAGCGCCGGCGCGACGGAGTCGAAGGACGCGTCGCCCCACAGCGGCGCCGCACTGCGCCACCGCCGCGGCACCTCGCCCCCCGAGGTGCGGTCGAAGAATCCGACGCCCCAGCCGTCGGCGTTCATCAGGCCGTGCTTCTGCCGGCGCGGCGCGTAGGACTGCACCCGCAACCCGAAGGGCGGGTCGAGCATTAACGACGAGACCGTGACGTCGGCGCCTAGCCAGCCCAGGTGGCGGCACATCAGGCGGCGTCCCACGCCAGGCGCACGCCGGAGAAGATCTGGCGGCGGATCGGGTGGTCCCAGTTGCGGAAGCTGGGCCGCAGTATGGCGGGCTCGACCGCCCAGGATCCGCCGCGCAGCACCCGGTAGTCGCCGTCGAAGAACGGCTGCGAATAGCGCTCGTAGATCATCGGGACGAAGCCCGGCCACGGTCGCAGCGGCGAGCTGGTCCACTCCCAGACGTCACCGAGCATCTGCTCTACCCCGTAGGCCGACGCGCCGGCCGGGTAGGCGCCGACGGGCGCCGGGCGCAGCGCGGCGCCGCCCAGGTTCGCGAGCGCCTCCGACGGCTCCTGGGACCCCCATGGGTAGCGGCGTCGCGTGCCGGCCGCCGGGTCCCAGGCGCACACCTTCTCCCATTCGACCTCGGTGGGCAGCCGGGCCCCGGCCCACGCGGCGTAGGCCTCGGCCTCGAAGTAGGTGACGTGCTGCACCGGCTCGTCGGCCGGAATGTCCTCGATGTAGCCGAACCGGGTACGGGTTTGACCGTCAGAGCTCCAAAACTGCGGTCCCGTCAGTCCCGCGGCCTGGCGGTGTTCCCAGCCGCGCGCGGACCACCACCGCGGGTCGCGGTAGCCGCCGTCGTCGACGAACGCCCGCCATTCGCCGTTGGTGACCGGGACCCGCCCGATCCGGAACGGCGGGACGTCGACGACGTGCGCGGGGCGTTCGTTGTCCAGCGAGTGCGGTTCGCTCGCGGCGTCCACGCCCAGCACGAATGGTCCGCCGGGGACCAGCACCGACGTTCCGGCCACGCCGGGCCGGCCGGGCGGCAGGGCGGCGGCGTCGCGCAGCAGCGGCGCGCCGGTGCGCAGGTTGAGGGCCTGCAGCATGGTTTCGTCGTGCTGGTTTTCGTGGCTGATCACCAGGCCGTAGGCGAAAGTGTCGCCGTCGTCGGGCAACGCGTCCAGGGCGTCCAGCGCCGCGTTCCGCACGGTCCGGCAGTACGACCGCGCCTGGTCGGGCGAGAGCAGCGGCAGGTCGACGCGGCTGGCGCGGGGGTGTTCGAAGGCGTCGTAAAGGCCCTCGACGGCCGGTGGCAGCAGGCCGGGCCGGGCCGGATCGCCGCCGCGCAGCAGCCAGAACTCCTCCTGCTGGCCGATGTGCGCCAGGTCCCAGACCAGCGGGCTCATCAAAGGGTCGTACTGCCGGCACAGTTCGGCGTCGTCGACTTCGACCAGGCGCAGCGTCCGCGTGCGCGCCCGCGCCAGCTCGTCGGCAATCCTGGCCCGTGAAGTCACGACCCCCCTTGCGAGTCGCGCGCCGCCTTCGCGACCGTGGCCGCGATCCCATGCTCGATCACCTGGTCGGCGAAGTCGTCGCCGGGGCATCGGCCCCGCTCGACGGTGTGGATCAGCCGCCGCATCGAGTCGGTGAGCTCGGCCGGCGCCCTGTCGGCGGCGACGGCGACGCAGACGTTGGCCGCCTCGTAGAGCCGCCGGTCGCGCAGGCCGACGCGCGCGGCGACGTCCCACGCGGTGGCCACCGGTTCGACGGCGCGGGCCGCGATGTCGGCGGCCGCCGGGTCGTCGAGCAGCGTCACCAGCGTGAACACCACCGCGGGCCAGAAGGCGTCCGGCAGGGCGTCGAGGTAGCGGATCTCCAGCCACCCCCGGGGGCGCACCGGGGGGAACAGCGTGGTCAGGTGGTATTCCAGGTCGGCGGTGGTGGGCCGTCGATCGCCGAGCAACACCCGGCCGTCCACCCAGTCGGCGAACGGCACCCATCGCGTGACCGCCACCGCGTCGTCGGGGTTGTGCACCATCATCACCGGAGCCTTGAGCGCGTAGCGCGCCCAGTCGGTGCCGGGGTCGTCGCCGCTGGCGCCCAGGATCGGGCCGCAGCGCGCCGAGTCCATCCGGCCCCACACCCGCTGCCGGCTGGACACCCAACCGGTGAACTCGCCGCCCAGCATCGGGGAGTTGGCGGCGATGGCGATCATCGTGGGACCCAGCGCGTGCGCCAGCCGCACCCGCGCCGCCCATCCGTCCTGCGGGCCGGCGTCCACGTTGACCTGGATCGACGCGGTCGACGTCATCATCGCCGCGCCCGCCTCCCCGGAGCGGCTGGCGCTGAAGAACTCCTCCATGGCGCGGTAGCGCGCGCCCGGGTTGATGCGCCTGGGCGGCCGCAGCGGGTCCGCCCCGAGGAAGACCAGGCCCAGCCCGGCGTCGGCGAACGCCGACCGCAGCACCGCCTGGTCGCGGCGCATGGCGTCGATGGCGGCGGGCACACCGTCGAGGGGCGGGCCGGACAGTTCGACCGCGCCGCCGGGTTCCACGGTGACGGCGCTGCCGCCGGGCAGCGCCGTGAGCCGCTCGAGGACGTCGGCGATTTCACCCCAGGACGGCCTGCGGTGCGGGTCGGCCGGGTCGTGGCAGTGCCCCTCGAGCTCCAGGCCGACGCAGCGCAGCGGGCCGTCGACCAGGCAGCCGTCGGCGATGTATTGGGCGGCGGCGGCGGAGTCGGCCATCTCCGCCCGGGCGGCGGTCATCGCGGCGAAGGCCATGTCACGATCCCTTCGGGCCCGGGCCGAAGTCGCGGGCCGCTCGTTGCGCAGCTGACGGAGAGGTGGCCACTACTTCATCTTGCAGATGGCACCGACATATTCCCGTCCCGCCGGACCTTCAAAGCGACGGCCGACCGGTCCACGCTACTGACCCAGCGCGTTCTGCATAGCCCCGGCCAGCACGTTGACCGCGGGACCCGCGTTGCCAGATTGGCAGACTTTTGCCTGCAACAACACGTTTTCGCGCAGCCTGGTTTGATCGAAGCAGCGCCGATCGCTGCCCGCCTCCTGCTTCGTCCAGTTCGCGTCGGTGCCGCTTGGCGGCCCGCCGTCGAACGACCACACCTGAGTGATCCCGTTGTCGAGGTGCATCGCGGTCGTCTGCCCCGCGCATCCGACGGTCCGGTCCACCACGCGATGGAAGGCCCGGCCCGCGGCGTCGTCGGTCGCGAACACCCCGACCGCCTGCTTGACGTAGTGCGTCTGGTCGCTGGCCGACGTCTGGGTGGTCGCCCCGTTGAACGACGCCAGGTCCGGGTCGTCATACACCTCGGGCAGCCCGATGTCGGCCCAGTTGTTGCACACCGGCACGTCGACCGAATAGCCCTGGAACGGCTGGGTGAACGTCGACTCCCACCCCATCGGTCCCCCGACGATGTTGCCGACCGATCCCTTGCCCAGGACCGCGTAGTTGACCACGCCCGGCTCCGACGGGTGAGCGTGCGCGGCCGGGATCGCCGACGCTCCCCCGACGGCCACCAGCGCGGCGCAGATGCACAACGCGAGCGGGTCAGACCGCCTTGAAGTCATGAACCTCGATCATGCCAAAGCGGCTGCCCGTCAGCGAACCTCGAGTGGCGCGTTGCCCACGCGGTCCAAGCGCTACGGTCGCGGGGTGCCCGGCGTGTTGGGGGCCGGCGCCGGGGCGCTGGTGGTCGGCAGCTGGCCGGCGCCACCCGGGCCGCCCGGGAGGTAGCCCGGCGGCGGCGGACCGAAGGGGCCCATCCCGGGTCCGCCGTACTGCCAGGGGCCGCCGCCCGGTCCCCACGGGCCGCCGGGCGCGTACATCATGCCGTGGTGGTGGCGGTGATAGCAGTGATGGCTGATCCCGAACACCATGGCGCCGGCGAAGAAGATCGTCGAGAGGATGAAGACGATTCCCGCGACGATCACGACCCACGCCGCGGCCAGGTAGATCCTCGGGAGCCGCAGCGCCTCCCGCGCTAGCGGGGCCGCCGGTGGGGCGGCGGCAGCGGAGGTCGGCTGGGTTGACGGTTGGGGCGTTTCGGTCATGCCTTGAATACTGCCCTCGCGGCCGACCGCGCGAACAGGTTCGCGCAGCATTTGTTGCTGTGAATTGCCCTTTCGGTTGTCAAACGACGCGCAGCCCGGCGCTCCCTGAGCGCCGGGCTGCTGGTTGTGGGTTCGGGCGCCTACGGCGTGCGCGACGGCGCGACCGACGACGGGACCTGGCCGGGTCCGGGAACACCCGGGGTCGCCGAGGCGGGACCGCCGCCCTGGACCGCCGCGGGACCGCCACCGGGGCCGCCCGGGCCGCCGAAGCCACCGCCGGGGCCGCCGAAGCGGTGCGGGTGGATGAAGGCCGCGTGGTGCTTGTGGTGGTGCATGCCGCCGTGATGGCCGGCGTGCCTGCCCAGGATGAAGCCGCTGAAGAAGATGACCGCGACGATGAACACGATCCCGGCGACGGCCGCGACCCAGGCCGCGAATTTGAAGACCCAGAGGGTCCGGATAGGCGCTGCCTCCGCGGCGGCGGCCGCCGGCGCAGCTGCGGACGAGGTCCGCACGGTTGGGGTGTCAGATGTTTCACTCATGAGACAAATGATGCGTGGGTAAACAGTGGATCCCGCTATGCGCTACATAAGTGATTGCTGTGAGCCGAATCCGGCGCTCACCTGCGCCGACATCGCTCGGCGCCGGCCGCGCGATCGCTAATCCGGCTTGAACGGGTTGACCGCGAACTGGATCACCCGGTACGGCTCGCTGGCCCGCGGGCGGGTGTTCCATTGGCTGACGAATATCCGCAGCTCGTCGAGGGTGGACCCGGGCGAGATGTAGCCGCCGTACGGTTGCGCCAGCCGGTTGTCGTACGGGGGCGGCAGGCTTTCGGCCGGGTCGGGCCACTCGTCGTGCTGCACCACCGTGGTCACCGGCGCGGTGCCCAGCGATGTCGGGTCGTCGGCGACGCGGACCTCCATGTTGCCGGTGCGGGCGTTGAAGTACGACAGCACCGTCTTGCCGTCGATCTGGCGGATGCTCATCTCACCCACCTCGTCGGGCCACAGCGGCGTCGGCGGCGTGTTCCACCCGCCCGCGGCGGACCAGCCCTGCCACCGGGACCGGTCGGTGAACGTCTGCGGCGTGGCGCGGTACAGGAGCACCGGGGCCCGTCGGGTGAAGCTGTTGGCCACGACGTAGACCCAGCCGGTCGGGGACTCGGGGGTGGGGACCGGGTCGTAGTACCCGCTGATCTGGGTCTGCGAGCCGCCCTGATACGCGGCGTCGCGCCGGGACCCCGCGACGGTCTGCCAACCGCCGCGCGCCGGCTCGGCGGTCACCAGCCGGGAGTTCTGCGGCTCCAGGTTTTTCGTGGTGGTGACCATCAGGTAGTTGCGCCGGTTGATTCGGACCACCCCGGCGGGCAACTGCGACTCCCCGGGCGGCGTGGGGTCGGCCAGCAACGGCTTTCCGACGCCGGTGACGCCGGTGTAGCGAACCCCGCCGGGGTCGTCGACCGAGGCGGTGTCGACGTGCAGCGCGACCGGCGAATACCAGCCGCCGAAGCCCACGCCCTGGCCCGCGAAGCTGTCCCCGCACACCTGCAGCAGCTCGGCGGGGAACTCGACGAACTCGCACAGGTCGGTGGCCCCGATGCCGTAGTCGCCGGTGGGGGTGCCCGTTCCGGCCGTCGGGCCGATCCGCAGCACCTGACCCGGCGCCAGCGGCTGCAGGATCGGTTCGGGGGCCGGCGCGGGCGGATCGGCGTGACCGTTCGCGGCCCAAATCTCTTGCGGCACAAGCAAAGCCAGTATGAGCAGCGAGCACCGCGTCGCGGAGCTCACCCGCGGATTCACAACTGAGCGGCCAGCAGCTCGGCGATCTGGATGGTATTCAGCGCCGCCCCCTTGCGCAGGTTGTCCCCCGAGACGAACAGCGCCAGGCCCCGCCCGTCGGGCACGCCGGGGTCCTGCCGGATCCGGCCCACCAGCGACTCGTCGACGCCGGCGGCGGCCAGCGGCGTCGGCACGTCGACCACCTTGACGCCCGGCGCGCCGTCGAGCAGCTCTCGGGCCCGCTCGGGCGAGAGCGGACGGGCGAATTCGGCGTTGATCGACAGCGAGTGCCCGGTGAACACCGGGACCCGCACGCAGGTGCCGCTGACCAGCAGGTCGGGGATGCCCAGGATCTTGCGGCTCTCGTGGCGCAGCTTCTGGTCCTCGTCGGTCTCGCCCGACCCGTCGTCGGCCAGCGACCCGGCCAGCGGCACCACGTTGAAGGCGATCGGCGCCGCGTAGGTCTTGGGCGGCGGGAAGTCGAGCGCGCTCCCGTCGTACACCAACCGCTCGGCGTCGCCGACGACCGCGCGGGCCTGCTCGGCCAGCTCGGCCACCCCGGCGAGCCCGCTGCCGGACACCGCCTGGTAGGTCGAGACCACCAGCCGCACCAGCTGAGCCTCGTCGTGCAGCACCTTGAGCACCGGCATCGCGGCCATGGTCGTGCAGTTGGGGTTGGCGATGATGCCCTTGGGCCGGCGGTGCGCGTCGCGCTCGAAGTTCACCTCGGACACCACCAGCGGCACGTCGGGGTCCTTGCGCCACGCCGACGAGTTGTCGATCACGGTCACGCCGGCGGCGGCGAACCGCGGCGCCTGCACCAGCGACATCGTCTTGCCCGCCGAGAACAGCGCGATGTCCAGGCCGGTCGGGTCGGCCGTCTCGGCGTCCTCGACTTCGATCTCCTGGCCGCGGAACTCCAGCTTGCGCCCCTGCGAGCGCGCCGACGCGAAGAACCGCACGGAGGTGGCCGGGAAGTCCCGCTCGTCGAGCAGCGCCCGCATCACCTGGCCCACCTGACCGGTGGCCCCCACTACGCCTATCGACACCCGATTAGCAGCCATCTACCGCCCCGTCCCCGCATACACCGTCGCCGTCTCCTCGCCGCCGAGCCCGAATGCCTCGTGCAACGCCACGACCGCCTTATCCAATTCGGTGTCGCGGCACAGCACCGAGATGCGGATCTCGGAGGTGGAGATCAGCTCGATGTTGACGCCCACCGCGGCCAGCGCCTCACAGAAGGTCGCGGTGACCCCGGGATGGCTGCGCATGCCCGCCCCGATCAGCGACACCTTGCCGATGTGGTCGTCGTAGAGCAGCTGGGTGAACCCGATCTCGCCCTTGAGCGAGCCGAGTTTTTCCACCGCGGTGGGCCCGCTGTCGCGCGAGCAGGTGAAGGTGATGTCGGTCTTGCCGTCCTCGACCTTGGAGACGTTCTGCAGCACCATGTCGATGTTGACGTCGGCGTCGGCGACGGCCCGGAAGACCTTGGCCGCATAACCCGGGATGTCGGGGATCCCGACGATGGTCACCTTGGCCTCGCTGCGATCGTGCGCGACTCCGGTCAGGATGGGGTCTTCCATGGGTGTGTCCTTGATCGATCCCTTGACGACGGTGCCGGTTTTGTCCGAATACGACGATCGGACGTGCACCGGAATGTTGTAGCGGCGAGCGTATTCCACGCAGCGCAGCATCAGCACCTTCGCGCCGCAGGCCGCCATCTCGAGCATCTCCTCGAACGTGACGGTGTCGAGCTTGCGGGCGTTGTGCACGATCCGCGGGTCCGCGCTGAAGATGCCGTCGACGTCGGTGTAGATCTCGCAGACGTCGGCGCCCAGCGCGGCCGCCAGCGCGACCGCGGTGGTGTCCGACCCCCCGCGGCCCAGGGTGGTGACGTCGCGGGTGTCCTGGCTGACCCCCTGGAAGCCGGCGACCAACACGACGAAGCCCTCGTCGAGCGCGGTCTGCAGCCGCCCCGGCGTGACGTTGATGATCTTCGCGTTGCCGTGGGTGCCGGTGGTGATCACGCCGGCCTGCGATCCCGTGAACGAGCGGGCCTGCGCCCCCAGCGATTCGATCGCCATGGCCACCAACGCATTGGAGATGCGTTCGCCGGCCGTCAGCAACATGTCGAGTTCGCGCGGCGGCGGGGCCGGGCACACCTGCTGGGCCAGATCCAACAGGTCGTCGGTGGTGTCGCCCATCGCCGACACCACCACGACGACGTCGTTGCCCTGCTTCTTGGTCGCGACGATGCGCTCGGCGACGCGGCGGATCCGCTCGGCGTCGGACACCGAGGATCCGCCGTATTTCTGCACGACGAGCGCCATTGTTGTTCTTCCGGTCGGGGTGTGGGTCCACAACAGAATACGTGTGACCGTGTGCCCCGCTTTCGCCGCCGACCCGTCCGCGGTGGTGCTACGACGACACCATCTGGATGGCCCAGAAGTCGCTGGCCAAATACGCGCCGTTGATCGGCGAGCGGTCCGGGCTGTCCTTGGATCCCGTCAGGTACTGGTACGGCATGTAGAAGTAGCCGTGGTCACCCCACGACGGACCCCACGAGTTGCGGACGATCAAGTGGCCCTTGGGGTTCGAGTAGCCGACGGCGAGGACGGCGTGGCCGCCGACGGTGGCCTCACCCTGCTTGGGCATCGGCAACACGCCCGTTTCGGCGACGGCCTGCGATTCGAAGCTTTCGTAGACGGTGAACCCGAACACGACCGCAAAGTTCGAGGCGATCGCGTCCTTGAGGTCCCCCAGCGTCCGGATCGCCTCGTACTGCACCGCGCGGTCCTTCTTCGCGGCCACGTAACAGCGCTTCGGCGGCTTCACCGTGAACACACCGATGTCGTAGGGCCACAACGCCTCCGCGCACACCCCCTGCTTGTTGACCACCTTGATGCCGTCCCGGATGACGGCGCCGGCGTCGCTGGACACGGTGCCTTCGAGCGCGCGTTCGTTGTAGTAGATGAACAGCCGGGAGGGAACGAAGTCGGACAGCCCCTGCCGATCGCGCTCGTACTCCATCGCCCCGGCGATCGCGTTGCCGGTGCACGACCCGAGCTGGCCCTGGTCGTAGACGGCCGGCATCGACGGGCGCAGGTCGTACTCGGCGGGCGGCAAACCCTTGAACCTGGGCATGTACATCAGGTCGCGGGCGTCGGGCAGCTGTGGGCGCCAGCCGAAGCCGCGAACGTGGTTCCAGTCCTGGGTGTGCTCGTCGCCGGTGACGCGGCTGGACTCTTGCATGACGGTCATCGCAACCTCCCGGTGTTCGCTGGTGTGCGTCGACCGTAGGGTCGCCACCCGCGGAGTGGGATGAGTAGCGGACCACCCCATTTCCGGCCGCAGGGCCCTGCGTACAGGTAGCGCACTACTCACGCCCCTTGCCGCGTCGTCGGGCATTGTTGTCGGTGAGGCGATCCGATCCCCGGCCCTAGAGGAAGCAACCATGACGAAGGCCGATCCGGCGGCGTCCCGTACCCGGGCGCGCCGCAGCAGGCGCGGAAGTCCTTGTGCGGCAACGGCTACCGCGCCCGCGGACGGCTACGTCGGCGACATCACCGGCCCCGGACTCAGCGACCGATGGGGCGTCACCGCCACCGACCTGGGCGTGTGCGCCGTGGCGCCCAACGGCAAGCTGGTGTCGGTGTTCGGCGACACCTTCTCCGGCCCGGCCGTCGGGCAGGGCGACTGGCGCGCCCCGGTCGCCCTGATCGGCAGCGGCGACGCCGGCAACCCGATCCGATACGAGAGCGCCGGGGGCGCGGATCCCGGCTACGCGCGCCAGCTGTGGCGCTACGTCCACGACTGCCCGCCCTGGGACCGGGGCGGCATCAGCACCGTGATCCCCTCCGACCTGCTGGTGATCGGCCAGACGATGTATCTGCACGCCATCGTCAACCGCGGCTTCGGGAACGTCATCTGGACCGGAATCTGGGCCTCGACAGACAGCGGCGTCCGCTGGCGCCGAATGCGTTCTGGGGCAAGGATTCCCGCGTCGTTGCACGACGGTCACGCGCAGCTGTGGTCCTGGGACTACAACCCCGACGACGGCTGGGTGTACGTCGTGTCCACCGGCTTCCAGCGCGACAAGGGCATCATCCTGCGACGCGTGCGCCCGGACGACGTCGGCCACCCGGCCAAGTACTCGGGCTGGGGCTGGGCCGACGATCGATGGGCGTGGGGCAACGCGCCGACACCGATCACCCCGCCCGGCGAGACGTGGGGTGAGCTGACGCTGCGCCGGCTGGACAGCGGCACGTGGATCCTGGGCGGCTTCCTGTCCTCGCGCTACGCGCTGGGGTATCGCACGATCGACTCACCCACCGCCAACCTCTACGACACCGAGGTCCAGACGCCGGTGGTCGGCGCCAGCTGGGAGGACCAGGACCTGGCCAACAACCGGGTCGCCCAGCTCTACGGCGGGTACGTCCTGCCGGGCTCGCGGCTGGACACCCCGGGCGGCGTCGGGCTCGTGGTGTCGCAGTGGAACACGGCGACGGGCTGGCCGTACCGGGCCATGCAGTTCCGGGTGACCCTCACGGACACGACGAAGACGTGCCGGACGTCCGAGCCCCGCCGGCCCCCCGGAACCCGGCGGCGAAAGTGAACCGGTTTTGGCGCCCGGCGCGGGCGCGGTAGAGTGCATGACGTGCAGCGGGTGCTCCTCCTCGGACGCCGCGACGGGGTCTGATCCAGACCGGCTTCCCGTCGCGGGGGTTCGCGATGCGCCGGTCTGAGGTTCCTTACTTCACAACCCCGGAGCAAATACCGTGACCAAGCCTTCCACTCCCGACGCCTACGTCTCCGCTAGGACCATCGTCAAACCCGCCGGCCCGCCCGGGCCCGAGCAGCCCCCCTGGAATCCGCAGCGCGGATCGTCGATGCCGGTCAATCGGTACCGACCGTTCGCCGAGGAGGTCGAGCCGATCCGCCTGGCCGACCGCACCTGGCCCGACCGCGTCATCGATCGCGCCCCGCTGTGGTGCGCGGTGGACCTGCGCGACGGCAACCAGGCGCTGATCGACCCGATGAGCCCGGCCCGCAAGCGCCGCATGTTCGACCTGCTGGTGCGCATGGGCTACAAGGAGATCGAGGTCGGCTTCCCGTCGGCCAGCCAGACCGACTTCGACTTCGTCCGCGAGATCATCACCGACGGCGCCATCCCCGACGACGTCACCATCCAGGTGCTCACCCAGTGCCGGCCGGAGCTGATCGAGCGCACGTTTTTGGCGTGCGAAGGCGCGCCGCGGGCCATCGTGCACTTCTACAACTCCACGTCCATCCTGCAGCGGCGGGTGGTGTTTCGCGCCGACCGGGCCGCGGTCCAGGCCATCGCCACCGACGGCGCCCGCAAGTGCGTCGAGGAGGCCGCCAAGTACCCGGGCACGCAGTGGCGCTTCGAGTACTCCCCGGAGTCCTACACGGGCACCGAGCTCGAGTACGCCAAGCAGGTGTGCGACGCCGTCGGCGAGATCATCGCGCCGACGCCGGACAACCCGATCATCTTCAACCTGCCGGCCACCGTGGAGATGGCCACGCCCAACGTCTACGCCGACTCGATCGAGTGGATGAGCCGCAACCTGGCTCGTCGCGACTCCGTCATCCTGAGCCTGCATCCGCACAACGACCGCGGAACCGCCGTCGCCGCAGCCGAATTGGGTTACCAGGCCGGCGCCGACCGCATCGAGGGCTGCCTGTTCGGCAACGGCGAGCGCACCGGCAACGTCTGCCTGGTGACGCTGGGGCTCAACCTGTTCTCCCGCGGCGTCGACCCGCAGATCGACTTCTCCAACATCGACGAGATCCGCCGCACCGTCGAATACTGCAACCAGCTGCCCGTGCACGAACGCCACCCCTACGGCGGCGACCTGGTCTACACGGCGTTCTCCGGCAGCCATCAGGACGCCATCAACAAGGGCCTCGACCAGATGAAGGTCGACGCCGACGCCGCCGACACCGACGTCGAGGACATGCTCTGGCAGGTGCCCTACCTGCCGATCGACCCCAAGGACGTCGGGCGCACCTACGAGGCGGTGATCCGGGTCAACTCGCAGTCGGGCAAGGGCGGCGTGGCCTACATCATGAAGGCCGACCACGGCCTGGCACTGCCGCGGCGGCTGCAGATCGAGTTCTCCCAGGTGATCCAGAAGATCGCGGAGGGCACCGGGGGCGAGGGCGGCGAGGTTTCCCCCAAGGAGATGTGGGACGCGTTCTCCGAGGAGTACCTGGCGCCGGTGCGGCCGCTGGAGCGCATCAGGCAGCGGGTCGAGGCGTCGGAGGAAGACGGCGGAACGACCACCATCGTCGCGACGGTCAAGATCAACGGGGTCGAAACCGAGATCAAGGGTTCCGGCAACGGCCCCCTCGCCGCCTTCGTGCACGCGCTGGGGACCGTCGGCTTCGACGTGGCCGTGCTGGACTACTCCGAGCACGCCATGAGCGCGGGTGACGACGCTCAGGCGGCGGCGTACGTGGAGGCTTCGGTGTCGATCGCGAGCGCGGCGCAGCCGGGCGAAGCGGGTCGGCACCCATCGGGGCCCGTCGGCGGGCGGACGGTGTGGGGTGTGGGCATCGCGCCGTCGATCACCACCGCCTCGCTGCGCGCCGTGGTGTCGGCGGTCAACCGCGCGTCTCGCTAGTGCCGATCGCAAGCGCGGCGCCGCGCGCCGGGCGCCGCGGGTCGGCACCATCGGCGCTCGGCCTTAGAACAGCGCGAGCTGCTGGTCGACCATGGTGGCGTCGGTGAACTCCTCCATGCTGGTGCCGCCGGCGACGGCGCGCACGCCGTCCATGAACTGGGCGTCGGACACCACCGGCACCCCCAGCTGCCGGGCCAGGTAGCCCTTGCCCTGTTCGGGGGCGGCGTCGTTGCAGACCACCAGCGAGGTCTCCCGGTCAACGGCGTCGCTGTAAGCCAGCCCGGCGTGCAGGATCCGCTCGACGAGTTCCTCGTGGGTGCGTGCCACCTCGGCCGCCAGCGCCACGCGCATGCCCTGGACGAGCGGCCGGCCCCGAACGTAGGGGCCGGGGTTCAGGTAGGGACACGGCATCCGCGATGCCAGCGCCTTCAGCGGCCGCAGCTCCTCGTGGGTGACCCGCCCGTTCGGCCACCGGCGCCGGGTCACCGGATGCACCGGCAGCCAGATGTCGCGTTGCCGCGCCCGCTCCAGCGCCGAGGCCAGCACGCCGGTCAACACCAGGGCGTCGTCGAAGGCGTCGTGCGGCCGCTCCTGGACGACGCCCCAGTGCGCCGCTAGCGTCTCGAGGCGCAGATTGTCCAGTCCCAAGTCCAGCCGGCGCGCCAGCTCGACCGTGCACATGACGTCATCGATGGGAAGCTCGGCCTCGGCTAACTCGGCCTCCGCGGCCAAAAACGCGTAGTCGAAGGCGACGTTGTGGGCCACCAGCGTGCGCCCGCGGAGCACCTCGATCAGGTCGCCGACGATGTCGGCGAACTGTGGCTGGTCTTCGAGCATGGCGGCGGTCAGGCCGTGCACATGCGTGGGGCCCGGGTCAACCCCGGGGTTGAGCAGGCTGACCACGGATTGCTCGATCCGCCCGTCGGCGTCCAGGCCCAGGGCAGCGACGCTGATGATCCGCGCCTGGCCGGGCCGGAAGCCCGAGGTCTCGACGTCGATGACGGCCCAGCCCCCGCCCGGCTCGCTGGCCGGCCGCCCCCAGGACACCCGGTTCATGCACTGAGGATGGCACGCCCGACCGACATCGCCTGGTCACCGCGCACCGTGTCGCGGCCTTTAAACTGCGCGGGTGATCACGACCCGCGCCCGCCTGGCCCTGGCCGCGGGCGCGAGCGCGCGCTGGGCCTCGCGGGTCACCGGGCGCGGGGCCGGGGCGATGATCGGCGGGCTGGTCGCGATGACGCTGGACCGCTCGGTGCTGCGCCAGCTCGGGGCCGGCCGGCGCACCGTCGTCGTCACCGGCACCAACGGCAAGTCGACGACCACCCGGATGACGGCCGCGGCGCTGGGGACGCTCGGAGCCGTCGCCACGAACGCCGAGGGCGCCAACATGGACGCCGGCCTGGTGGCCGCGCTGGCCGTCAACCGCGGCGCTCGATTGGCGGCACTCGAGGTCGACGAGATGCACGTGCCGCACGTGTCCGACGCCGTCGAGCCCGCCGTCATCGTGCTGCTCAACCTGTCGCGCGACCAGCTGGACCGGGTCGGCGAGATCAACGTGATCGAACGCACGCTGCGGGCGGGGCTGGCCCGCCATCCCGAGGCCGTCGTCGTCGCCAACTGCGACGACGTGCTGATGACCTCGGCGGCCTATGACAGCCCCCACGTCGTCTGGGTGGCCGCCGGCGGCTCCTGGGCCAACGACTCGGTCAGCTGCCCGCGCAGCGGCGAGGTCATCGTCCGCGACAACGGCCACTGGTATTCGACCGGCGCCGACTTCAAGCGGCCCAGCCCGCAGTGGTGGTTTGACGAGCACACCCTGTACGGGCCCGACGGGCTGGCCCTGCCGATGCGGCTGGCCCTGCCGGGCGCGGTGAACCGGGGCAACGCCGCGCAGGCCGTCGCCGCCGCCGTCGCGCTGGGCGCCGACCCCGCTCGGGCCGTCGCCGCCGCCTCGGCCGTCGATGAGGTCGCCGGTCGCTATCGCACCTTCCGCGTCGGCGACCACGAGGCGCGGGTCCTGCTGGCCAAGAACCCGGCCGGCTGGCAGGAGGCGCTGTCGATGGTCGACAAGCACGCCGCCGGGGTGGTCATCTCGGTCAACGGGCAGGTGCCCGACGGCGAGGACCTGTCGTGGCTGTGGGACGTGCGATTCGAGCACTTCGAGAACGCGGCGGTCGTCGCCGCCGGCGAACGCGGCACCGACCTGGCCGTGCGCCTCGGGTATGCCGGCGTCGGGCACACCCTGGTGCACGACACCGTGGCGGCCATCAAGTCCTGCCCGCCGGGGCGCGTCGAGGTTGTCGCCAACTACACCGCGTTCCTCCAGCTGCAGCGAGCGTTGGCGCGCCATGGCTGACTCGACCGTGCGGATCGGGCTGGTGTTGCCCGACGTGATGGGCACCTACGGCGACGGCGGCAACGCGCTGGTGCTGCGCCAACGGCTGCGGCTGCGCGGCATCGCCGCCGAGATCGTCGAGATCACGCTGGCCGACCCGGTGCCCGAGTCGTTGGACCTGTACACGCTGGGCGGCGCCGAGGACTACGCGCAGCGGCTGGCCACCCGCCACCTGATCCGCCACCCCGGCCTGCAGCGCGCGGCGGACCGCGGTGCGCCCGTGCTGGCGATCTGCGCGGCGGTCCAGGTCCTCGGGCACTGGTACGAGACGTCGGCGGGGGAACGCGTCGACGGCGTCGGCCTGCTGGACGCGACGACGTCCCCGCAGGAGGCGCGGTCCATCGGCGAGCTCGTCGGCAGGCCGGTGCTGGCCGGGCTGACCCAGCGGCTGACCGGCTTTGAAAACCACCGCGGCGGCACCGTCCTGGGGCCCGCGGCGTCGCCGTTGGCCACGGTCGTCAAGGGGGCGGGCAACCGGGCGGGCGACGGCTTCGACGGCGCGGTGCAGGGCAGCGTCATCGCGACCTACATGCACGGCCCCTGCCTGGCCCGCAATCCGGAGCTCGCCGACCTGCTGCTGAGCAGGGTGGTGGGCGAGCTGGCGCCCCTGGAGCTACCTGAGGTGGAGTTGCTGCGCCGGGAGCGCCTGGCGGCCAGCTGAGCTGCCGCGCCGCGCTCCAAGATCCTCCGAGGATCCGTGGCGGGCCGGCGGCGTCCACGCCAATCTTCACGCGCTGGAGCGAGAGCTCGATACTTCGTCGCCGAGACTTGCACCAGGTCCCGGTCCGCGGCGTGTCGTGTGTGCGTGGGGTCAGTGTCGCGGGGGCAGAGGCGCAGCGGGCGCCGTCACACCATCGCGCGGCGGCCGGTGAGCGCGCGGCCCAGCGTCAGCTCGTCGGCGAACTCGAGGTCGCCGCCCATCGGCAGCCCGGACGCGATCCGGGTCACGGTCAGGCCGGGGATGTCGCGCAGCATCCGGACCAGGTAGGTGGCGGTCGCCTCGCCCTCGGTGTTGGGGTCGGTCGCGATGATCACCTCGGTGATGTCGACGTCGTCGGCGCGCTCCCCGATGCGGGTCAGCAGCTCGCGGATCCGCAGCTGATCGGGCCCGACCCCGGACAGCGGATCGAGCGCGCCGCCCAGGACGTGGTAGCGGCCCCGAAACTCGCGGGTGCGCTCGACGGCCTGGACGTCCTTGGGCTCCTCGACCACGCACACCACGGACGCGTCTCGGCGGGTGTCGGCACAAATCCTGCATCGCTCGTCGTCGGAGACGTTGCCGCACACCGCGCAAAACCGCACGCCGTCGCGGACCTTCGCCAGCACCGCGGTCAGCCGGTCGATCTCCGGCGGTTCCACCGACAACAGGTGGAAGGCGATCCGCTGCGCGCTCTTGGGCCCGATGCCCGGCAGCTTGCCGAGCTCGTCGATCAGATCCTGGACCGGTCCCTCAAACATGTCGATACAGCGTTTAGAGCCCCATCTGGGGCGGCGGCGCGGCCGGCGGCGCCGGCGGTTTCGGCGGCGCGCCCATGCCGCCGGCCAGCGCGCCCAGCCGTTCCTGGGCCATCTTGGTGACCTGGCTGGAAGCGTCGCCCATGGCGCCGACGATCAGGTCCTGCAGGGTCTCGACGTCGCCGGGGTCGACGACCTTGGGGTCGATCTTGACCGCGACCACCTCGCCGCTGCCTTTGACGGTGACCTCGACCAAACCCCCGCCGGCTTGCCCGAGCACCTCAGTGTTGGCGAGCTGGTGTTGGGCTTCCAGCAGCTTTTGCTGCATCTGCTGCGCCTGGGCGAGCAGCTGGGACATGTCGCCTCCGGGTTGCATGACAATCCCCTCGAATCTTGGTCTCGAGTTGGTTTCGCCTGTGGATGTCGGGCGATTCGAAACACCCAGCGTAGACCGCGCGACGCTACCTTTGCGCCGTGGACCTACGAGTGAGCAGGCGTGTCGGAATCAAACTTCTGGTGGGGACGCTGGTCGCCGCGTCGACGGCGATCATGCCGACCGCGGCTCCGGCGGCGTGGGGGGTGCCGTCCAACATCGCCGGCATGGTCGTGTTCATCGACCCCGGCCACAACGGCTCCAACGACGCATCCATCAACCGTCAGGTGCCCACCGGGCGCGGCGGGACGAAGGACTGCCAGACCAGCGGGACCTCCACCAACAGCGGCTACATGGAACACACGTTCACCTGGGACACCGCGCTGCGGGTGCGCGCCGCGCTCAACGCGCTGGGGGTGCGGACGGCCATGTCGCGCGGCAACGACACCGCGCTGGGGCCGTGCGTCGACGCCCGCGCCGCCGCGGCCAACGCCCTGCGCCCCAACGCGATCCTGAGCATCCACGCCGACGGCGGTCCGCCGTCGGGCCGCGGTTTCCACGTCAACTACTCCGCCCCACCGCTCAACCAGGCTCAGGCCGGGCCGTCGGTGCAATACGCGCGGATCATGCGCGACCAGATGCAGGCGTCGGGCATTCCGCCGGCCAACTACATCGGCCAGGACGGCTTGTACGGGCGTTCGGACCTCGCCGGGCTGAACCTGGCGCAGTATCCGTCGGTCCTGGTCGAGTGCGGCAACATGAAGAACCCCGTGGACTCGGCGCTCATGGAGTCGGCCGAGGGCCGGCAAAAGTACGCCGACGCGATGGTGCGTGGCGTCGCGGGCTTCCTGGCCACCCAGGGCCAGGCGCGCTAGCCTTCCAGCTCCTTCTTCAGGTTCTTTAGCACCTCGCCCTGAATCCTCTTCAGCCCCAAGGGCGCAAAGGTCTTTTCGAAGAAGCCCTTGACACCGCCCGCGCCGTCCCAGGTGGTCTTGACGGTGACGCTCGAGCCCGGTCCGGCCGGGGCCACGGTCCAGTTGATGATCATCGACGAGTTCGCGTCCTTTTCGATGACGGCGTGCCCGGCGACGTCGACGTTGACCTGCACGTCGCGCACCCGGGACTTGGTCGCCTGCAGCTTCCACCTGGCGACGGTGCCCGCCCCCTGACCGCCCTGCAGCACCTGGTACTCGCTGTATTGCGGGGAGAGGATCTTCGGGCGCACGTTCTGGTAGTCGGCGACGGCGGCAAGGGTGGCCCCCGGTTCGGCGTTGATCAGGATCGTGCTGGCTGCGCTCACCTGTCCCATCAGGCGCGACCCCCTCTTGGTGTGTCGTGATGTCCTGCGCTGACGCCCGCGCGCGGGTGCACGGGGTGTGGTCGAAGACTAGGGTATATGTGGTGCCTGTCCCTGGATCTGCACTCTCGGCTCACGCAGCGGGCGTCGACCGGTTGATGGCGAGTTATCGATCCATCCCGGTTACGTCCGCCGTCCGGCTGGCCAAGCCGACTTCAAACCTGTTCCGCGCCCGCAGCAAACGCGGTGTGCGCGGGCTGGATACCTCCGGGCTGACCGGTGTGCTCGGTGTCGATCCCGACGCCCGCACCGCCGACGTGGCGGGCATGTGCACGTACGAGGATTTGGTCGCCGCCACGCTGCCGTATGGCCTCTCGCCGCTGGTGGTCCCGCAATTGAAGACCATCACGCTCGGCGGCGCGGTCAGTGGCCTGGGCATCGAGTCGGCATCGTTTCGCAACGGGCTGCCCCACGAATCGGTGCTGGAGATGGATATCCTCACCGGCGCCGGCGAATTGCTCACCGCATCCCGCAGCCAGCACCCTGACCTGTTCCGCGCCTTCCCGAATTCCTATGGGACGCTGGGATATTCGACGCGCCTGCGGATCGAGCTGGAGCCCGTCGCGCCGTTCGTGGCCTTGCGGCACATCCGGTTCCGCTCGCTGCCCGACCTGGTCGCGGCGATGGAACGCATCATCGACACCGGCGGGCAGGGCGGCACCCCGGTGGATTATTTGGACGGGGTGGTGTTCAGCGGCGACGAAAGCTACCTGTGCGTCGGCCGGCGCACCGGCACACCCGGACCGGTCAGCGATTACACCGGCAAAGACATTTACTACCAATCGATTCGGCACGATTCCACCGGCCCGGAAGCCGCCAAGGACGACCGGCTGACGATCCACGACTACTTCTGGCGCTGGGACACCGACTGGTTCTGGTGCTCACGCGCGTTCGGCGTGCAAAACCCCAAGGTCCGGCGCTGGTGGCCGCGCCGCTACCGGCGCAGCAGCTTCTACTGGAAGCTGGTGGCCCTCGACCGGCGCTTCGGCATCGCCGATCGGATCGAGAAACACAATGGCCGTCCCCCGCGGGAGCGGGTGGTGCAGGACGTCGAGGTGCCCGTCGAACGGACCGTCGAATTCCTGCAGTGGTTTTTAGAAAACGTGCCCATCACGCCGATCTGGCTGTGCCCGCTGCGGCTGCGCGACCCCAACGGCTGGCCGCTGTATCCGATGCGCCCGGACCACACTTACGTCAACGTCGGGTTCTGGTCATCGGTGCCGGCCGGCCCCACCGAAGGGGCGACCAACCGGGCCATCGAGGCGAAGGTCAGCGAGCTTGACGGGCACAAGTCGCTGTATTCCGACTCCTTCTACACCCGCGACGAGTTCGACGAGCTCTACGGCGGCGAGGCCTACAAGACGGTCAAGAAAACCTACGATCCCGATTCACGTCTCCTCGACCTTTATGCGAAGGCGGTGCAACGGCGATGACGACCACCAAAGAGCCCAACCACGCCACCCACCCTGTCGGGGGCAAGTTCACGATGGCGCAGGTCCTGGAGATCTTCGCCGCGACGGGGCGGCACCCGCTGAAGTTCACCGCGTACGACGGCAGCACCGCCGGCAGCGAGGACGCCCGGCTGGGCCTGGACCTCCGTACCCCCCGGGGCGCCACCTACCTGGCCACGGCGCCGGGCGAACTGGGCCTGGCCCGGGCCTATGTCTCCGGTGACCTGGCGACCTACGGGGTGCACCCCGGCGACCCCTACGAGCTGCTCAAGACGCTGACCGACCGGGTTCAATTCAAGCGGCCGTCGGCGCGGGTGCTGGCCAACGTAGTCCGCTCCATCGGGGTCGAATGCCTGGTACCCGTCGCGCCGCCGCCGCAGGAAGCTCCGCCGCGGTGGCGCCGGGTGGCCGCCGGCGTGGTGCACAGCAAGACCCGCGACGCGGAGGCCATTCACCACCACTACGACGTCTCCAACACCTTCTACGAATGGGTGCTGGGCCCGTCGATGACCTACACCTGCGCGGTCTACCCCCACGCCGACGCGACGCTGGAAGAGGCGCAGGACAACAAGTACCGGCTGATCTTCGAGAAGCTGCGCCTGCAGCCCGGCGACCGGCTGCTCGACGTGGGATGCGGATGGGGCGGCATGGTGCGCTACGCCGCCCGGCGCGGCGTGCACGCGATCGGCGCCACCCTGTCGGCCGAGCAGGCCAAGTGGGCGCGAAAGGCGATCGAGGACGAGGGGCTGGCGGAGCTGGCCGAGGTACGCCACTCCGACTACCGCGACGTCGGCGAGGCCGGGTTCGACGCGGTGTCGTCGATCGGGCTGACCGAGCACATCGGCGTCAAGAACTACCCCGCGTACTTCGGCTTCTTGAAGTCCAAGCTGCGCACCGGCGGGCTGCTGCTCAACCACTGCATCACCCGCCACGACAACAAGTCCACCTCCTTCGCCGGCGGCTTCACCGACCGCTACGTCTTCCCGGACGGGGAGCTGACGGGCTCGGGGCGCATCGTCACCGACATCCAGGACGTCGGTTTCGAGGTGCTGCACGAGGAGAACTTCCGGCATCACTACGCGATGACGCTGCGCGACTGGTGCCGCAACCTGGTGGCGCACTGGGACGAGGCGGTCAAAGAGGTGGGCCTGGCGACCGCGAAGGTGTGGGGCCTGTACATGGCGGCCTCGCGGGTTGCCTTCGAGCAGAACAACCTTCAGCTGCATCACGTGCTCGCGGCCAACGTCGACGCCCGCGGCGACGACGAATTGCCGCTGCGGCCGTGGTGGACGCCCTAGCCAGGGTGGCGACCCGTGGCGCCCGGCTACGCCGCGCTTACGGTCGCCACTAGCCGCCGTCGATCCGACGCGCGCCCAGCTCGTTCTGCAGCAATTCGAGCGCGGCCTCTTCGGGATCGCGCCGCGGCGCCGACGGCTCGCTGCGGCCCGCCTCGGCGAGCATGTGTTCCTCGTCGTCGTCCCGCCCGGCGGGTTCCACCGGCTCTGCGGCGGGGGCGCGGTCTTGCGCCTTGGGGGGCACGGGGTTCGCCGCGGGCGCATCGCCGACCTCACAGCGCACCCGCCAGCTCACGCCCAGCGCGTCCTTAAGGGCCTCGGCGATGACGTCGGCGTTGCGCTGTTCGCACAACCGCTTGGCCAGCGGCGCCGACGCATGCGTCAGCACCAGCGTGTCGCCCTCGATCGCGCGAACGGTCGCGCCGGCCAGCATCACCTCGGTGGTACGGCTGCGCTGGCGCACCTTGTCGCGCACCGTCGGCCACATGGTGCGCACCGCCGCGGCGTTGAGTTCCCCTGGGGCGGAGGCAGATTCGGATTCCGGTGGCGGCGGCGCCGAGGCGGGCTCGCGGGACGGCGCCGGCATCGGCTCGGCCTTGGCGGCGGGCTCTTCGGCGGTGCGGGGGGCCGCCCTTCGGGGCCGGGCGGGCGCGGCCGGGGGCTGAGGCGACGGCGCGGTCTCGGCGGCCGGGATGGACATGCCCATGCGGGTCTCGATCCGTTCGACGCGCTGCAGCAGCGCCGACTCGGCGTCGCTGGCCGAGGGCAAAAGCAGTCGCGCGCAGACCACTTCGAGCAGCAGGCGCGGCGCCGTGGCGCCGCGCATCTCACCCAGCCCGGCCTGCACCACCTCGGCGTAACGGGTCAGCGTCGCCGGGCCGATGCGGGCCGCCTGGTCGCGCATCCGGTCCAGCACGTCCTCCGGCCCGTCCACCACGCCGCGGCTCACCGCGTCCGGAACCGCCTGCAGCACAATGAGATCCCGGAACCGTTCCAGTAGGTCGGTGGCGAAGCGGCGCGGGTCGTGGCCGGCGTCGATCACCGATTCGACGGCGCCGAACAACGCGGCCGCGTCCCCGGCCGCGAGCGCGTCGACGGCATCGTCGATCAGCGCGACGTCGGTGGCGCCCAACAGCCCCAGCGCCCGCTGGTAGGTGACGTGGTTGTCCTCGGCCCCGGCCACCAGCTGATCGAGCACCGACAGGGTGTCGCGCGGCGATCCGCCGCCGGCCCGGATCACCAGCGGGTACACCGCGTCGTCGACGACGACCCCCTCCTGCTCGCAGATCCGTCCGATCAACGCCCGCATGATCTTGGGCGGCAACAGCCGGAACGGGTAGTGATGGGTGCGCGACCGGATCGTCGGCAGCACCTTCTCCGGCTCGGTGGTGGCGAAGACGAAGATCAGGTGCTCGGGCGGCTCCTCAACGATCTTGAGCAGCGCATTGAAGCCCGCGGTGGTCACCATGTGCGCCTCGTCGACGATGAACACCCGGTAGCGCGACTGCGCGGGGGCGTAGAACGCGCGGTCGCGCAGCTCGCGTGTGTCGTCGACGCCGCCGTGGCTGGCCGCGTCGAGCTCGACCACGTCGATGCTGCCCGGCGCGTTGGGTGCCAGCGCCACGCACGACTCGCAAACCCCGCACGGTGTGGCCGTCGGCCCCTGGGCGCAGTTCAGCGAGCGCGCCAAAATGCGCGCCGACGAGGTCTTGCCGCAGCCGCGCGGCCCGGAGAACAGGTACGCGTGGTTGATCCGGCCGGCTTCCAGGGCAATCGACAGCGGCTCGGTGACGTGCTCCTGCCCCACCACCTCGGCGAAGGTTGCCGGTCGGTACTTGCGGTAGAGGGCCACGGTCAGCAGGCTACCGGCGCGCGGTGACGACGGCCCGACGGGCGTCGAACGTGACCGTACGGCGCGCTTTGCGCGATTTTTCCGGCCTCAGCGCACGCTCGGCGCCGAGGAGACCAGACGCTCCGACGCCGCCAGCAGCGCGCAGGTCGCCAGGCCGTCGACCGCGTCGCGCAGGTCCGGCAGCGACGGGAACGTCGGCGCGATGCGGATGTTCTTGTCGTCCGGGTCTTTGCGGTACGGGAACGACGCGCCGGCCTCGGTCACGGCGATTCCCGCGTCCTTGGCCAGCGCGACGGTCCGCCGCGCCGTGCCGGGCAGCACGTCGAGGCTGATGAAGTAGCCGCCCTTGGGGTCGGTCCACGAGGCGATCTTGGAATCGCTGAGCCGCTTGTCCAGGATCTCGAGGGCGAGCGCGAACTTGGGCGCCAGGATCTGCTGGTGGCGCAGCATCTGCAGGCGCACCCCGTCGGCGTCGCCGAAGAACCGCAGGTGGCGCAGCTGGTTGACCTTGTCCGGACCGATCGACTTCTTGGCCGCGTACTGCAGATACCAGGCGATGTTGCCCAGCGATCCGCCCAGGAAGCTGACCCCGGCGCCGGCGAAGGTGATCTTGGAGGTGGAGGCGAAAACGTAGGGACGGTTGGGGTTGCCTGCCTTGGCCGCGAGCCCCAGCACGTCGACCTGGCGGACGAACTCGTGGGTCAGGGTGTGCACCGCGTAGGCGTTGTCCCAGAACAGCCGGAAATCCGGCGCCGCGGTCCGCATCTGGACGAGCCGGCGAACCGTCTCCCAGGAGTAGGTGATGCCGGTGGGGTTGCCGAACACCGGCACCGACCACATCCCCTTGATCGCGGGGTCGACGGCGACGAGCTCCTCGATCAGGTCGACGTCGGGGCCGTCGTCCAGCATCGGGACCGGGATCATCTCGATGCCCATCGTCTCGGTGATCGCGAAGTGGCGGTCGTAGCCGGGGACGGGGCACAGGAACTTCACGACCGGCTCGTCCTTCCAGGCCCGCGGCGAGTCCACCCCGCCGTACAGCATCGAGAAGGCGACGAGGTCGTGCATCAGCTCCAGGCTGGAGTTGTTTCCCGCGATCAGGTTTTGCACCGGGATCCCCAGCAACTCGCCGAAGATGGCCCGCAGTTCCGGCAGGCCGTGCAGGCCGCCGTAGTTGCGGGTGTCGGTGCCCTCGGCGTCGCGGTAGTCGTCTCCAGGCAGGCTGAGCAGCTGGTTGGACAGGTCGAGCTGCTCCGGTGCCGGTTTGCCGCGGGTCAGGTCCAGCGCGAGCTTCTTGGACTGCAGCTCGGCGTAATCGGCCTGGTTGCGGGCGTGCACGGCGGCGAGCTCGTCAGGGCTGAGGGAATCGAACGAAACCATAGCTATTGCGGGACCTTTCGGCGTCCAACCCGGGTGGGGAAACCTAGCGCGGCGGAGCCGGGCGCAGCGGGTCGCCACTCATCGAACCTAGTGGCGATCGCAAGCGCGGCGGAGCCGGGCGATGCGGGTCGCCACTCATCCAACCTAGTGGCGATCGCAAGCGCGGCGGAGCCGGGCGATGCGGGTCGCCACTCATCGAACCTAGGGGACCCCGCGCACCCGACAGAGCCCATTGACCCTTGCTGCCTTCCGGCCCTGGGGGAGTTCACAGGATAGACGCCGCGCGGGGTCCTCCGCCGAGTCTAACGCCTGGGCGGAAGGGATTGGCGGCGGCCGTGACGCGCTCGGTTACCATGGCCACGGAGGATTCGCCTAGTGGCCTATGGCGCTCGCCTGGAACGCGGGTTGGGTTAATAGCCCTCGCGGGTTCAAATCCCGCATCCTCCGCCACCGGTCGTGCTCCGTCGAGACGCGGCCCAAGCACCGACGTTGTTTGGAATCGGTTTAACCGGCCTTTAGGCTGGCTTACCGGCCGATAGGGCTCACGCCAGCATGAGGAGATTTATGGGGCGGCGCACGAGCGCAATCGTGTGGCACGGACTGTTCTCGTGGTTATGCGTGTTGTCGCATGCCCTCTTGTCGATCGCGGGCGGCGTCCTCTACTTCTTCTTCGTTCTCCCCCGCTGGCCCGAGCTGATGGGCGACACCGCCCACTCGTTGGGGACGACGCTGCGCATCGTGGCCGGCGCCCTGATCGGGCTCGCGGCGGTGCCCGTGGCGCTTCAGCTGGTGCGCAGCCGCAAGCCGGAGTTGGGCGCGCCGCAGCTGGCCCTGACCATCAGGGTCTGGTCGATCGTGGCCCACGTGCTGGCCGGCGTGCTGATCATCGGCACCGCGATCAGCGAGATTTGGCTCAGCCTGGATACCGCCGGCCGCTGGTTGTTCGCGATTTACGGCGCCGCCGCCGCGATCGCCGTGCTCGGTTTCTTCGCGTTCTATCTGTCGTTCGTCGCCGAATTGCCCCCGCCGCCGCCGAAACCGATCAAGGCCAAGAAGCCCAAGGGGCGCCGCCTGCGCCGCAAGAAGGCCGAAGAGGCGGACGCTGAAGGCACCGATGACGCCGAAGCCACCGAAGCCGCGCCCGAAGACACCGAGACCCAAGAGACCCAAGAGACCCAAGAGACCCAAGAGACCGAAGAAGCCGACGGAGTCGGCGAACCACAGACCGAAGAGGCCGAAGAGACGGAAGAGCCCGCCGAAACGGCCGTCGAGCCCGTCGCCGAAGCCGAACCGGCTAGCGAAGAAGCACCCGAGGAGCCGGACACCAAGGCCGCCGAAGCAGCTCCGGGCGGACTGCGCAACCGCCGCCCGACGGGCAAGGGCTCGCACCGGATGCGGCGCAGGCGCACCCGCGGCGGCGTCGCGCTCGACGAATAAGCCGGCCTCAGCGTCGCCGCAGGTTTTCCACGTACGCCGCGAGGCGCTGCCGGGTCTCCTCGGCGCCCCACAGCCGGCGCACCTCGGCGTCGATCGGGCCGGCCTCACGCATCCGCGCCAGGCTGGGTGCGCGCAGCTGGGCCTTGGTGTGGCGGTAGGCGTCGACGGCGACGTCGCCGAGATCGGACGCCTCCTTTACCGCCGCCTGCATCAGATCGTCGTCGACGACGCGGTGGGCCAGCCCGTTTGCGACGGCGTCGGCGCCGCGGTAGACGCGGCCGCCGAGCAGCGCGTCCTCGGCGCGGTCCCCGCACGCGTACCGCATCACCTCGAGCGCCGCGACCGGGAACGGCACGCCGACGCGGACCTCGGAGGCCCCGATCTGCGCCTCGGGTGCGATCAGCCGGCGGTCGCAGGCGCAGGCCATCACGCACCCGCCGGCGATGGCGGCGCCGTTGACGGCGGCCACCGTCGGGCCCGGGTAGCTAAACATCGCCTCGAACGCCTCGGAGAGCGCCGGAATCAGGCGATCGGTGTAGTTTGCGCCGCCGTCCACCACCCGGTTGAGGTCGACGCCGGCGCTGAACACCTTGCCGGCGCCGGTGATCACGAGCGGGTCCGCGCCGGAGTTCCGCAGCTCGCCCAGCGCCCCCGCGAGCTCCTCGAGCAGCTCGACGTCGAGGGCGTTGACGCGCCCCGACGACAGGGTCAGCACCCGTACCGGGGCGACGGACCGGATCTCGATCACGGTGACACGATAACGACAGGGATGTCGGTGTTCTCGTCGGTGTGATAGCTCGCGCACACCCGGTGATAGCCGTCGGCGATCTGCAGCGGGACACCGGTGGTGAAGTCGCCGCGCACCAGCAGGATTGGCGACAACGGTTGACCCTTCTCGATCTTGGCCAGGTCCGCCGCGACGTGCGGGTTGTCCACCGGCAACAGGCTCAGCCGCGCCGCCCGCAGAATGTCCTTGGCCTTCTTGTACTTGATCGCCCCGGCCTTCAGCTTCTTGGTCAACTTGGTGACCGACTTCGCGTTCGCGAGCAGGGCGAGGTAGTCGGCGGCCGCCGGAAAGTCATGGGCCTCAGGCCTTTCCAACCACTTCACGCCCGCCACCGCTTGTCTCCCTTCCTGGGCCGATGTCGACGCAGCCTACCGGGTCGACGCGGAAATTGGGATCGGTAGCGGCCGGCGGCGCCTGTACTTGCGCCATGGCGACGCCAATGGGGCGGCGCATGAAGGAGGGAACTGCAGTGAAACGTCTTCTCGCGGCAGCCATTGGAAGCCTGGGCGCCGCGTCGGCGCTGGTGGCCTGCTCCAGCGGCGGCCACACGGCCAGCCCGGCGGCCAGCGTCGCCAACGGCGGCGGGGCGCAGGTGAAGGTGGCCGGCGCCGACCTGGCGGGCCTGGACCCTGCCTCGGTGACCTGCGTCCGGACCGCCGGCAAGATCGACATCGGCAGCGGGTCGACAAACGGCGGCCGGCAGGCGCTCGCCGTCGTGATGACCGACGAGCCCACCCCGAAGGTCGAGTCGCTGATGATGGTCGTCGACGGCAACGCCTTGTCGGTGGCCAACGGCATGGGCGGAAAGAACGGCTCGGCCAACGTGGCGGTCGACGGCAAGACCTACACCATCACCGGTCAGGCGCAGGGCGCCGACCTGAAAAACCCGATGGCCGGAGTGATCACCAAGGACTTCAACATCAAGGTGACGTGCGGCTGATCGACGAAGACTCCGGGCGGCGGACGTCCCCCCACTCACGCGTCCGCCGCTCCGGGCTCGGCCGCTCGCCGCGTGCACGATGGCGGACTTATGATGCAGCCGTGTCGATCCCCGGCGAATTGCAGAACGCCCGCGGGCTGGCGTTCGCCGCCGACGAAACGCGGGCCCGGGACCTGCTGCTGTCCCTGGTGCCGCAGATCGAGCGGGAAGACAGGGACGACCTGATGCTGGAAGTGCTTGCGCAGCTGGGCGAAATCTACCTCGCCCGCGGCGCGAACGACGGGGTGCGCGAATCCATTCGGCGCATCCGGGACTGCCTGGCGATCTACTCGGCGATCGCCGCCGGGACGATGCCGGACGCCGCGCGCCAGGTGCGCATGTCCGACGCCGAGGTGGCGCACATGATCCGCCGCTACACGCGGCGGGCGCAATTCCTGGAAACCGGGCTGGCCGCGGCCCTGGGCGAGCACGACGACGCCGCCGCGAAGCTGGCCGCGCTGTGCGACGGATCCGCCGACGACGGGGATGCCGCCGACCTCGCCGACGAATGCTCGTATCTGCGCACCTACGCCCAAACACTTTGCGCCACAGCGCTTTGCGATGACGACCTGCATGTGCAGTCCGTCCCGCTGTGGGACCGGGCGCTCGACGGGCTGGACTCTCACGGCAACGGCGGACCGGTCGCCGACCACCTGATGGTGGAAACCGCCACCGCGTACGGCAGATTCTGCGTCGAGACCGGCCGGTTGTCCGAGGCCGAGCCCTGGTTGCGGCGCGCGGAGGCCCGCGCGCGCGCGAACGGATGGGAGCTTGCCTGCGCCCGAACGCAACTGGAGCGCGCGGCGGCCGCGTGGCTGGTGGGGGATCACGCGACGACCGAGCGGCTGGTCTCGGAGGCATATCCCGTCATCGCCCGATATGACCGCGCGCACGACGCCGCCCGCTGCTGGCTGTACATGGGCCTCACGCGGCTGGGATCCGGTGCGTTGGAGGCCGCCGACGAGTGCTGGGAGCACGCCGAGCGCCACTGGCGACAACTCGGCAAACCCTTGCACTTGCATCGAATTCTGTTGCAGCGCAGCTGGATAGCGATCTTCTGGAGCCGCTTCGCCGATGCCGTCGAGCTGATCGCCCAGGCCCGCGAACTGCTCGACTCCTCGCCACGCAGCAGCTGGTTGCAGTACGCCAAGCTTGACAATCACCTCGGCACCGTCTGGCGTGCCGACGCCTTGGCGGATCTGGGCTTTGACAGTTCGGGCGATCCCTACGAGACGCTGCAGGAAACCGAGGCGCGCCAAGCCGAGGGAATCGGCGTCCTGCTCGGCGAGGTCGGCACTCCGCAGTACCGGCGCGGGCTCGCCAAACTCGAACAGGCCGCCGAGCTCAAGGTGCCGGCCGCGCTGGCGGTCGACTCCGTACGGTATTCGATCGCCGACGCCGACGCGAGAGCGCGCTGGGCGGCGGGCGTTTCGGCGCCCATGCTGGCCGGCGCCTTCGCCGTCGCCTGGGAATGGGAAAACACCCAACTGGTCAGCGAGTTGGTCGAATACCACAGCGCGCGTGGTACTTTCGACAAGGACCCGCGGCGGCCGGCGATCGGCGAATGGGCGTCGACGGCGACCTCGACCGCGCTCATCGACGCCAACGCGGAACCCGCCGCGGCGCTGGCGGCGGCGGGGCCGGCGGCGGGTGCTGGCGCGTCGCTGACGCGGCTCGGGCCATTGCCTCCGTTGCAGATGCAGCCCGACAGCCCACCGATCCTGGATCGCTATCGCGCACTGGCATTCCAGCGCTACGGCCGCGACGTCACCGCCGCCGGGCCCGCCTGGTCGACCTGGCCATGAGCGAGCCGGCCCGGCTCACCCTGGTTTTGCGGTTCGCCGACGTCGGCATCGCCACCTACGCCAGCTTGCGGATCGTGGGTCAGCCGTCGCGGACCGTCGCCTGGGTGGTGGAGGAACCGATCCTGCTCGCGGCCGTGCAAGAGCTCACCGGTGCCTTGCCCGAGCCGCACGGCACCGAGAGCCGAGATGGCGCCATCGAGCGCGCGCTGACCGCCGGAGCCTTCGCGGCGGTCGACACCGAACTCACGCTCGCCTACATCCTGGGTGTGCTGCTGATCGGCCCGGCCGGGTGGCAGCTGCTGCTGGAGTGCGTAACCTCGCCGCGCGCAACGCTGTTCGTGTCCCCCAGCGCTCGGCTCGCGCGCGTCCCATGGGGGCTGTTGGCGGTGCCCAAATCGGGACCGAGCAAAGAGGAGCTGGTGCGCGCCCGCCAGGAGGCCATCACGGCCAGCGGCAGGGTCGCCGCCCGGATCCCATGGCAGCTGACGAACATCGGCGACCACACCGACGGCCATCGGCTGATGGAATTGGTCGACGTGCTGATGGCGGTGCCACAAAACATCGTCCACGCGCCTCGGGCGCCGGCCGGCTGGGACTCCCGCAGCGACGGCCCGCCGGTGCTGGTCCTCGATCCGCGGGTGCCGGGACAGCGGCCCGACTCCGCGCTCGGGTCGGTGCTCGGCCGCCCGTCACCGGAAACCCCACTGGCGCAACACTTCACCGCGCTGATGCGCGAGCGCACCGTGTTGCCGAACGTCGGCGCGGCGGTCGAGTTGTTCCGTCGCCAAGACGCCGACCGCGTATGGCTGGCCGATCTCCTGGCGCAGCGGCCCAGCAGGCTGATGTACGTCGGACACGCCAGCTCCGCCGACGGCCAGTCGGCCGACCGTGCGGCGCTGCACCTGGCCTGCCCGGCCACGATCCCGGGCGACGCCGACCTGATCGGAGACCACCGCCCACTGACCGCGTCGGACCTGATGTCGCTGCGACTGCCGTTGCCGCCACGGGTGGCCCTGCTGGCGTGCGGCTCGGGCGGGGACTACCGGTTCGACGAGGCGACCGGCTTGGTGGCGGCGATGATCCTGGGTGGCGCGCAGCTGGTGACCGCGACCCTGTGGTCGCTGCCGACGACCGCGGCCTACCGGCAGTTTTCGGCGACGACCGGCGCAGAGCCCGACCCGATGGCCGATCTGGTGATCGCCGTGGATCACGCGCACCAAGGCGCCGAGGCCGGCGGCGCGGTCAATCGGTGGCAGCGGGCGCAGATGCGACGCTGGCGCGGCGGCGACACCACCGCCAGCCCGCTCTATTGGGGTGCCCTGGCGACGTTCGCCGTCGACGGCGCCCGGTAGCGCTCACCCCGAGGTCGCGTGGGCGGCGAGCACAGCCTCGGCGTCCGTGGGCAGCGAAAGCTTTTCGGGCACAGCGGGATCGAACGCCACCAAGACGACCAGCCCCGGGCGCAGCGTCGCCACGTCCGCGCCGGCGTCACAAGGCACCAACTTGCCGACGAACGTCTCGCCCGACACGGCAACCACCTCGATGAAAACCTGGCGCTCACCGGCGGTGCGGACGGTACCGACCCCGACCGCGCGACCCACCACCTCCCGGCGCCGGGCCCGCGCGCACCGGCCGGCCCGCGACAGCAGCGTCACTAGCTTCTCCATGCCACCAGGCTCTTCGACCCGGCCGGCTACCGAACCCAACTTTTCGGCTGCCGATAATTTTCGTGAACCCCTATCCTGTCCAGGTGAGCGCGGATTCGCAGGTCGCGACTGTCGTCACCGTCGGCCAGCCGCGGCGGTCGGTGATCGAGGCGGCGTGGCGGGCGATCGGTCCCGGGGTGGAGGTGCTCAGCAGCGACGACGGCGGCCCGCTGAGCCGCACCGTCAAACGCATCATCGACCCGCTGGTGCTGCGGCTGCGGTCCAACCCGCAATACTCGGCCCCCGTCGTCGCGCCCGAGACGGCGGCCGCGATGCACGAGCTGATCGTCGCCAACGCGAACGAATTGCGTTCGGCCGCCGCGTGGTTCGAGACGCTGAAGCTCGAGCGCCGCAGGCAGCGGATACGCAGCGGCAACGCCCAGGAACTGTACTTTCCGGTGTGCTTCGAGCTGGCGGTGACGAAAGGCCCACCGGCGCCGCAGGATCGCGAGTCCGCGGCGGCGGTGCTCGCCGACATTCACCAGGGACGCGACCGCACCGGGATCGAGGTGCTGCACCAGTACGTGGCCGACCCCGACGTCGTGGCCAAGCTGGCCGATCAGCTCGACCGGAGCTGGCGCGACGTGCGGCCGGGCGAGACCGTCATCGGCCCCTTCATGGCCGAGCTCGAGACCGTGCTCGGGCCGGCCGGCACCCATCGCGCCGAGGCCGCGCGGCAGCGGGTCTGGTCGGCCGTGATCGTCGACGCCACCCCGTACAACCTCGGCGCCCTGGCCCGCGTGGGCGACGCCGAGCTGCCCTGGTCGATCGTCGAGCTCGGCCTGAGTTCGGTTGAGCCGCAACGACCCCCGGGGATCTCCGGCGGCTCGGACAGCGATCGTCCGCTCGATCGCAGCGTGGTGGACCGGGTGCGCGCGACGCTGCGGCGCGCCCTGGACCGCGACGCGTTGCCCGACATCCCGCTGCTATGCGAGGAGGAGGTCGACCGGGCCTGCGCACCATGGGGACTGCTGTCGGAGGACAAGCAGGCCGCGCTCGTGGCCGGCATCGAGGTGGCGGTGGAGCTGTCTCCGCTGGACCCGTCCGTCGCCGGCCGCTACGCGCTGGCCGCGCAGATTCAGGCCCGGCTGCGCAAGGAGGCCTACGTGCTGCACGCCCGGCGCTACCTGGCCGAGGGCGGCCCGATCCATCCGCGCCAACAGCAAGTGGTCGACGACCTCGCCGCCTACGCACAGCCCTACCTCAGCCGGCTGTGGGCCCGCCTGCACGGGCGCGACGTCTGGCAAGAGCCCTGCGACGACGTCGACGAGGTGCGGTCGCTGCTGGAGGGGGTGGCGCGGTCGGTGAGCCTGGACCACCGGCAACGAATCAAGGCGATGCTCGAATTGCAGGTGGCCGGATGAAATTGGTTGCCGACGCCGGACTTTGGAGCACCGGTCCCAGCACCGTGGAGCCCCCGCTCGTCGCCGTGCTCGAGGTCACCGGCGCGGTGCTGTCCTGGACCGTCGACGACCCGGCAGCCGACGCGGCCACCCGGATCACCTTCACCGATCCGTCCCGCGCCGACTGGCTCTGGCGCGTCCTGGGCGAATCCGGGCACGTCGCCGTCACCGGCGCCCTGGCGTCGGAACGGGACGCGGACGACGCGCACACCATCGAGCTCGCCGGCGTCGACATCGTTCCCGGATCGGTCGGACCGCTGCGCAGGCTGGCCGTCGGCCACTGGCTGCGGCGGTGGTGGCCCGCCAGCCGGCGCGACGGCATAGTCGGCCTGGACCGTGCGCTGCTCGACGCCGAGGTCGCCCTGCTGACGTCCGGCGCGCAGGCTTATTTTTTCGACGACACGTTGGATTCCGACGTGGTCGAGCTGCTGGCACCGCACGCCCCGGCCCTGCTGACCCACCTGCGCGAGGGCGATCCCCGGGTGCTCGATTTGGTCCGTGCCGCCGCCGGGCTCGCGGACGAAGTAGGCATCGAAGACGCGGGGTGGCCGGAACTGTATGCGGCCCTTGACGATTCGGGTTCGCTCGTCGCGATGCCGAGCGGGCGCCGCGACGACTACGCGCTGGCCGCCGGCGCCGGAGGTGGCGCGCGCGGTGGGGTGTCGATCGCCCAAGGCGCCGCCGCGATCAACTGGAGCGCGGTGCCGCCCGGCATTTTCGATGCCGCCGAAGACACCGTCGAGTGGCGCGTCGAGGCGGCCGGGGCGTCGGTGGTCGCCGTGGTGCACGCCGCTGTCATCGGACCGGCTCCGGCCACGGGCATCGCGGTGCGGCTGCGATCCGGGGCGATCAGCGGCAGCGGCGCCATGGACGCCGGCGGCGGCGCGACCCTGCCCCTGGCCGACGACCGTCGGGGGCCCCTCACGGAATCGGCGGCCTGGGACCACGACTGGTCGGCCACCTCGGTCGTTGTCGGCGCCGACGTATCGGAGTCCGGCGAGGCGCGCGACCGGGCTCGCCGGTGGGCGCGGTCCCGCTTGGACCGGCCACCCGCCGACGCGTTCCTCGCCGAGATTTTGGCCGCCGAATCGGATTACTGACCCCGCTCCGGAAATTGCACTCTCGCTAATGAGAGCGTCATTACCCTATGCTGAGCGGGTGCCAAGTACCTATCGGGTCGTCCAATGGAACACCGGAAACGTCGGCAAGAGCTCGTTGCAGTCCATCGCCGACCACCCCGGCCTGGAGCTGGTGGGCTGCTATGCCTGGTCGCCGGAGAAGGTCGGCCGCGACGCCGGCGAGCTGGTCGGCATAGCCCCGGTGGGCGTAGCGGCCACCAACGACGTCGACGCGCTGCTCGCCCTCAAGCCGGACTGCGTGGTCTACAACCCCATGTGGATCGACGTCGACGAGCTGGTCCGCATCCTGTCGGCGGGCGTCAACGTGGTCACGACGGCGTCGTTTGTCACCGGAACCAACCTCGGGCAGGGCCGCGACCGGATCGTCGAAGCCTGCCAGAAGGGCGGCGCGACAATCTTCGGGTCCGGCGTCAGCCCCGGGTTCGCCGAGCTTTTGGCCATCGTGTCGGCGATGGTGTGCAACCGCGTCGACAAGGTCAGCGTCATCGAAGCCGCCGACACCACGTTCTACGACTCGCCGGCGACCGAGAAACCCGTCGGCTTCGGCCAGCCGATCGACCACCCGGACCTGCAGGCGATGACCGAGCACGGCACGGCCATCTTCGGCGAGGCGGTCCGCCTGGTGGCCGACGCGCTGGGCGTCGAGCTCGACGAGGTGCGCTGCGTGGCCGAATACGCCCAAACCACGGCCGATCTCGACCTCGGGTCCTGGACCATACCTGCGGGATGCGTGGCGGGCGTCTACGCGAGTTGGCAGGGCATCGTCGGCGGCAAGACCCTGATCGACCTCAACGTCCGGTGGCGCAAGGGGCAGACGCTCGAGCCCGACTGGAAGATCGACCAGGACGGCTGGGTCATCCAGATCGACGGGCAGCCCACGGTCACCACCAAGGTTGGCTTCCTCCCCCCGCCGTATTTCCAGGCCGAGACCATCGCCGATTTCATGACGCTCGGACACATCATGACGGCGATGCCGGTGATCAACGCGATCCCGGCCGTGGTGGCCGCCCCACCGGGCATCGTCACCTACACCGACCTGCCGCTCACGCTGCCGCGCGGCCAGGCCAAGGTGTAGGCCAGTTTGGCCGCCGCACGGCCTCGGGTATGCACCGAAACATGACTGCTACGAAGGAGACCGTGGGCAGGCTCACCGGCAACCGGCGCACACAGCGCGAGGGCGTGCTGGATCAGGTCAAGGCCAACGCGAAAGACCAAGGCGAGCGGATGCGGGACGCCTTCCGGGCTAGGGGTCGCCGGCCCTAGGTGTACCCGGCCATAACGTTGGTTACAGGCGGCTGATGGGTGGTAGGCCGCTGAGTGCGCTGTGGCGGCGTTGAGTGT
>NZ_LQPJ01000044.1 GCF_002101785.1 Mycobacterium palustre
CGACACGCCACACCCCACCCGGGGGTTCTCCTCACATCAAGCCGACACGCCTGCTACCAACGTCCTGGCCGAGTACATCTAGGGCGCGCAGGCGCGAATCCCGACCGACCCGGCGGTGTCGTCTGTGACGATGATCACCGCCGGGCTGGTTTTCGCCGCGCTGGCCGCCCTGTTGCACGTCTACATATTCACGATGGAGTCGCTGACGTGGACCTCGGCGCGCACCCGCAAGGTGTTCGGCACGACGGCCGAGGAAGCCGAGACCACCCGGCTGCTCGCCCTCAACCAGGGCTTCTACAACCTGTTTTTGGCGATCGTCACCGGTGTCGGCGTCGCCGCAATGGCGTTGGGACACAAGGAGATCGGCGCCACGCTGATCTTCGCCGGGGTCGCCACGATGGCCGCGGCCGCCGCGGTGCTGCTCCTGTCGGCGCCCGACAAGGCGCGGGCCGCGGTGATCCAGGGCGCCTTCCCGGTGATCGCCATGGTCCTGCTTGCACTCGGCCTCTCGGCCTAAGCCGCCACCCTTTCGCCTAACAGGGCCCCATCGCCCCATCGGCCACATTGGCCACAACCTCGGGTCGTCCGGGTTACCCGGGCCGGCCGCGGGGTACCCCTGCGGGGCTGAAACAGTCCGGCTTCGATCGAGGAGAAATTGATGAGAGACGCACGAAACGGCCGACCCAGCGCGCTGTGGATGCCGCGCTCGCGCGGCGCCCTGAGCGGATTGCTCCTGGTCGTTCTGGGTGCGTGGGGCGCGCTGGTGCCGTTCGTCGGTCCCGACTTCGATTTCGCCTACACGCCCGGCCAGGACTGGGCGTGGAGCGCGGCGCGGGGGTGGCTCGAGGTGCTGCCCGGGGCGGCGACGGTGGTGGCGGGCCTGCTGCTGATCTTCTCCGCGAACCGCATCAGCGCCATGCTGGGCGCCTGGCTGGCGGTTTTGGCCGGCGCCTGGTTCGTCATCGGCGGCGACGTCGCCCCGATGCTGGGCATCGGGTCGGCCGGCGATCCGATCGCCGCCACCGAGCGCAAGCGGGCCGCGCTGGAGGTTTCCTACTTCTCCGGCCTGGGCGCCCTGATCGTCTTCGTCGGCGCCGCCGCCGTGGCGCGCCTGGCGGTGCGGTCCGCCGGCGACGTCGAGGCCCTGACGCGGGTGGAAGCGGCGCGCGCGGCGCGGGCGGCCGACCCGGGCCCCGAAGCCCCCGAGGCCCCCGCCGT
>NZ_LQPJ01000045.1 GCF_002101785.1 Mycobacterium palustre
TGGCTGTGACAGCCTGATTTGGCCCCGGGTGGGCGGTCGAAAGTGGCCCCACCTGTGTGGTCGCGGGTGTGCTGTTGTGACGGTCTGAGTTGGCCCCACCTTGACGACACGCCGCGTCGGTTATGACGGCGTGAATTGGCCCCACCTGACAGTGATCACAGGCGGTTCCGGATGGCCCGGATCGCTGGTGAAGGGTTGGTGGCTGGAAAGGTGAGGACACGGGTGGAGCAGTTCGCAGCGATCCGCCGGGATCGTCGGGTTGAGGGTTTGTCGATCCGGGCGCTGGCAGATAAGTACCGGGTGCATCGACGCACAGTGCGCCAAGCGTTGGATTCGGCGGTGCCGCCGCCGCGCAAGACCGGGCCGCGAGCGGCGCCGCGGTTGGAGCCGTTCAAGGCGGCCATCGATGAGATGCTGCGTTCGGATCTGGATGCCCCGAAAAAGCAACGCCATACCGCGCGACGGGTGTTGGCGCGGCTGGTCGATGAGCATGACGCTGCCGGGTTGTCGTATTCGACGGTGCGCGACCACATCCGCAAACGTCGCCCACAGATCGCTGCGGAGGCGGGCCGGGCCTTGGAGGCGGGATTTGTGCCGCAGACCTACCGACCCGGCGCTGAAGCCGAGGTCGACTTCCACGATCTGTGGGTGATGCTGGCCGGGGTGAAGACCAAGACCGCACTGTTTACGATGCGGTTGTCGTTCTCGGGGCGAGCAGCGCATCGGGCGTTCGCCACCCAGGGCCAGGAAGCGTTTCTGGAGGGCCACGTTTACGGGTTCGACCGCCTCGGCGGGGTGCCGGTCGACAAGATCCGTTACGACAATCTCAATAGTGCGGTCAAGCAGGTGTTGTTCGGACGGTCCCGTCAGGAGAATGAACGCTGGATCGCGTTCCGCTCGCACTACGGCTTTGAAGCGTGGTATTGCCAGCCCGGTCACGACGGCAGCCACGAAAAGGGCGGCGTGGAAGGCGAAGGGGGCCGGTTTCGCCGCAATCACTGCGTGCCGATGCCGGTGGTCGACTCCATCGACGAGCTCAACGCCTTCTTGGCCGCTGCTGACGACGCCGACGATCGTCGTCGGATCGCTAACCGCGCCAACAGTGTTGGCCAGGACTGGGAAACCGAGCGGCAGTTCCTGCAGCCTGTTGCCGATCAGGGGTTTGAGACGGCGTTGACGCTGACTCCGCGGGTGGATCGGTACGCCCAGATCATGGTGCGCTGCAATCAGTATTCGGTGCCGGCCCGGTTCATCGGGCATCGTGTGCGGGTGAAACTGTCGGCGTCGCATGTCACTGTCTATGACCGCACCACGGTGGTGGCACGTCATCCCCGGGCAGTCGGCAAAGGCACCAAGGTGCTGGACTTGGACCACTATCTGGAGATCCTGGCCCGCAAACCCGGTGCGTTGCCGGGGGCCACCGCACTGGCTCAAGCGCGGGCGGCCAAACTGTTCACCGCTGAACATGACGCGTGGTGGGCCGCAGCCCGGCGGG
>NZ_LQPJ01000046.1 GCF_002101785.1 Mycobacterium palustre
CACCACCGCCGGGCCCCGCCCCGGCCCCGGCTCCGGCGTCCGGTGCACCGGCGCCCGCCGCGCCGGCGCCCGCTGAGCAGCCCGCCCCGCCCGACCCGCGCAAGGACCTCGCCGAGCGCATCGCCGACGAGAAGGGCTGGCGGCAGAGCACCCGCCAGGGCATCCAGTACCTGGCGCTGCAGTTCCAGGCCACCCAGTGCAACAAGGACGACATCCTGGCCGGCAACGACGACCCGGCCCTGCCGCTGGTGACCTGTTCGACCGACCACAAGGTCGCCTACCTGCTGGGGCCGTCGATCATCAGCGGCGACCAGATCGCCAACGCCTCCTCGGCGATGAACCAGCGCGGCATCGGCTACGTCGTCGACCTGCAGTTCAAGCCGGCCGCGGCGAACACCTGGGCCGACTTCACCGCCGCGCACGTCGGCACCCAGACCGCGTTCACCCTGGACTCCCAGGTGGTCAGCGCGCCGATGATCCAGGAGGCCATCCCGGGTGGCCGCACGCAGATCAGCGGGGGAGACCCGCCGTTCACCGCGTCGACCGCGCGCCAGCTGGCCAACGTGCTGAAATACGGCTCGCTGCCGCTGTCCTTCGAATCCTCCGAAGCCCAAACCGTCTCGGCCACACTGGGATTGACCTCACTGAAGGCGGGCCTGGTCGCGGGCGCGATCGGCCTGGTGCTGGTGCTGCTGTACTCGTTGGTGTACTACCGGGTGCTGGGGCTGCTGACGGCGCTGTCGCTGGTCGCTTCGGGCGCAATGGTTTTCGCGATCCTGGTGCTGTTGGGCCGCTACATCAACTACACCCTGGACCTGGCCGGTATCGCGGGTCTGATCATCGGCATCGGTACCACCGCCGACTCGTTCGTCGTGTTCTTCGAACGCATCAAAGACGAGATCCGCGAGGGCCGTTCGTTCCGGTCGGCGGTGCCGCGGGGCTGGGTGCGGGCGCGCAAGACGATCGTGTCGGGCAACGCGGTCACGTTCCTGGCGGCCGCGGTGCTGTACTTCCTGGCGATCGGCCAGGTGAAGGGGTTCGCGTTCACGTTGGGGCTCACCACGATCCTCGACCTCGTGGTGGTGTTCCTGGTGACCTGGCCGCTGGTGTATTTGGCGTCCAAGTCCCCGACGCTGGCCAAGCCGGCCTACAACGGCCTGGGCGCCGTTCAGCGGGTCGCCCGCGAGCGCCGCGCCGCGGCTCACGTGCAGACGGGACGGGCATAGCGCATGACTTCCTCCAAGGCGTCCAACGAAGCCACCAGCGAGGCCGTCGAGCTGACCGACGGCGCCGGGCTGCCGCAACACGGCTTCATCTCCCGGCTCTACACCGGCACCGGCGCGTTCGAGGTAATCGGGCGCCGGCGCCTGTGGTACGGCGTCAGCGGCGCCATCGTCGCGATCGCGATCGCCAGCATCATCCTGCGCGGCTTCACGTTCGGAATCGACTTCAAGGGCGGCACGACGGTCTCGATGCCCGCCGCGGGCGCGTCGGGCACCGTGCGGACCTCGCAGGTGTCCGACGTCTTCCGCAAGGCCATCGGCCGTGACGCCGAGTCGGTCGTCATCGTCGGCAACGGCGCCTCGGCGACGGTGCAGATCCGCTCCGAAACGCTCACCAACGACCAGACCACCAAGCTGCGCAACGCGCTGTTCGACGCGTTCAAACCCGAGGGTTCCGACGGTAAGCCCAGCCCGAAGGCCATCAGCGACTCGGCGGTGTCGGAAACCTGGGGCGACCAGATCACCAAGAAGGCGCTGATCGCGCTGGCGGTGTTCCTCGCGCTGGTCAGCCTCTACATCATGGTGCGCTACGAGCGCTACATGGCCGTCTCGGCGCTGATCACGATGTGCTTCGACCTGACCGTCACCGCCGGCGTGTACTCGCTGGTCGGCTTTGAGGTCAGCCCGGCCACCGTCATCGGCCTGCTGACCATCCTCGGTTTCTCCCTCTACGACACCGTGATCGTGTTCGACAAGGTCGAGGAGAACACGCACGGCTTCCAGCACACCACCCGCCGCACCTTCGCCGAACAGGCGAACCTGGCGATCAACCAGACGTTCATGCGCTCGATCAACACCAGCCTGATCTCGGTGCTGCCGGTGCTGGCGTTGATGGTCGTGGCGGTGTGGTTGCTCGGCGTCGGCACGCTGAAGGACCTGGCGCTGGTGCAGCTGGTCGGCATCCTGGTCGGCACCTATTCGTCGATCTTCTTCGCCACCCCGCTGCTGGTCAGCCTGCGCGAGCGCACCGAGCTGGTGCGCTCCCACAGCCGCCGGGTGGCCCGCCGGCGCCGCCCGGGTCAGCCCGCCGAACCCGCCGGCCCGGCCGAACCGGAATCCGCGGGCCAGGAGCCGGAGCCCACGGCGTCCGAGGTCCCGGCGTCGGAGGCCACGGCGTCGCCGGCCGCGGCGGCCGCCGAGCCCAGCAAGCCCGCCCCCAGCAAGCCGGCGCCGGGGGCGCGGCCGGTCCGGCCCACGGGAACCCGGCGCCCGACCGGCAAGCGGAACGCCGGCCGGCGGTAGGCCAGATGTTGGTGGCCGGCTGGCGGGGGCTGCGGCGATGGGCATCCGCCGGTTTGGTCGGGATGCTGTCGGCGGCCGTCACGCTGACGGCGTGCTCGGGCGGCGCGTCCTCGGAGATCCACTACGTCGTCGACGGCCCGCTGGTCACCTACAACACCAACACCGTCGTCGGCGCCGCGTCGGCCGGGGCGCAGGCGTTCGCCCGGACGCTTTTGGGGTTCGGCTATCACGGCCCCGACGGGCAGGTCGTCGCCGACCGCGACTTCGGCACCGTCTCGGTGGTGAGCGGCGCGCCGCTGGTCCTGGACTACCAGATCGCCGACAACGCCGTGTACAGCGACGGCAAGCCGGTGACCTGCGACGACCTCGTCCTCACCTGGGCCGCCCAGTCCGGCCGGTTCCCCGGCTTCGACGCCGCCACCCAGGCCGGCTACGTCGACATCGCCAACATCGAATGCATCCCCGGCCAGAAGAAGGCCAGGGTGTCGTTCGTCCCGGACCGCGGCATCGTCGACTACACCCAGCTGTTCGCCGCGACGTCGATCATGCCGTCGCACGTCATCGCCGATCAACTCAACGTCGACGTGACCGCGGCGCTGCTCAGCCGCAACGGTCCGGTGGTGGACCGGATCGCCAAGCTGTGGAACACCACCTGGGACCTCAAGCCGGGCATGGACCTCAAGGCGGTGCCGTCGTCGGGGCCGTACAAGATCGAACGGATCCTCGACGGCGGCGCGGTGGTGCTGGTGGCCAACGACCGCTGGTGGGGCCCCAAGCCCATCACCAAGCGGATCACCGTGTGGCCGCAGGCCGCCGACATCCAGGACCGGGTCAACAACCGCAGCGTCGACGTGGTCGACGTGGCCTCCGGTTCGTCCGGGACGCTCGCCACCCCCGACAACTACGAGCGCAGCGAGTCGCCGTCGGACGGCATCGAGCAGCTGATCTTCGCGCCGCAGGGGCCGCTGGCCGCCGCCACCGCCCGGCGCGCGCTCGCGCTGTGCACGCCGCGCGACGCCATCGCCCACGACGCCGGCGTGCCGATCGCCAATTCGCGCCTGCAGCCGGCGAGCGAGGACGCCGTGGCCGCCAGCGAGGGCGTCGCCGAGGCCGGCCCGTTCGGCAAGGCGGATCCCGCCGCCGCCCGCGCCGCGCTGGGTGGTGCGCCCCTGACGGTGCGGATCGGCTACCAGAGGCCCAACGCGCGGCTGGCGGTCACCGTCGGCGTCATCACCAAGTCCTGCGCGCCGGCCGGCATCACCGTCACCGACGTCAACCCGGACGCCTCCGGGCCGCAGGCACTGGAGGAGGGAAAGATCGACGCGCTGCTGGCCAGCACCGGCGGCGCCACCGGCAGCGGGTCGACCGGATCGTCGGCGATGGACGCCTACGCCCTGCACAGCGGCAACGGCAACAACCTGTCCGGCTACTCCAACCCGCAGGTCGACGGCGCCATCAGCGCGCTCGCGGTGTCGGCCGACCCCGCCGAGCGGGTCAGGCTGGTGACCGAGGCGGCGCCGATACTGTGGGCCGACATGCCGACCCTGCCCCTCTACCGGCAACAGCGCACGCTGCTGCTGTCGAAGAAGATGGTCGCCGTCAGCCGCAACCCGACCCGCTGGGGTGCGGGCTGGAACATGGACCGATGGGCCTCGATAGAGTGAGGGCCGCATGACGGGCGGCGCCACCCCGGTGGTCGAACTCATCGCGGCGCTGACCCGCAACGTCGAAAACTTTCCCGAGCCGGGCGTCCAGTTCAAGGACCTGACCCCGTTGTTCGCCGACGGGCCGGGCCTGGCGGCGGTGACCGACGCGCTGGCCGGCCTCGCGTCGGGCGCCGACCTGGTGGCCGGCATCGACTCCCGCGGCTTCCTGCTGGCGGGCGCCGTGGCCACCCGGCTGGGCACCGGCGTCCTGGCCGTGCGCAAGGGTGGCAAGTTGCCGCCGCCCGTGCACGCCGAGCGCTACGACCTCGAGTACGGCAGCGCCACCTTGGAAATCCCCGCCGACGGCATCGAATTGTCCGGCCGCAGCGTCGCGATCATCGACGACGTGCTGGCCACCGGGGGCACCATGGCCGCGGCGGCCCGGTTGCTGCGGCGCGCCGGCGCGGACGTGACGGCGGCGGCCGTGGTGGTGGAACTGACCGCGCTGGGCGGCCGCCAGGCGCTGGCGCCGCTGCCGGTACACAGCCTGAGCCTTGCCTGATCGGTGTGAGGACTGTTATTAGCGGCGCGCTTTGGGCCCGGCTGCGGTGACTGGAAGGCAGGTGAGGGGCTGCCTACACTCCGGCCTGTGGTAAGCCAGCCAATCGCGGTGATTGCCGCCTAGCGATGTCGGCGGTTGGGGGCTTTCCGAGCCTGTCGCAGCTGTTGGCTTGGCCGACCGAACATCTTACGGAGGCCGCCGATCACTGGGAGGCCGTCGGCGGCCGCAGCTATGGGGTGGCCCACCAGGTTTGGCGCGATTCGCTCTCGGTGGATTGGCAGGGCCAGGCCGCCGACGCGCTACGGGCGTCGACCCATGCCGACATGTTGACAACCAGCGCGGTGGCCGACCAGCTGCACGAGGCGGCCAGAGTTGCCCGTAACGGAGCCTCGGACCTCCATGCGGCGCGCTCGCGAATGCGTTACGCGGTAAAGGACGCCCGAGCGTCGGGGTTCGATGTTGGTGAAGACCTTTCCGTTATCGACCGCTCGACTGCCGGTTCCCTCGCGCAACGGGCCGCTCGGCAAGCCGAGGCACAAGCTATCGCCGACGAGATCGTTATGCGCGCCGCCCAACTGCACGCGCTGGATAGGGAGGTCGCCGACAAGGTCACCGCGGCTGTCGCGGGAATCCGCAACGCGTTCCCGGAAATCCCGGGTTCGACGATGCCAGAAGCGGCAACAAAGCCCACCATCCATGCCGTCGACCACCATTGGAAGCAGAACCCGCCGCCAAAACTGGACCCGGCAGATATGTCGGAGGAGGAGGCCAGGGCAGCGTATGAGGCGCTGAAGCGTGACATAGCGCGATACGGCAACCGATGCTTGCGGCGCCCTTTCGTCTTGCCACAGGAGCAGGCCGCCTTCGACGCTTGCGTTGCCGATGCTGGTTCGCTCAATGAGCGAAAGGCCGCGCCGGAGGCTAGGTTGCGGTCTTTCGGGGTCGAGCCGGAATCCACGCCGCCATCGGCACATGCTCCACCCGAGGCAACGGAAACGCCGCCGTTTCCGCCGCCCAGGCAAATCACCGGCCTCACCGAGCACGCGGCGGAGCAAGTGGAGAGCCGAGACGGTGGTCATGGTGTCAACGCCGGAGCGCTGCAAGATGCGGTAGTGAATCCGGTCGGACCGCCGAAGTTCAAGATGGACGAGCTCGGCCGCGGGGCTTATGTATATGTTGGGAAGGATGCAACGGTCGTCTTGAACAAGGACGGCCGAGTGGTAACTGCGTGGGCGAATAGCCGTGATGGATGGAGAAATCCATGAGTAAGGTGCTTGACGCCATTTCGCCGGACGCGCGCGCGCTTATCGTAGGAGAACTGGAGCGCCGTAACCCCGATCTTCTTAGTGAACTCAAGCGATCCGAGGCACCGACCACCGCTCAAAGCGACGCGGTGGTGGATGTGCTCACTGATGCATTGGTAAAAACCTTCGGGCCCAACTGGGCCCCGGATGCATATGGATTAGCCGTAGAACGGGCAATCAAAGCATATTTGGAGGCCTGGCCGATTTACCGATAAGCAAGTCTCGACGCCATGTCGCCATCGAGGAACCGAAGAGCCCCAAACCAACGCAATGGTGAAAAAATTGATCACCGACCTTTGCTGCGCCATTGCAACCGGAACACGCGCTCTGGAACGTAGTAGGCATCGGAACGCGATCACGTTGTCGTCCCTACGTGCAGGCGGCCCCGCAAGAACCGCGGCCATGGTCGGCTGAAGCGATATCCTCGAGGTCGGAGGTGACCAACGTGGCGGACGACAAGAGCGGGGCACAGGCGCTCGAGGTGCCCAACGCCGTCGACGCCGCGCCGGCCCCCGAGGCCGAGCAGCCCACCGAAACCCTGAAGACCTCCAGCAGCGCGTCGCGTCGGGTCCGGGCCCGGCTGGCCCGCCGGATGACGGCGCAGCGCAGCACGCTCAACCCGGTGCTCGAGCCGCTGGTGGCGGTGCACCGGGAGATCTACCCCAAGGCGAACCTGCAGCTGCTGCAGCGCGCGTTCGAGGTCGCCGACGCAAAGCACGCCACCCAGCTGCGCCACTCCGGCGACCCCTACATCACCCACCCGCTGGCCGTCGCCAACATCCTGGCCGAATTGGGCATGGACACAACGACTTTGGTGGCCGCGCTGCTGCACGACACCGTCGAGGACACCGGGTACACGATCGAGCAGCTGTCCGAGGAATTCGGCGAGGAGGTGGCCCACCTCGTCGACGGGGTGACCAAGCTGGACCGGGTGGTGCTGGGCAGCGCCGCCGAGGGCGAGACGATCCGCAAGATGATCACCGCCATGGCCCGCGACCCGCGGGTGCTGGTGATCAAGGTCGCCGACCGGCTGCACAACATGCGCACCATGCGCTTCCTGCCGCCGGAGAAGCAGGCCCGCAAGGCGCGCGAGACGCTGGAAGTGATTGCGCCGCTTGCGCATCGGCTGGGGATGGCCAGCGTCAAGTGGGAGCTCGAGGACCTGTCGTTCGCGATCCTGCACCCCAAGAAGTACGAGGAGATCGTGCGGCTGGTCGCCGGGCGCGCGCCGTCGCGCGACACCTACCTGGCCAAGGTGCGCGCCGAGATCATCAACACGCTGAACGCCTCGAAGATCAAGGCCACCGTCGAGGGCCGGCCCAAGCACTACTGGTCGATCTACCAGAAGATGATCGTCAAGGGCCGCGACTTCGACGACATCCACGACCTGGTCGGCATCCGGATCCTGTGCGACGAGATCCGCGACTGCTACGCCGCCGTCGGCGTCGTGCACTCGGTGTGGCAGCCGATGGCCGGGCGGTTCAAGGACTACATCGCCCAGCCGAGGTACGGGGTGTACCAGTCGCTGCACACCACGGTCGTCGGGCCCGAGGGCAAGCCGCTGGAGGTGCAGATCCGCACCCGCGACATGCACCGCACCGCCGAATACGGCATCGCCGCGCACTGGCGTTACAAGGAGGCCAAGGGCCGCAACGGGGTTCCGCACCCGCACGCCGCCGCCGAGATCGACGACATGGCCTGGATGCGTCAGCTGCTCGACTGGCAGCGGGAGGCGGCCGACCCCGGCGAGTTCTTGGAGTCACTGCGCTACGACCTCGCGGTGCAAGAGATCTTCGTGTTTACCCCGAAGGGCGACGTGATCACGCTGCCGACGGGGTCGACGCCGGTGGACTTCGCCTACGCGGTGCACACCGAGGTCGGCCACCGCTGCATCGGCGCCCGCGTCAACGGCCGGCTGGTCGCGCTGGAACGCAAGCTCGAAAACGGCGAAGTGGTCGAGGTTTTCACCTCCAAGGCGCCCAACGCCGGGCCGTCGCGCGACTGGCAGCAGTTCGTGGTGTCCCCGCGCGCCAAGACGAAGATCCGGCAGTGGTTCGCCAAGGAACGCCGCGAGGAGGCGCTGGAGGCCGGCAAGGAGGCGATGGCCCGCGAGGTGCGCCGCGGCGGACTTCCGTTGCAGCGCTTGGTCAATGGCGAGTCGATGGCCGCGGTGGCCCGCGAGCTGCACTACGCCGACGTCTCGGCGCTCTACACCGCCATCGGTGAGGGGCACGTGTCGGCGCGCCACGCCGTGCAGCGGTTGCTGGCCGAGCTCGGCGGCATCGACCAGGCCGAGGAGGACCTGGCCGAGCGGTCCACGCCGACGACCATGCCGCGCCGCCCGCGCAGCAGCGACGACGTCGGCGTCTCGGTGCCCGGCGCGCCCGGCGTCTTGACCAAGCTGGCCAAGTGCTGCACGCCGGTGCCCGGCGATCAGATCATGGGGTTCGTGACCCGCGGCGGCGGGGTCAGCGTGCACCGCACCGACTGCACCAATGCCGCGTCGCTGCAACAGCAGGCCGAGCGCATCATCGAGGTGCACTGGGCGCCGTCGGCGTCGTCGGTGTTCTTGGTGGCCATCCAGGTCGAGGCGCTCGACCGGCACCGGCTGCTGTCGGACATCACCCGGGTGCTGGCCGACGAGAAGGTCAACATCCTGTCGGCGTCGGTCACCACCTCGGGCGACCGGGTGGCGATCAGCCGGTTCACCTTCGAGATGGGCGACCCCAAGCACCTGGGGCACCTGCTCAACGTGGTGCGCAACGTCGAGGGCGTCTACGACGTCTACCGGGTGACGTCGGCGGCTTGAGGCCGTTCATGGGATAACCGGGGCACCGAAGCACCCTCCGGCCCGCGCTAGCCGAGCCGCACCGAGGTGATCGTCGCGCTGCGGGCGGGCATGCCCTGCTCCCGGTTGCCGGCCACGCCCACCTTGGCGATCTTGTCGAGGACGTCCAGGGTGGGCTCCATCTCGGCGTCCCGGTACGCCAGGAAGAACTGGCTTTCGTTGGTGTTGGGGCCGGAGGTGGGGGTACTCAGCCGGCCGTCGATTTCGCCGCAGCCGTGGATCGGCACCACGTGCGGGTCGTTGAGGCTGGCCGCGATGCGCGCCTCGCGGCGGAAACGCTGCTCGAGCTGCTCGTCCTCGGCGAGGTACGTGGGGAGGACCTTGAGCGCGACCACCCGGTCGGTGCCGGTGTCGTAGGCGTAGATCTGCCCCATGCCGCCGTGGCCGATCTTCTCGAGCAATCGGTACGTACCGAACGGCGTCCCCTGTACGCAACGAACCATATACGGTGCGGAGCGCGAGTCGGGGATTCGGGCCAATTAGTCGAGCAGCAGCGACTTGATCGTCACTTCGGTGGCCGGGGCCCCGTCCTCGCCGCCGCCGGCGACACCGGCCTTGGCGATCTTGTCCAGGGTGGCCAGCCCGTCGGCCTGGATGGTCCCGAAGACGGTGTACTGCGGCGGCAACTGAGAGTCCTTGTACACCAAGAAGAACTGGCTGCCGTTGGTGCCCGGCCCCGCGTTGGCCATCGCCAGCGTGCCGCGCGGGTAGAGGACCGGCTGCTGGGCCTTGGGGTCGTTCGGCGGGTACTGGTCGGTCGGGTACTCGTTGGCGAATTTGTATCCCGGGCCGCCGGTGCCGTCGCCCTTGGGGTCGCCGCACTGCAAAACGCCGAGGGTGTCCGAGGTGGTCAGCCGGTGGCACTTGGTGCCGTCGAAGAACTTCTGGCCGGCGAGGCTGGCGAAACTGTTGACGGTGCAAGGGGATTCGTTGTTGGCCAGCATCAGGCCGATGTTGCCTTGGTTGGTCGACATGCTGGCGCTCACCTGCGCGGGATCGGTCGGGATCTTGCCGGTCCGCGGCGGCTTGACCGGCTTGGCGGCCGGTTCCTGGGGCGTCGCCGGGTACTGGCAGTTGGCGCCCACGTCGGCCGACGGCTTGAACGCCGGCAACGGCGGCACCGGTCCGTCCGGCGGAGGCGTCGTCGCGGTGGTCTCCGGGGAGCTGCTCGCCGGGGTGGTCGTCGTTGCCGCGGTGTTGCTCTTGTGCTGGCTCTTGGTGTTGACGATCGCGATCACCACCGCCGCGACCGCGGCCACCGCCACGATCGAGCCGCCGGCGATCACCAGGATCCGGCGCCGTCGGGCCTGCTTCGCGCGCCGCTCCAGCTGCCGTTCGAGTTTGCGCTTGGCGTTGGCACGTCGCTGTTCGTTGGTCGGCACGGCCGGTATGCCTCCATGGTCGGTCAATAGGACGCTTATCGAGTCGGCGAGTAGCCAGCTCAGGCTAATGTGGGCGCCGCGACCGGTGTCAACCGGGCCCCGTGGGAAACTGGGACGCGTGTTGATCACCGGATTTCCCGCCGGCATGTTGGCGTGCAACTGCTACGTGCTGGCCGACCGGCCCGGGACGGACGCCGTCATCGTCGATCCCGGCCAGCGTGCGATGGGCCAGCTGCGGCGAATCCTCGACGAGAACCGGCTGACGCCGGCGGCGGTGCTGCTGACCCACGGCCACATCGACCACATCTGGTCCGCGCAGAAGGTTTCCGACACCTTCGGCTGCCCCACCTACATACACCCCGAGGACCGGTTCATGCTGACCGACCCGATCCACGGCTTCGGGCCGCGGGTGGCGCAGCTGGTCGCGGGAGCGTTCTTCCGCGAGCCCAAGCAGGTGGTGGAGCTCGACCGCGACGGCGACAAGCTCGACCTGGGCAGCGTGACCGTCAACGTCGACCACACGCCGGGGCACACCCGCGGCTCGGTGTGCTTCCGGGTCAACGCCGACACCGATGTGGTGTTCACCGGCGACACGCTGTTCGAGCGCTCGGTGGGCCGCACGGACCTGTTCGGCGGCAGCGGGCGCGACCTGCTGACGTCGATCGTCGGCAAGCTGCTGGTGCTCGACGACAAGACCGTCGTCCTGCCCGGCCACGGGCCCTCCACCACCATCGGCGCCGAACGTCGCTTCAACCCGTTCCTCGAAGGCCTCAGCGCGTGACGGACTTTGTCGCCCCCAAGGGGGTGCCCGACTACTTTCCGCCGGATTCGGCGCAGTTCGTCGCGGTGCGCGACGGGTTGCTGGGCGCCGCCCGCCGCGCCGGGTACGGCGACATCGAGCTGCCGATCTTCGAGGACACCGCGCTGTTCGCCCGCGGCGTCGGCGAATCCACCGACGTGGTGTCCAAGGAGATGTACACGTTCGCCGACCGCGGCGACCGCTCGGTGACGCTGCGTCCCGAGGGCACCGCCGGGGTGGTGCGCGCCGTGATCGAGCACGGCCTGGACCGCGGCGCGCTGCCGGTCAAATTGTGTTACGCGGGACCGTTTTTCCGCTACGAGCGCCCACAGGCTGGCCGCTACCGCCAGCTGCAGCAGGTCGGCGTCGAGGCGATCGGCGTCGACGATCCGGCGCTGGACGCCGAGGTGATCGCCGTCGCCGACGCGGGTTTCCGCTCGCTCGGCCTCGACGGGTTCCGGCTGGAGATCACCTCGCTGGGCGACGAGAGCTGCCGCCCGCAGTATCGGGAGTTGTTGCAGGACTTCCTGTTTCAGCTCGACCTGGACGAGGAGACCCGCAGGCGCGCCGAGATCAACCCGCTGCGGGTGCTCGACGACAAACGCCCGGCCGTGCGCGCGATGACGGCCGATGCGCCGGTGCTGCTCGACCACCTGTCCGATGCCGCCAAGCAGCACTTCGACACCGTGCTGGCGCACCTCGACGCGCTCGGGGTGCCCTATGTCATCAACCCGCGGATGGTGCGGGGGCTGGACTACTACACCAAGACCACGTTCGAGTTCGTGCACGACGGCCTGGGCGCGCAGTCCGGCATCGGCGGCGGCGGCCGCTACGACGGCCTGATGCGCCAGCTGGGCGGAAAAGACCTGTCCGGCATCGGTTTTGGGCTGGGCGTGGACCGGACCCTGCTGGCGCTGCGCGCCGAGAAAAAGAGCGTGGGAAAGACCAGCCGCTGCGAGGTGTTCGGGGTGCCGCTCTCCGAGCAGGCCAAGCTGCGGCTTGCGGTGCTCGCGGCGCGGCTGCGCGCCGCCGGCGTCCGCGTCGACATGGCCTACGGCGACCGCGGGCTCAAAGGCGCCATGCGCGCCGCCGACCGCTCCGGCGCCCGCATCGCCCTGGTGATGGGTGACCGCGACATCGAGGCCGGGACCGTCGGGATGAAGGACTTGGCGAGCGGCGAGCAGGAGGAAATCTCCACTGATTCAGTCTTCGATCAAGTACTTTCGCGGCTCGGCAAATGATCCGGCGCCGGGTTCTCCGCTTCCGAGCTTTTAGCCCTGCGGTGGACGTGGACATCAAGCGCAGACGTTTGGCTTCGTGCCGAGGCGCGCCGGGTCAAGCTGGCGGCGACGGCGATTTCGGCATCGGTGGTGCCGCGGGCGTCCCAGGCGGAAGCGCTGGCCCGGATGGCACCTCAGGCATCCCGGGCTGATCGTTAGCGGTCCACCTAGTGGATGCCATGGGGGGTGATAGGTGCCGCGCCGAGGGAATCGGGTGCTTACTGGTTTAACCGATGTTTGCGCGACCCTCGTCCCAAGCGCCGCCATGGCGGCTGACAACGACGGAGTTTGGCGCGACCGACGCCGGGTATCGACTACGACCCTGCCGCGTCGATGCTTATGACGCGGTTTCGGTTCGGTATGAAACATACATTTTCTTGCGTGCGGCTGTCCTAAAGTTCCGTTCTAAGACTGGTGTGGACTGACGTGTTGGGAGGGCTCAAATGTCGTTTGCGGCAGCTCCCGAGTGGTTAGTGGCCGCCGCCTCGAACGTGGACGGTATCGGTGCGGCGCTGAGTGCGGCGCACGCTGCGGCTGCGGGGCCGACGACTTCGGTGGTTGCGGCGGCCCAGGACGAGGTGTCGGCGGCAGTGGCGGAGTTGTTTGGCCGGGCGGGACAGGAGTTTCAGGCTCTGGGCGCGCAGGCGGCGGCGTTTCACGCACAGTTTGCGCTGGCGTTGAACGCGGCCAGTGGCGCATATCTGGACGCTGAGACCGCCGCGGTTGCCGCGCTGGGCTCGCCCGGAGCGGCGTTCGAGACGTTGGTTTATGGCCCAATTCATGCCGCCGGGGAAGCGTGGATCGCCAGTCCGGTGGGTCAGACGGTGGACCCGGTGATTAATGGGCCCGCCGAGGCGATGTTCGGGCGGCCCTTGATTGGTAATGGTGCGGCGGGAGTCTCCGGCGGGACGTTGGCCCAAGCCACAGGTGGTCCCGGCGGTTTACTCTTCGGCGACGGGGGGGCGGGGGCAACCGATGCCGCCGGTGTGGCGGGTGCTGGCGGGGCCGCCGGGATGATCGGCACCGGTGGCGCAGGCGGGGCCGGAGGTCACGGTGCTGCAGGCGGTGCCGGCGGCGCTGGGGGATGGTTGATGGGCAATGGCGGTGTCGGTGGTGCGGGCGGCGACAACGGCGGGAACGGGGGAGCTGGCGGTAATGCGGGCCTCTTCGGCAACGGCGGGGCCGGTGGGCCGGGCGGGCTCGGCTCGACCGGCGCCAACGGTGTAAATCCGCAGGCGAACCCGATCGGCCAGGCGGCTTCCGGCACACCGGGCACGAACGCAGACGCTGCCAATCCAGGCAACGGCGGGGGCGGCGGACCCGGGGCCGCCGGCGACTCTCAAATTACGGGCGGCACAGGCGGCACCGGCGGCACGGGGTACGCGGGTCCCGTTGGCGGGGGAAACCAAAACGTCTCGGGGGGTAACGGGGGCACCGGCGGTGCGGGCGGACCGCAGGCTCCCGGCGGCTCGGGCGGCAGCGGCGGCGACGCTATCAGCGTAAACACGACCACAAGCCCCACGCCCGTCCTGACCATAGGTCAGGGCGGCGATGGCGGTGCTGGCGGGGTCGGTGGCATCGGCGCCGCGGGTGGCGCTGGTGGCAATGGTGGCGTCGCCACGGGGGCTACCGCTACCGTGATCGGTTCCGAGACCGTCATCCAAGGTTTCGCCTTCACTAATGGGGGCAACGGTGGTACCGGCGGCACGGGCGGCATCGGCGCGGCGGGAGGTGCTGGAGGTAACGGCGGCGTCGGCAGCGGGGCCGGCTTCATTGACACCCCATTTGGTCCCGTCCTGTTCACTGGCATCGGAGGGGATGGCGGCGACGGTGGTGTCGGCGGGATCGGCGCTTCAGGCGCTGCCGGAGGGGCCGGTGGCCTCGGGGGCACCGGTGGTCACGGCGGACTGCTGATCGGCAACGGCGGCAACGGCGGGGTTGGTGGCATCGGCGGTTACGGCGGCATGGGCGCGGCTGGCGGCAACGGCGGCGCTGGTGGAACCGGCGGAGACGGGATTATGAACGCATACGGCCTTGGCGAAGGGGGCAACGGCGGTAACGGCGGTGATGGTGGTGCCGGTGGTTCTGGTGGTGCGGGCGGCGACGGCGGCGACGGTGGCGCCGGCGGTGCGGGCGGACTGTTCGGCCAAGCAGGCGTTCCCGGGGCTGGCGGCGCCGGCGGCGCCGGCGGTGTCGGCGGGCCGGGCGGAGCCGGCGGCAGCGGTGGCGCGGGCGGAGTTGGGTATAGAACCGGCGTCTCCGGCGCTCCAGGCCATCAAGGAGCCACGGGCGCTACGGGCCAGCAGGGTGACCCGGGCCAACCAGGCTGATACCGATCGCAATACGTCGGCTACCGCTATCGTCGCACCGATGTCGAGGTCGTCGATGAAGGCCGGCCAACGGTCGACGCCCGTCGTCTCGCCGATGGCACCCTGATCGTGACCTCACCGGCCGGCCACACCTATGTCACAACCCCGGGCAGCACGCCGCTGTTTCCCAGCCTGTGTCGCGCGGTGGGCGGCATGCCCGCCGCCGAAACCGACCTGACCCCCGACCACTGCGCCGAGCGCACCGCCATGATGCCCAAACGCCGACGCACCCGCGCCGAACGCAACCACAACCGCCGCGAACGCCTGCAGCGCCAGGCACAACTCACCGGACCCGCCCCACCGGAGGCGAACGACGGCGAACCACCGCCGTCCTGAGACGCGGCCAGCCGCTAGGAATTCGCGGGACCTCCGTCAGCGAATCGCAAGAATTTCGCAAATGGTCGGCGATAAATTGCGTTTAACCAAAAGCGGTAAGGAGGCTCCCTAATGCGTTTGTCAAGCCGCGTTGGTGCTGCCGGCCGGGTTGTAGGGCTGTCGGGTGCGCAACATG
>NZ_LQPJ01000047.1 GCF_002101785.1 Mycobacterium palustre
ACACTCAACGCCGCCACAGCGCACTCAGCGGCCTACCACCCATCAGCCGCCTGTAACCAACGTTATGGCCGGGTACACCTAGCCGCCGTGGTGGCACCGGCCCCCGCAGATTCCCGTTCCCGCGAAGATGCACAGCGAGGCGCGCCGCAGATCCCCTGGTCGCCTACTTGGGCTGGCAGGGAATGGGAAATCTCGGCGATGACGCGATCTATGACGCGGTCCGGTCGCAGCTTCCCGGTGCGACGTTTCTCGTCATGCCGAGATTTCAACGAGAGATGGCCAGGACTTACGCAACGGGTTTGAATCGGTCACTGCGACGCAGCAGGCAAGTGGTGGGCGGCGGCACTCTGGTGGGGACTTACGATTTCAGGCAACTGATCAAGCGAGGCTTTACCCTCACCAGAAATAATGGAAGCTACGCGATCGGTGTTGGAGTTGACGACCCTTTCTTTGAGCGACGCAAGAACCGTTCGGACAAGGACGAGCTGAAGCGATGGGCGCCGATACTTTCAGAGTTTCGCATCGTGTCGGTGCGGGGACCGCGAAGCGCCGAGCTCCTATCCGACATCGGGGTCAATGTGGAGGTATCGGGCGACCCGGCACTTCTGCTTCCGCGACCTGACGTAGCGCCGGAAGCAGGCTTGGTCGGGCTGAATCTCGGCTTCGGCGACGACGACCTCTGGGGACAGGAACCGGCGAAGGTGGCTGAAGAGATGGCGGGCGCGATCAAACAACTATCCTCGGAGGGCTATCGATTTGTCGGAATCCTGATGAATCAAGTCGACAAGAGGTGGACCGGACAGGCGCTCAACGGCGTCGCCGCAGACATTGTGCATCCTGTCGATGCGAACGCCGCGGCGCGGGAGCTGGCCCGCTGCTCCGTCGCCATCGTCAGCCGGCTTCACGCCGGGATCTTGGCGGCGCTGTCCGACACCCCTGTCGTGCAGCTGGAGTATCTGCCCAAGTGCAGAGATTTCGCGCTTTCCATCGACGATGAACGGTCGCTGATCCGCACCGACGAATTGACCACTGCCGCCGTCGTTGACGGTGTCCACAACGCGCTCGCGGACTCTGCGAATATCGAGGCCACAACGCATGCCGCCGTCGAGAGGCTCGGGAGCGTCCCGGGGAGTGGTGTAAGTGATGGCGGCGTGTCGGTCCCTGACGTAAGAGGGCCATCGCGTGAGTCTCT
>NZ_LQPJ01000048.1 GCF_002101785.1 Mycobacterium palustre
AGAGCAGTGTGGTGTTGGGTTCGAGGCCGAGCAGGTGGCGGCCGTAGAGTTCTTGGGCGCTGGTGGGTTGTTGCAGCGCGTGCAGCGACAGGGCGTGGGCGTCGCGGAAGTAGCGCTGGATGGGCACCGAGTTCTGGATCGCGGAGGCGCCGCTGGCGTGATAAAGGGTGGTGACGCACTCGCGGGAGTACCTGGTGACCTGCGCCAAATACGCCCGGGTCCGGACCCGCTCATCGAGCGATACCGGGATGCCCAGCTCGCAGGCGCCGTCGATGAGCGCTCCGATGCGCGCGGTGTACATCTCGGCGATCTCCAGCGCGTACTGGGCCTCGGCCACCTGCAAATGAGTGATCGGCGCCTGCGTGGCATCGGCGTAGCTGGTGTAGGTGATGGCCCGCCCCGGCAGCCGCTCGAGGAACACATCCATCGCCCCCCGCGCAATCCCCAACATGGTTGCAGGCTGAATCCCGAGAAAAAGATTCATGGCGGGGCGGTTGTAGTACGGGTTGTCCGATTTGGCGCGCGGCACGAAGGTGCCGGCGGCCAGGTCGGGAATCGGGATCACCCGCGACTGGGGCACGAACAGGTCCTCGGCGGTGATCTTGTTGGTGGCCGTGCCGGCCATCCCCGAGGCGTCCCAGGTGTCGTGCACGGTGACCGAGGAGGTCGGCACCAAACACGCGATCGGGGTCGGGCCCTTGGCCGGGTCTTCGCTGGCGCACATGCACGCCAACGCCACCCAGTTGCTGTGCTTGCCGGCAGTGTTCCACATCCACACCCCCGAGACCTGCACGCCCCCATCGACCGGCTGCGCTTTGCCCGTCGGGGCGATCAGGCCGGTGATCCTCAAGTCGGGGGTGGCCAGGATCTCCTCGGCGGCCTCATCGGCGACGAACCCCACCCAGGTGTTCATCGCGGTGATGATCGCGACCATCCAGCCGGTGGAGGGGTCCCCGCGGCTGATCTGGGCCACGATCTCGTTGATCTCGGTGATGCTGGCCTCCAGGCCGCCGTGGTCTTTGGGCAACGTCAGCTTGAACACGCCCGCCGCCGTCAGGTCGGCCAGGTTCTCGGGCAACATCCCGCGCTGCAGCTCGGTCTCGCGGGCCCGCTCACGCAGCGTGTCCACCAACGCATCCACCCGCGACCGCACACCGGCCACCGTCAACTCGGCGTCAGCAACGGCCTC
>NZ_LQPJ01000049.1 GCF_002101785.1 Mycobacterium palustre
GAAGTTGACGATGGTGGCGTCGCGGGCTGGGTTGGTGATGGATCCGGGGTCGAAGGTCACCTATAACGGGGTGGAGATCGGGCGGGTGGCCCATATTGCCGAGACGGTGCGTGATGGGAAGCCGGCGGCGAAGTTCACCTTGGATGTCTATCCGCGGTATCTGCATTTGATTCCGGCCAATGTCAATGCCGATATCAAGGCCACGACGGTGTTCGGTGGTAAGTATGTGTCGCTGACCACGCCGAAGAATCCGTCGCCGCAGCGGATTTCGCCGCAGACGGTGATTGATGCGCGGTCGGTGACCACCGAGATCAATACGTTGTTTGAGACGATCACCGAGATCGCGCAGAAGGTGGATCCGGTGAAGTTGAACCTGACGCTAAGTGCTGCGGCGCAGTCGTTGGCGGGGTTGGGGGATCGGTTTGGGCAGTCGGTGGTCAATGCCAATGCGATTCTTGATGATGTCAATCCGCAGCTGCCTCAGGCGCGTCACGATATTCAGCAGTTGGCGGGGTTGGGGGACACCTATGCCAACGCCGCGCCGGATTTGTTCGACTTTTTGAACAACTCGGTGATCACCGCGCGCACGCTTAATGCCCAGCAAAAGGATTTGGATCAGGCGTTGTTGTCGGCGGCGGGGTTTGGCAACACCGGGGCCGACATTTTCGAGCGGGGTGGGCCGTATTTGGCGCGGGGGGCTCAGGATCTGGTGCCCAGCGCCCAGCTGCTCGACACCTACAGCCCGGCGATCTTTTGCACCCTGCGCAACTACCACGACATCGCGCCCGTCACGGGCGCGTCCGAGGGGGGCTTCAACGGCTACTCGCTGAACATGGACACCGAGTTGTTGTCGGGCCTTGGGTTGCTGCTGAATCCGGTGTCGGCGGTCACCCTCATCGGTTTGATCGGGATTTTCGCGCTGCCGACCCAGGGGCTTGCGGCCCTGGGCAACGTCGCCACGCTGGTCGGCGGGGCGCCCAACCCCTACATCTATCCGGAGAACCTGCCCCGGGTGAACGCCCGCGGCGGCCCGGGCGGCGCGCCGGGGTGCTGGCAGCCGATCACTCGTAGTCTGTGGCCTGCGCCCGAGTTGGTCATGGACACCGGCAACAGCATCGCGCCGTACAACCACATCGACACCGCGTCGCCGTACGCGATCGAGTACGT
>NZ_LQPJ01000050.1 GCF_002101785.1 Mycobacterium palustre
ACACTCAACGCCGCCACAGCGCACTCAGCGGCCTACCACCCATCAGCCGCCTGTAACCAACGTTATGGCCGGGTACACCTAGGTGTGGTCGCCGCCCGGCTGCCGGGCCGGCGCGCGGTGCGGCCGCGCGGCGAAGTAGCCCGCGACCGTCGCGGTCACCTGAAGAAAGCTACGCCGTGTCGACGGGGCCAATTCGCGGGTCACGTCGATGACGCCGCCCGGCCGTAGGTGGGGGTCGAACGGCACCTCGACCACCGGCTGCCCGTGCTCGACGAACTCGCGGGCCAGCAGCTCGCGGGTGCGCTTGTCGGCGTGGCCGTCGGAGTCGTTGAGCACCACGACGGTGTGGCCCAGCAGGCCGGTCTTGCCTTTCTCCGACAACCACTCCATGGTCCGCGCGGCGGCGGAGGCACCGTCGGCCCACGGCGAAGACACCACGATCAGCGCGTCTAGATCGCGCAGGACCTCCTGGGTGACCGGTGAATCCATCGTCGAGCCGCAGTCGATGACCGAGATGGTGAAGTGCCGGTCGAGTCGCAGCGCGGCTTCGCGGTAGATCGCGGGGTCGAGCACCCGGCGCGGCCCCGATGCCGGCTCGCCGCCGAGCACGTGCAGCCCGGCGGAATTGCGGCCCAGGCGCCCGACCACATCGGCGAACGACTGCAGGTTCTTGTCCGCCGTCAGCTCCCAGAACGAGCCGGTAGACCGGGGGTCGATCCGGTTGGCCAGCCGGCCGAACGCCGTGTCGGCATCGATCGCCACGACGTGGTCCTGGTGGCGCAGTTCGGCGAACAGCGACCCGACGCTCGCCGCGACGGACGTCTTGCCGACGCCGCCCTTGCCCAGCACGCCGACCTTGTAGTTGCCGTGCAGCACGGTTCGGATGGCCGCTTCGTACTCGGCCTCCTGGCGCTGCGCGGCCGAGGGGCCGAGCTTGACGAGGCCGAAGGTGGCCAGCCGCAAGAGGCGTCGCCAACCGCGGTCGGGAAGCTGCGCCGCAAGCGGGACCGGCGGGCCGGAAGGCGGGAAGCCGGTGGGCTGCTGGGGTGGGCCCGCGGGCCGATGGGGAGGCGCCGGCGGGCGCGGCGGGGCCCCGGGAGGCGCGGGTGGGCGCGGTC
>NZ_LQPJ01000051.1 GCF_002101785.1 Mycobacterium palustre
CGGCAGGGCGGCTGCCAGTGGCGGCGGCAACGGCGGGGCCGGCGGCCACGCCGGCATGTTCAGCCTCGGAGCCCCCGGCGGCGCGGGCGGTGCCGGCGGCGAAAGCATCACGCCGGTGGGCGGCATCGGCGGCGCCGGCGGGGCGGGCGGCAACGGCGGCCTGCTGTTCGGCGACCGCGGCGCCGGCGGCAACGGCGGGTTCGGCCCCCAGACCGGTGGGCGCGGCGGGGCGGGCGGCATCGCCGGCCTGCTCAACGGCTCCGGCGGCGCGGGCGGCGCCGGGGGCGACGGCGCGACCGCGCAGGGCGGGGCCGGCGGCGCCGGCGGCCGATCCGGCCTGATCGGCAACGGCGGCAACGGCGGCAGCGGCGGCACCGCCCAGGGCGCCACCAGCAGCGTCGGCGGCGCGGGCGGCGCCGGCGGCAACGGCATGTTGATCGGCGACGGCGGCAACGGCGGCAACGGCGGCCTGGGCCAGACGCGCGGCGCGGCCGGCGCCGGCGGCGTCGGCGGTCAGCTGCTGGGCCTGGACGGCTTCAACGCCCCCGCCAGCGCCAATCCGCTGCACGCCGCGCAGCAGCAGGCGCTCAACGCGATCAACGCGCCCGCCGAGGCGCTGACCGGGCGCCCGCTGATCGGCAACGGCGCCAACGGCGCCGCGGGCACGGGGGCCGCCGGCGGCGCCGGCGGCATCCTGTTCGGCAACGGCGGGATCGGCGGGTCCGGCGCGGCCGGCGCGACCGGCACCGCCGGTGGCAACGGCGGGGCCGGCGGCGGGCTGTTCGGCTCCGGCGGGGCCGGCGGCACCGGTGGCGCGTCGACGACCGGCAACGGCGGGGCGGGCGGCGCCGGCGGATCCGGCATGTTGTTCGGCTCGGGCGGCGCCGGCGGGGCCGGCGGCAGGGCGGCTGCCAGTGGCGGCGGCGCCGGCGGGGCCGGCGGCAACGCCGGCCTGTTCTTCGGGGCCGCCGGGAACGGCGGCGCCGGCGCCGTCGCCTTCACGGCCGGCGCGGCCGAG
>NZ_LQPJ01000052.1 GCF_002101785.1 Mycobacterium palustre
CGCAGCGGCCACTGGCCCCGCGGACTGGCCAACGGCTCCGACTGGGTCGGACGCAACCTCATGCGCCACCTCCTCGACTGGATCGAGGTCTGGCCACAACCCGACTGCAATATCACGGCCGAGAACAAGGAGATCGGGCTCAACGACTTCTACTTCTGGCAGGGCCAAAAGTACGGCACCGTGCAGTCGGCCGGCGTGATGGCGTCGCTGGCGTCCCTGGAGATGCTGACCAACCACCCCGGCTGGCGGCCCAGGGCGCTGCGACTGGTCAGCCCGCTGATGCGGCCGCTCTACGAGCGCTTCCTGGGCGGCGGGCTGGTGCTGGCCGCGATGATGGAAGACCTGCCCTACCTCGACAACCGCATCCTGCCGCCCGACCGGCCCGGCGACGACGGCCGCCAGCGGCTGCGACTTCGGTATCGGCTGCACGCCAGCGAACTCGAGCGCCGCGCGGTGTTTTTGCGGCAGGTAAAAGAGGCGCTGCGGCCGTTTCGCAAACTCACCCTGCGCACCGGCGATCACAACTCGACCCTGGGCCATGTCTGCGGCACCTGCCGCTTTGGCACCGACCCCAAAACCAGCGTCCTCGACCCGCAAAACCGGGCCCACGAGGTGCACAACCTCTACGTCGTGGACGCGTCCTTCTTCCCCTCCAGTGCCGGGCTCAACCCCAGCCTGACCGTCGCCGCCAACGCCCTGCGCGTGGCCACCCACATCAACGACACCGAATTCGCCAACTGAGCAGAGTGCCGAAAGCGGGTGGTGAAATCCTTGAACCAACTTAGCCCATCGAGTGCATAGGACCGCCGGGTGGATTTGTTTGTGCGAGAAACCGGCCCCGCCGGCGCGCCGGCTATCGTCTTCTTGCACGGCGGGGAATACACCGGCCAATCGTGGCAGCCCGTGGTCGAGCGGATGCAGCGCTACCGTTGCCTGGTCCCCGACCTGCCGCAGCACGGCAAGAGCCGGGGGCTGGGCCCGTTCCGGATCGGCGAAACCGCCGCCGCGGTCGCAGAGCTCATCCGCGCGCGGGCGAGTTCCGGCCGGGCGCACGTGGTGGGCTTGTCGCTCGGCGCCCAGGTGGGCGCGCAGCTGCTGGCCACCGAGCCGGAGCTCGTCGACCGGGCGGTGCTGTGCGGAATCGTCATCAACGCGATCCCCGGCGCGCGCCTGTCGGCGTTCCTTTTGGGGCGCGTCGCGCGGGTCTCTCGGTTCGTGACCATCCGGATGAAGGCACCGCGCTACGCGAAAATCTCCTCGGCCACGATCCAAGACCGCCGCGAGGATCGGAACCCGATGGACAGCGCCGAAATCGCCCAGATCGTCGAGGAATCCGCGGGGTTCACGCTTCCGCCCGGCCTCGACAAATCGGATTCGCCCACGCTATTTCTGACCGGAACCTACGAGATGCCGTTCGTACGCCGTTCCGCGGCGGCGCTGGCGCGGCGAATGCCCAACGGAATCGACATGATCGCCACCGGCATGCTCCACGACTGGCCCCTTCGCTGCCCCGACCTGTTCTCCCGCACCGTCGACGGTTGGCTTTCCGGAACGGCGCTGCCGCCAGAGATCGAATCGCCTTTTGCGGCGCGCGACGGCAAATGACCCGGCGGTAGTGTTCCGACCGTGTGGAGCTCAGTGCTGCTGGTGCCGACGCTTCTGCTCACGCTCGATCCCGTGCGCCTCGGCCTGATCCTCCTGCTGATCACCCGACCACGGCCCCTGCAAAGCCTGTGCACGTACTGGGTGGGCGCCATGACCTCGAGCGTGCCCTACATGCTGGTTCCGCTGACCGTCCTGCACCTCACCCCATCCTTGCGGTCGTTCGCCGAACGCTATGCCACCCCGGCCACGCTTGCCAGCCCCGCCGTCCGGCACACCCAAATCGGCATCGGAGTGGTCGCGCTGTCGATCGCCGCGGTGCTGGCGGCCCGCCTCCGGGCGCGTCGGCGCGCCACCGTGGCGGCCCCGGCCGGGGCGCCGTCGACACTCCCGCCGGGCCGGGATGCGGCGACCAGAAACGGCTCCGCGCGCCGGGGGTGGCGCGCCCGCACCTACGGCGCGTGGGAAAACGGGTCCATTTGGCCCGCATTCGTCTTCGGCGTCCTGTCAGGGCCGCCGCCTTTGACGGCCCTTTTGGTGCTGACCACCATCATGGCCTCGGGCGCCGCGATCGGCGCGCAGGTCGGCCTCGCCCTCGTCTGGGTGGTCGGCATGTTCGCGGTCGTCGAGATCATTCTGCTCAGCCACCTGGCCGCGCCCGCGAAAACCCATGCGGCCCTGCAGTTTCTGCACGACTGGATTTTGGCCCACCGGCGGCAGGTACTGATAACCATGGTCGCCGTGGCCGGGGTCGCGATGCTGGCCCTCGGCGTCGGCGGCGGCATGGGGGCCGGTCGCTGACGGCCGGGGCGCCGATCAGCCGACCCGCCGCAGGCGGGCGAAATCCTCCACGTGATCGGCGGCGGCGGCAACGCTCTCGGCGGGTTGCGTCATCCGGGTGGCGACTTCGCGGGCCCGCGCGGCGTATCGCGGGGCCAGGATCCGGCGCAGGTCCGCGACCAGAGACCGTTCCGTCGTGGCTGAAAAGCGCCGGGCGGTGCCCACTTTCAGCCGTTTGACCGCGGCCCCCCAGATCCCCTGCACGTCGGCCATCCAGAGGATCAACGTGGGCACGCCCGCGCGCAGGCCCGCCGCCGTGGTGCCCGCGCCACCGTGGTGCACGACGGCGCGACAGGCCGGGAAGATCGCCGCGTAGTTCACCGCGCCGACGACCTTGACGTGCTCGAAGCTAGTGACGTCGCCGAAGTCGGTCCAGCCGGCACTGACCAGCGCCCGCTCGCCCAGCTGCGCGCAGGCCGCCGCGATCATGGCGAGCGCCTCGGCCGGAGATTCGATCGGAATGCTGCCGAACCCGAAGAAGATCGGCGGCGTTCCCGCGGCGATCCAAGCGGCGACCTCGTCGTCGGCCTGGGTCGCCAGCTCCAGCGTCAGCGTGCCGACAAAGGGCCGCTTGGGGGGCCGCTGCCCGTTCCATTTCGCCCACTCGGCGGCCAGCCCCGGAAAGCACACCTCGTCGTACGCCTGGATCTCCAGCGATCCGCGTGCGGCGATCCGCCGCGGCGCCGGGCCTGTCGCCCTCGGCAAACCCAATTCGCGCCGCTGCGCGTCCTCGCCCCGCTTGACCCCGCGCCAGACCAACCACTCGTACACCCGCATCGCCGAGCGCACCACGGGCGCCGGCAGCATCGGAACGAGGCGGCCGTTGACCCTTATCGGAAACCACAACAGCGTCGCCAGCGGAAGGTCGCGATGCTCGGCGACGTTGGCCGCCAGTTCCTGGTAGCTCATGCCGGTCAAAAGCAGGTCGGCGCCCTCGGCGAGCGCCGTCAGCGTCGCGCTCATCTCCGCCCACCGCTGGATGCCCGGCTCGCGAGCCTCGCGCAGCAGCGCCTTGACATCCCGGATCCTCCAGAGGCTGCGAAAGAGCCGCGCCCAGAAGTTGCGGGTCGCTTCCAGCCAGGCCTGCGTGTCCGGGCCGTATTCGATCGCCGGTAGCCCGACCGACTCCGCGAACCCGACCAAATCGGGCGGGACGGCCATGCGCACGTCGTGGCCTCGGCGCAGTAGCTCACGGCCGACGGCGATGCCGGGCTCGACATCGCCGCGAGTTCCATAGAAAGCGAGCACGAATCTCATCGGCGGGTCTCCGACCTTCGATTACGCCCACGTCTCGTTTCGCCGGCGCGCGATGGCGTTGAGCCTGATGAAGAGGTTGACGACCGAGATCGGGATGCGTCGGTACACCCGGCTGAGCTGGTCGAAATTGTCGAACGCGATCCGAAAACCTTCTTCGCTCGCCCGATAGGCCTCGAAAACGTTATCCAGCGCGGTTTGATCCCAGGGCTCGTCGCGGGCGGCCGCGCTCAGCGCTTCGTGGGCCACCGGAATCCAGTCCGCACCGAAAACTCGGGTCGCCGAGTGATCGTTTCGGTGGTGCCGCAAAGCGGGCGCCAGGAACTTCTCGACGGCATCCTCATTCCGGACATCTAAATCGATTGCCAGCGCCGCGGAAATCCGCTTGACTTCGCGGCGCCAATCGTCCATGAGATTGGCGTAGTCAACGAACACCCGCGGCAAGCCGCGGGTGTCTCTTTCGGCCAGCAGGCTGTATTTCAACCACAACGCGCTTCCCAGCTCCGGCGTGACGCTTGCACCCGCCATCAACGACTGGACGGCTTCTTCGGGGTGGCGCACCGCGATCGCTGCCGCGGGCGCGAATCCGGCCTGACGCGCCGCCTCCAGCCACATACCCGCGATGGCCGTAATCTTCGGGTCCTTGATGACCACGAGCGGCGCGGCGGGCAGCGAGGTGAAAAATGCCCGCATCTTGGCGATGTACGCGGCCGTCTCGTCGGCGCCGAACGCGCCCTCCTCCTGCAGGCGCAACGTCGGATCGAACCCGGCGCTGCCGTGGCGGCGCAGGATCGTTCCGTTGAGGTAGACGGCGGCGCGGGGCTCCCAGAAGCCGGCGGGATCGCGCGCGGTCGCGCCCAGCAGCCCGGGCGGAAGCGCCGCGCCGCACAGCGACAAGACCCGCGTCAACGCCGACGTTCCGGACCGCGCAAACCCCAGCACGAACAGAGCCGTGGGGCGCGACTCCGAACCGGGCCGCGCGCCCGGGGTCACCACCGCAACTCGCCGCTCGACGCCATGCGCGACGCGCGCGGGCGCCACCGGCACAGCCGTTCGGGATGCGTTGCGCGGTTACGGTCGACCGCCGCGGCGCCGGACCATGAAGTCACGACAACACCATAAGGGCCCGCCGCCTCTCGCCGCGCAATGTCGCGCAATTTCGGGCGGGTCACATTCCATACGTCCCGCCGGAAAATGCGCGATTCTCCTTGACCGAAGGCCGCCCGAAAATGCTGGGCCAAGCTAAAGTCCCGAAGCTAACCTGATGCGATGATTTCGTACCCACCCCCAAAGGGCGCCGCCGTGGCGCCCGGCGCCACCCCGCGCAGCCAGCTCGGGAGCTGATCGGTGCCGGTCCCGATCCTGCCAACCGGCGAGTCGTCCGGCAGCCGGACGCCCAGCGGTGCCGCGCGGCCGGATAACCGGCTCACGTTCGTGGACCAAGCGTTCTTCGCGGGGCAGCGCGCCGCCGGCCAGACCGAAGTGATGCAGGTCGTCTGGCTTTACGAGCACCCCATCGACCTCGACGGCCTGCGGCGTTTTCACCAAAATCTGCGTCACGGATTGTTGGCGCGGCTGATCGAGCGTTCGCCGCTGCCCTTCGGTCGGCATCGATGGGTCCTGGATCCGGGGCACCCGGAAATCGACTTCGCCGAGCGCGCCCGTCCCCGCGCCGAACTCAGCGACTGGGCCGACGAGCGCTCACAACTGCCCGTCGATCCGGAATCGGGGCCCGGCTGGCACCTCGGCGTGCTACCGCTGACCGATGGCTCGACCGCCGTCAGCCTGGTGGCTTCGCACTACCTGCTCGACGGCATCGGCTTTCTCGTCGCGATCATCGAGGCGATCCTGGGCAACGCGCACGACCTCGGCTACCCGCCACCGCGGTCTCGCACCCGACTGCGCGCACTGGTTCAGGACGCCCGCCAAACGGTGCGGGACGCGCCCGAGGCCGGCCGCGCGCTCGTCGCGCTGGCCAAACTGACCCGCCGGCAGCGGCGCGACGGCACCCGACCGCCGGCCCCCCGACCCGCCGCCCCCGTCGAAGGCGGCGACGACGAGCCCGTCGTGGTGCCCGGCGTCACGATCGCCGTCGGCCTGGAAGAGTGGGACTTGCGCGCGAAGGCCCTCGGCGGCACGAGCAACACGCTGGCCGCCGGGCTGACCGCGAAACTCGCCGAGCGCCTCGGCCGCCGGCGCGCCAGCGACGGCGCCGTGACCCTGCAGCTGATCTTGAGCGACCGCACCGAGGGCGATACCCGTGCCGTTGCCGTCTCCCTGGCCCGCGCCAGCGTCGACCCCACGCGGCTGACCGAGGATCTGAGCGAAGCGCGCGCGGCGATCAAGAACGCGCTGCAGGCGTGCCGCGAAACGCCGGATGCGTCCTCGCAGCTCGCCGCGCTGAGCCCGTTCACGCCGAAACGAACTTGGCGGCGGGGGGTCGACGCGGCGTTCGCCGATCCCGATCGCCCGGTGGTGTGTTCCAACCTCGGCGACGTGGGCTCGGTGGTGAGCCTGATCGACGGCACCCACTGCGACTACGCCTTCGCCCGGGGGATCAGGCAGTGCGTGACCCGACGGTGGCTCGACCGAACGGGCGGCCAGCTGCAACTGCTGTCGCTGCGCACGCCGCCGCTGGGCAGGATCTTCGTTCACGTCCTGGCTTACCGACCGGGCGCCGAAAACACCAAGCCCGCGTTGCGGGAGGTGGCCGCGCGCACGCTGGCCGAGTTCGGCCTGACTGGCGACATCGATTGACGAACCGAGCCGCTTTCGCGGCCACGGCCGAAACATGGTCGAAGTCCGGACCAGCCCTGGACTAGGGTGTGGACCGTTATTGCACTCGTGTCTGCTAACGCGACGTGAGCGGGCACCCACGCACCCGACGGCACCAGCCATGAGATGAGCGGGCCTATGCAGGTCGAGCCGACCACGGCGGGCGACACGGGTCGGCAGCCGGCGACCCGGCTGCCGGCGCGGCAGTTCGTCGCCGTCGTCAGCGCCCTCGGCGGCATCCAGCTGCTGGCGATGATGGACGGCACCGTCGCGATCTTCGCGCTCCCGAAGATCCAGAACGAGCTGGGGCTATCGGATGCCGCGCGGAGTTGGGTGATCACCAGCTACGTGCTGGCCGCCGGGGGCCTGATGCTGTTGGGCGGCCGCATCGGCGACACCATCGGGCACAAGCGGACCCTGATCGTCGGCGCGGCGCTGTTCACCATCACGTCGGCCATGTGCGGAGTCGCCTGGGACGGAAGCCTGCTCGTGGTGGCCCGGCTGCTGAAGGGCGTGGCGGCGGCCATCGTCGCGCCCACGGCCATGGCGCTGGTCGCGACGACGTTCCCCAAGGGGCCGTCACGCAACGCCGCGATGGCGGTGTTCGGCGCGATGGCCAGCGTCGGGTCGGTGGTGGGCCTGGTGGCGGGCGGGGCGCTCACCGAGGTGTCGTGGCGGCTGGCGTTCCTGGTGAACGTGCCGATCGGGCTGGTGGTGATCTACCTGTCCTGCGTGGCGCTGCGGGAGACCGTCAAGGAGCGGATGAAGCTCGACGCCCTCGGGGGTGTGCTGGCCACGCTGGCCTGCACCGCGTCCGTCCTGGCGTTGACCACGGGCCCGGAGACGGGCTGGCCGTCGGGGGTCACCGTCGGCTCAGCCGCGGTGGCCGTGGCGGCGTTTGTCGCGTTCGCCCTGGTGGAGCGGACGGCCGAGAACCCCATCGTGCCGTTGGGACTGTTCTTCGACCGCAACCGCATGGCCACGTTCGCCGCCACATTCCTCACCGGCGGGGTGACGTTCACCATGGCCGTGCTGATCGCCCTGTACGTGCAAAACATCATGGGCTACGGGCCGATGCGCGCGGCGATCGGCTTTATCCCGTTCGGCTTCGCGACCGCCGTCGGGGCCGCCGCGGCCTCGCGGCTGGTGTCGTGGTTCCCGCCGCGGGTGGTGGTGATCGCCGGCGTCGTCGTGCTGCTGGGCGCGATCCTGTGCGGGGCGACGCTCGGCCGCGGCATGCCGTACTTCCCCGATCTCGCGCTGCCGATCGTCGTCGCGGGCATCGGTCTCGGCATGATCAACGTGCCCCTCGGGCTCGCGCTGATCGCCAGCGTCGGCGTCGACCAGATCGGTCCCGCCTCGGCGGTCGCGTTGATGCTGCGGAGCCTGGCCGGACCGCTGGTGATGGCCGTCGTCCAGGCCGCCATCGCGGCGCGCACGCTGCGCCTCGGCGGCGTTCACGGGCCGGTGAAGTCGATGACCGAGGCACAGTTGCGGGCGCTGGACCACGGCTACTCCTACGGCTGGATGTGGCTGGGCGGGGTTGTCGTTCTCATCGCGGCGATGGCGCTGCTCATCGGCTACACCGCGCAGCAGGTGGCGCGCGCGCAAGAAGTCAAGAGGGCGGTCGATGCGCAGGGGCGCTAGTTCGCCGGCGGGCCGCGTGGTCTCTTAAAAAATTTGGAGCCGTTATTGAACTCGTGTCGGTTAGTGTAAGTCCGTGGTTGAAGGCAGCGTGCGCGATTTCGAGCGGGCCCCGTCCGATGCCGCCGTCGGGGTTGGCGAAAGCGCCGGCCCCCAGCCGGGCCGTCGGCGTCTTTTTCCGCGCGCTGCTCGACAGGCTCCGCCCGCACCTGGCAGGCCGGGCCGACCGGGAAGGGGCGACCGGAATCCGAGGTCCGTCATTTTCCGGGGTTTGCGGCGGCTCTGGATTCCGCTGGTCGTGCTCGTCGTGGTGGGCGCCGGCGGGCTGACCGTGTCGCGGCTGCACGGCATCTTCGGCTCGGAAAAGCGGCTGTCCTATGCCGACACCAAGGTCGACAACAGCAAGCCCTTCAATCCCAAGCGCCTGAAATACGAAATCTTCGGGCCGCCGGGGACCGAGGCCGAGATCAGCTATTTCGACGCCAACGGCGATCCGCAGCACGTCGACGGGGCGAAGCTGCCGTGGTCGTTGGAGTTCCCGATCACCACCGCGGCGTCCATCGGAAGTATTGCCGCACAGGGAGATAGCGACAGTATCGGCTGCCGCATCACGGTGGACGGCGTGGTCAAGGCCGAGAAGGTCACCAACGAAGTCAGCGCCTTCGCCTCATGCCTGTTGAAGGCCGCATGAGCAACCATCAGCTGCATTCTCAGCCGCTGGTAGCACGCACGATCCACCGATTTGCGGTCCCGATCATCCTCGCGTGGTTGGCGCTCATCGTCATCGTGCAGTTGGGCGTCCCGTCGCTGGACCAGGTCGAAAAGGAACATTCGGTTTCGCTGAATCCCACCGACGCGCCGTCGTTCAAGGCGGCACAACGGATCAACGAGGACTTCAAGCAATCCGCTTCCGGCGGCAGCATCGCGATGATCGTCTTGGAGGGCGACCAACAGCTCGGCGACGCTGCCCACCGGTACTACGACCGGTTGATTCTCCAGCTCAAAGACGACCCCAAGCATGTGCGGCACATTCAGAATTTCTGGGGGGACGAATACACCCGGGGCGCCGCGGAAAGCGCCGACGGTAAGGCCGCATACGTTCAGTTGGACCTTGCCGGTAAACCCGGCCAGACCTTAGGCAACGAGTCGGTCGAAGCCGTCCAGCACATCGTCGAGCGCACGCCGTCCCCGCCGGGGATCAAGGCCTATGTCACCGGCCCCGCGGCGATCTCGGCGGACATGAACGGCAGCGGTGACCGGACGGTCGCCACCGTCACCGCGCTCAGCGTCGCGGTCATCTTTATCACCCTGCTCCTCGTCTACCGGTCGATCGTCACCGTAACCCTGTTGTTGCTCGTGGTCGGTATCGAATTGCAGGTCGCCCGGGCGATCGTCGCGTTTCTCGGCCATCACGGAATCATCGGCCTCACCACCTTCGCCGTTAATCTGCTGATTTCGCTGTGCATCGCGACCGGGACCGACTACGGGATTTTTTTCATCGGGCGGTATCAGGAGGCACGCCAAGCCGGCGAGAGCCGAGAAGTGGCGTTCTATACCACCTACCACGGCGTCGCGAAGGTGGTCTTGGCCTCCGGCCTGACGATCGCGGGGGCGGTTTATTGCCTGAGTTTTACCCGGCTGCCCTATTTCCACGCCCTCGGGGTCCCGTGCGCGGTCGGCATAGCCGTCGCGGTTGCGGTCGCGCTCACCCTGGTTCCGGCGGTTCTCGCGCTGGGAAGCCGTTTCGGCCTGTTCGAGCCGAAACGGAAAATAAAGGTTCGCGGATGGCGACGGGTGGGCACGGCGATCGTTCGGTGGCCCGCGCCCATCTTGATCACGACGTTGGCGGTCGCGCTCGTCGGGCTGTTGACGCTGCCGGGATACAAACCCAGCTACAACGACCAGCAGTACATTCCCAAAGACATTCCCGCCAATTTGGGGATTGCGGCGGCCGCGCGCCATTTTCCGCAGTCGGCGATGATGGCGCCCGAAATCCTGATGGTCGAGACCGACCACGATTTACGGAATCCGGCGGATTTTCTGGTCTTGAATAAACTGGCCAAGGCGGTGCTGGCCGTTCCGGGAATTTCCAAGGTGCAGGCCGTGACGCGGCCCGAGGGAACGCCGATCGCGCACACGACCCTGCCATATATGCTCAGCATGCAGCAGGCCAGCATGCAACAATTCATGTACTTTCAGAAGCTGCGCATGAACGACATGCTCAAGCAGGCCGACATGCTGACGGAATCCATCACGATCATGCAGCGGATGTACGACCTGCTCAAGCAGATGGTCGCCACGACGCATGACATGGTCGCCAAGACGCATGAAGTGCAGGAGATCACGAACGAACTGCGGGATCACATCGCCGATTTCGAAGATTTCTGGCGGCCGGTCCGCAGCTATTTCTACTGGGAAAAGCACTGCTTCGACATCCCCATTTGCTGGTCCATCAGATCGATCTTCGACACCATCGACGGCGTCGACTCGGTAACCGATAAGCTGCGAGATCTGGTCGCAGACCTCGACCACCTGGACGCGATTCTGCCGCAATTGCTCGTTCAGTTTCCCGAGATGATCGAAATCATGCAGAGCATGCGCACCATGATGCTCACGATGCATAGCACCATGTCGGGCGTCTTCGGCCAGATGGACGACAACAGCAATAATTCGACCGCCATGGGAAAGGCGTTCGACGCATCCAAAAACGACGACACCTTCTACATCCCGCCCGAAGTCTTCAAAAACGCGGATTTCAAACGAGTCCTGAACATCTTCCTGTCGCCGGACGGGAAGGCCGCACGCATGCTCATCACCCAAAAGGGTGATCCGGCGTCGCCGGAGGGCCTTTCCCGGGTCGACGCGATAAAGAGCGCGGCCGAGGAGGCGCTCAAAGGAACGCCACTGGAAGATTCGCAGATTTACCTCGCCGGGACCGCGGCGATGGTGAAGGACGTGGTGCAGGGCTCGACCTACGACCTGGCGATCTCGGTAATCGCCGCGCTCTGCCTGATATTCATCGTCATGCTGATCATCACCCGAAGTTTCGTCGCCGCCCTCGTTATCGTCGGCACCGTATTGGTCTCGCTCGGCGCCTCCTTCGGGCTGTCCGTATTCGTTTGGCAGTATTTGCTGGGCATGCAAATACACTGGGCGGTTGTCGTGATGTCGTTGATCGTCCTTTTGGCCGTGGGGTCTGACTACAATTTGCTGCTGGTCGCCCGGATGAAAGAGGAAGTAGGCGCCGGCATCAACACCGGCATCATCCGCGCCATGGGCGGGACCGGCAAGGTGGTGACGAATGCCGGGCTAGTGTTTGCCTTCACCATGGGGTCCATGGTGGTCAGCGACCTGCGCAGCATCGGTCAGGTGGGCACGACGATCGCCCTGGGTCTGCTGTTCGACACCCTGGTGGTGCGCGCCTTCATGACCCCCTCCATCGCGGCACTTTTGGGGCGCTGGTTCTGGTGGCCCCAACAGGTGCGCCCCCGCCCCGCCAGTTCGTTGCTTCGCCCCACCGGACCCCGCCCCGTGGTGCGCGCCCTGCTGCTGGGACAGCACCAGTAACCGGCGGACTTGCGGAACTGGACGGCGACCGTGGGAAGCATCGTGACACAGGGCGATAGCGACACCGGCGGCCGCCGCTTCGTGCTCGACGGCGCGGTCGAACCCGAGGCGATTGGCCGCGAGCTCGACGCCCCCTCCGGCGGGCCGGTGCAGGCGGCATGAGCACCGAAGCCGCTCGGCGGCCCGTCCTGGCGCGCATGATCCGCCGGCTCGCGGTACCGATCCTCCTGGCCTGGGTCGGGTTGACGCTGACGGTAAGCTTCGGCGTTCCCTGGCTGGAGACGGTCGGCCGCGAACATTCCGTACCGCTGGCGCCCCGGGACGCCCCCGCGGTGCAGGCCATGCAGCGCATGGGCGGCGACTTCAAGGAGTCCCACTCGGACAGTTTCGCCATGCTCGTCCTGGAGGGACAGCAACCGCTCGGCGACGACGCCCACGCGTACTACGACCGATTGATCCGCCAGTTCACCGGCGACCCGACGCACGTCGAGCACGTGCAGGATTTATGGGCCGATCGACTCACGGCGGCCGGTGCGCAAAGCCGCGACCGCATGGCCGTGTACGCCCAATTGAACCTCGCCGGTAACCAAGGCACGACTTTGGGCCAGGACTCCATCGCCGCGGTGCGCGACATCGTCAAGCGCACGCCGCCGCCGCCCGGGCTGCACGCCTACGTGACCGGCCCCGCCGCGCTCGTCGCGGATATGCAGCGCAGCGGCGACAGATCCATTTTGAAGATGACCCTGATAGGCGCCGTGATCATTTTCACGGTTCTGCTTTTCGTTTACCGTTCGGTCGTCACCGTGGTGGGCCTGTTGGTGACGGTTGGCATCGAATTATTTGCGGCCCGCGGAATCGTCGCGTTTCTCGGCGACCACAATGTGGTCGTCCTTTCGACGTTCGCCATCAATCTGCTGGTGGCCCTGGCGATGGCGGCCGGAACCGACTACGGAATCTTTTTCTTCGGTCGCTATCAGGAGGCGCGTCAGGCGGGCGCGGACCCGGAAGCGGCCTACTACGCCACCTACCGCGGGGTCGCCCCGGTCGTCCTGGGATCCGGGTTGACGATCGCCGGAGCGATGCTGTGCCTGAGCTTCACCCGGATGCCGATCTTCCAGACCATCGGCGTGCCCTGCACCGTGGGCATGCTGGTCGCCGTCGCGGTGGCGTTGACGCTGGTCCCGGCGGTTCTGACCGTCGGGAGCCGCTTCGGGATGTTCGATCCCAAGCGCCGGATCGGCTTCCGTCGATGGCGGCGGGTGGGCACCGCGATCGTACGCTGGCCCGCGCCCATTCTCGTCGCCACGTTGGCGCTGGCGCTGATCGGTCTGATCACCCTCCCGGGCTACGAGACCAGCTACAACGATCGGCTCTACATGCCCCAAGACATCCCGGCCAACGCCGGATACGCGGCCGCGGATCGTCATTTCTCCCAGTCCCGGATGATGCCCGAAATCCTGATGATCGAAGCAAATCGCGACATGCGCAATCCGACGGACTTCATCGTGCTCCACAAACTAGCTAAGGGAATTTTCCGGGTTCCCGGGATTTCTCGGGTACAAGGCATAACCCGGCCCGAGGGAACACCGATCGAACACACTTCGATACCTTTTTTGATCAGCCTGCAGAACGCGGCTCAGATGCAAGACCTGAAGTACATGAAGGCTCGCATCAACGACATGCTCAAATCGGCCGAAATCATGTCCAGGCAGATCGCCTTGATGAAGCGCATGTACGAACTGCAGCGGCAGATCGCCGACATCACCCACCACTCGATCGGCCAGACGAAAGAGCTGATCGCCATCGTCGACGAGTTGAGCGGTCACATTTCGGATTTCGAGGACATGTGGCGGCCGATCCGTAGCTACTTTTACTGGGAACGGCACTGCTACGACATTCCCATTTGCTGGTCGATACGATCCATTTTCGACATACTCGACAGCGTCGACGCGCTCAGCGACAAAATGCATGCCCTCGTGCACGACCTGGACACGATAGACCAACTGCAGCAACAGCTGCTCGAACAGCTGCCCAGAATGATCGCGATGATGGAGTCCATGCGGACCGTCCTGCTGACGGCCCACAGCACCATGGCCGGGGCCCTGGGCGACTTGGACGAATCAAACCAGAACACGATGGCCATGGGCCAGGCGTTCGACGCCGCCAAGAACGACGACTCCTTCTATCTGCCGCCGGAAGTCTTTTCAAACCCGGACTTTCAGCGCGCGATCGGTTCCTTCCTGTCGCCCGACGGCAAAGCGGCTCGGTTCATCATCTCCCACAAGGGCGACCCGGCGACGCCGGAGGGCATCGCCCGCATCGATCAGATCAGGACGGCGGCCGAGGAGGCGCTCAAGACGACTCCCCTGGAGGACGCCAGGATTTATATCGCGGGCACCGCCTCGACATTCAAAGATTTTCGCGACGGCTCGACATATGACCTGTGGATCGCGGGGGTTGGCGCTCTCTGCCTCATTTTCATCATCATGCTCCTCATCACGCGGGGATTCGTGGCCGCCCTGGTGATCGTGGGGACGGTGTTGCTTTCGCTGGGCGCATCGTTCGGGCTCTCGGTGCTGGCGTGGCAGTATCTTCTGGGCATCAAATTGCATTGGATGGTTCTCCCGATGTCCGTGATCGTCCTTTTGGCGGTCGGGTCCGACTACAACCTGCTCTTGGTATCCCGGATGAAAGAGGAGATAGCCGCCGGGATAAACACCGGCATCATCCGGGCCATGGGCGGCACGGGCAAGGTCGTGACGAATGCGGGCCTGGTGTTCGCCTTCACCATGGCCTCGATGGCGTTCAGCGATTTGCGGATCATCGGTCAGGTCGGGACGACCATCGGGTTGGGCCTGTTGTTCGACACCCTGGTGGTGCGCTCGTTCATGACCCCGGCCATCGCCGCGCTCCTCGGGCGCTGGTTCTGGTGGCCGCAGGCGGTTCGTCCGCGTCCGGCCAGTCAGATGCTTCGATCCGAGGCGCCGCGGCCGGTGGTGCGAGCGTTGCTGCTTTGGCGGGATGACTACGACGACGATGCGGTCACGGCCGAGATCCCGGTCCCGTCCGCCTGATCCGCGGCTTTACCGGCGGTATCGCCGCGGCACGCATCAGAATGGCAACATCATTCTTAATTGCGACAACGCCAATTGCAGCTGCGCCACTGCTCGCTCCAACAGCAATGACCCCAAAACGCTCGCCTCATTTGCCACCAACGCCCACGCGTAGGCCACGTTGTAAAGCGCGGTCAAATAGATCTGAACGGTGATCGGCAAGCTATGGAAAAAGCCGATCAGCGGGTCGAGCACCTGGCTCGGCAAGGGACCGGCGACCGTGTTGACATCCGACGCCGCGCTCCCCAACGACCCGACGTTGGCCGCCTCGGCCGCCGCATACGAGCCCGCGCTCGCGTTCAGTTGCTGGACGAACTGCTCGCTGAATGCCGCCGCCCGGCCGGCCAGCGCGTGATAATCCGCCGCATACTGGGAGAACAGGCGTGCCACGCTCGCCGACACCTCATCGGCGGCGGCGGGCAGCATCGCGATTGTCGACGGCGCCGCCGCCGCGTGGGCCGCACTTACCGTCGAACCGAGGGCCGCCACGTCGGTCGCCGCCGCAGCCAACGTCCCCGGCGCCGCCATCACATACGACATATCCATCCTCCGCGAATAGTCAATCCTCGTCGTCAAGGAGTCGAGGAATGGTGCGAGTCACGCTATAACACCAGCACGAAAAACTGGGAGAATTGCACCGCGAGAATGGCAAAGCCGATTATCAAATAGGCCAAGCCGGCGAGCAAATATGCCCCTATAACGGGGATCAGCGCGAGCTCGAATAAGAAGGTTTGCAGGGTTGCTGCGAAGGACGTCAACATGTTCCAGATGCCGTTTATCGCCTCGGTCAACTGGGTCGGCACGGCGGCGGCGATGCCGCCGACACTCGAAGCGGGACTCGCATTCAGGTGCTGCAAGGACGCGGCCGCGGCCGCCTCGGCGGCCACATACGAGTCCGCGCTTGCTTTCAAGTGCTGCACGAACTGCTCGTTGAACGCCGCCGCCCGGGCGGCCAGCGCGTGATAGTCCTGTGCACATCGGGAAAACAACTGCGCGATCCCTGCCGACACCTCGTCGGCGGCCGCGGGGATCAGGCCGATCGTCGGGGGCGCCGCCGCCACGTGTGCCGCGTTGAGCGTCGAACCGACGCCGGCCACGTCCACCGCTGCCGCCGTCAGGATCGCCGGCGCTGCCATGACATACGACATATTTACCCTCCCACCTGGTCATCGATCGACCGGCGGCAAAACAAGCAACATGACTCGCGTCCCGCTCGGTAGGCACATTACATACAGATGGAATGTCGCGGGAAGAGTTATGAGACACAAGTGGAATTTTGGTCGCTCCCGTCGCCGGCCGCACCGGCGCCGGCGGAGCGCCTCAGGCCAGCCGCGCCACCTCGACCATGGCGGCGGTGATCTGCGCGATCTCGCCCGCCGAGCAGACGTAGGGCGGCATCGCGTAGACCAGGTTGCGGAACGGGCGCAGCCAGACCCCGCGGTCCAGCGCCGCCGGGGTGGCGACGGCCAGGTCGACGGGCCGGGCGCATTCGATCACGCCGATGGCGCCGCACACCCGCACGTCGGTGACGCCGGGCAGCGCCCGGGCCGGTTCGAGCCCCTCGGCGAGCCCGGCGGCGATCCCGGCGACTCGCGACCGCCAGTCCTGCCCGAGCAGCAGCTCGACGCTGGCCACCGACACCGCGCAGGCCAGCGCGTTGGCCATGAAGGTGGGCCCGTGCATCAGCGCGCCGGCCTCCCCGGATCCGATGGTGTGCGCGATGCGGGCGGTGCAAAGGGTCGCGGCCAGGGTGAGGTAGCCGCCGGTCAGCGCCTTGCCCACGCACATGATGTCCGGGCTGACCCCGGCGTGGTCGGCGGCGAACAGCTCGCCGGTGCGGCCGAAGCCGGTGGCGATCTCGTCGAAGATCAGCAGCACGCCGTGCCGGTCGCAGGCGTCGCGCAGGTCGCGCAGGTAGCGCGGGTCGTGGAAGCGCATCCCGCCCGCGCCTTGCACGACGGGCTCGACGATCACGGCCGCCAGCTCGGCGGCGTGCCGCGCCAGTTGCGCCTCGAACGCCGCGCTGTAGGCGGGGTCGTAGTCGCGGGGAACCTGCGGGGCGAACACCTGCCGGGCCAGGATGTCGGTCCACAGCGAGTGCATGCCGCCGTCGGGATCGCACACGCTCATCGGGGTGAAGGTGTCGCCGTGGTAGCCGCCGCGCCACGTCATCAGCCGGTGCTTGCCGGGGCGGCCGAGGCCGCGCCAGTACTGCAGCGCCATCTTGACGGCGACCTCGACCGACACCGAGCCGGAGTCGCTGAAGAACACGGTCTGAAGGCCCGCCGGCGTGATGCCCACCAGCAGCCGCGCCAGCCGGGCCGCCGGCTCGTGGGTCAGCCCGCCGAACATGACGTGGTTCATCGTGGCGAGCTGGGCAGCCAGGGCCGCGTCCAGCTCGGGATGGCCGTGCCCGTGGATCGCCGTCCACCAGGAACTCATCGCGTCGAGCGCCTCGATCGGCTCGCCGTCACGGATCAGCGTCAGCCAGGCGCCGCGGGCGGCCACCGCCACCACGGGCGGCACCGCTTCGCGGCCGACGCCGCTGTAGGGGTGCCACACGTGCGCGGCGTCGATCGCGCTGATCTCTTCGGGCGTCAGCCCGGCCCTGGCCGGCGGCATAGAGATCGAGGGTAAAGCAGCCGAGTCGCACAATCGGCGGCCATCGGGAAGCATCGACGCCATGGCAGCGCCGTATCCGCCCGACGATCCGCGTCCGAGCAACCCCGCGGTCCTTCCGCCGGCGCCCGGGCGTGAGCAATCCGAGCAGCGACCGCCGCGGGTGCTTCGGCTGCGGATCGCCGCCTGGGACGTCGTCTCCACCGTCGTCCTGCTGGCGTTGCTGCTCTATTTGGCCACGGCGACGAACTGGCCGACACGGTTGTTCGGCTTCCTGGCGAACGTGTGCGAGGGCGACACCTGCGGGGCCGTGCCGTTCGGGGTCGACTACTACATCCACCCCGTGGTGTGGGGCGGCATTGGCGCCGCGATCGCCGCGGCCGGGATCGGGCCGTTCATCTCGCTTTTGAAGGGCTGGTACATGTCGTTCTGGCCGGTGTTGTCGCTGGCCGTGCTCATGGTGGCCTCGGTGGCCGGCTCGCTGCTGACCACCTTCAGCTCGCGGTACTGGCTCTGAGCCGGCCGCGGCGCGCTGAGACCCAAGTCACAACGACGGACGCAAATTCGGCTCCCCCAGTCACCGCGCGGTCACGGTACGACAAAAAATCATCTGCGCAGGCCACAAGGTATTTTCCGGCCCCCACTTCTGTTGTAGAAGTGTCCTTAGTGACTGGTGTGAATTCAGGCGGCTGACGGCCTGGCTTCCGCCAAGCGTCATGCAGCGGCGTTCGGCCCCGACGAGGCCGGCGCGCCGCCGCAACAGCGGCCGATGCGCGCAGTCACCGCGACTGAGGCCCAGGACCCCGAGGAGTGGGAATCCATGAAACGCATCTACGCCTTCGCGATCGGTCTCGCGATGCTGGTGGCCCCGCTGGCCGCCGCCGGCATCGCGGCGGCCGACCCCATCACCCGGACGATGGATTACCAGCAGGCCACCGACATCGTCGTCATGCGCGGCCTGTCGCAGCGGGGCGTGCCGTTCTCCTGGGCCGGCGGCGGTGTCAACGGGCCCAGCCGCGGCAAGGGCACCGGCATCTACACCGTCGGGTTCGACGCCTCGGGCCTGATGCAATACGCCTACGCGGGCGCCGGCATCAAGCTGCCGCGCTCCTCCGGCGAGATGTACCGGGTCGGGCAGAAGGTGCTGCCGCAGCAGGCGCGCCGCGGCGACTTGATCTTCTACGGTCCCGAGGGCACCCAGAGCGTCGCGATGTACCTGGGCAACAACCAGATGCTCGAGGTGGGCGACGTGGTGCAGGTGTCGCCGGTGCGCAGCAACGGCATGGCCCCCTACCTGGTGCGCGTGCTGGGCACCCAGCAGGCGCCGCTGCAACAGGCGCCGGCCCAGCAGGCCCCAGTCCAGCAGGCGCCGCTCCAGCAGGCGCCGCTGCAACAGGCGCCGGCCCAGCAGGCCCCGCTCCAGCAGGCGCCGCTCCAACAGGCGCCCGCCCAGCAGGTGCCGCTGCAACAGGCACCCGCCCAGCAGGCGCCGCTGCAACAGGCCCCACTACAACAGGCGCCCGCCCAACAGGTGCCGCTGCAACAGGCCCCCGCCCAACAGGCGCCCGCCCAGCAGGCGCCGCTGCAGCAGATGCCGTTGCTGCAGCCGCCGACGCAACAGGCGCCGGTCCAGCAGGCTCCCGCCGTCGTCGTGCGGTAACCGCTCCCGGCTCTCCGGCCGGTCCCAACACCCGCCACTCGCTCCCTCGCGCACGGGAGCGGGGGGCGGGTTTGGGTAAATTGGCGGTCGACCATGCAGAGCCTCGCACCTCCTCGATCCCCGGTCGCGGCCGCGCAGCCGGCCGTTACCGGGGCGCGCGCGGGTGGGTTCTACCGCTACGATCTCGACGGCCTGCGCGGCATCGCCATCGCGCTGGTCGCGGTGTTCCACGTCTGGTTCGGCCGGGTCTCCGGCGGCGTCGACGTGTTCTTGGCACTGTCGGGGTTCTTCTTCGGCGGCAAGATCCTGCGCGCCGCCCTCGACCCGGCGGCGTCGCTGTCACCGGTCGCCGAGGTGACCCGGCTGGTGCGCCGCCTGGTGCCCGCCCTGGTGGTGGTGCTGGCCGGGTGCGGGCTGCTGACCATCCTGGTGCAGCCCGAGACCCGCTGGGAGACGTTCGCCGATCAGAGCCTGGCCAGCCTGGGCTACTACCAGAACTGGGAGCTGGCCAACACCGCGTCCGATTACCTGCGGGCCGGCGAGGCGGTCACCCCGCTGCAGCACATCTGGTCGATGTCGGTGCAGGGCCAGTTCTACATCGGGTTCCTGCTGCTGGTGGCCGGCTGCGCGTACGCCTTCCGCCGACCGCTGGGCGCCCACCTGCGGACCCTGTTTTTGGTGCTGCTGAGCGCGCTCACGGTGGCGTCGTTCGGGTACGCGGTCCTCGCCCATCAAAACAACCAGGCCATCGCCTATTACGACAGCTTCGCCCGGGCGTGGGAGCTGTTGCTGGGCGCGCTGGTCGGCGCGGTGGTCCCCCACATCCGCTGGCCGATGTGGCTGCGCACCGCGCTGGCCACCGCCGCGCTGGCGGCGATCGTGTCGTGCGGCGCGCTGATCGACGGCGTCAAACAATTCCCCGGGCCGTGGGCCCTGGTCCCCGTCGGGGCCACCGTGCTGATGATCCTGGCCGGGGCCAACCTGGGCCGTGACCGCGCCGGTGAGCGGATGCCGCTGCCGAACCGGCTGCTGGCCACCGGGCCGCTGGTGGCGCTGGGCGCGATGGCGTATTCGCTGTATCTGTGGCATTGGCCGCTGCTCATCTTCTGGCTGTCCTACAGCGGGCACCGGCACGCCGGCTTCGTCGAGGGGGCGGCGGTACTGCTGGTGTCCGGCGTGCTGGCCCACCTGACCACCCGGCTCGTCGAGGACCCGCTGCGCTACCGGGCCCCGGCCCCGTCGGCGATGCCGACGACCCCGTGGTGGGTGCGCCTGCGCCGCCCGACGATGGCGCTCGGATCGATGGTGGTGCTGCTCGGCGTCACCCTCACCGCGACCTCCTTCACCTGGCGTCAGCACGTCACGGTGTTGCGCTCGGCGGGCAAGGAGCTCAGCGTCCTCAACCCGCAGGATTACCCCGGCGCCCGCGCCCTGACCGAGCGCGTGCGGGTGCCCGCCCTGCCGATGCGGCCGACCGTTTTGGAGGTCAAGCACGACCTGCCGGACTCCACCCGCGACGGCTGCATCAGCGACTTCGTCAACCCCGCGGTGGTCAACTGCACCTACGGCGACGTGCGCGCCTCCCGCACCATCGCCCTGGCCGGCGGTTCGCACGCCGAACACTGGCTGCCGGCGCTGCAGTTGCTCGGGACCATGCATCACTTCAAGGTCGTGACGTACCTGAAGATGGGCTGCCCGCTGTCCACCGAGGAAGTCCCGTTGATCATGGGCAACAACGCCCCGTACCCGCAGTGCCGCGAATGGGTGCAACGGACGCTGGACAAGCTCATCGCCGACCGCCCCGACTACGTGTTCACCACCACCACCCGGCCCTGGAACATCAAGACCGGCGACGTGATGCCGGCGACCTACATCGGCATCTGGCAGACGTTGTCCGACAACAACATCCCGATCCTCGGCATGCGCGACACGCCGTGGCTGGTCAAGAACGACAAACCGTTCGACCCCGCCGACTGCCTGGCCAAGGGCGGCAACGCGCAGTCGTGCGCGATCAAGCGCTCCGACGTGCTGTCGGACCGCAACCAGACCCTCGACTTCGTCGCGCAGTTCCCGCTGCTCAAGGTCCTCGACATGTCCGACGCGATCTGCCGCGCCGACGTCTGCCGCCCGGTCGAGGGCAACGTGCTGATCTACCACGGCGCCCACCACCTGTCCCCCACCTACGTGCGGACCATGGCCACCGAACTGGGCCGCCAGATCGCCGCCAACACCGGCTGGTGGTGACGGAGTAACCCGGCGGGCGCGACCCCGGCACGGATAAGGTCGAATGATGCCGATCGACGACCGAGCTCCCGAAGCAGGCTCCCAAAAAGGAAAGGCCGCACCGGATAACGGCGGGTCCCGGCCCCGACTGGCCACCGTGTGGCCGGGCAACCCGTATCCGCTCGGCGCCACCTATGACGGCGCGGGCACCAACTTCTCGCTGTTCTCCGAGATCGCCGAGAGCGTCGAGCTGTGCCTGATCGACGACGACGGCAGCGAGGCGCGGATCGCGCTGGAAGAGGTCGACGGGTACGTCTGGCACGCCTACCTGCCCAATATCTCCCCGGGGCAGCGCTACGGGTTCCGCGTGCACGGGCCGTGGGATCCGGCGGCCGGGCACCGCTGTGATCCGAGCAAGCTGCTGCTGGATCCGTACGGCAAGGCCTTCCACGGGGATTTCAACTTCGGCCAGGCGCTGTACTCCTATGACATGAAGGCCGTCAACCCCGACGGCGACGGCGCCGATCCGGGGACGCCGCCGATGGTCGACTCGCTCGGGCACACCATGACCAGTGTGGTGAGCAACCCGTTCTTCGACTGGGGCTCCGACCGGGCGCCGCTCACCCCGTACCACGAGACCGTCATCTACGAGGCCCACGTCAAGGGCATGACCCAGTGCCACCCGGGGGTGCCCGAGGAGCTGCGCGGCACCTACGCCGGGCTTGCGCACCCGGTGATCATCGACCACCTCAAGTCGCTCAGCGTCACCGCGATCGAGCTGATGCCGGTCCACCAGTTCATGCACGATTCGCGGCTGTTCGACCTCGGGCTGCGAAATTACTGGGGCTACAACACCTTTGGCTTCTTCGCCCCGCACAACCAGTACGCCGCCAACCGCCGCTCCAGCGTCGCGGAGTTCAAGTCGATGGTGCGCAGCTTCCACGAGGCCGGCATCGAGGTCATCCTCGACGTGGTCTACAACCACACCGCCGAGGGCAACCACCTCGGCCCCACGATCAACTTCCGCGGCATCGACAACGCCGCCTACTACCGGCTCGTCGAAACCGACCTGCGGTTGTACAAGGACTACACGGGCACCGGCAACAGCCTCAACGCCCGCCACCCGCACGTGCTGCAGCTGATCATGGATTCGCTGCGCTACTGGGTCACCGAGATGCACGTCGACGGGTTCCGCTTCGACCTGGCCGCCACGCTGGCCCGCGAGCTGCACGACGTCGACCGGTTGAGCGCGTTCTTCGACCTGGTGCAGCAGGATCCGGTGGTGAGCCAGGTCAAACTGATCGCCGAGCCGTGGGACGTCGGCGAGGGCGGCTATCAGGTCGGAAATTTCCCGGGTTTGTGGACCGAGTGGAACGGGAAGTATCGCGATACTGTGCGCGACTACTGGCGGGGCGAGCCCGCGACCCTGGGCGAGTTCGCCTCCCGGCTCACCGGGTCATCGGACCTATACGAGGCGACGGGACGGCGCCCCAGCGCCAGCATCAACTTCGTCACCGCCCACGACGGTTTCACGCTCAACGACCTGGTCTCCTACAACGAAAAACACAACCTGGCCAACGGGGAGGACAACCGCGACGGGGAAAGCCACAACCGGTCCTGGAACTGTGGTGTCGAGGGCCCCACGGACGACCCCGACATCATCGCGCTGCGCTACCGCCAGATGCGCAACTTCTGGGCCACTCTGATGGTCAGCCAGGGCACGCCGATGATCGCCCACGGCGACGAAATCGGGCGCACCCAAAACGGCAACAACAACGTCTACTGCCAGGACTCCGAATTGTCTTGGATGGATTGGTCTTTGGCGGACAAGAACGCCGACCTGCTGGCATTCGCCCGCAAGGTGACCGCCCTGCGCAAGAACCACCCGGTGTTTCGCCGCCGCCGTTTCTTCGAAGGCGAGCCCATCCGCAGCGGCGACGAGGTCCGCGACATCGCCTGGCTGACCCCGGGCGGACAGGAGATGACCCATGAGGACTGGGGCAAGAGCTTCCACAAGTGCGTGGCGGTGTTCCTCAACGGCGACGCGATCACCGCGCCCAACGCCCGCGGCGAGCGGGTGGTGGACGACTCGTTCCTGTTGTGCTTCAACGCCGACGAGCACCCCGTCGAATTCGTCATGCCGCCGGCCGATTACGCGCAGGAGTGGACCGTCGAGCTCGACACCAACCATCCCGCCGGGCACGCCGACCAAGTCGTGAACGCCGAAGAGAAGGTCTCGCTGCCGTCCCGTTCGCTGCTGGTTCTCCGTAAGACCATGTGACGCATGGCCTTACCTGTCCTTTCCACCTACCGGCTGCAGCTCCGCGGCGAGTCCAGCGGCTTCGGGTTCACCCTCGCCGACGCCGAGGACCTCCTCGACTACCTCGACGACCTGGGCGTGACCCACCTGTACCTGTCGCCGATCCTGACCGCGGCGCCCGGGTCCACGCACGGTTACGACGTCACCGACCCGACGACGGTGTCACCGGAACTGGGCGGTGCCGACGGGCTGGCCCGGTTGTCGGCGGCGGCCCGCGCGCGCGGCATGGGGCTGGTCGTCGACATCGTGCCCAACCACGTCGGCATCGACTCGCCGCAGGAGAACCCGTGGTGGTGGGACGTGCTGCGGCACGGCCGGGACTCGCCGTACGCGTCGTTCTTCGACATCGACTGGGACCTCGACGTGGACGGCCGAATCGTGTTGCCCATCTTGGGGTCTGACGACGACGCGGCCGACCTGACGGTCGACGGGGACCTGCTGCGCCTCGGCGACCTGGCCCTGCCGATCGCGCCGGGCACCGGACAGGGAACCGGCGAACAGGTGCACGACCGCCAGCACTACCGGCTGGTGGGCTGGCGCAACGGGGTCTGCGGCTACCGGCGGTTCTTCTCGATCACCTCGCTGGCCGGCCTACGCCAGGAGGACCCCGCGGTGTTCGCGGCCACCCACACCGAGGTGGCCCGCTGGTTCAACGAGGGCCTGGTGGACGGCGTGCGCATCGACCACCCGGACGGATTGTCCGATCCCGCTGGATATCTGGTCCGGCTGCGGGAGCTGACCGGCCCGGACGCCTGGATCGTCATCGAGAAGATCCTCGCCGTCGACGAGGCGCTGGAGCCGACGCTGCCGGTGGCCGGCACCACCGGCTACGACGTGCTGCGGCAGGTCGGCGGGGTCTTCGTGGACCCGGGCGGCGAACCGGCGCTCACCGCGCTCGTCGGCTCCGCCGGCGTCGACTACCGGGCCATGCCAAAGCTGCTGGCCGAGCTCAAGATTCGGACCGCGACGCAGACGTTGGCCAGCGAGCTGGCCCGGCTGCGGCGCGCCATCGCGGCCGCGGCGGGCGTCGACCACCCGTTGCTGCCCGAGGCCGTGGCCACGCTGCTCACCCACATCGACGTCTACCGCTGCGACTACCCCGGCCTCGCCGCCATGCTGCCCACGGCGTTGGCCGAAACCCAGTCCGCCGCACCGCATCTGGGACCGGCGCTGCAGGTCCTGGCCGCGGCGCTGGCCCACCGCGGCGAGCCGGCCACCCGGCTGCAGCAGCTGTGCGGGGCGGTGACCGCCAAGGCCGTCGAGGATTGCCTGTTCTACCGCGACGCCCGGCTGGTGTCGCTCAACGAGGTGGGCGGCGAACCCCACCGCTTCGGCGTCGGCCTGGCGGAGTTTCACCAGAACGCCGCCGACCGCGCCCGGCTGTGGCCGCAGGCGATGACGACCCTGACCACCCACGACACCAAGCGCGGCGAGGACGTGCGGGCCCGGATCGGCGTGCTCTCCCAGGTTCCGTCGCTGTGGACGGAGTTCTTGGCGCGCTGGGAGATCAAGGCACCCTCCCCCGAACCCGCAACCGGACAGTTTTTGTGGCAGAACATCTTCGGCGTGTGGCCCCTCACCGGTCAGGTGACCGATGAGCTGCGCGGCCGGCTGCACCAATACGCCGAGAAGGCCATCCGCGAGGCGGCCTGGCACACCTCCTGGAACGACCCGGACCCCGGGTTCGAGACGGCGGTGCACACCTGGCTGGACACCGTGTTGGACGGGCCGGTGGCCGGCCAGCTGACCGAGCTTGTCTCGCAACTCAATCCGCATGCCGCGAGCGACGCGCTGGGCCAGAAGCTGCTGGCGCTGACCGTCCCGGGGATTCCCGACGTCTACCAGGGCACCGAGCTGTGGGACGACAGCCTGGTCGACCCGGACAACCGCCGCGCGGTCGACTACGCCGCGCGGCGGGCCGCGCTGAAAGAGCTGCAGCACCCCAAGATTCGGGTCGTCACCACCGCGCTTCGGGTGCGCCGCGCCCATCCCGAGACGTTCCTGCGCGGCGACTACGTCCCGGTGCTGGCCGAGGGCGAGGCCAGCGAGCACATCGTGGCGTTCCGCCGCGGCACGGACATCGTGGTCGCGGTGACCCGCTGGACCGTCCGGCTGGCCGAAAAGGGCTGGGGCAACACCGTGTTGCCGCTGCCGGAGGGTACCTGGGTGGACGCGCTCAGCGGCGCCATCGCCGACGGTCCGACGGCGGCCGCCCAGTCGTTCTCCGACCTGCCCGTCGTGCTGCTGGAGCGCCATCATGGCTGAATTCCGGGTGTGGGCGCCCAAACCGGCGCGGGTGCGGCTCGACGTCGACGGCCGGGTGCACGCGATGACGCGCTCGGACGACGGCTGGTGGCACGCCGACGTCGAGGCGGCGCCGGACGCCCGGTACGGGTTCCTGCTCGACGACGACCCGACCGTGCTGCCCGACCCGCGGTCGCCGCGCCAGCCCGACGGGGTGCACGCCCGCTCGCAGCTGTGGGACCCGGGCGCCATCGCAGGATTCGCCTGGACCGACGGGAATTGGCCCGGCCGCTCGCTGGACGGCCGCGCGGTGATCTACGAGCTGCACGTCGGGACGTTCACACCGTCCGGCACGCTGGATGCCGCCGTTGAAAAGCTTGACTATCTGGTCGATCTGGGCGTCGACTTCGTCGAGCTGATGCCGGTGAACTCCTTCGCCGGCACCCACGGCTGGGGGTACGACGGCGTGCTGTGGTACAGCGTGCACGAACCCTACGGCGGACCCGACGCCCTGGTCCGGTTCGTCGACGCCTGCCACGCCCGCGGCCTCGCGGTGCTGATCGACGCGGTGTTCAACCACCTGGGCCCGTCCGGGAACTACCTGCCCCGCTTCGGGCCCTACCTGTCGTCGGCGAGCAACCCGTGGGGCGAGGGGATCAACATCGCCGACGCCGACTCGGACGAGGTGCGGCGCTACATCATCGGGTGCGCGCTGCGCTGGATGCGCGACTTCCACGCCGACGGCCTGCGGCTGGACGCCGTGCACGCGCTGGTCGACACCACGGCCATCCACATCCTCGAAGAGCTCGCCACCGAAACCGACTGGCTGTCAAGGCAGCTGGGCCGGCCCCTGTCGCTGGTGGCCGAAAGCGACCTCAACGACCCGCGGTTGATCACCCCCCGCGACCGCAACGGCTACGGGCTGACCGCCCAGTGGGCCGACGACATCCATCACGCGATCCACACGGCGGTGTCCGGTGAACGCCAGGGCTACTACGCCGACTTCGGTTCGTTGCAAACCCTGGCGGAAACGCTGCGGCACGGTTACTTTCACGCCGGCACGTATTCGTCGTTCCGGCGCCGCCGCCACGGGCGACCGCTGGACACCACCGAGGGCACGGGCATCCCGGCCACCCGGCTGGTCGCCTACACCTGCACCCACGACCAGGTCGGCAACCGCGCCCTCGGGGATCGCCCGTCGCAGAACCTGAACGCCGGCCAGCTCGCCGTCAAGGCCGCCCTCGCGCTCGGATCACCCTACACCGCAATGCTTTTCATGGGTGAGGAATGGGCGGCCTCGACGCCCTTCCTCTTCTTCAGCTCCCACCCCGAACCGGAGCTGGCCCGCGCCACCGCCGAGGGCCGCAAGGCCGAATTCGCCGAGCACGGCTGGAACGCCGACGACATCCCCGACCCGCAGGATCCCCAGACGTTCCAGCGCTCCAAGCTGATTTGGGACGAGGTCGACTCCGGCGAGCACGCCCGGCTGCTCCGGGTGTACCGGGATTTGATCGCCCTGCGGCACCACGACGCCGACATGGCCGACCCCTGGCTCGATCACCTCACCGTCGACTACGACGAGGACGAACGCTGGATCAGCGTGGGCCGCGGCGGGTTGCGCATCGTGTGCAACCTCGGCGCCGAGCCGGTCAACGTCCCTGTCGCCGGCGAGGTCGTGCTGGCTTGGGGGGAGCCGACCGTGGACCGGCAGGGCACCGTCCTGGACGGCCACTCGTTCGCCATCCTGCGGGTACAGTAGGAAGCATCACCTAGATCACCTAAGTAATGCGCGCCGCGCGGAAAGGGGCTGCCTGATGGCCCGCACCGAGAACGACACGTGGGATCTGGCGTCCAGCGTCGGCGCGACCGCGACGGCGGTGGCCGCTTCGCGCGCGATGGCGTCGCAGGGCCCGGATCCCCTGCTGGACGACCCGTGGGCCGACCCGCTGGTGCGCGCGGTCGGCATCGACACCTTCGTCAAGCTGATCGACGGCGAGATCGGGCCCGCCGGCGACGATCCCGTGCTCAGCCGCCGTTCCATGAACGAGCAGATCGCCGTGCGGACGCGCTTTTTCGACGACTTCTTCGTCCAGGCCACCGGTTCGGGCATCACGCAGGCGGTGATCCTGGCGTCCGGCCTGGACACCCGCGCCTATCGCCTGCCGTGGCCGGCCGGCACGGTGGTCTACGAGATCGACCAGCCCGAGGTCATCGAGTTCAAGACGCGGACCCTGGCCGGCCTCGGGGCCGAACCGACCTCCCCGCGCCGCACGGTCGCGATCGACCTGCGCGACGACTGGCCCGCGGCGCTGGCGGCGGCCGGGTTCGACACGACGCGTCCGACGGCGTGGAGCGCCGAAGGCCTGCTGCCCTACCTACCGCCCGAGGCCCAGGACCGCCTGTTCGACAACGTCACCGGGCTCTCGGCGCCCGGCAGCAGGGTCGCGACCGAGCACCTGGACCTGCGCAATGTCCCCCCGGACTGGGCGGACCGGCTCACCGAGCGGTCCCGCCGCATCGGTTCCGACATCAATCTGGCCGAGCTGTTCTACACCGGCGAGCGCAACACCGCCGCCGAGTACCTCGCCGGACACGGTTGGCGGGTCGACGTCCGAACCACCGAGCAGGCATACGCCGCCAACGGGTTTCAGCTGCCCGACGACCCGTTGGCCGCCTTCGGCCGCGACTCCGGCTACCTGACCGCCACGCTGGGTTAGGGACGCCACGTTCGTCACGACCGCGCGTCACGACGACGTGGTCGCCCACCGTCGCCTATCCGCGGGGTGTATCGCTACCCCCCATCACCGTGGTCGACTTACTAGGTCAGCCATCAGGCGAAACGGAGGGCTCGCCATGATCATCCTCGGCATCATCCTGGTCGTCATCGGTGCCATCCTGTGGATCCTCGGCGCCACCGGTCGCGCGGTCGGCGGTCGGCGGCACTGGTTCTGACATCCGGCCGGGGCCCCGCCGCGGAAAGCAAGGTTCGGTTCACCCGCGACGAGCTGAAGCGGTTCAGCGGTAGGACGCTGCCAGACCTGATCTCGGGCCGAGTCCGGCTGCTGTTCGTCGGGATCAACCCCGGCCTGAGAACCGTTGCCGTGCAAGCCCATTTCGCTCCGCGCGGCAATCGGTTCTGGCCGGCGCTATTCCGCGCCGGCATCACCGATCACCTGATCGACGCCTCGTCCGGATTCACGCCCGCCGACCGGAAATACCTGTTGAATCGCGGCATCGGCATCACCAACCTCGTCGACCGGGCGACCGCGGGCGCGGACGAACTGACCGTCCGCGAACTGGTCGAGGGCCGACGCAAGCTCGACGCGACGGTGGAAAGGTACTCGCCCCGCGTCGTCGCCGTGCTCGGCATCATCGCCTTCCGCGACGCGTTCGGCGACCGCCGCGCCAGGCCCGGGAAGCAGCCGACGCCCTACCCGGGCACCGAACTGTGGGTGGTCCCCAACCCGAGCGGTCGCAACGCCCACGCGTCCGTGGCCGACCTCGCCGCCGCCTACGGCGAAGTCGCCCGCGCCGCCGGCATTCCTACACGCTCGGACGCCCGGTAGCCCGCACCGCTTCGGCGATCGCGCCGGCGAGCGGATCGATCTCGTCGTCGCCCAAATCGGCGATGGTGACCCGCATTCCGGGTGACGTGCGGATCCGGAAACGCGTCCCGGGCGCCGCGGCCCACCCCGCGGCCAGCAGCCGGGTAATGGCGACGGTCTCGTCGGGCACCGCAACCCACACGTTGAGCCCGGACCGCCCGTGCGCGGCCACGCCCCGCTCGGCCAACTTGGCGCACAACCGCGTCCGGGTGCGGGCGTATCGCGCCTCCGCCCGGCCGACGAGGCGCGCCGCCTCCGGGTCCGACCACAGGCCGACCGCGATGTCCTGCAACAGGTGGCTCACCCAACCGGGCCCCAGCCGCAGGCGGCCCTGCACCCGCTCGACGGTGCGGCGGTCCCCCGCGAGCACCGCGACGCGCAGGTCGGGGCCGTAGGCCTTCGACGCCGAGCGCACGAAGGCCCAGCGCCGCGTCGATCCGGCCAGGGTGTGCAGCGCCGCGCCGGCGATGCCCGCGCAGTGGTCGTCCTCGACCAGCAGCAGGTCGTCGCCGCGGCCGGACAGCAAGGCGCGCAACGCTTCCGCGCGATCGGCCGACAGCGCCGCAGCGGTCGGGTTTTGCGCGCGGTTGGTCAACACCACCGCGCGCGCCCCGCGACCGAGCGCGCGCTCCATGTCGGCGACCACCGGCCCGTCATCGTCGACCCGCACCGGCTCGGCCGAAAGACCAAGCGCTGCAAGCAGATCCAGGAGGTTGGCCCAACCCGGGTCTTCGACGGCCACCCGGTCCCCCGGGCGCAGGTGCGCGGCCAGGGCGCGCTCGATGCCGTCCAGCGCGCCGCTTGTCACCGCCAGGTGATCGGCGGGCACGCCGTCGCAAGAGAGCGCGTGACGGGTGAATTCGGCCAGCTCCGGCGACAGGGCCGGCTCCCCGTATAGCACCGGCCCGGGCCGCCGGACCCGGGCAAGCCCGACCGGCAACAGCGCCGGGTCCGGGTTGCCGGTCGACAGGTCGCGCACGCCTTTGGGGACGTCGACCCCGAGCAGCGAGCGGGGCGTGGTCGCGGGGCGGTGCCGTACCCGGGTGCCGCGCCGCCCGGCCGTCTCGATCGCCCCCCGATCGCGCAGCAGGCGATACGCCGCGGCCACGGTGTTGGCGTTCACGCCGAGCCGGCCGGCCAAGTCGCGGATCGGCGGCAACGCGTCGCCGGGCGCCAGGGCGCCGCGGGAGATGGCGTCCTCCACGTTGGCGGCTATGGATTGCGCCCCGGTCCCCGTATATCGTACTGACACGAGAGTAATTATGTACTAGGACAATAGCGGGAGGCAATCCGTTGAGCTACCGGCCCACGCCCCGCACCACGCCAACCCGCTACCGGGACCGCGCGCGATACGACCGCCAGACCGTCCACCGGATCCTGGACGAGGCGCTGATCTGCCACCTGGGCTACCTGAACGCCGGCGACCCCGTGGTGCTGCCGACGACGCACGCCCGCCTCGGCGAGACGCTCTACCTACACGGCTCGACGGGCGGGGGGCCGATGCTGGCGGCCCGATCCGCGCCGGACGGCCTGCCCGTCTGCGTCACCGCCACCCTCGTCGACGGACTGGTGCTGGCCCGCGCCGCCATGCACCACTCGGTCAACTTCCGCTCGGTGGTGGTGCGGGGCGACGCGCGCGTCGTCGACGATCCGGCCGAGAAGCGGCGCGCCCTGGCCGCCCTGCTGGACCACGTCCGGCCCGGCCGGGCGGCGGACTGCCGGGCCCCGGACCCGCGTGAGCTCGCCGCGACCGGGGTGCTCGCACTGGACCTCGCCGAGGTGTCGGCCAAGGCGCGTTCGGGCGGCCCAGCCGACGACCCGGAGGACACCGCGCTGCCGCACTGGGCCGGCGTGGTGCCGCTGAGCCTGACGGCCGGAGCGCCGCTGCCGGCCGACGACCTGGACCCGGCTATCCCGCTGCCGGCATACCTGCGCTAGCCGCGACCGTGCGCGGTTGCGCGCCGACATGCCGCGAAACGCGTGCAGCTACGCACCCTCGTGCCGAAGGCCGGCACCTACAGCAGGTAGCGGTATGCCGGCGAGCCGGGCTCGAGGGCCTCGACGTGCAGCTCGGTGGCCCGCATCCGGGCCAGCAGGCCGTCGAGATCGGCGGCCGACCCCAGCTCGATGCCGACCAGCGCCTCGCCGGTCTCCCGGTTGTTGCGCTTGACGTACTCGAACAGGGTGATGTCGTCGTTGGGCCCGAGCACGTCGTCGAGGAACCGGCGCAGCGCGCCCGGCTCCTGCGGGAAGTCCACCAGGAAATAGTGCTTGAGGCCGAGGTGCACCAGGGAGCGCTCCAGCACCTCGCCGTAGCGCGACACGTCGTTGTTGCCGCCGGAGATCAGGCACACGACGGTCGAGCCGGGCTCGATGTCGGCCTCCAGCAGGCCGGCCACCGACAGTGCGCCGGCCGGCTCGGCGATGATGCCCTCGTGCTGGTAGAGGTCGAGCATCGCGGTGCACACGGCGCCCTCGTCGACCGCGGTGATCGACACCATGTCGCCGGCGGCGGCCAGCGCGGCATGGGTCAGCGTCCCGGCCCGCTGCACCGCGGCGCCGTCGACGAACTGGTCGACGTGGTCGAGCGTCACCGGCTCGCCGGCGGCCAGCGCGGCCATCATCGCCGCGGCGCCGGCCGGCTCCACGCCCAGCACCGAGGTGCCCGACGTCCGCTCGGCCAGGTAGGTGGTGATGCCGGCGATGCAGCCGCCGCCGCCCACCGGGACCACCACCAGGTCGGGCTCCCCGTCGAGCTGGTCCAGCAGCTCGACGGCGATGGTGCCCTGCCCGGCCATGGTGCGCAGGTCGTCGTACGGCGGCACCAGCGTGGCGCCGGTGCGCTCCACGTCGGCCAGGGCCGCCTCGGCGGCCAGGTCGTAGGTCGACCCGCCCACGATCAGCTCGATGAACTCCCCGCCGTGGTAGCGGATGCGGTCACGCTTCTGCTTCGGCGTCTTGGCCGGCACGTAGACGCGGCCGCGCACGCCCAGCGTCCGGCACGCGTACGCGAAGCCCTGGGCGTGGTTCCCCGCCGACGAGCACACGACGCCGGCGGCCAGCTCCTCGTCGGAGAGCTGCACCAGCAGGTTGTAGGCGCCACGCAGCTTGTAGGACCGCACCACCTGCAGGTCTTCGCGCTTGAGGTACACCTGCGCGCCGGTGATCGCCGACAGCCGATCGCTCAACTGCAGGGGCGTGGGCGTCACCACCGGGGCGATCCGCTGCGCCGCCGCGTCGATGTCGGCCGCGCACAACGGCGACCTGGCCGGGCTCCTGCTCAGTTCAGCGGACACCGGTCAATGGTCCCATGCCGCCCGGCCGGGTATCAGCCCGGTGGATCGGTCCGATGGTGGCGACCCGCCGCGCCCGGCTACGCCGCGCTTGCGATCGCCACGAGACCCATGGTGGCGACCCGCCGCGCCCGGCTACGCCGCGCTTGCGGTCGCCACTAGTCGACCGGGGTCAGCACGAACACCGGGATTTGGCGGTCCGTCTTTTTCTGGTACTCGGCGTAGTCCGGCCAGGCCTCGACGGCGCGCTCCCACCAGGTGGCCTTCTCGTCGCCGAACACTTCGCGGGCCTCGTAGTCGCGGGTGACGCTGCCGTCCTGCAGCTCGACCCGCGGGTTCTTCTTGACGTTGTAGTACCAGACCGGGTGCTTCGGCGCCCCGCCGAGCGAGGCGACGATCGCGTACTCGCCGTCGTGCTCGACGCGCATGAGCGGGGTCTTGCGGACCTTGCCGGTCTTGGCTCCGATCGTGGTCAGCACGATGATGGGCTTACCGTTCATGTCCGCGGCCTCGGCACCGCCGGATTCGGCGTACTTGTCGGCTTGTTCGCGGGACCAATCCCAGGGGCTGGGCGCGTATTCACCCGTAAGCGGCATAGCCCAAGCTTAGGCATAGTGCGCGTGGCCCGTGCCGGCTCGGGCAGGCGTTTTCGGCGGTCCCCGGCCAGTTCTGCTTAATTGGGCCGGGCACAGCGTGGATGTGAGTACCGTCTAACCGGTGTCCCTTCGGCGGGAAAGCTCGATTAAAGGGCGGCGGCTCGATGAGGTGCGCGGTCTGTGAGCCCGGTGACCTAGGGCCTAGGACCGACCATGGCGCAGCGAATCGTCAGCCGGCAGGCTGAAGAGCAAGCCCTCGCCGACTTTTTCGACTCGGCGACCCGCCAGCCGTGTGCACTGGTGATCGAAGGCGACGCGGGTATCGGCAAGACGACACTGTGGCAGGACACGCTGGCGCGGGCCCGTGACCGTGGCTTTCGCGTACTCACCAGCCGCGCCGCCGCCGCCGAATCCGTGCTGGCCTACACCGCGCTGGCAGATCTGGTCAGCGATGTCGACGACCCGATATTGGCGGATCTTCCCGCGCCCCAGCAGGCGGCTTTGGATGCCGCACTGTTGCGCCGCCGAGACGGCACGCGCGACACCGACGCCAGGGCCGTGGCCGCGGCGTTTGTCACCGTCATCGACCGGCTCGCTGCCGAGGTCCCGGTGCTCGTCGCCATCGACGACCTGCAGTGGCTGGACACCTCCAGCGCCAACGTCGTGTCGTTCGCCGCGCGAAGGCTTCCGGTCGGTGCGGCAATGGTATGGACGGTACGCACCGGGGAGGCGGCCCCTCGGCTGCAGCTCGCCAGCCCGGATGCCGTGCGCCGAATCCGGTTGCAGCCATTGACGGTTGGCGAGTTGCACCAAGTCCTGACGTTGCGGTTGGGCGGCTCGCCAACTCGGCCCGCGTTGCTGCGCCTGCACAGCGTCTCGGGCGGAAATCCGTTCTACGCATTGGAATTGGCCCGCGAAATCGGCACCCGACGCGCGAACACCGAATTGGGCTTGCCAGCCAGCCTCAGCGACCTGGTGCGCACCCGGATCGGCCGGGTCGGCACGGGCGCGAAAGACGTGCTGCTGGCGATGTCGTGCGTGCCCGCTCCGACGGTCCAGCTGGTCGCCCAAGTCACCGGCACCGCACCGGATCGCGTTGTGAAGCTGCTCGATGCGGCCGAAGCGCAGGCCGTGGTGGCCTTCGAGGGCAACCGAGTTCAATTCACCCATCCGCTACTGGCCCACGGCGTGTACAGCACCGCAGCCCCCGGGCGCCGACGCGCCATGCACCGCCGCCTGGCCGAACTCGTCACCGAGCCCGAACTTCGGGCACGCCACCTCGCCCTGTCCGATCCCACCGGCGAGCCGCAAACCCTTGAAGCCCTTGACACGGCCGCGGAAATCGCGCGCGGCAGAGGGGCGCCGGCCACCGCTAGCGAACTGCTTGAATTGGCAATGCGGCTCGGTGGCGACACACCCGAGCGCCGAATCCGTTGTGCGGCATTTCATTTCAACGCCGGAAACGCCGCCCAGGCACGCGCCTTGCTCGAGCGAACCATCGAAAAGCCCGCGTCACCTCCGGTGCGGGCGCAGGCGTTGAATCTGCTCGCCGTGATGAGCCAGGTAGAGGTGAGTTTGCTTGACAGCGCAAACTATTTCGAGCGGGCCCTCGGGGAGGCAGGCGACGACCTCGCATTGCGCGTGCAGATTCTGGTCGCCTTGGCCTGGGTGCAGGTCCGTATCGGCCGACTCGCTGCGTCCGCGCGCAGCATCGCCGATGCGGTCACGGGCGCCGAGCGGCTCGGCCACTCGCAACAATTGAGCCAGGCCCTTGGCATGCGCGCCGTGGTGCGCCTGCTGCTCGGCGACGGTTTGGACGAGCGGAACCTGCGGCACGCTTTGGCGCTCGCCGAGCGCGAAACGGCGATCTCGGTGACGTTGCACCCCACATTCCATAGCGCGATGGTCATGGCCTGGACCGGTCAACTCGATGTTGCCCATGGCCAGTACGTGGCCATCAGGCAAAGATGCATCGAGCGTGGCGAGGAAAGCGACTTGGTCTTCGTCTCGTTTCACTGCGTTCTCAACGAGATATGGCGCGCGGACTTTGGCTACGCCGCCCTGATCGCCGAAGACACCTGCGAACGGGCGCGGCAGTTGGAGGGCGCGCTACAGCTGTCGGCGGCGTTGGCCGCCCGAGGGATCGTTTCCGCCTACATCGGGCGCGAACCCGACGCCCGCCGCGACGTCAGCGAGGCGATCGGGCCCATCTCCCGCAGCGGCTCCCGACTTCTGACAGCGTCGACAGTCGCGACATTGGGTTTTCTCGAGGTCTCGCTCGGCAATTATCCGGCGGCGATCGCCGAGCTCGAACCGCTGCTGGGGATCATCAAGGCGGCGCCGGAGGCGACGGAGATCTTCGTCGCCGGATTCCTCCCCGATGCCGTCGAGGCGCTGATCGGCGTTGGCCGCGCCGACGAGGCCGAGCCATTGATCGCCGCCCTGGAGCGCAACGGACGCCGCCTCGATCGCGCCTGGATGCTGGCCGTTGCCCTGCGCGGCCGTGCGATGCAGTTCGCCGCACGCGGCGACCTTGAGGGGGCCAGCGCCACAGCCGAACTCGCGATGGCCGAACACGAGCGCCTGCCGATGCCCTTCGAGCGGGCCCGAACCCAGCTGTTGCTCGGTCAGCTCCAGCGCCGCCAACGCCACCGCGACACCGCCACCGCCACCTTGCGCGAGGCGCAGCAGACCTTCGACCGACTCGGCACTCCCTTGTGGGCCACCCGCGCCGGCGCCGAGCTGGCCCGCGGCACTTCGGGCAGGCGCCGCACCGGAACGCTCACCCCATCCGAACAGCGCGTCGCCGAACTGGCCGTCTCGGGGATGACCAACCGCGAAATCGCCGCCGCACTGTTCATCAGTCCCAAAACCGTCGAGGTCAACCTCAGCCGCAGCTACCAAAAACTGGGGGTCCGGTCGCGCGTGGAGCTATACCGCGCAATCGATACCACGAACCCCGCATTGCCCAAAGAGTAGGAAATCCCTGATATCGACCGACGGTGCGGCCCGATAGCGTGGGGCGATGGACCGCACCGAAGCGCCGCTCGAGCGCTTCCTCGTCGAGTGGTACGGCCCTCGAGCGCACGCTCGTTGCATCAGCGAGACCGCCGGACGCCTCATCGACGGTGCCACGTCCGTCGCGGCGGGCGGCACCCAGATCCGGTTGTTGATGGCGCTGGCGGTGCCCGCCGATGACTACGCGTTCGGCGGCTGGCCCGCGGCCTTCGACTGCTGATTTCGCGGATCTGGCGTCGATGACGCGGTGTGCCTATTGAGGCACCTTTGGAGCGATCTTGCGGGCGAGATCCACCGCCGCGGCGTTGGCCTGGGACGGCGAAAGCCGCAGAACGGCCACCTGCACGGTATTGCTCCTGTTACCGGCGGCGAATTCGACCTGCCCGCCACCCAGATACCGCATGCCGTCGGGCCCGGGGCCGTTCGGCAAGGGAAAGCCCGAAGGTGGCGCGGGGAGCTTGTTGTCGGCAGCCGTGCCGGGGTTGCTGATCGTCAGCGACACCGATTCCTCGGTAGCCGGATTCGTCCACGTGCAATCCCCCATCTGGGCGGTCTTACCCGTCGACACGCCGGTCACGGAGACACCGAGCAGCGACGAAATGTCTTGCGGCGCAACCATCGAGCAAGCGTCGATGCGCGCCGCCCGTTGCGGCGCTGCGCTTTGCGACGCCGCCGGAGCGCCCGCGCCCGTCGCGGGCTCTCCCGACCCGCACCCCGCGACAACGCAGCACAGCGCCGCGGCGGCGGCGAGCAACGCTGCTGGGCGACATACCGGTGCGGCGACGGGCCGGCCCGCCGCCGTTATCGACGCGATGGGTACGCAAAGTTGTTGCTGCACAGCGATTCTCCTCGATGCCGCGAATCTCCACTGGCTCCTCGGTCTTGCCGACGACTCGACGCTACGTCCAGTCGGGCCGCGGGGAAATAAGTGATTCCCCTACAAATTCGCCTCACTCGAGCGCACGCGGCGGCGTCCGCGCCCGGCCGATTACCGGGCCCTGGCCAGCTCCGCGATCGCGTTGACCCGCCGGATCGCCGTGGCGATCTCGTCGGCGAACTCGCGCCGGCGCCGGGCAATGTCCGGGTCCCCGAAGCCGTCGACCAGCTCACGGTGATGGGCGAGCCGCAGCGCGGTCTTGAACAGTTCCATCGAGCGCGACTCGGCGTTGGCGATCCGGCGCTGCAGCTCCCACTGCTTGCCCACCTCGAGGCACTCGGTGAGAAAGGCGTCCTCGTCGAAGGATTCGTCCTCCAGCTCGGCCAGCCGGTCGGCGACGATGTGGTAGGCGTCCAGGAACGGCCGCAGCACCAGGTGCGCCAGCAGCAGATCGGCGCGCTCCAGCAGCCGCCGCACGGCGGCCGCGCTGGCGGCCTTGGTGGTGTCCACGGGGTCGTCCGCCGGCCCGATCAGTTGCACCTCGTCGGCGAGGTCCTTTTCGAACTGCGCGCGGGCGGAGAACAGGAACTCGAACTTCAACAGCTCGCGCAGGCGCAGCGCCTCGTCGCGGACCATGGCCGGCAGCACCGAGCCGTCGGCGGACGTTTCAGCGATCTCGGCGGCGGCCAGCAGCGCCGTCTCGGCGATGCCCCGGTCGACCAGGATGTGGATCGCGGTGTTGCGGTAGAACGCCGCCACCAGGTGCTGGTCGACCCCGGTGCCCCAAACCGGTTCGGTGCCGGCGTCATACACGCTGACCACGCCGGAGGCCACGAGCTGGTGCAGCGTCCAGCGGATCGTCGAGCGATTGGTCAGGTCCGCGGCGCCGGCCACGCTCCAGTTGCGCGCCGCGATGTAGCACGCCAGCGGCCGCACCGTGGCCAGCACCTCGTTGAGCGACAACGAGCGGTCGGCGCCCAGCAGCGCCAGGCTCACCACCGCCGTCGGCGTGACCGGGGTGGCGCGGTTGATGCGGTGCTCGACGTCCAGCGCGATGCGCTCGATCTCGGTCCCGGTTCCCGACTCCTCGGCGCGCAACTCCTCGAGGCGCTTGCGCAGCGGCAGCGGTTCACCGAAGTCGAGATAGGCGCGGCCGAGCCGCTCGCCCTGCTGGCGCGCCAGCCGGATCAGGAAGCGGAAGTCCTCGGGCCGCTTTGTGGCGCCGTAGGCCTCGGTGGTCATTGCCTCCACCTCGTGCAGCTGGTCGTACACGATGGAGGTCGGCACCAAATACACCTCGGGGCCCTCGATTTCGTCGACGGCGTCGGTGATGTAGCGCAGGATGCCGAACACCGGAGGCCGCAGCTTGCCCGTCCTGGTCCGCCCGCCTTCGATCGACCAGGCCAGGTTGGCGTGGTTTTGCACCAGCTGCGCGGCGTAGGCGCGCAACGCGAACCGGTATACGGGGATGTCCTTCGTCTGGCGCCGGATGAAGATGGTGCCGGTGCGCTTGGCCCAGGCGCCCATCGGAAAGAAGTTCAGGTTCGCGCCGCCGAAGGTGAGGGTCGGCGAAACCCGGTTGGCCTGAATGACTTCCGGCAGCAGCATGCCGTCCAGGTAGGAGCGGTGCGAAAAGGCAAAGGCCAGCGTGGCTTTGCGGTCCAGCCTGCGCAGCTGCGCGATTTGGTCCTCGTCGACCAGGATGTCGTAGGCCCGCATCAGCCAGCAGGAAAAGCTGCGCCAGGCCCGGACGGCCCGCTCGTCCAGCGACGGGGCCATCTCGCGCAGGTAGCTCACGGCCTCGGCGCGCACGCTGTCGGGGTCGCGGCCGAGCTCGGCGGCCAGCTTCATCAGCCGCTCGTCATACCACGGTGTCGCCAGCAGCTGGACCACCTCGGGCCGGTCGGTGGGCAACGGCCCGCTCGATCCGGCGACGAAGCCGGTGCGCTGCAACAGCTTTCGCACCCCCATGCGACCGATCTCGCGCGCGGTCCCCGCCAGTCCCCCGCTCACGCCGGCTGCACCGTCGCCGATTCGGACGGCTCGTGAACGTCCGGGTGCAGCTCGTCGGAATAGAGCTCCTCGATCTCGTGGGCGTACTTCGCCATGATCGGTTTGCGCTTGAGCTTCATCGTCAGCGTGATCTCGTCGCCGCCGGGCTCCCACAGCGTCGGCAGGATCCGGAAGCGCTTGATCTGTTCCACCCGAGAAAGTTTGGCGTTGCCCTCGGCCACGCCGGCGGCGATGCGGGCGATCACCTCGGGGTCGGACGCCAGCGCCGCCGGCGAGGAGTCCGCAAGGCCCCGCTGGGCCGCGTACGGGCCGACCGAGTCGGCGTCGAAGACCATCAGCGCGGTGTTGTAGGGCCGCCCGTCGCCGATCGCCATCGCGACGCCCACCATCGGGCACGCCGCCAGGATGGCGTTCTCGATGTTGGCCGGGGACATGTTCTTTCCGGCCGCGTTGATGATCAGCTCCTTCTTGCGGTCGACCACGCACAGGTAGCCGTCCTCATCGATATCGAGGATGTCGCCGGTGTGCAGCCAGCCATCGGCGTCGATCGCCTCCGCGGTCTTCGCCGGCTCCTTGCGGTAGCCCTTCATCACCAGCGGGCCGCGCACCAGAAACTCGCCGTCCTCGGCGACCTTGCCCTCCAACCCGGGAAGCAGCTTGCCGACGGTGCCCAGGCGCGCATCGCGGGGATGGCTGACGCTGGCCACGCAGCTCAGCTCCGACATGCCCCACACCTCGGCGATCGGGATGCCGATGCCGACGAAAAACGCCAGGGTCTCCTTCGGGATGGGCGCCGCGCCGGAAATGGCCCAGCGGAGCTCGGCGAAGCCGAGCCGCTCGCGCAGCTTCGACAGCACCAATTCGTCGGCCCTGGCCCATTCGGCCGCGACGTTGTCGGGCATGGCTTCCCCGGCCAGCTCGGCGTCGGCGCGCTTTGCGGCCACCGACAGCGCCCAGTCCAGCGCCTGCCGCTTGACCTCGTCGGTCTCGTGGCTGACTGTGAATTCGATTGCCGCCTTCAGCTTTTCCCATACCCGGGGCACCGCGCCCCACACGGTCGGGCGCACGTCGGGCAGCGCCGCGGCGATCGCGCGCGCGTCGGAGACGACGGTGACCTGGGTGCCGAACATCTCCTGCAGGTACAAACAGCACATCCGGTCGGCGATGTGCGCCGACGGCAGGAACGACGTGCCGCGGTCGCCGAACCGGATGCCCAAGACGGCGTCGAGGGCGTATCCCTCGAACAGCAGGTGGGCGTGGGTCATCTCCACGCCCTTGGGGTTTCCGGTGGTGCCGGACGTGTAGATCAGGGTGACGATGTCGTCGGGTTGCACCGCCCGCCACGCCGACTCGAAGTCGAAGTCCGCCCGCGCGGCGGCATACAGCTCGTCCAGCGAGATGGTGCCGGGCGGCGAGCCGTCGACGCACACGATGTGCTCGATCGGCGCGCCGCTGGCCCGGATGCGATCGACGTACTGCTCCTCGCAGATCGCGACCTTGGTGCCGGCGTTGCCGAACAGGTACGTCAACTGCTCGGCGGGCAGCGTGTTGTACACGGAAAACGAAGTGGCGCCGAGGTGTTGGGCGCCCACCTCGAGCGGGTAGAACTCGATCCGGTTGGCCATCATCAGCGACACCGTGTCGCCGCGGCGCACCCCCAACCCCGCCAGGCCGGCCGCGACCTTGCGGACCCGCGCCGCGTAGTCGCGCCACGTCAAAGCCTCGGTGCCCCCGGGCGTTCGGAGCGCGACGGCCTCCGGGTCGATCGACGCGGTGCGCTGGAACGCCTCGCACATGGTGGTCGGACGATCGGCTGTCGTCATCTGCGTTCTCCTCGGCGCCGGGTGAGCACTGCCCTTGGTGAGCGTACGTCCGCGGGTGGTGGCGCGGAACACGTCACCGGCATCCGGGCGCCACAACTGCACCGTGCTCGTCACGCCGTCGGGCAGGGATCATGGATGAAAAACGTCCGCGCTCCCCCGAGGTCGACGGGCGGCTCCGCGCGCACGTCGGGATGCTGGCGCCGGACGGCGTCGTACGCGGCGTCGAGGTCGTCGACCTGGAACGGGATGTTGGTGTAGCCCGGCTGCGGCCCGCTCCGGCACTCGGGCGCTCGGGCACGGCGCCCAGCGAGAGCAGCTCGACCATCGCACCACCGATCAGCCCGCCGCCCCCGCTGGGCGGACCCGCCGGTCACCGCGTCCAGCCCGGCCCCGCCGAGTTCGACGTCGGAGACGCCCCCGCGGACACGCGAGAAGTTCTGCGCGGCAATGGATTGTTGCTGGGTCATGGCTTCGCCTTGGGGACGTGGATGCCGCACGTGCAGGCGTCGATCGAGGGACACGTGCAGCGCATGCCCCATTCGATGACGGCCCGGGCGCGGGCCAGTGACTCCATCTGCGCGTCGATCTCGGCGAGCTTGGCCTTCGCCAGGGCGCGGCTGGCCGGCCGCCCCGGCGCGTCGTCGGCGAACAGCATCTGGATCTCCTCGAGCGCGAACCCGGCGGACTTGCACAGGCCGATCACCTCGAGCCGGGCCAGCACCGATTCGTCGTAGCGTCGCTGTCCGCCCACCCGCGCCGGTGCCGCGATCAGGCCGATCTGCTCGTAGTAGCGCAGGGCCGTGGCCGCGACGCCGGCGCGCCGCGAAACCTCGCCGATCGTCAGGCCTGCGGCCATCGGGCCTCCCCGGGATTCGATGCTTGACTTAGAGCTAACTCTAAGTCGTTGACTGGGGGCATGCACAGACATTCGTTCGAGGAACTGCGCGGCGCCCGCTACGCCCTGCTGCGGTCGTTCCGCCCCGACGGCACACCCGTGGACACCCCGGTCTGGTTCGGGCTGGACGGTGACGCGCTGCTGTTGCGCACCAAGGTCGGGCCGAAGACCAGGCGGCTGGCGGCGCGCCCCGACGTCGAACTGACCGCATGCGACTACCGCGGCCGGGTTCGGCCCGGCGCCGCCGCGTCGTGGGTGGCCGGCCGCGCCACCGTCCTGGCGGGGCACGACGCGGAGCGGGCCAACCGCCTGTTGCACCGGCGATACGGCTGGCAGTGGAACATCGTGCCGCTGATCAAGGTCCCCGGCGTGACCAACGTGCACCAGGACCTGTGCGCCCGCGAGAAGCTTCGGCGCGCCCGCGATCGCGGCGTGTGGCCCGACAGCGCCATCGTCCGGGTGGACCTGCCATGACGCAGACGACCGCGCGGCCCGACCCGGTCCGCTCCCCCAGCATTTCCCAATGCTGTTCGGCGGCAGCGGGATTGGCCCGCGGCCTGGTGCGGCCGAGGCGGCCCGACGAGCGGTTCCTCCGCGGCATCGCCGACGCCGGCCTGCCGGATGCCCGCCACACCGTGACGGTCACCGCGCTGCCGCAGGTGCCGCGCCCGGTGCCGACCGCCACCGTCGTCGAGGGGACGTTCGCACCGGCCCGCGTCGAGAATTCGCTGACCTCGTTCGTCGTCGAGCACCCCGAGGCGACGTTCATCGTCGATCCAGCGGTGTGCACGGACGTCCAGCACCGCGCGATCGCCCAGCTTCCCGCGGCGCTGCGGGTCGCGGTGCGCCCGCCCGCCGCCACCATTCCCACCGTCACGGCGCTGAACCGGCTGCCCGAAAGGCCGCGGCTGGATTTCGCCGTGCCCACCCACGCGCACTGGGATCACGTGTCCCGTCGCCCCGGTCGGCGGCGTCCGCGACTCGTTGCGCGACCGGCGGGTCACCGAATACGACCTCGACGGACCGCCGGTGCTGACATTCGCCGCCAGCCATGACCTTTTTGGCGACGGCGCGGTCGTTTTGGTGGATTTGGCGGGCCACACCCCGGGCAGCGTCGGCGTGCTCGCCCACACCCGCCGGGGATGGCTTCTGATCGCCGGCGACGCGGCGTGGCACACGTTGCAGATCGACAAGGTCCGCCAAAAGTCAAGCTATCCAGGCGTTTTCGTCGACGAGGACCGCGACGAAACGTTCCGAACGCTGCATCGCCTGCACCGGGCGCGGCACATCGTGTCGATCATCCCGACGCACGACCATCAGGCGGCACTGCCCCTGCACCGCGAGCGTGCGCGCCTGCACGGCGACACGCCGTAACGCCCGTACATCTGCGCACGCTCGCGGCTAGGTGTCAGTACAGCGGGATCCACACTCCGTCGAACCAGTAGCCCCAGCCCCCGTACTGCCAGTTGAAGATTGGCAGGACGGTGTAGGTGTTGTAGGTGAACGGTGCGAAGTAGCGCTGTCCGTAGCTCGCGTCAACCGGCGGCCCGACCCACGGGCGGTTCCAACCACCGGGAGGCGGCGGCCCGTTCCAGCCACCGGAAGGCGGTGGGCCTTCCCAGTTCGGCGGCGGGTGGCCGGGGGCCGACCCGTCGTTCCAGCCGTAGCCGTTCGGCCGCGGCGGAGGCGGCGGGGGCGGCACTCCCTGACCCCACCCGTAGAAGCCGCCCGGCGCGTCGACCGGACCACCGACTTGCGGTGACCCGCGCAAGATGGGACCGCGCGGCGGATAGTACGGCGGATGCGGGGGCTGATAGTTCGGCGCGTTGAGGATTGGGCGGTCGGTCGGCCGGGGCCCGTTGCCCCACGGCGCCGAGGGCGGCGTCGAACCGGCGCCGCCGTAACCGGGGGCGGAGGTCGGGTTGGGCCCGGGGTTAGTGGTGGTGCAGTTCGGATACCAGCTCGCGCACGAGACCGGTATCGAGGTGGTCGGCCCGGGACCGCTCCACTGCGAGGTCGTCGGCGTCGGACCGCTCCACTGCGACGTCGTGGTCGGACCGCTCCACTGCGACGTCGTCGTCGGACCGCTCCACTGCGAGGTCGTCGTCGGAGCCGGCGTCGTGCTCCGCGGCGGCGCGGTGGTCGGAACCGGCGTCGTGCTCCGCGGCAGCGCGGTCGTCGGCTTGGGACCGGCCCCGGGAACGCTCGACCCGGGCGGCGGCACGGGCCCGGTGCCCCCGTAACCGGGAGCGGGTGTCGGGTTGGGGTTCGGACCGGGGGCGCAGCTCTTTTGCCAGCTGGGGCAGGGGTCCAGCGGCGGGGTGGAGCCGGCGAGCCCCGCGTTGACCCCCGCCACTGACAAGCCCAGGCCCGCGGCGACGCCCGCTGCTGCGGCGAGGTGTTTCATAGACATCGGTTTCGTCCCCTCTCGGGATCCGTGCGCGCAACCCTTAGGGGCAGGTCACGTCCAATTCGAATGGCTTGGTCACCGGTTGCGGCTGCTGCGGGTTGCGCGCATCGGCGCCGGTCGCGGTGCCCTTGATCTGGTATGACTTGCCGCTTGCCGCGGCTCCGGCGGCCCCGCCCTGACCCGGCGCGGCGTCGGAGTAACCGAGCGTGATGCCGTCGACGGTGCCCAGCCCGACCGCGTGAACGATGGGCGGGTTGTCGGTGCTGAGCACCGCGCCGACGCCGTTGGCCGGGTCGCCGATGCCGATGGTGATCTTGTTGTCGCCCGGGTTGCAGGTGACCGGACCGCTGACGTTTTGGCTCTTGCCGTCGACGATGACCTGCGGTCCAGCGGGTGCCGGCGGGTTCGACGCTTGCTTGTTCGACTTGGAACAGCCCGCGCATCCCGCGACCACGACGGCCAAGCCGGCGATGCCGACCACGATTCGATGCTTCACCGCTGTGCTCCTTCGCGTTGCAGTCGTCTTGGAGTCGCCGGCGCGTTACTGCGCGGGGCCCGGAATCTGGTAGGCGCACCTACCGGTCGTGTGTTCGGTGAGCGCGACGCGGTGGCCATCCACCTCGATCGTGCAGTCGTGCGGACCACCGTCTTTGTCGGTGTAGTTCAACGCGAGGTACGGGTTTCCGGTGACCTGCACGGTCTGCGACCAGGGAGTCGAAACCCAGGTCGTAGTGCTCGACGGATAGACCGGGGTTCCGGGGTCGGGGATGACGGAGAACACGTCACCGCCGCCGAGGATCCGGTACACGACGGTGTGTTGCCCCGGATTGGCTTGGGCCGCTGGCAACATCGCCGGGGCCGCCGCGATGGCAACGGTCGCGAACAGACCCGCCGCGGCGCCGCGCCGTAGGGTCGCGGTCGCGCCGCGCCACCCGCCGGTGCCGGTACGCACGAGGCCGCGCAGAGGCGAATTCGTTGACATTGCGTTCCTTTCAAACGCGACCGCACCGGCACGCAGTCGTGCCGATGTGTCGCTCGTCCGTCGTGGTCGATGAGGCGACCGCCGACCGCGCGGTGACTTCAGCAAACGCCCCGCAGGGCCACCGAATCAATTAGGGATTTCCCTACACTTTGGCCGGCCGGATTCGTAAACGTGCGGCCGCCGGATCGGCGGAGTGAGCGCTAGACGCCCAGGCAGCCGGGGCCGAGCAGCTCTTTGAGGTCGCCCATCAGCGCCGGCGAGGGAGTGACCCGCAGCGAGGCGTCCAGCTCGAGGGTGGTGATCCGGTCGCCGCTGATGAGCCGCAGATGCACCTGGGAGGTTCCGGGGTGGCGCGCCAGCACCTGCTTGAGCGCGCTGACCTTGTCGAAGGTGCACTGCCGCGTCGGCATGCTGACCGCCAGCGGCCGGTCCGGTTGGGCGTTGGAAAAGTCCGGCACCACAAGCTCGTTGGCGATCAGGGCGATCCGGTCGTCGCGGATCGCCACCTTGGCGTTGATCAGCACCACCGCGTCGTCGACGATGTCGGCGCCGAACGTGGAATACGCGTGCGGAAAGAACATCACCTCGATGCCGCCGGTGAGGTCTTCCAATTGCGCTGACGCCCAAGGCATCCCGTTCTTGTTGACCCGCCGGTTCACCGACGCCAGGATGCCGCCCACCCGCACCTGGGTGTCGTTGGGGATGTCGCCGTCCAGGATCGCCGGGATCGCGGTGTCGACCTGGGCCGCGAGCAGGTGCGCCACCCGGTTGAGCGGGTGCCCGGACACGTACAGCCCCAGCATCTCGCGTTCCAGGGCGAGCTTGTGCTTGTCCTCCCACTCGTCGTCGGGCACCTTGATGGTGAACACCGCGTCGGGGGCCTCGCCGTCGGAGCCGCCGAACAAATCGAATTGGCCCATCGCCTCGGCCTTCTTGGTGCCCAGCACCGAGTCGACGGCGTCGGTGTGGACCAGAAAGAGCCCCTTGCGGGCGTGGCCCAGCGAATCGAACGCGCCCGCCTTGATCAGCGACTCGGTGACCTTCTTGTTGCAGGCCGAGATGTCGATCTTGTTCAGATAGTCCGAGAAATCGGTGAATTTGCCCTTGGCGTTGCGGGTTTGGATCAGCGAGCTGACCACGTTGGCGCCGACGTTGCGCACCGCGCCCAACCCGTAGCGAATGTCGGGGCCCACCGAGGCGAAGTTCAGCCCCGACTCGTTGACGTCCGGCGGCAGCACGGTGATGCCCAGCTTGCGGCAGTCGGCGAGGTAGACGGCCGCCTTGTCCTTGTCGTCGCCGACGGAGGTGAGCAGCCCGGCCATGTACTCGGCGGGGTAGTTGGCCTTGAGGTAGGCGGTCCAGTAGGAGACCAGGCCGTAGCCCGCGGCATGCGACTTGTTGAAGGCGTAGTCGGCGAACGGAAGGATGGTGTCCCACAACGCCTTGATGGCGCCGGCCGAAAACCCGTTGGCCTTCATGCCGTCGGAGAAACCCTCGAACTCCTTCTCCAGCACCTCGCGCTTCTTTTTGCCCATCGCCTTACGCAGAATGTCGGCTCGGGCCAGCGAGTAGCTCGCCACCTTCTGCGCGATGCGCATGATCTGCTCCTGATACACGATCAGGCCGTAGGTCTCGGCGAGGATCTCGCGCAGCGGTTCCTCGAGCTCGGGGTGGATCGGCTTGATGGCCTGCCGGCCGTTCTTGCGGTCGGCGTAGTCGTTGTGGGCGTTCATGCCCATCGGGCCCGGGCGGTACAGCGCGATGACGGCCACCACGTCCTCGAACCCCGTCGGCTGCATGCGGCGCAGCAGGTCGCGCATCGGCCCGCCGTCGAGCTGGAACACGCCCAGCGTGTCGCCGCGGCCGAGCAGCTCGTAGGTGGCCTTGTCGTCCAGCGGCACCGACTCCAGGTCGAGGTCGATTCCCCTGTTGGCCTTGATGTTTTCGATCGCGTCGCCGATGATCGTCAGGTTGCGCAGGCCCAAGAAGTCCATCTTCAGCAGGCCGATGGCCTCGCAGGACGGGTAGTCCCAGCCGGTGATGATGGCCCCGTCCTGCGGGCGCTTCCACAGTGGGATGGCCTCCGTCAGCGGCTCGCTGCTCATGATCACCGCGCAGGCGTGCACGCCGGCGTTGCGGATCAGGCCCTCCAGCCCGCGCGCCGTCTGGTAGATGGTGCGCACGTCCGGGTCGGTCTCGATCAGGCCGCGGACCTCGGCGGCTTCCTTGTAGCGCTCGTGGCTCGGGTCGGTGATGCCCGACAGCGGAATGTCCTTGGCCATGATCGGCGGCGGCAACGCCTTGGTGATCCGGTCGGCGATGGCGAACCCGGGCTGGCCGTAGTGGATGCGGGCCGAATCCTTTAGCGCCGCTTTGGTTTTGATTGTGCCGAAGGTGATCACCTGGGCCACCCGGTCCTGGCCCCACTTGTCCGCGGCGTAGCGCACCATCTCGCCGCGGCGGCGGTCGTCGAAGTCGATGTCGATGTCGGGCATCGACGTCCGCTCGGGGTTGAGGAACCGCTCGAACAGCAGGCCGTGCGGGATCGGGTCGATGTCGGTGATGCCCAGCGCGTAGGCGACCAGCGATCCGGCCGCCGAGCCCCGCCCCGGCCCGACGCGGATGCCCACCGACCGCGCGTAGTTGATCAGGTCGGCCACGATCAGGAAGTAGGACGGGAACCCCTTGTCGCAGATGACGCCGATCTCGTAGGCCGCCCGCTCGGCGTAACCCGCGGGCGGGCCGTCGGGGAACCGCCGCCGCAGCCCGGCGTCCACCTCGTGCCGCAGCCACGACGCCTGGTCGTGGCCCTCGGGCACCGGGAAGACCGGCATCCGGTCGCGCGGCTCCCACACGTCGGCGTAGGACTGCACCCGCTCGGCGATCAGCAACGTCGAGTCGCACGCGCCGGGCACTTCGTCGTCCCAGATCTGTCGCATCTCGGCGGCCGACTTGAGGTAATAGCCGTCGCCGTCGAATTTGAAGCGGTTGGGGTCCGACAGGGTCTTGCCGGTCTGCACGCACAGCAGCGCCTCGTGGTTGTGGGCGGCGTCGCGCGTGACGTAGTGGCAGTCGTTGGTGGCCAGCGGGCGGATGCCCAGCGTGCGGCCGATCTGGAGCAGCCCCTCGCGAACGCGCCGTTCGATGGTGAGCCCGTGGTCCATCAACTCCAGGAAGTAGTTGTCGGGCCCGACGATCTCGCGCCACTTGGCGGCCGCCTCCAGCGCCTCGCGGTCCTGGCCCAGGCGCAGCCGGGTCTGCACCTCCCCCGACGGGCAGCCGGTGGTGATGATGATGCCCTCGGCGTGCTCGGCGATGAGTTCGGCGTCCATGCGCGCCCACTTGCTCAGCTGGCCCTCGAAGGAGGCCAGCGAGGACAGCTTGAACAGGTTGCGCAGGCCGACGGCGTTCTCGGCCAGCATGGTCAGGTGCGTGTAGGAGCCGCTTCCGGAGACGTCGTCGGCCTTTTGGCTCGGGTCCCCCCAGCTGACCCGGCGCGTGTCGAACCGCGAGCCGGGCGCGATGTAGGCCTCCACCCCGATGATCGGCTTGATCCCGGCCTTGGTCGCGGCGTTGTAGAACTCGCTCGCCCCGAACATGTTCCCGTGGTCGGTCATGCCGACCGCGGGCATGCCCAGCCGTTCGACCTCGGCGAGCATGGGCGTGATCTTCGCCGCACCGTCCAGCATCGAGTACTCGGTGTGGTTATGCAGGTGCACGAAGGACGACTGATTCATAGGGACGCCAGTCTATGACCGGGCACCGACGCAATTCGGCGTGTCGCCGAGTGTGTCTCAAAGTCGGTTGCAAAGCCGCCGCGAAGGCGGCGGTTCGATGGCTAGGACCCAGCCGCCGACCCCTGCGGGGCGCCGTCACCGGGGTCGCGGCGCGAGGCCGGGCCGCTCGCGGTGACGCTGCGCCTGCTGCGGGGCGGCGAGGCCGGTGCCGGGACGGCCCTTAGGGAGGCCGGCACCGCCCGCGCGTGCTCGTGCCACCCGGCCCTTAGGGAGGCCGTCGCCGTCACCGACGAGCTTGGGGACCTGCTGCCCGGGTATCTCGTCATTCCCGGCTCGACCCGGGTGGGCGGTCAGGCACCGAAAGGCCAACTGGTGAAGGACTTTTCAATTGCCTCTCCACTCACGCGGTCGATGGTGCTAGTCGCAGCTTCGACCGCGAACGTCGACGACTTCGGGCGCGGCCGCGCGCGCCCAGCACGACGCTTCGGGCCCACGGGCCGCGCTCGACGGTCCGCCTAGGAGTACAGCTCCACAAACTGCTGCAGCGACTTCTGGACGTCACCCTTGACCGCCCGGGCCGCCGCCGCACCCACCGGACCGAACAGCGGCCGACCTCCCAGCTCGAGCCGAAGACCAAGGGTAGAGCCGTCTTTGGTGGGCCGAACGGTGAGCCGGACGGCGTATTTCGCCCCGCCCTTGCCGGATCCTTCCATCGCGACCTCGTGCGGCGGGTCCCATTTCGTCACCGTCCAGGTCACCCGGTTGCGCAACCCCTTGGACCGCGCCACGCCCACGATCTGCGTGCCCTCGGTGATCTCGTCGGGCAGCTCACTGCGCCACCCCTCGTGCATGACGAGCCAATCACCCAGCTCGGACAGGTCCGACACGTGATCCCACATGTCCTGCGGGGTCATCGGCATGTCGGTGGTCATGTCGACGCAGGCCATGACGCAAACGTAGCCGCCGGTCGTCTTGGCGTGTGAATTCAGGGCTTGGCGTGTGAATTCAGGGCGCTGCGTGTGAGTCCAGGGCTTTGCGTGTGAGTCCAGGGCGCGGATTCGGCCGAATTTCCCGCCACAGGCTCACACCAAAAGCCACAGGCTCACAGTCGCCGCCACAGGCTCACACACAAAAGCCCCCCAAATAAACCGCAAAGAACCTCAGCGGCTGGGCCCCCCGCGGAACCGGTTGCCGATCCGGATGCCCGGCAGCAGCAGGCTGCGCGGCACGAACCGGCCGCCGGTGCTGACGACCTTGGGCACCAGCCCGGGCACCACGCTGCGTTTGCCGGCGAGCATTCCGCCGATGGCCGCCTCGGCCACGTCGTGCGGCGAGACCTGCGCGAGCGGAACGCTGAACCGCTCGGCGTTGGCGATCTCGGCCCACTCGGTCGGGACCGGCCCCGGGCACAGCACCGTGACCGACACGCCCGTGCCGTGCAGCTCCTCGTGCACGGCCTCGGAGAAGGTCTGCACGAACGCCTTGGTGGCCGAATACACCGCCATGTAGGGCATCGGCTGGAACCCGGCGATGGAGGCGATATTCATCACCGACCCAGCGCCGCGCTCGACCATGCCGGGCAGGACGGCGTGAGTGAGCTCCATCAACGCCAGCGCGTTCAGCACCACCTCTTCGCTTTCGCGCTCCCGCGGCAGCGTGTGGAACACCCCGCTGGTGCCGAAACCGGCGCTGTTGCACAGGCCGGCGATCGGTTCGGCGGCCAGCCGGTCCGCCAATTTGGCGCGGGCCTTCTTGTCGCTGAGATCCAGCGGTAGCACCTCCACCGCCACCGAGTGCTCAGCGCCCACCTCGTTGGCGAGTTGGTCGAGGCGCTCGCGGCGCCGCGCGACCAGCAGCAGCGGAAAGCCGCGGCGGGCGAGTCCGCGGGCCAGCTCGGCGCCGATGCCCGAGGAGGCGCCGGTGATGACGACGGTGGTGCCCATGTCGGGTTTCGGCAGGCTCATGGCGTCACCAATGGATTCCGCGAGTGGCCCGCACGAACGTCTCGCTTCGTTTGTCGAAAGGCTTTCCGTCGCTGGCGGATTCGGCACCCTTGGCCGCATCGGAGTCTTCGAACATCTCGAACGCGCGGTTGCGCAGCCGGTCCATGACCGCCGGGTTGACGGCGTCGGCGACGGCCGCGAACTGCCCGAACGGCGAGCTCGCGCGCCGGGGCCGGTGCACGATGGCGTCGGCGATCACACCGGCCGCCTGATCCGGCGTCAGCGCCGGGAACTTGTCGTACATCGTGGTCGGACTGATCATCGGCGTGCGCACCAGCGCCATGTGCACGGTGGTGAATTTGACGTTGTCGTTCACGACCTCGGCCTGCACCGCGTCACAGAGGCTGTCCAGCGCGGCCTTGCTGGCGATGTAGGCGCCGAAGCGCGGCGCGCGCGTCTGCACGCCCACCGAGGAGACGTTGACGATGTGCCCGAAGCGCCGCTCGCGCATGCCCGGAATGAACTTGAGGATGAGCTGGACCGCGCCGAGGTAGTTCAGCTGCATGGTCCGCTGGTAGTCGTGGATGCGGTCGTAGGACAGCTCCAGCGAGCGCCGGATGGACTTCCCCGCGTTATTGATCAGGATGTCCACGCCGCCGAGGTCGTCGAGCACCCGGTCGGCCATCGAGGCGATGGCGTCCATGTCGGTCAGGTCGCAGGGATAGATGTGGGCGGTGCCGCCTTCCCCGCGGACCTCGTCGGCGACCTTCTCGAGGTTCTCTCGGGTGCGGGCGACCAGGACCACCGCGCCACCGGCCTCGGCGATCTTCTTGGCGGCGGCCTCCCCGATGCCCGACGAGCCGCCGGTGATGAGGATCGTCTTGCCCTGCACCGCGTCGCTGAGCGTGCGGCCCTGCACCACGTCGAGCAGATTCCTGAAATAGAACGGCCGGTATCGCCCGGCCGAGTTCGGGGTGTTGATCATGTTGGAGACCGCCGCGATCGGCTTTTCCACCAAGCTCGTCAAGTCGCCAATGAGATTCACCGGTCTCCCCCTCGATGTTCGTCCCCCGTGGACTTTGTGACGTGGGTCATAAAACCTAACCTAGGCCATCGGTGTGGCCACCGGATGCACATTGCGGGCAAGTGAACCGGGCCCGCGCCTCACGCGGCGACCCACCACGCGGTTACGCAAGCGCAATCCGCTTGTTACACACGGCAATCCGTGCGTGACCACGCACTAACTGACAGGCAAACCTCCGGTGTTCCAATCGACGTCATGAAAATCATGGCGCGCTTCCGCAAGCCCGAGCCGGCCACCATCTACGAGCGGATCGGCGGGCACGAGGCCCTCGAAGCCGTGGTGGAAGACTTCTACGTTCGCGTGCTCGCCGACCCGCAACTGTCCGGCTTTTTCGCGGGAACGAACATGAACCGCCTCAAGGGCAAGCAGGTCGAGTTCTTCGCGGCCGCCCTCGGCGGCCCCGAGCCCTACACCGGTGCGCCGATGAAGCAGGTGCACCAGGGCCGCGGCATCACCATGCACCACTTCGGCCTGGTGGCCGGCCATCTGACCGACGCGCTGACCGCCGCCGGCGTGCCGTCCGAGACGGTCACCGAGATCATCGACGCCATCGCTCCGCTGGCGCCCGAGATCGCATCGGCGGAGACCACGACCGTTTGAGCGGCCGCGCGGCCCCGCTTCGGAGAATCGAGTAGTCGACTACTCACGCGTCGTCTCCAAGCCGGGGCAACGATGGCGTCGTGACCGGCATCAACCTCGACACGAGGCCTTCCCGCAGTCGCCCGAACGTCTTCGACGCCGGGCTGCCCACCTTGGCCTACGAGCACCTGGACGATCCCGCGGAGGCGCACCGGCTGATCGCGCAGGCCCGCGAGCGTGGGCCGATCGCGATCGGCGTCCACGGGCCCGAGCTGCTGACCTATGAACTCGTCCGCACCGTGCTGCGCGACCCGCGATTCCGGGTGCCCCGGGGCATGTTCCTTGCCGCCCAAGGCATCACGAGCGGCGCGCTGTGGGACCGATTCGTCACGAACCTGCTCAGCCTCGACGGCGAGGAGCACTACCGCCTGCGCCGGCTCGTCTCCAAAGCCTTCACGCCGCGCGCCAGTGCGCGGCTGGCCGCGACGATCGCCGACGTCATCACCGGCCTGATCGACCGGCACGCGGCCTCGGGGCATTGCGACGTGGTCGGCGACATCGCCCGTCAATTCCCGATCCCGATCATCTGCGCGCTGCTCGGCGCCCCGGCCGAAGACTGGGAACTGTTCTCCGACTGGGCCGACGACATTTTCAAGGTCTTCGACTGGAACGTCGCGGCGCACGAGGCGACCATTTTGGCGGCGTGGGACGAACTCGACGCCTACATCGACGACTTGGTCGCCCGCCGGCGCCTCGACCTGACCGACGACCTCATCTCGGAACTCATCCGCGCCGAGGACCACGGCGACCGCCTCAGCGGCGATGAGCTGCGGATGTTGGTGGCGGGGTTGCTGATGGCCGGCACCGACACCACCCGAAACCAGTTGGCGGCCTCGGTGCACGCGCTGTGCGAGCACCCCGACCAGTGGGCACTGCTGGGCGAGCGTCCCGAACTGGCGCCCAACGCCGTCGAGGAGACGATGCGCCATTCACCGATCGCCGCGGGCGCCCTACGCCTTGCGTTGGAGGACGTCGAACTGGCGGGAGTCATGATTCCCGCCGGCACGCTGGTCATCCCCAACACCGCCGCCGCCAACCGCGACCCGGTGGTGTACGACGACCCGGAGCGGCTGGACATCACGCGCCTGGGGGCGCCCCCCATGCAGACGTTCGGCGCCGGCATGCACTACTGCCTCGGCGCCAACCTGGCCAGGCTCGAACTCGCCGAAGCCCTGGCCATCATGGCGCACCGCATGCCGAACGCCCGGCGGACCGGTCCGGCGCCCTGGAAACCGCTGACCACGCTGAGCGGCCCGATCACCCTGCCCATCGAATTCGACGTTCTCGACGTGCTGGCCTGGTAGGGAAACGTCGCCACGTTCGACCGGCCGTCGGGGCGGCACAATGCAATGCATGCCCCGCACATTCGAAGACCTGGTCTCAGAGGCCGATTCGGTGAACGTCGACGGCTGGGACTTCTCCTGGCTCGACGGCCGCGCGACGGAGGAACGGCCGTCGTGGGGCTACCAGCGGTTGCTGCGCCGCCGCTTGGCGACGGTGTCGGCCGCGCTCGACATCCACACCGGGGGCGGGGAGGTCCTCTCCGGCGCCGGACCGTTCCCGCCCACGATGGCCGCCATCGAGACGTGGCCCCCGAACGCGGCGTTGGCGACCAAGCGCCTGCACCCGCTCGGCGTGGTGCTCGTCGCGACCCGGAACGAGCCGCCGTTGCCGTTCGCCGACGAGGCGTTCGACCTGGTGACCACGCGCCACCCGATCTCGGTGTGGTGGGACGAGATTCGTCGGGTGCTGCGCCCGGGCGGCACCTACTTCGCCCAGCACATCGGGCCCGCGACCATGGGCGAGCTGGTCGAGTTCTTCATCGGCCCGCAGCCCGAAAAGTGGGCCGAATTCCACCCGGACGCCGTGCGCAAGCAGGCGGAGGGCGCCGGCTTTGAGGTCGTCGACCTGCGCATGGAGCGGCTGCGCGCGGAGTTCTTCGACATCGGCGCCGTCGTGTACTTCCTGCGCAAGGTGGTGTGGACGGTGCCGGATTTCACCGTGGAGCGCTATCGGGACCGGCTGCGGGAACTGCACGACCGGATCGAGGCCGACGGGTCGTTCGTCGCGCACCCGACGCGGGTCCTCGTCGACGCCCGCAAGCCGGAGTGATCAGCCCTCGGCGCGCAACACGTCAAGCGCGTGCTGCAGGTCGCGCGGGTAGGGGCTGACGATCTCCATCCGCCTGCCGTCGGCCGGGTGCGCGAAGGACAGCGACCGCGCGTGCAACCATTGCCGTTGCAGCCCAAGCCTTTTCGCCAGCGTCGGATCGGCCCCGTAGACCAGGTCGCCGCAGCACGGGTGGTGCAGCGCCGAGAAGTGCACCCGAATCTGGTGCGTGCGGCCGGTTTCCAGGTGCACGTCGAGCAGGCTGGCGGCCACGAACGCTTCCAGGGTGTCGTAGTGGGTAAGGCTGTGCCGGCCGTCCTTGGTGACGGCGAACTTCCACTCGCCGCCGCGGTGCCGCCCGATCGGCGCGTCGATCGTCCCGCTGGACGGATCGGGATGCCCCTGCACCAGCGCGTGGTAGCGCTTGTCGACGGTGCGGTACTTGAACGCCCGCTTGAGCACGGTGTAGGCGCGTTCGGACAGCGCCACCACCATCACCCCCGAGGTCCCGACGTCGAGGCGGTGCACGATGCCCTGACGCTCGGGCACGCCGGACGTGGTGATGCGGTAGCCCGCGGCGGCCAGGCCGCCGAGCACCGTGGGTCCGGTCCAGCCGACCGAGGCGTGCGCGGCCACCGCCGCCGGTTTGTCGACCGCGACGATGTCGTCGTCGGAGTACAGGATCGTCATGCCCTCGATGTCGATGGGCGTGTTCTGCAGCGGCGGCGGAGCGTCCGGCAACCGCACGTGCAGCCACGCTCCGCCGGTCAGTCGGTCCGACTTGCCCGCCCGGACGCCGTCGAGCTCGACGCCGCCGTCCTCGGCGAGCGCCGCCGCGGCGCTGCGCGACAGGCCCAGCAGGCGCGCCAGCCCGGCGTCGACGCGCATGCCCGCCAGGCCCTCGGGAACGGGCAGCGAACGGTCCGTCAACGCTGGTCGGCCTTCCGCCGCCCCAGATCCGGCTTGCGCCGGCCCACGATGTCAAAGTCGTAGCCGAAGATCGACAGCACGACCAGCAGGATCGCGCCGCCGACCACCGACGGGTCGGCGACGTTGAACACCGGCCACCAGCCCACGGACAGGAAGTCGACGACGTGGCCGCGCAGCGGGCCCGGCGCCCGGAAGAAGCGGTCGACCAGGTTGCCCATCGCCCCGCCCAGGATCATCCCGAGGCCGACCGCCCACCAGGGCGACACCAGCCGCCGCCCCATCCAGACGATGCCGACCACCACACCCGTCGCGATCAGCGTCAGCACCCAGGTGTAGCCGGTGGCCATCGAGAACGCCGCGCCCGAATTGCGCACCAGGGTCCAGGTCACGGTGTCGCCGATGATCGACACCGGCTGGCCCGGCGGCAGCAGCTTGACCGCGAGCACCTTGGTCACGACGTCCAGGGTCAGCACCACCGCCGCGACCGACAGCAGCAGGCGCAACCTGCGTGGTGGCGCGGCGGCCGCCGGCTCGTCCCCGGCCTCTGCCGGCTCGGCCGGTCCTGTTCGTTCCTCGGGCACCCCCCTATCTTCCCCTAATGCGGGCGCTGCCTCGCCGGAGCCCGCCTGGCGAGTGCGCGATGATTCCAGCATGGCCCGCCTCACCGTCATCGCCACCGGGGGAACGATATCGACCGGCAGGGGCGCCGACGGGGTGCGCCGGCCCGCCTACAGCGGGGCGGACCTGACGGCCGGCCTCGACGTCGACGTCGTCGACCTGCTCGCACTGGACAGCTCCCAGCTGACGCCGGCCGATTGGGACCGCATCCGCGGCGCCGTGCGGGCCGCGATCGACGGCGGAGCCGACGGCGTCGTCGTCACCCACGGCACCGACACCATGGAAGAGACCGCGCTGTGGCTCGACCTCACGCACGCCGGCGACGTTCCGGTCGTGCTCACCGGCGCCATGCGCAGCGCCGACGCCCCCGACGCCGACGGCCCCACAAACCTGCGCGACGCGCTGGCGGTGGCGGCCAGCCCGGCCGCCCGCGGCCTGGGGGTGTTGGTGTGTTTCGCCGGCCGGGTGCTGCAGCCGTTGGGCATGCACAAGGTGGCCACCGAGGACCTGAGCGGCTTCGCCGGTGAGCTGGTCGGCACGTCGCGCGGCGGCGAGGCGGCGCTGACCGGCGCCAAGACGCGGCCCTACCTCGGCGATCTGGGCGCCGCGGGCGCCCCGCGCGTCGACATCGTCGCGGCGTACCTGGGCAGCGACGCGGTGGCCATGGACGCCTGTGTGCGCGCCGGCGCGCGGGCGTTGGTGCTCGAGGCGTTGGGTTCGGGCAACGCCGGCGACGCCGTGGTCGACGGGGTGCGCCGCCATTGCCGCGACGGCGTCGTCGTTGCGGTGTCCACCCGGGTGCCCGGCGGGCGGGTCGGCGCGGGCTACGGTCCCGGACACGCGATGGCGGCCGCCGGCGCGGTGATGGTGCCGCGGCTGCGGCCGCCTCAGGCCCGGGTGCTGCTGATGGCCGCACTGGCCGCGGGGTTACCGGTCGCCGACGTCATCGGCCGCTGGGGCTAGACCTGACGGCGGGGCGGTGGCCTGTAGGGCGCCGACGTAGCCCGGCCAGTCCAGCGAGTCGACCGGGTTGGCGCCGGCCAGGTCGGCGGTGTCCGCGGGAAAGGTCCGCGCCTGGCCGGGACCCGAACCGCGGGTCTCGAACCGCACCGTCACCACGCCGTGGCCCGCGCCCTGCACCCAGCCGTGCCCGAATTCGCGGTGCGTGACGTCGTCGCCGACCCGCCACGGCGACGACCCTTGCGCCGGCGCGAACATGACCTCGGTCGCGCTCTCGACGGGCTGCTCGTCGGATACCTCCCCGGCCAGCTCCAGGTCCGGAAACAGCGACTCCTGACGCACGTCGCTCAGGCCCGAAAACCCCACGCCCAGAAGGCGAATCGGCCCGATGTCGCGCGGGTCCAGCAGCAGCCGGCGGGCCACCGCGACCAGCGCGCCGGCCTCGGTGGTCGCGTACGGCAGGGTCGCCGAGCGGGTCAGCGTGCTCATGTCGGCCCTACCTTTCGGACTGTCGGTTGATGGTTCGGGCCAGGAGTGCGGGATGATCAGCCGGTGCTGGTGAGGCAGGTA
>NZ_LQPJ01000053.1 GCF_002101785.1 Mycobacterium palustre
CGCCATGTTGCGCACCCGACAGCCCTACAACCCGGCCGGCAGCACCAACGCGGCTTGACAAACGCATTAGGGAGCCTTCTTCGGAGTGGCCAGCCCCAACCTGTTCTTCAAGAACAGAAACAGCCCGCACGCCTTCACCGAAAAGCAGATGGGTCCGTTCGCCGCACCTGGCGCCGCACGGCTAGAGCTGACGCCGTAGAAAACAGAGCAGGGAAAGCGGACCGCAACCAACCAACGAGCGGACTATTCCAACCATTGTCCAGCAGAGGCGAGCGACGCGCAGAGCCCCCGACACCATCATCATCAGTTGGGAGCATCGGCAGCCTCAGTGGTGCTGCAGCGCTCAGCGGTGTCGTACCTGTTCGGCACGGTGATATTGACGATCACCGTCCAGGCGATCACCACATTGGGCGGGCTGTAACACGGTTCAAGCCAAACGCCTCTGCTGTTGCACCACAATGCATTCAACGTCTGCGAGCCCTGGCTGCGCACCGGCGTCCGCACGGTCGGCCGGCAGGTTCGCGGTCTTGCGGCGGGTCGCCCCTTGCGGGTGCGGCCGCCGAGGGCCACGCCTAGGAGGACGGCGGGGCCGTACCGGCGGCCCGTACGAAGCCGTCGGCGAAAACGTCACAGACGGTGTCGATGTCCGGGGTGTCGACGCCGAGCACGTTTGCTGCATTGGGCCGCAAAAGCATGTGAATCACCATGGGAGCGAGCAGTTCCTGCATCAGAAGCGACACCGGCAGATCGCGAATGCGGCCCGCCTGGATTTCGGTGCTCAGCCACTTGCCGATCACGGCCAGCACCTGTGGACCCTTGTGGTTGAGCAGGGTCTGCATCGCGGGACTGGCGGGACGCGCGACCGCTTCGGCAAACATGGCCGGCCCCACCCGTGGTTCTCGGCTGAAAGAATCAGCCAGTAGCGCGTAAAACCGCCGTACAGTCGCGAAAAAATCGGTGTGATCCTCGGCGAGAAATTCCTCGATGTCAAGCAGGGGGCTGTGGCGGTCGAAGACAGTCCGCAGCAACCCATCACGCGTGCCGAAAATGGCGTAGAGGCTTTGGACCGAGCAGTCAGCGCGGGCCGCGACAGCTTCCAATGTGGCTGCACCCAAGCCGCGTTCGGCGATCAAGGTCGCCGCAGCGTCGAGGGCTCGGGTGCGTACCGGCGGCACCCCGCCAGGATCGACGCCCCGACTCCGCACCGCTTCGTCGAGGGGGGCGCGCGAGCCACCGAGACGGCGCAGCAATGTGCTGCGCGAGATGCCCGCGTGGCGTGCGATCACCGTGACGGGCACGTCCGCGACATCCTTACCGAGTTCTTCGGCAGCTCGCAAAGCCGCCTCGACCAGTGCGTCCGCACTGGTCAAAGCATCTGGCGAGGCCGGGGCGTCGCCGGATGAGGGTGTTGTTACGCGAGTGTTCATGACTGCTTTCAGCTTAAAGGGCGCGGCGTCAAACGACCCAGCACTAGGAATGTGGCGCCGCAACTTCGCGTTGTGATACGCTATAAGACATTACCTCTATATGCGTGTCATGCCCGGTTCGGGCGCGCTGGGGCAACTCGAGCCAGCGAGAACGCTCGGCCTACTCAGAAGGAGAGTTGCAATGAATGCGGAAGCGCCCGGTCGAACCATCGCCTCAATGCCGCGGGGTGGACCTCAAGCATCCTGGCTGGATCGTCGATTTGAGACCGATGAATTGGAGTATCTCGATCGCGACGACGCACCCGACGAGGTCAAGCAAAAAGTCATCGGGATGCTCGACCGGCTGGGCGGATTGTTCAAGCTGCACGAGAAGGACGCCCGCACCACGCTCGACGTAGTCCGCGACGTCCCGAGTCCGCGGATCCTGGAATTAGGCGCCGGCCACGGCAAGCTGTCGGCGAAGATCCTCGATTTTCATCCGACGGCGACCGTTACGGTCAGTGATCTGGACCCCACATCGGTGGCCAACATCGCCGCCGGCCCACTGGGGACCAACCCGCGGGCGCGTACTCAGGTGGTCGACGCCACCGCGATCGATGCGGAGGACGACAGCTATGACCTGGTCGTCTTCGCGCAGGCGTTTCATCACCTGCCACCGGCGGTCGCCTATCGCGCTATCGCCGAGGCCACCCGCGTAGGTAAGTCCTTCCTGGTCATCGACCTCGAGCGGCGCACACCGCTGGGATTCATGCTGTTCTGGGCACTGCGGCCGCTGTTGCAGCTGGCGGCTCTGCCGTCGTCCTCGTTGCGACCGCTGCTGCACGACGGCTATATCAGCGCGCTGCGCGCCTACAGTCCCGCGGCGCTGCAGGCTCTGGCCAATGCCGCCGATTCGGCGATAAGTATCGAATTCTTGCCCAGGGCAAAGGGGTTCGGCCCGACGTCAATGGCCGTGCTATTCCGCCGTCCGGGCACAGCCCACGGGCAAGTCACCGGGCAACCGCACGGGAATCACTAGACAGCGTCGCAATCACAGAAAGCCAGAGAACATGACCGAGGACACGAATGTTGCCGATTTCGAGTCGATGTACGCCGCAGCCGAGCACACTGAAGGCGTCATCCCCTACGACATCGGCGGCCCACAGCCCGTCGCGGAGCAGTTGACGGCCTTCGGCGCACTGCGCGGGGAAGTACTCGATCCGGGCACCGGCGACGGACATCACGCAATTCACTATGCATCACAGGGATATTCGACCACTGCCATCGACGCCTCACCGACGGCAATCGAACGCGCGAAGCGCAATGCCGAGCGTGCCGGCGTGCAGGTAAACTTCCAGGTAGCCGACGCGACCCAGCTGGAGGGGTTCGAAGGCCGGTTCGACACTGTGGTGGACAACTCCTTCTATCACCTGTTCGTCGACAACGAAGACGTCCAGACGCGATACGCGCAGGCGCTGCACCGAGCCACCAAACCCGGGGCGCGCCTGTACATGTTCGAGCTCAGCCCCAACAACGTCAACGGCATCCAGTGGACCGGCGTACCGGCTGACAACTTCAAACGCGTGCTCGGACGCAGCGGATGGCGGGTCGATTATCTGGGCACCACCACCCTGTCGGCCCGGTTCCTGCCGCAGACCATCGACGCCATGAAAGCGATCGCTACCGCGCGCCAGGGCGAGATGCGGGACGGGATACAGCGTCTGGCGCAGCAGCTGGCCGTTTTGGAACCACTGCTCGAAGATCACCGCGTACACCTGCCGGCGTGGTCGGTGGTCGCGACTCGCGTGGCCTGACGACATTGACGTCGCCGGGACACCACAAAGCCAAGTAGTTCGTGTACTCAGGCGTCATTCACCCCGCTGCCTCGACAAGAACAGCCCTTACTCCTCAGTCAGAGACAGATGGGTCAGTCCGCATGGCTCTCGCCGGCCGTGTCCGTTCTGTCGCCCTCCGCGCCGGTTTCGTGCTGCGTCGACGACTGTCGATGCTTCATTTCCGGTCGATTTCGCCGCCTGGGTGATGCTCGAGCCCGCACAGTGTGGCCGACCGTTGATGGGAGATCAGGATGGGTGAGGTGATCGACTCCGTCGATCCCGAGGTGCTGGTTCCGGGCATGCCGCCTGAGCAGTTCGGGTACCAAGGGGTCCGCCCTCGGCGGGAATTCGCCGACGGTCTGGTCATCGATCGGGACCAGGCAATCACGTTGCGTGATGGGATCACCATCTACGCCGATGTTTACCGACCCGAAGGCGTGACCGGGCGGCTGCCGGCCATCTTGTTGTGGAGCGTGTACGGCAAGCATGGGGCGCTGAAGTGGAGTCTGTTCGAGGGCACCGAGGTCGATACCGACAAGCTGTCGGACCACACATTGCTGGAAAGCCCCGATCCCGTCGCGTGGTGCCCGAGGGGTTACGCCCTTGTGGCGGTCGATCCCCGTGGCGCGTTCGGCTCCGAAGGCGACATGACCATCTTTTCGAAGAAGGAAGGCGACGACATCCACGACACCATCGAGTGGATCGCCGAACAGCCCTGGTGCACAGGCAAAGTGGGCATGGCGGGCATGTCGTATTTCGCCATTGTGCAATGGTTCGCCGGGGCCACCCGCCCGCCGCACCTGGCCGCCCTCCTTCCCTACGACGGGGTCACCGACGTCTACCGTGACCTCGTGCGCCATGGCGGTATCCCCAACCGGACTTTCATCGACATGTGGAACAACATGCTCACGTCGTGGACGAGGAACCGGACGGAAAGTTTGTCGAAGGCCATTGACGTCCATCCGCTGCTCGACGAGTACTGGCAGTGCAAGCAACCTGATTTGGAACGGATCAACGTCCCGACGTACGTGGTCGCGAGTTGGACCGACCATGGTGTGCACACGCGCGGCACGTTGGAGGGTTACCGGAGGCTCGGCTCCAAGGTCAAGTTCCTCGAGGTGCACGGGCGCAAAAAGTGGTCCCGGTTCTACTGGGACGAGAGCTTCAAGCGTCAGCTCGCCTTCTTCGACCGCTTTTTAAAAGATGAGCCCAACGAGGTCGACGCGTGGCCTCCGGTCCGCATCGAGGTGCGAGAGAAATTCTACGAGGGACAGTGGCGTGACGAATCGGAGTGGCCACTGGCTCGGACTCGATACGAGAGTTTGTTCCTCGACGCCGCGAACGGCGCGGCGTCGGTGGAGCCGCTCGGCGAAGAGTCGTCGGTGACCTACGACGCGACCGACCCTGACCAATTGGCATCCTTCACTTACACGTTCGATGCCGACACGGAGTTGACCGGATACGCCAAACTCCGGTTGTGGGTGTCGACGGACGGATCCGATGACATGGATCTGTTCGTGGCGGTACAGAAGATCGACTCCAAGGGTGAGGTCGTTAACTTCCCCTATCACACGCTGTTCAACGACGGGCAGTCGACGCATGGGTGGCTACGCGTGTCGCATCGCGAATTGGATCCGGCGCGGTCAACCCCGCAGCAGCCGTTCCTGCTGCATGAGCGAGAACTCCTGCTCGCCCCCGGTGAGATTGTTCCGGTTGATATCGAGCTCTGGCCATCGAGCACTCTCTACCGCGCGGGCGAGAGTTTGCGGGTCCTGGTCAAGGGCAGCGATATTCAAAGCTACCCTGGCGAATTCGCCGCCGGTCACCCCTCCGACCGCAACGCGGGCAACCACATCATCTACACCGGTGGGCGCTACGACAGCCACCTGTTGATACCGGTAGTGCCCGCAGCCAGCTAGGCGGATGCAAGGGCAGTGTTTCTCAGCCTGGGAGTCTCGCACTTGACCCCGGGTCCACTCAACCGAGACCCAATCGCTTGATGGAAATTTCCCGCATCTCGACTTTGCGGACTTTGCCCGTCACGGTCATCGGAAAGTCGTCGACCACAATGACGTAGCGCGGAATCTTGAAGTGCGCCAGGCGTCCCTTGGCGAAGGTGCGCACGGCGGCCGCGTCCAATGCCGGCCGATCAGGCTTCATCCGGATCCAAGCGCACACCTCCTCGCCGTACGTCGGGTCGGGAACCCCGATCACGTGGGCGTCGGAGATGTCCGGATGCGAGTGGAGGAACTCCTCAATTTCTCGGGGGTAGATGTTTTCCCCGCCGCGGATCACCATGTCTTTGATCCGACCAACGACGGCGCAGTACCCGTCTTCGTCCATGACCGCGAGATCACCGCTGTGCATCCACCCCTCCGAGTCGATGACCTCCGAGGTCCTTTCGTCGTCATTCCAGTATCCGAGCATCACCGAGTAGCCGCGGGCACAGAACTCACCCGGCTGTCCTCGCTCAACCACCTCGCCGGTGACGGGGTCCACGATCTTGATCTCAATGTGCGGGTGGGCACGGCCGACGGTGGACGTCCGCCGTGCTAGATCGTCGTTGGGTAGCGTTTGACACGACACCGGCGAAGTCTCGGTCATCCCGTAGGCGATCGCCACCTCGGACATGTGCATATCGTCGATGCACCGCTTCATCACTTCGACCGGGCACACCGCGCCGGCCATGATGCCGGTGCGCAGCGACGACAGGTCATGTTCGACGAAGTCGGGGTGGTTCTGCATCGCGATGAACATCGTCGGCACGCCGTAGACCGCCGTACAGCGTTCGGATTCAATGGCTTTCAACGTGGCACTAGGATCGAAACCCGGCGCAGGAATCACGATCGTCGCGCCATGGGTCGTGCAACCCAAAGTGCCCATGACCATGCCGAAGCAGTGATAGAAGGGCACCGGTATGCATAGCCGGTCGCCGGCTCTTAGCCCGATCAGCTCCGTCACGAAGTACCCGTTGTTAAGCACATTGCGGTGCGACAGCGTCGCCCCTTTGGGGAAACCTGTTGTGCCCGAGGTGTATTGGATGTTGATCGGGTCCGTGTTGGCCAAACGCGACGAGCGCTCGAAGAGCTCGCAAGGACTCACTTCGTCGGCGCGGGCACGCAGCGCGTCCCAGTCGGCGGTGCCGAGGAAAACCGCCTCGGCCAGTCGAGGTGTCTGGTCGCGCACCTGCTCGACCATCGCGACATAGTCTGAGGATTTGAACGACGTCGCCGAGATCAGCGTGCGCATGCCCGACTGATTGATCACGTAGGCCAGCTCGTGCGTGCGGTATGCGGGATTGATGTTGACCAAGATGGCGCCGATTTTGGCCAGTGCGAACTGGGTGATCGTCCATTCCGCGCGATTGGGCGCCCACAAGCCGACCCGATCGCCACGCTCGATGCCCATCGCCATCAGGCCCCGGGCCACCACATCGATTTCGGCGCGCAGTTGGGCATAGGTGTAGCGCCGCCCTTGCTTTAGATCGACGAGCGCCTCGACCTCGGGGTGATCGGCCGCTGTGCGCTCAAAGTTGACGCCGACCGTCTCCTCCAGGATCGGCTGGTAGCTGGGTCCCGCGTCGTAGGAGTCCATGCGCGCACCAGAGATCGAATCATCCATGCTCGGCTGTGGGCAGCACCGGGGCCATCAGAAACGATGGACGTTGCGGACCCGAGTGAATGATATGCCTGCCCGCGTTGTTGGTGGGCCGCGGCGGCAGGCCGGGCACAATTGGCACTTGAAGTTCCTGGCCGGACACCACTATTCGCAACTTTTCACCGCGATGCCAACGCATGGCCATGGGCCAGATCTCGATGTCGACCGCGACGATCTCCCCCTCTGACAAGGGTTGGACTTCGTCGTGCGTGTGGTGCGGGACGAGGTCCGTCGACAAGCGGTCGTCGGTCTTGCGGTGCGACACCCGCAATTGACCGCGCGCCCCCGGCGAGGGCAACTTGGGCATGAATTCCGGGACCAGCACCGAGCCGTCGGCGGCGACCTTCTGGACACCGACAAACAAATCCATCTCGTCGTGGCCGTCGGCTTGCACCCACAAGCGCAGCCTCATCGGTCCGGCCAACGTGAGATCTCCGAGATCCGCTTCAAAGACGGCCCTTCCGCCCTCGGCGTCATAGCTCGTGGATGCCGCATCAGTCGGTTCGGATCGGCTAATGGTGTGATCGTCGCAGCGCAGATAAAAGGCGGTGGATACGACACCGGGAGGCGGAAACGATGGTTGCGCCACGTCGAGGACGTCCTCGTGGCCGGGATCGAGAATCGCCATCCGCACTCGAGGCGTCTCTTCCCACCCGTTCTTCGCGCCCTTCAGCACGTGGTCATAGAAGCGCCGCAAGTCATCCTGGTGCTCGTAGAAGTCCGGCCACTCCATCGAGTTGTGGATCCGCAGCCAGGTCTTGTCAGGGTCGAGTTTTGCGTAGGCGGCGAGGGTTCCCCTGGTGTGCAGGGCGTTGGTGTAGCTGGCGACGACGTAGACGGGGATGTCAATCTTGGAGACGTCAATCACCTTGGTCGCCCAATACTCGTCGAAGAGGGGACGTTTGGTGATCATGGCGATGACGTCTTCGATCTTGTTGCGGCCGTAGTTGTTCTGCAGGATGCCCTCGGTGAACACCGGATCGGGGATGCCGCCCATGGCCACCAGGTCGCGGTAAACGTCGGTGAGGCCCTCCCAAGGCGCGATCGCCGTCAGGTGCGGGGGCCGTTGGGCGGCGATCAACCACTGCGTCACCGCCAACCAGGAATTGCCCGCCATCCCCACTTTGCCCGAGGACCAGTCCTGCTCGGCGATCCACTCGATGACGTCGGCCCCGTCGCGGCCTTCTTGCGAGGAGAACACCTGTACGTCGCCGCCGGACTCGAAGGAGCCCCGCGCGTCGGGGTTGACGATGGCGTATCCGTGCTCGCACCAGTAGGCGGGATCTGGTGCCTCCCACTTCTGTAGGCCGGACACGGCCTGCGCCGGGACGCCGGCACGGTCGGGGAACACGTCGAGTTGCCAAAAGCCGCCCTGTTTTCCGTAGGGGCTCCAGGCCATCAGCGCGGGCACGCGGTCGTCGGTGACCGGCCGATAGACGTCGGTGTAGATGACCGTACCGTCTCTGAGGGTGACCTCGACGTCGCGCTCGAAGATGATGTCACAGGTGAGGGGGCGACCGCCGGGGCTATGCACCGAACCCCGTTGCAGCACAACCGTTTCCTGCTTGAATCCGCGCCAGTTGGCCAGCGGCGATTCTGGTGGGTTCGCCTGTCGGTAGATCACGTCGATGTCGGACATCAGGCTTCCTTTCTGACTGTTAGTTGACGCGCGCTCGTCCCGGCGTGCTCGGCGCTCGGTCGCCGACGCGTTGCGCGGCGACGTTGGGTCTGACTGGGGATGCCGCAATGGTGAATTCCACTGATGCTGCGCCATATCGCTCGGGGCATCGTGCACAACCATCCATTTGGTCACCCAACGGGACGAGTGACGTCGCGGTGGATGCGGAGCAAACCGGGGATCTGTTCTGGCGGGCGCCGTCCGAAGCCGCATTCTGTTGCGACTCCGAATGAGTCGACGTGCCGAAACGCCGTCTCGATTCGGCGACGCGTGCCGTCGACGCCATCGGTGTAATGGACGAGACCTAGATACAGCTCGGTTTGCGGTCCAAGCTGCAAGTCCTGCAAGGGTTCGAAGTAGCTGTCATCGTGGCGGGCGCGTGGAACGGGCAGGTGAAAAAATTGGATGGGCCGGCCCACGCGCGCGGTGATCGCATTGGCCATCTCGGTGAGCACTCGCGCATCGGTCGGTTCCATGAAGTGCCTGTGCTGATAATCCCCGTAACAGAGGTGATAGCCGATGTCCACTTCGTCGGGGATCAAAGCGGAGTATCGCTCGATTCGTTTGAGCACACCCTCTTCGACGTCGTCGGCCCAGAACGGCTCTTGGTGCCGTTCCCAGAAGGAGACGTCGTAGACGTGTTCCCATTGCACAGCTAGGTCGTCGTTCGGTATCGCCTCGAGGATCTCCGCGAGATCCGCCAGCAGTGCCCGCTCGTAGGCAGGTTCGATGTCAGCGCGGATCGCCTCGTCGAACAGTCCTATCAGCGGGACGACGGGCGAGATCATGTTCACCTGGAACTTCACGTGTTCCGGGAATCTTCGGCCGTCCCGAAGCTTCACAAACCTTGCGTAGGAGTCCTTCGCCCATTGCGCGTAGCCGAACGTTCCGAAGTCGACCGTGGACAGGTCGGCATCGCGGCGCCGCTTGAACCAGGGCAGCTGTGGGTAGCGGTCGGGGGCCGGCGATACCCATTGGAGCTGGTCGCGCGCGCGGTAATAGATGATTCCGATGTGCCAGTTGTAGTAATACCGCCGATCCTCGGTCTCACCGTCGGGAACTCGGTGAAGACGATCGCCGACGGTGTCTGCGACCAGCTCGAGCACCCCGGACGCATCGTCGAAGGGGAAGCTCCCGACGAGATGAACCCCCACCGGACGTTCGTGCGTCACCAGTACTCCTTCGGTATGAATGAGAGTCTTAGTCTTGCGACACGGGGCAAATCAGCGCGAAATCCCGGCCGGGCGACAGCGGAGCCCGGCTACTGCGGTGGTGGTTGGTAGTTTGCCGCGGAGTTCCGTAACTGCCATATCTGTGCGGGACACAGCAGATTTACCGCGTAGGACACGATGTAGTTGGCCGAGGCCTCATCGTTCGGGGTGACATCGCTTTTCACCTCGCCCATCACCTGGGCGTATCCCTCGCCGCGCGTCACCTTCTCGCAGACCCCATAGCCGTAGCCGAGCGCATCGTTATTGGGGAAGTTGTAGTGCCGGCGAACCGCGACGTTATACATGTACTCGACCTCGGGTGCCGGCGCCGCACTCGCCGTCAGCGACGCCGACGATGCGATCACGGTGTAGGCAGACATTGCGACGAGCGCCGCGGCCTTGCAGCGGCTATTACAGGTCATCACGCCCACCCCCGTAGCCGGAGCCGTGGCCCGCGTCTCGTCAGATGCGATCGGGTTACTGCTCGCCCCAGACTGCTCTCTTCGGCGAAATCAGGCGGAAATTGCGTGTGGCCGCCATAGCTTGTCCGCTCATTCGATGAGGTCCTCATAGCGGTGCTCGGTGGCAATAGGAGCGCCGGATTGATGCGCGCTCTCTTCGCGGCGCCGCAACTCCACCCGGCGGATCTTGCCGGAAATGGTCTTCGGCAGCTCGGCGAACTCGACCCGCCGCACCTTCAGGTACGGAGCGAGGTGATCGCGCGCGTATTCCATGATGGAGCGGGCGGTTTCGGCGTCGGGCGGCCATCCGGTGGCCAACGCGACATACGCCTTGGGCACGGCTAGGCGGGTTGGGTCAGGTTGGGGCACGACGGCGGCCTCGGCCACTGCGGGATGCTCGATCAGCACACTTTCCAGCTCAAACGGTGAGACCTTGTAGTCAGACGACTTGAAGACGTCGTCAGTCCGCCCTATGTAAGTGATGTAACCGTCGGGATCGCGCTGCGCGACATCGCCGGAGTGGTAGTAGCCGCCGGCCATCACCTCGTCGTTGAGCTCCGCATCGCCGAGGTAGCCCGACATCAGATTGACGGGCTGCGCCCGTAGGTCAAGACAGATTTCGCCTTCGTCGGCGGGCTCGCCGGTGATCGGGTCGACCAACACCACCGGCACGCCCGGCATCGGTCGCCCCATGGAGCCCGGCTTGACGGGCCGGCCAGCGATATTGCCGACCAGCAGTGTCGTTTCGGTCTGTCCGAAGCCGTCACGGATCGTCAGGCCCCACGACTTCTCGACCTGCGCAATCACATCGGGATTGAGCGGTTCCCCCGCGCTCAACGCCTCCCGCAGCCCGTCCGGCTTATCGCCAAGCTCGGCCTGAATAAGCATCCGCCACACCGTCGGCGGCGCGCAGAATGTGTTCACCTTCGCCCGGCGGATTTGGCTCAACAGGGCCGCGGCGTCGAACCGTCGATAGTTGTAGACGAAGACGGTGGCTTCGGCGATCCACGGCGCGAAGAAACAGCTCCAGGCGTGCTTGGCCCATCCAGGTGAACTGATCGCCAGGTGCAAGTCGCCTGGTCGCACTCCGATCCAGGCCATCGTCGAGAGGTGCCCGACCGGGTAGCTGACCTGTGAGTGCTCGACGAGTTTTGGCTTGCTCGTGGTGCCCGACGTGAAGTAGATCAGCATTGGGTCGTCGACGGTCGTGGGCGACGTAAACGGTTCCGCCGGCGTGGCGCGGTAGGCATCGGCGTACTGGTGCCACCCCGCTACCGGGTGGCCTACGGCGATACGCACGCAGTCGCCGCCCGCGCCGCCGAACTTGTCGGCGTCGGCAGCCTTGGCGATCACGAATCGAGCCCCGCCACGGTCGATCCGATCGCAAACATCATTGGGCCCCAACGCGCTGGTGGTCGGCATGATGATTGCGCCAAGCTTCGCAATCGCGAGCATTGACTCCCACAACTCGACTTGATTTCCCAGCATGAGCATGACCCGGTCACCCTTCGCCACACCCAGTGCGGCGAGCCAGCTGGCCACACGATCGGATCGGTTCGCCATCTCGGCAAACGTCACCTTTTGCTCGTGGCCATCCTCCTCAACGATCCACAACGCGGTGCGGTCATTGCCCCGCGCAATCACGTCGAACCAGTCTGTTGCCCAGTTGAACGAGCCGCTGAGTCGCGGCCATGCAAAATCGTCGACCGCGTTGTCGCAGTCTGCGATCGCGCTGACCAATTGGTCTCTGGCCTTCCGATAGCGACGGGTGTTAGAGGGCATGCCGGTTAGGATCTAAGTCACTGCGCGCCGTTCGCCACCCCCGAAAGTGGGTATTGCATGACCTGGACGCCGCTCCTGCCGCCTCGAGACGGCGACGCCTTGCTCGTGGAGCTTCGCCACTTGGCTACTGAGGGACGCTTGCCCGTCGTATTCGGCGGCGAGGTCCACCGGAACGCGTTGATTCTCACCCAGTTCATCGGCACCCGGACGGGCCTATTGCGTGGGCTGGTTGTCCAGCCGCGATCAGGACTCGGCGGGGCCAGCATGGTTGCCGGCCGACCACTTTCGGTCACCGATTATCGCACCGCGTCGACAATCACACACGACTACGACATCCCGGTCCTGACGGAAGGCATTAAGTCGATCGTGGCGGTGCCCGTGCTGGTCGATGGAAAGCCAAGGGCGGTCCTCTACGCCGGCGAGCGTTCGGGTGCTCCGATCGGTGGGCGCGCGGCCGAACTGGTCGTGAATTCGGCACGGCGGCTCGGCCACGAATTGCGCATACGCGACGAGGTCGACCGCCGACTCCGTGCGCAAAGCGTCCAATTAGACAATTCGAGGGAGTTAGCGGCCGCCGCCGAGCAGGTTCGGGAGGTCCACGCGGAGCTTCGCCGGCTGGCCGCCGACCCCGCGAAGGTCACAGGAGCTCAACTGCGGATGCTAGCCGGCCTGCTGTCCGAAGCATTGTCGGGCAAAGGCAGCGAGACCGCGGCAACGCTGACCTCACGTGAACTCGATGTGCTGGCGCAGGTCGCACTTGGGCGCACGAACCGAGAAGCCGCCCAACGCCTTTCGCTTCGAACCGAGACCGTCAAGAGCTACTTGCGCAGTGCCGCCGCCAAGCTCGGCGCCCGGACCCGCCACGAGGCGGTTATCAAAGCCCGTCGGGCCCGACTTTTGCCTTGACGACCCTCTTGCGTGGTTTCCGTTCGGTTTCGCTCCCGACTGCGATCGCAGAAACGGCGGTCGGCGCTTGGCGCCATAGGCTGTCACGCACCTGAGGCATCCAGCATCGCAGGGGCACGGGGTGAACCAACAACTAACGATCACCGGGCCGGCCGGCAAACCTATCCGGCCGATGCGGTGACGTCCGAAAGGTTGCGCATCGGCATCGTCGGGAGCACTGGGCAGACCGGTGCGGCCGTGGCGAAAGCCCTGCACCTCAACGGATGCCGGGTGTCGGTGCTGTCGCGCCGGAGACCTGCCACCGGGTCCGACGGCTGTCGACACGCGGACAGGAACAGCCCGTCGTCGCTTGCAGACGCGCTGGCTGGATTGGAGGCACTCTGCGTCATACCGCCGCGGCTAGATCCTGACGAGGCGATGCTGGTTGGCAATGTCTTTGCGGCGGCCGGGGCGTGCGGAATTCGACGAGTCGTCTACCACTCGGTCATGCACCCCGCGAGCAGCGATGTGCCACACCATATGCGAAAGGCCGCCGCTGAAGAACTGCTGCGTCGTTCAGGACTCGACTGGACGGTTTTGCAGCCAAACACCTACACGCAGAATGTCTTCAAGCGCCTCAGAAGACGTGGCGAAGTCGTCGAAGTCCTCTCTCTGTGGCCCTTGGATGCGCCGGGACTGGCGTTTGTGGACCTCGCGGACATCGCCGCTGGCGCAGCCCTCGTATGCGCGGACACCCGCTACGTGTACGGCACGTATGAGCTCGCCGGTCCCCAAGTGTTGACACCTTTGGAGCTGGCACAGGAGCTCTCCCGCGCCTGGAGTCTCCCGGTAGAGGCACACCAAGCAACGATGGAGGAGCTTCCACCGGCGAGCGGTGACCTCAGGCATCTAGGCGTCCTGGAAAGCATCTTGGGCTGTCCGGACTGACGACCACGCCGTGCTGCTAGGGCCGGGCCCTGCTGTCCTTCAGAGCAGTGTGGTGTTGGGTTCGAGGCCGAGCAGGTGGCGGCCGTAGAGTTCTTGGGCGCTGGTGGGTTGTTGCAGC
>NZ_LQPJ01000054.1 GCF_002101785.1 Mycobacterium palustre
AGGTGAGCACGCCGCCGCCGGCGCCGGCCGCATCGTGCTCACCTCGCGTTCCGAGCCCACGCAGAAGGCGCTTGAAACGATCGAGCTCGTCCGGGCGATAGGTTCTGACGTGATCGTAGAGTGCGGCGACATAGCCCAGGCGGGCACCGCCGAGCGGTTGGTGGCAACGGCGACCGCGACGGGGCTTCCGTTGCGCGGTGTGCTGCACGCGGCCGCGGTGGTCGAGGACGCCACGCTGACCAACATCACGGACGAGCTCATCGAGCGCGACTGGACGCCCAAGGTCTACGGCGCGTGGAATCTGCACCGGGCCACCGCATCTGAGGACCTGGACTGGTTCTGCTCCTTCTCCTCGGCGGCCGCCCTGCTGGGTTCGCCCGGGCAAGGCGCCTACGCCGCGGCCAACAGCTGGCTGGACGCGTTCACGCACTGGCGACGCGCCCAGGGGCTGCCGGCCATGGCGATCGCATGGGGCGCCTGGGGCGAGATCGGCCGGGGTGCCGGATTCGCCGAGGGCACGGGCGCTGCGATTACTCCCGACGAGGGCGCCTACGCGTTCGAATCGCTGCTGCGCCACGCCCGCACGTACACGGGTTATGCCCCGCTGATCGGCACACCGTGGATCTCGTCCTTCGCGGACCGCAGCAAGTTCCTCGAGATGTTCAAGTCTGCGGGCGAAAAGCGTTCCGGCTCAAGCAAGTTGCGCGCCGAACTGGCCGAGCTGCCGCTCGAGGAGTGGCCCGGCCGGCTGCGGCGCCTGCTCTCAGAGCAGATCGGACTGATTCTGCGTCGCAACATCGACCCTGACCAGAGACTGTCCGAATATGGCCTCGACTCGCTGGGCAACCTCGAGTTGCGGACCCACATCGAGGCCCAAACGGGGGTAAGGATCACCTCCGCCGACATCACCACGGTGCGGGGTTTGGCGGATCACCTATTCGACAAGCTGGCTCCGAAAGAGACTGCGCCCGCATGACCTAGAAGCTCAGAGCGAAGTCGCTAGTGCCGGGGTTGGAGCAGAGGAGGTAAGCGTGTTCATAGGTGGAGGCTCGGAGCACGACAGCTTGCGTGTCGGCAACGCCTACGACTGGGACCCGGGCGAAGGCTCGGTCGTGACGTGGGAACCAACGCCCGGTTCACTGGCCAAAGCGCGGCAGGCTCCGGTGAGCCCGGTGCCGCCGAGCTCAATGCAGGCAGGCCACATTCGCGGATTTGTCGAGTTCGGCCGGAAGGGGCTCGACTACTCGCGGACGGTCATGGGGTCGTGGGATGTCCCGGGCCGGTGCGACGTTCGCGCCATGACCTACCTGATCAACGCGCACCTGCGACGCCAGGCGACGTACCACAGCTGGTTCGAGTACATCGATGAGAAGAACATCGTCCGGCACACCATGAAGAACGCGCGCGATATCCAGTTCGTCCCGAAAGAGTACGGGGTCCTGACCCGGCAGCAGTGGCACGACCACGTGCTGGCCACCCCGGATCCGTTGCAGTGGGACTGCTTTCGATTCGGCATCATCCAATACGACGACCGCTTCACGCTGTACGCGGTTGTCGACCACCTGCACTGCGACCCCATGCTGCTCTCCGGGCTCTACATCGAGATCCTGATGAACTACAACTCCATCGTCGAAGGCAGGGCGCCTATTTCGCTGCCGCCGACGACCTCCTACGACGAGTTTTGCCTGCGGGAACACCAGACGATCGCCTCGATGACCGTGGACTCGCCGGAGGTGCGCACGTGGATCGAGTTCGCCGAGGCTAACGGTAATAGCCTGCCCGATTTCCCACTGCCGCTTGGCGATCAGTCAATACCGTGCGGCGGCGACGTCCACGTGCAGCAGCTGCTGGGCCCCGACCAGATGGCGCAGTTCGAGGCCCTGTGCCAACGTGCCGGTGCCCGGTTCAGCGGTGGCCTGTTCGCTTGTGCGGCCCTGACGCACTTCGAATTGACCGGTGAGGAAACGTATTACGGGCTCACTCCCACCGACAAGCGCAAGAGCCCAGAGGACTTCATGACGGTGGGCTGGTTCACCGGTGTGGTGCCGTTCACCGTCGCCATCAACCCGAGCTCGTTCGAAGAGACCGCCCGCGCCGCGCAGGCTTCCTTCGACGCGAACATGAAGTGCGCGCATGTGCCGTACGACCGCGTGCTGGAGTTGGCGCCCTGGCTGAAGAAGTACGGTCCGCAGTTCACCATGATGAGCTACATGGACGCGGGCCTTCCGCCGCTTTCCGGTGTCGTGGCCACCGCACTGGATGGTGTGAACGCGACCGCGCTGACCGACGGCAGGAGCCCGGCCTATATGTACTCGACGGTTTTTCGTCTGTTCGACGAGGTCTCGATCATGGTGTCCTACCCGAACAACCCCGTCGCCCGCGAGTCCGTGATCCGCTGGACGGAGGCGCTGAAGTCGGTGTTCGACCGGGTCGTCGCCGACACGCTTGCCGGGGTGCCGGTTCGCGTCGCCAGGTAAGCATCGAAGCGCGTCGTTCCACAGTGCGCCGGCCCGGGTAGCTGACCGCCGCCTGCAGAATAAGACCGAGCATCGCCGATGAAGTTTGTGCTGGCCGCCCACGGAACGCGCGGCGACATCGAGCCGGGCGCCACGGTGGCCGCGGAGTTGCACCGCCGGGGGCACGAAGTCCGAATGGCGGTGCCGCCCAACCTGGTTGGGTTCGTCGAGTCCGCCGGGCTTTCGGCGGTTCCCTACGGCCCGGACACGCAGGAGCAGGTCGTCGCGGTCGCGGATTTCACGCACAACGCCCTCACGATCCAGAACCCGTTGCGCTTCATGCGCGATCTGCGCAAACTCTTCGTCGAGGGCTGGGCGGAGATGAGCCGGGAGCTCACCTCGCTGGCCGACGGGGCCGACCTGCTGTTGACCGGCCAGACCTACCACGGCGTTGTGGCGAATGTCGCGGAGTACCACGGCATTCCGCTGGCCGGGCTGCATCACTTCCCGGTGCGGGTCAACGGTCAGATCGGTGTTCCGTTCCTACCGTCGCCGGCTTTCGCGGCGCGTACGACACTGAAGGCGGCGTGGTGGCTGTATTCGCACGTCATCACCAAGGCGGACGAGGACGCGCAGCGCCGCGAACTGGGCCTGCCGCCGACGCAGATCCCGGCCTGGCAACGGATGGCCCAAGGCGGAACGCTGGAAATCCAGGCCTATGATCAGGCGGTTTTCCCGGGACTGGCGGCGGAATGGAACGGCCGCCGCCCCTTCGTCGGCGCGCTGACGCTCGAGCTGGGCGCGGACACGGATGACGAAGTGGCGTCATGGGTTTCGGCCGGGTCACCGCCGATCTACTTCGGTTTCGGCAGCACACCGGTCCAGTCCCCCGCCGAAACAGTGACGATGATCGCCGAGGCCTGCGCCGAACTGGGCGAGCGGGCGCTGATTTACTCCGGCGCGACCGGTCCCACCCCGCATCCCGACCACGTCAAGCTTGTCGATCAGGTCAACTACACCAAGATATTGCCCATGTGCCGGGCTGCCGTGCACCACGGCGGCGCGGGCACCACCGCGGCCGGGCTGCGCGCCGGCCTGCCGACGCTGGTGCTGTGGGACGTGGCCGACCAGTTCATCTGGGCGACGCAGGTCAAACGGCTGAAGGTCGGTTCCGCGAAGAAGCTGACCAACATCACCGTCAAATCGCTGGTCCGGAAGCTGCGCGGGATCCTGGCGCCCGAATGCGTCGAGCGCGCACGCCGGATCGCCCCACGAATGGCGAAGCCCAGCGAAAGCGTTGCCAGGGCCGCGGACCTATTGGAGCAGACCGTCCGCGTGGGCGCTTAAGGCGTCCCCCGAGCACAATCCGAAAGTAGCTCGCTCGAGTGTCGTTGGCGCCAATCCGCCAGATACGCCGCGGGATACGCCGCAACCTAGTAACGTTTTGACCCGATGTGGACTTATGTGGTGTTTATCGGGGTCGGGATGCTGATGGATCCCACAAGATTCGGCATCGCGGCCGTCCTGATGTCGCGGCGGCGCGCCATGGTCAGTTTGCTCGCCTGCTGGGTGGGCGGCATGATCGCCGGCGTCGCGGTCGGAATAGCGGTCCTGATCATGCTGCACGACATCGCGCTCGCGCCGATTCAGGCAGCGGCCTCCGCGATCAACAACGCCAGGTCCGCGGTCGTCCTGCTGGCCGGCGACCATCTCCACCTCACCCTTGGCGTGATGGCGCTGGCAACCCTGGCCTTGATGGTGGCCCGCGATCGCGGGTGGATCTCATGGGCGGCACCCGTGCTGGCGGGAGGCGGTGCCGCGTCGGAGAGCTTGCCTGCCCGACGACAACGGTCTATCGCGTCGGCGATCGGGACCCGCATCCACGCCATCCTGGAATCCGGCTTCGCCTGGCCGGCGTTCGTGGTCGGACTCGGGTCCACGGTTCCACCCATCGAAGGCCCGATGGTGCTGACGTTCATCATGGGTTCGAGGGCCCCCGCCGGCACGCAGTTCCTCGCCTTCATGCTGTTCGTACTCCTCGGACTCGCTTTCATCGAGCTTCCGTTGGTCAGCTACCTGGCGGCGCCACAAAAAACGCAAGCGGCGATGCGGGCATTCAACGCCTATATCACCGCTCATCGCCGGCAGATCTTCGAAGTCATGCTGGCGCTGATGGCGGTCGGGTCCCTCATGCGGGGTATCAGCAGCCTTTGAGCGCTGCGACGGCGTGATGGCTGTCGAACGGGGCGGTATCTGAGTGAACGCGATCGACGTGGACCGGCCGCCGGCCGCCCCGACCGTCTCGGTGTGCGTGCCGATGTACAACAACAGCGGGACGATCGAACGCTGTCTGCGCAGCATTCTCGACCAGGACGGCGTCGACTTCGAGATCGTGATCTGCGACGACGATTCGTCCGACGACTCCGCCGCGATCGCCGCGGCGATGCTGCGGCCCGGTGACCGGCTGATCCGCAACCGGCCGAACCTCGGCCTCAACGGGAACCACAACAAGTGCATCGAAGTCGCGCGCGGCCGCTACATCCAGTTCGTGCACGGTGACGACTGGTTGCTGCCGGGGGCGCTGCAGACGCTTGTCCCTTTTTTCGACGACCCTGCCGTCGGAATGGCTTTCGCGCCCCGGCGCGTGATCAACGACAAGAACGTGCCGTTGCACCGGCGATTGGGTCCGGCCCACGTCTGGTTCCCCTGGCTTCAGAAGCACAACCACGGGCCCTTCCTGGTCGCCCAGATGATGCTGCAGGCCGCGATGGGCAACTGGATCGGTGAGCCGACCTGCGTGATGTTTCGCCGCCAGCTCGCCCTGGACGCGGGCTGCCTCCGCGAGGACATCTACCAGCTCGTCGACCTGGATTTTTGGCTTCGGTTGATGTTGCGATGCGATGTGGGCTTCGTGCGGCGGAAGCTTTCGGTTCGCACTCACACGGCCGGCACGACGACCCTGAGCATCTTGAAAGCGCGGCGGAATTGGCTCGACCACCTGCGCATCCTTACCTGGCTCATCGTGGATCCGCAGTCGCCCCCGGTGGTTCGGGTTACCGCCAGGGTGTGGTGGGTGCTCAAGTGGGCGGTGATGTGCTTGGGCGTCGCGCTGCTCGGGCCCGAGCGGCGGTCTCGCCTCCAGCTGCTGGCGGACGCCCGTACCACCGAGTTCGCGCGAGCCCGACAACTGGCCGACAAGCTCGCCTCACCGAGTGGCGACGCGAATCGCCGCATCAGTCCTTGACGAAGCAAAACAACCGGTACGCGATGCCGCCGTCTCGCTCCAGATCCCGGTCCATCATGTCGACGCCATAACGGATCGCGCGAGCCACGAATTGCGGCACTCGGCGACTGAGCACCTCATGGGAGCGCTGGGTGTTTCCCGCCAGGCCGCGCTTGGTCTCTTCGAGGATGTCCCGTCGCGAAAGCTCTCGCAGGGGGGCTTCGGACAGCACCATGTCCCACCAGGGCAGGGCGTCCGGGCGACGGTTGTCCGTGTACAGGAAATGTCCGCCCGGGCGAAGCACGCGCGCCACCTCGGCGAGGAACCGAGCGAAGTCGGGGTATTGGTGCGAGGCTTCGACGTTGATCACCGCGTCGAAGGATTCATCCGGAAACGGTAGGTTTTGCGCGTCGCCCTGCACGAACGTCAGACCGGGCAGCCTGTGGCTCTTTCGGGCCTTCTCGACGCTGGCCGGGTTGAGGTCGAGTCCCGTGTAGGACGCGGGGCCCATCGTGCGCATGATGTAGGAGGCTCCCCCGCCCGCGCCGCAGCTGACCTCCAGGACGTGCTTGCCGGTGAGATCCACCTGGGCAGCGGTGACGTGATACAGCTGGATGCAGTACCGGTTGCGCTCGTCCGATCCCTCCAGCGGAAGGTCCATCGGGGGGTCTTCCTCGTAACCGAAGTTGAAGAACACCACGTTGTCCCCGACCTGGCGGGTACCAAGGGGCAGAACGTACTTCGTGGTGAGTTTTCCGACTAATTTGTTGGACTGCAGGCGGAATCTGTGGGTCACCGGGAGAGTGTTGCATGGATCCCGCCGCCCTCTGCGCAGAACGGGCGCCTCAATCGCTGTCCTCCGCCTTCTGAAGGGAACTGGCGGGGTAGAACGACGGCCAGTCGGCGATCTTGATTAGCCCTCGCGATCGGGGGCTTGATTGTAGGGTTGATTGCGTGTCAAGCCGGATTGGCTCGGGCGAGGCGGCCAAGCCAGGGGGAATCTTCGACCGCATCAGCGATGCCGTCGTGCGTTGGCCGCTGCTTATCATCGCCTGCTGGATCGGGTTCGCCGCCACCTTGGCACTGATCTTTCCGCCGCTCATGGTAGAGGTCGGAAAGCACGAGCAAAAGCCCCTCCCGGACGACGCTCCCACGATGATCACCAACGCGGAGATGGCGAAGGCCTTCGCCCCGATCGGGGGAAATTCCGGGGGTGCCGGGGGCCCCGGTGGCGGCGGTAACTCCGGGGGGCCTGGCGACGCCAAGGCTTCGGCGAATCCCTTGGGGCTCGGCGGCGCGCTCCTGATGATCGTGCTGACCGACGAGAAGGGCATCACGCCCGCCGACGAGAACACCTACCGCAATCTGGTCGAAAAGCTGCACCAGGATAAGCAGGATCAGGTGACGGTGCAGGACTTCCTCGGCTCGCCGCAAATGCGCGAAGTCCTGGCGAGCAAGGACGGCAAAGCCTTCATCTTGCCCGTCTCTTTCCCAGGCGCTCCGACCTCGCCGGTCACGATCGCGAGCTATAAACACGTCCAGGCGATCGCCAAGCAGGCGACCGCGGGAACGACCATGACCGCGTACGTCAGCGGACCGCTCGCGAGCATCATCGATGCCACCGAAATGGCGCAGGAAGACGCGCATTTCATCGAAATCGGCACCGTGGTGAGCGTCTTGATAATTCTGGCGCTCATTTATCGCAACGTGGTCACGATGCTGGTGCCGCTGCTCAACATCGGCGCGTCCATTGGGACCACGCAGGGCGTGTTGTCGGGGCTTGCCCAAGTCGGCCTACCGGTGAACCTGCAGAGCCTGGTCCTGATGAGCGCGGTCATGATCGGGGCGGGGACCGACTATGCCGTCTTCCTGATCAGTCGCTATCACGACTTTGTGCGTCGCGGCCACGATTCCGACACAGCGGTCAAGATGGCGTTGATGTCGATCGGCAAGGTGATCGCCGCGTCGGCGGCCACCGTCGCGGTCACGTTCCTCGCGATGGTGTTCACCAAGCTGGAAGTGTTCTCGAGCGTAGGCCCGGCGATTTCGATCTCGGTGTTGGTGGCGTTGCTGTGCGCCACGACCCTGATGCCGGCCATGCTCGTGCTCGCCGGGCGGCGTGGCTGGATCAAGCCGCGGCGGGAGCTGGCCACCCGCTTCTGGCGGGTGACGGGAACCCGCGTCGTGCGGCGGCCGCGCATCCACCTGGTCGGCAGCCTCATTGTGCTCATCGCGTTGGCCAGCTGTACGTCCGTGATGCGATTCAACTACGACGATCTCAAGTCGATGCCGGATTCGGTGGACAGTTCCCAGGGATACCAGGCGATGGATCGCCATTTCCCGCAGAACGCGCTCACCCCCATGGTGATGTTCATCCAGTCGCCCTCGCACGACCTGCGGACCCCGACCGCCCTCGCCGACCTCGAGCAGATGGCCAGCCGCGTGAGCCAGGTCCCCAACATCACGATGGTGCGGGGGCTGACCCGGCCCAACGGAGAACCGTTGGAGCAGACCAAGATTTCGTTCCAGGCCGGAGAGGTCGGCAGCAAGCTCGCCGATGGCTCAACCCAGATTCAGAACCACGGAAATGATCTGGACCGGTTGGTCAACGGCTCCAATCAGCTGGCCGATGCGCTCGCACAGCTGCGCGATCAGGTCACCGGGGCGCTAACCAGCCTTGCCCCGGTGGCATCGGCGCTGATGACCATGGAGCAACTGGCCGGCGGCGACAAGACCATCGCCGCCCTCGACCAGGGCGCCGCATACACGGGTCAGATGAAAACGCTCGGCGACAATCTCGACGCGTCCACGGTCAACGCGCAAAGCATCGCCGCTTGGGCCACACCGATGTTGGTGGCCCTCAACAACAGTCCGGACTGCAATGCCGATCCGGGGTGTGTGAACTCGCGTGCCAGTTTGGCGGCGATGGTTCAGGCCAACAACGACGGAACGCTCACCTCGATCAAGGCCATGGCCCGCAACCTGCAAGCGGCCGGAAAGATGCAGACCGTCGGCCAGACGCTCGACAAGGTGCAGCAGACGCTGACCCAAGCCTCCACCGCCTTAAAGACGATCAAGAACCTGCAAAACACGATGAGCCAGGCGGAGCAGGGCGCCAATGCCCTCGCCGACGGCAGCCGGGCCGTCGCCGGTGGCGTGAAAGAACTGGTGGACCAGACCCGAAAGATCGGCACCGGCCTCGGCGAGGCGTCGGAATTCCTGCTGAACATGAAGCAGAACACGGACGCCAAGCCGTCCATGGCCGGTTTCAACATCCCGCCGCAGGTCATGACGCGGGATGAGTTCAAGCAGGGCGCCGCCATCTTCATATCCCAGGATGGCCATGCCGCGCGGTACCTCATCCAGAGCGGTCTGAATCCGTTCACCACCGAAGCCATGGATCAGATCGCCAAGATCATCAAGGCGGCGCAAACCGCGCAGCCGAACACCGAACTGTCCGATGCCAAGGTGTCCGTGGCCGGAATTTCCACCGGGCTCCGTGACACACGCGACTATTACAACAGCGATATCGCCTTCATCGTCACCGCGACTATCCTCATCGTGTTCCTGATCCTGGTCGGTTTGCTGCGGGCCGTCATCGCCCCGCTGTACCTGATCGGTTCGGTGCTGCTTTCGTACCTGTCGGCCATGGGCCTCGGGGTCCTGGTGTTCCAGATCCTCCTCGGACAGAACCTCCATTGGAGCCTGCCCGGGTTGTCCTTCATCCTGCTCGTCGCGGTCGGCGCCGATTACAACATGCTGCTGATTTCCCGCATCCGCGACGAGTCGCCGCATGGGGTGCGTGTCGGCGTCATTCGCACCGTGGGTTCGACCGGTGGCGTGATCACGTCGGCCGGCCTGATCTTCGCCGCCTCGATGTTCGGCCTGATGACCGCCAGCATCTACACCATGGCCGAGGCCGGATTCATCCTTGGCATGGGAATCTTGATCGACACCTTCCTGGTCCGAACGATCACGGTGCCGGCCATGGCCGCCATGATCGGCCAGAAGAACTGGTGGCCTTCACATCTGGGCAAGAGCGCCGCGCAGGTCGTCGCGGCCCACCACAAGAAGCAGCAACAGCTCGACCAGCTGACCGAGCAGCTGATCCGGATGAAAGTGATTCCCCGACGGGAGGCGTGGCCGGCTCCCGCTACATCATCGGCCCGCGAGGCGAACGGGGAGTCGGAACGGCCGTGGCGTTCCGACGACCTGCTCGTCCGCCTCAAACTCGTCCCCCCCAGCCACAAGCCGCGGACCAAGCCGCGTCGCCGGCCGACCGGCGCCAAGCCCGCCGCCGGGGCGGCGACGAGCGGCAAGCGGTCGGTGGAACGCGTTCCCTCCCATGCGCTTCCGTTGTTCGACCTCAGCGGCCTGCCGGAGCACGTGACCCACTCTCTGCACCAGTCGGGTTTGGATTCGCCGGCGGCCGGCGGCGCCAGCACCAGTTCCAAGCCGGGGCGCGATGCCGGGCACCCCCTGCCGCTGTTCGGGCCGGACATCGAGTCACGCCGCCCCGTCAGCCTCGGCGGCAATGGCGGCAAAGCGAACGGCAACGGCCACGCCGGCGGGGAGAAGAACGGCGATCAACCGGCCGCTGCCGACGTCAGCCAGCCGCTTCCCTTGTTCGGGCCCGGCGCCTAAGGGCGAGAAGGCGCTCAGGCGTCCAATCGGACGAACTCGTCCTGCCGGTACAGCTCGACGCACTGCGACCGCCTGATCTTGCCGCTCGTGGTGATGGGGATCGAACCGGGCGAGACCAGAACCAGATCCGCGACGCTCAGGCCGTGCGACTTCGAAATCGCCGACGTGACTTCGCGTTTGACTCCGCGTAGTTTTTCGGCCGCCTCCTCGTCGGAGTCGCCCCGCTTCTTGAGCTCGATGATGGCGACCAGCTTTTCGACGCCCTTGTCCGGGACCGCTATCGCCGCGCAGCGGCCGGCGGTGATCTCCTGGATCGTCGCCTCGATGTCGTCGGGAGAGTGGTTGCGCCCGTAGACAATCAGGAGGTCCTTGATGCGGCCGATGATGTACAGCTCGCCCTCCGAGATGAACCCCGAGTCCCCGGTTCGCAGCCAGGGACCCTCAGGCGTGCCGTTGGAAGGGTCGACGATCTTCGCGCCGAACGTGCGTTGGGTTTCCTCCGGTTTTTGCCAGTACCCCAAGGCGACGTTGTCGCCGTGCACCCAGATCTCCCCGACCGTCCCATCCGGACACTCGCTACCGGTGTCGGGATCGACGATGCGCGTCAGCGTTGACTGCTGGCTCCCGTAACTGACCAGCGGTGTGCCGCTTCCGTTTAGGCACGGGATCGCTTGGCCGGCGGGCAGTTTCTCGGAGTCGAACTGACCTATCTTGGGGGGCTCGCCCACTTGACGGCTCGCTATGTACACGGTCGCTTCCGCCATGCCATACGACGGCCGCAGCGCCCTGGGATCGAAATTGAAGCGCGCGAATCGATCCGCGAAGCGCTTGAGGGTCGCGGGTTGTACCCGCTCGCTGCCGTTGAGGATCGTGTGCACCCCACCGAGGTCGAGCCCGGCCATATCGTCGTCGGACGTCTTGCGCACCGCAAGTTCGTAGGCGAAGTTCGGCCCCGCCGAAATCGTGCAGCGGTGCTGCGCCAGCAATTGCATCCACCGGGCCGGTCGCTGCAGGAACCCCACCGGGCTGCTCAGCAGGGTCGGTACGCCCGCCAGAATCGGCATGAGGATCCCCAACAGCAGGCCCATGTCGTGGTACAGCGGCAGCCACGACACCACGGTGATGCCGACGGGCGGCACCCCGCCTTCGGGCGCGAAGAAGTCGCCCATGATCTGCTCGAAGTTGGCGAAGACGTTCTTGTTGGAGACCATCACACCGGCCGGCGTCCGCGTGGACCCCGACGTGTACTGCAGATAGATGAAGTCCGACCCGTCGCCCGCCTTGGCACGGGGCCTCGGGCCGGTGGGGCGCTGGCGCGTATCGAGATCCAGCGAATCGACTTCGACGATCGGGGGTTTCGACTGTCCCTGCTGCGATTGCACGGCCGCGTTGACGTTCTCGATCACCGCTGACGTCGTGAGCACCACCGACGGCGACGTGTCCCCCAAAACCGCGATGGTGCGTTCGTCGTGGGCGCCGCCGTGAGGAACCGACAGCGGAACCGCGACGAGCCCGGCCTGCAACGCGCCCAGGAAGCTGACGACGTAGTCCAGCCCCTGCGGCGCCAGTATGAGGGCCCGCTCACCCGTCGATCCGTGGTCGCTGAGCTGCTCGGCCAGGTTCACCACGCGCCGGTACAACTGCGACCAGCTCAAGGTGTGCGCTACGCCGTCCCAATCGTGGTCATAGTCAACATATGTGAACGCCGTGTCGTTGGGCTGCAGGCTGGCGCGTTCGCGCAGCACACCAGGGATGGAAGTCTGAACCACGGACAACACCCTACCTTCGTCACACGCGTTTCTGGCCAGGAACGCTAAGGTTACGGTCGCACCAACCGCCGCCCCCCAGAAATGAAGGAGCTCGGTGCGTGCCGGCGTTATCGGCGACCGATCATAGGCGGCCCCGGGCGGGCACATTGCGCCGCGGCGACCGGCATGGGCGGCGTCCGCGGTTCGCCCCCGGCCCCGGCGCCGCCTCGCTATACTTCGCCAGCGTGGGCTGCACGCTCTCCGGCGAAAGGGCCGCGGTGCGACAGCTCCGCGAAGGCTCGCTTCCCTCCGAACCCGCCGACCCGCGCCGCAACCGCGATAGCCGCCGCGAAGACGGGAGCGCAGTGTGACCCAGCCGACAACGGCAAACTCACCCGAGGTGACCCCCAAGGTCAGCGTCGTGGCGACCAGCCACAACCAGGAGGGCTACGTTCGCCAAACCTTCGACAGCTTTGTCGCACAACAGGTCGACTTCCCGATGGAAATCATCGTCGCGGACGACGCCTCGACCGACGCCACGCCAGCGATCATTCGGGAGTACGCCGACCGCCACCCGGACTTGTTCCGGCCCATCTTCAGGCCCGAGAACCTTGGCCTCAACGAAAACCTGGTCGGCGCTTTGTCTGCCGCCCGCGGCGAGTACGTCGCGCTGTGCGAGGGCGACGACTATTGGATCGATCCGCTGAAGCTCAGCAAACAGGTGGCCTTTTTGGACCGGCATCCGGGGACCGCGGTGTGTTTTCATCCCGTTCGGGTGGTGTGGGAAGACGGCCGCGCCAAGGACTCGGAGTTCCCCCCGGTGGATTGGCGCCGCGACCTGAGCTTGGAGAGGCTGCTCCGGCGGAACTTCATCCAGACGAACTCGGTCATGTACCGGCGCCTCGCGCGCTACGACGACATCCCGGCCGCTGTGATGCCACTGGACTGGTACCTGCACGTACGCCACGCGGTCCACGGCGACATCGCCCTACTGCCCGACACCATGGCGGTCTACCGCCGCCACTCTGAGGGGATGTGGTACGACCTGGCCGTCGACCCGGAGAAGTTTTGGGTGACGCACGGTGTCAGACATGCGGCGACGTTCGACGCGATGCTCGACCTGTTCCCCGACGACCCTGTGCGCGAGGAGATCATCGGCGAGCAAGCCGACCTGGTCCTCGCCCAGGTCGCGAAGATCCCGGGCCCGGATGGCCGGGCCGCTCTACTGGAGACCGTCACGCAGCACCCGCGCATCGCGATGCTGGCACTTCAGAAGCGCTATGCGTCGCCACTGCGGCGGCTCAATGCCATGTGGTCAAAATTCGCCGCCGATTCGCTGAGCTGGCGGGCGGCCACCGACACGTGGTCCGCCTGGCAAGGGCGGCTGAGAGGCAAAGCGTTTCACTCAGGGGACGACCGCGTTTGAAAGCGCCCTGGAATGGCCGAGACAACGCCACACCGCACACTGGCGCGCCGCGGCAGGACGGGCGCCGGGATCCCCTGGTCGCCTACGTCGGCTGGCACCGCATGGGCAACCTCGGCGACGAGGCGATCTACGATGCGGTCCGCTCACAGCTTCCCGGCGCGACGTTCCTCGATCTGCCCTCTTCCCCGCGAGAGGTGATCCGTTCCTACCTAACGGGTTTGAATCGGTTGTTGCGACGCAGCAGCCTGGTCGTCGGTGGCGGCACGATCGTCGGTAGGGCCCAGTGGAGGGAATTCATCAATCGTGGCTTGGCGCTCACCAAAAACACCGGCGGCTACGCGATTGGCGTTGGCGTCGAAGACCCGGTGTTCGTCGGACGCAATACCGGCTCGGACAAAGACGAGCTGAGACGATGGGCGCCAATACTTTCGGAGTTCCCCATCGTGTCGGTCCGAGGACCCCGAAGCGCGGAACTGCTGGCCGAGGTCGGGCTGAATGTGGAGGTGTCCGGCGACCCGGCGCTTCTGCTCCCACAGCCCGACGTGGTTCCCGAAGACGGCCTCATCGGAGTGAATCTTGGCTTCGGAGATGATCTTTGGGGCCATGATCCCGTGAGGTTGGCCGACGAGGTCTCGGTCACCGTCCGGCAACTGTCATCGCAGGGTTACCGGTTCGTCGGAATACTGATGAAGCATGACGACCGTCGATGGACCGAAATCGCGCTCAAGGATGTGGTCGCCGACATCGTGCACCCCGTCGACGCCGATGCCGCGGCGCGGGAATTGGCCCGCTGTTCGGTGGCGGTCGTCAGCCGGCTGCACGCGGGGATCTTGGCATCGCTGTCAGCCACACCGGTCATCTCGCTGGAGTATCAGCCGAAGTGCAGGGATTTCGCGCTCTCGATCGACGACGAACGTTCGCTCATCCGCACCGACGAAGTGAGCAGCGCCGCCGTCATCGACCGCGTTGCCGGTGCGCTCGCCGACTCGTCGAACATCAGGGCCACGACCCGCGCCGGCGTCGCACGACTTCGGCAGCGGCTCCAGGCCGAGTACGTCGCCCTTGGACGCCACTTGGGTCTTGGCGTCGAATGACTTAGATGCCAATGCAGCGCCCTGGCACGCGTCGGCCAGGAAAATGCCTGCACCACATGGACTCGTTCAGAAGTGGCTGAGCAGTGGTGGCGCAGCACCGGGCAGGGCCGGTTGCATGTCGCCCACGTCGACGGAGCGCCGTCGCGGACTGACTTGCGATCGTTTGCCCGGGCTCGTCGGGAATCTGCCGGGACGGGGAAGACCGTGCGGCGATCGAGGCCGACCCGGACTTCAAGCAAGTTGCCGATCGCCTGACTTGGGCAAAACAGGCTTCCTCAGCATCGCTTTCAACTATGCTTCTCTCGCATCGGGTGGGGCGGGCTGCGCGCTTTGAAGGGGATACCAGATGATCGCTTTCATCACCACATTGCGTCATCCGCATAACTCCGCAGACTATGGCCGCGTCGAATCGCTGCTGCAAGACACATTGACGTCGTTGACTCGCCAAACGTGCGACGACTACATAGTGATCATCGTCGGGAATCGGCGACCAGCGTTCCCGCTGCCGAAGCGCACGAAGTTCGTTGAAGTCAACTTCCCGCCGCCCTCCATACACAAGGGACCTCGGACGGGGCCGGCGGCAGTCATCTGGGACAAGGGCACGAAGAATGCCATCGGTCTCATGACAGCGCGTGACTTCGCGCCCGAATACGTTATGGCCGTGGATGCCGACGATTTCGTCCATCGAGAGCTCGCGGCTTTTGTTCACGCCCGCCCGGGCCATGCCGGATGGGCTGTCGATCAAGGGTGGATGTACTCGCGCGCGAGGAACGCTTACAGGCCGCTTAAGAAGTTTTACAACATTTGCGGCACCTCGTTCATCATCCCGTTCGAGGCGTACGACGTTCCCAGGGACCTCACCGTGAACGCGACGCAGAAAGAGATCGCCGAAGCCTTCGGAGAGCGACTCGAACACGTCTTGGAACACGGGTGGGCTTATGACTGGTGGAAAAACCACGGGCGCATTCTTGAGCCGCTGCCCTTCCCCGGCGCCGTCTACCACGTCGACCACGGTGAAAACCACTGTGACAACGCGGTTTACGGACCCGCCCTGCCGTACCGCTCGCACCTCTACCGAGACTTCGGCATTCGCCCGTCGAAGGGCTGGGCCTTGACACTTTGGAAATCCGTCGGCCCTGCAGCCCTAAAGCCTGACCGCAGAACTTGGCCGACGCAGCCTAAATCTTACTTGGAAGGTTATGTGCCCCCAGACAGTTCCATGGTCGTGTCACCGTGACTGTCCACCGCGACTGCCAGTGCCAAGCCTTGTCCGCGTAAAGTGACCAGAACCCTTTTCCGCGTTAGCTTTAACCCAGCCGTGCTTGCGCTAGTCGTATACGCGTGCGTCAGACGCGAAGCGTGACATCGTTCGTCAACTCGTTCAGCACCGCTTGGACGTCTCGCACGTATCCGACCACCCAGGGGCGAGAAGGGCGCGGATAAAGAATCGACGCTCGACGGCCTCAGGTGGCACGCGGGATACCACGTGAGGAGTAGCTAGGCGCCCGAAAGTCGCTGAGCAGCCTGGTCACGCCAGTCGGTCTCGGGATTCCGTAACGAAATCACCGCGCCCCCGGTACGCTGTAGTTTTCGCGCAGCGCCAGGTAATTCGCTCAGGGGATCGGATGTCGTTCACATACCTGCTAGACAAACTGGATAAGGCAGAGATTCGCGGCGAGCCGTTCCCGCACGTCTACATCGAGGACTTCCTCGACGGTGAGGATTTCGAGGCGGTGATGGGCGCCGCAGAGATCACCCTGCCTGCAGCCGCGGAAGTCAATGAGCTGTTCGCCCGCCTCGATGCGGCGGGGTATCAGCCCATCGACTTCCCGGGCTGCACGAAGTCCCGCGCCGAATACATTGCGTGGCTTCAAGCCGCGGTCAAACCCAAAGACACCCATCCCGCATGTGAGGCCAAAGGCATGGCGTTGCGCTGCATGAACCTCAAGTCGGAGGCAGCGCAATCCCTTGACGCGTTTTTCCGGTCCCCTGAGTTGCAAGATCTGCTCACCAGGAAGTTCGGCATCACCGCCCCCGTCCAACAGGAGGGCGGCGTGCAGAAATACCTCAATGGCTACGAGATAAGCCCCCACCCGGATATGAGGCAGAAGGCGCTCACCTGGATGCTCAATGTCAACCCGGGCGCCAACACCGAAGACCTCAACTACCACACCCACTACATGACCTTCAAGCCAGAGTGGGACTTCGTTCGACGCTTCTGGAGGGACACCCCCGATGCCGATACTTGCTGGGTGCCGTGGCAATGGTGCGACACCAAGAAACGCCAGACTGTCAACAACAGCATCGTGGTGTTCTCTCCCCGCCACGACACCCTGCATGCCGTGCGGGCACACTATGACCATCTCCCGGCGCAGCGTACTCAATTCTGTGGAAACTTGTGGTACCAGCCCAAACTCCTCAAGTTTCGGCCGCAATTCCAGGACTTCGCGGATGGATCCCCTCCGGCACGCCCACGCAGCAGCTTCATCAGGTCCGCTGGGATACGACTCAAGCGAAAGCCGGTCGCATATTGGACCCCTCCGCGCTAATGGCCTCTTGAGGCCGAGACTGCAGGCCCTGTTTTGTCAAATGGAAGGAATTACATGTTGAGGGCGGTCAGTGCACTGCGCCAGAAGACCGATTACAACCGCTGGGCCGATCCCCGCAATATCTACGCGAACTGGGAGCCTCGCTCGAAGATCGCTGCCACCCTTGTGCCGAACCACAGTCGCGTCATCGAGTTCGGGGCGGGGAAGCGGGTCCTCGAACGGTACCTCGACCCATCGTGCTCCTACGTGCCATCTGACATAGTTGATCGAGGACCGGGAACGATCGTCTTCGACCTCAATCAGAGACCTCTCCCAGACCTGGGCACCGACGCATACGACGTCGCCGTCCTCCTGGGAGTGTTGGAATACGTGCGCGACGTCCCTTCATTTCTCGATTGGCTGACTAAGCTGGTTCCGACCTGCGTGTTGGGATGTGTTACGGCACAAGCCAAAAGCGCTCTGTCGTTGCGCGCAGTCCGGGAAACCATACGTCGAATGAGGGGTGGTTGGTTAAACATCTACCGGGAAGACGAACTCATCTCCCTCTTTCGTCAACGTGGCTTTACGCTTACCCAAGACGATAATTGGGAAGACCAAAGGCTATTCGTCTTTTCGCGGCTAGCCTAGTCGCCGCGATTCGGCCGCAAATGGGGCGCGGGTATGGTGAGTCGCCTCAGAGGTTCTCGACCTGTACCGTCCCAGCTAAACAGATGGTGTCCCCCACGGTGAGTGCGGCGCAGATTCATGAGGCGCACATGGCCGCGCCCCAAGCCCGCGGCGGAGCGAGTGGCTGCGAGTCAGCAGACCCTATCAAGACCCAGATCACTTCCCAAGGCAGCGTATTCAGCCCGAAGGCGTTGGCGGAGCCTCTGGTCACGTCCCGTGGAGTGGTGTAAGAGCGGTCGCGTGTCCGCGTGTGGCTCTGTGGTAGCCACTATGCCGTGAGAGCGGCTGTGGGGGCAATGGTTTCGGCACTTTGGTCACTGACGTCGAGCAGAGCGAGGCTGGTCTCGGAGAGGTAGCGCTTGTCGGCGACCTGCCATTCGTCGTGGGCCTCAACGAGTACCGAGCCGGCCAGCCGTAACAGCGCGGCGGGGTTGGGGAACACGCCGACGACGTCGGTGCGGCGTTTGATTTCCTTGTTCAATCGCTCCAGTGGGTTGGTTGACCAGATCTTTTTCCAGTGGGCCACCGGGAAGTCGGCGAAGGCGGTGATGTCGGCGGCGGCCTCGCGCAACATGGTTTCGACCTTGGGGAACTGGCGGCCGAGCATGCCTGGCAATGTCAACTTGAAGTGGCCCCAGTGTGACGGCTAGTTTTGGCCCCCCCTTCGCGGTGCGTTGGGATTTTCTG
>NZ_LQPJ01000055.1 GCF_002101785.1 Mycobacterium palustre
GACCTGGCCGGCCGGGTGCGGGCGCGAGTCGTGGTCGACGGCCGCAACTGCCTCGACGACGCCCGCTGGCGGGAGGCGGGCTGGCGGGTGTACCGGCTGGGAGCGCCGCGACCTTAAAACGGCGGTGGTCCGTGTGGCGGCACCGGACACGTGGCCGAAGGCTTGCTTTCGGCGACGCGGTCGGCGTTGAGGGCCCGTTCGGCGTCGATGCGGCGCGCGCGGTCTTGTTCGCGGGTCCGGCGACGGGCCGGCATCATCAGGCCCCGCTGCGGCGACGGCGGTTGTGCCGTTGTGGCAACGCTCAATTCGCCGGTGGGCAAGCACAAGCTCGGGAAAAGGAGCCGGCTCCCCGGCCGGGTCACGTACTTGCGTCCGCTGGGTGAGGTCCACACGACGGTGCCGTCGGGGTACTGCTCGTCGCGCCATTCCGGCCAGAAGGTCTTGAGCAAGTGGTGTTTTCGGCAGAGGCATTTCAGGTTCGACGCGTGCGTCGGCCCGAAGGGGTAGGGGATGGTGTGGTCGATGTCGGCGAACTCGGCGGGCCGGTCACAGCCCGGGAAACGACAGGTCATATCGCGGCAGCGGATGAACCGCTCGAGGTCGGCCGAGGGGCGATAGCCGGGCTCGGGCGGGGAGTCGCCGGGATGTCGCAGCCAGCGGACCGTTGCCCCGTTGCGGATCAGCTCGGCGATCATGGGGGCCGGTATCGTGCCGCCGCCGGTGAGGTGGGCCGCGGGTTTGGCTTCGGCGGGCAGGTCGGGCTCCGCGTCGGGCGCGAGCGCCTCGGCCAGGGTCATCTCCGGGGTGATGGGCCGCGGGGCGCGCTCACCGGAGGTGTGCGGATCGGGTTCGGCGTCCAGCGTGTCCTCGTGGGCGACGACATGTATGACCACGCCGCTGGCTCGCGCGTCGGCCTCGGCGCCGGTCGGGCAGTCTGCGTTCCCGCAACCACAGGCAAGGCGGTCGGCGCCGGCGCCAAGAGCGCCGAGCGCGTCGGCGCGGCGTTGGGCGATGGTGCGCGGATCGTCGTCACAAACGTCGTTGGCCATCTGCGTCAATTTGCGGTCCAAAATGGCCCCGTCGGTGGCGAACAGCGAGCCCCAAAGTCTGGCGGTGCCCGACTGATCGTCGTCCGCTTCGATGACGACGTCGCGGCTTCGCCCGCCGACCCGGGCGCGGCGCACGGCCGCGGGGTCGTGGCGATGGACCACGGCGTCGATGGCCTGGGCGGTCTTGTTCACCGACAGGGAACCGAGTCGCGCCGCGGCGCCGGCCAGCGTCTCGTCGACCAGCCGCAGCGTGTCGGGGTCTTTGATGAGCTCGGTGTGCCACACCAGCGCGCTCGCCAGCCGGGCGCTGATAGCCCCCTCGGCAAACAGCGCCCCAACCCTGGGTAACCGGTCGCGCAGCGCAACCGCCAGATACATCTGACCGGAGGCCATCGCGTGGCTGATGCCCTGCGCCGCGGCGACTTCGGCGGCCATTGCGTCCCAGTTGTCGCACGACCAGCGCGCGCGTTCGGCGGAGCCGGCGGCGCGACGGGCCACGAACTCGGCGATCGCCGCGAGCCGGCGCGCCGCGGCGGCGGCTTCGGCACGGGCGGCGTCGGCGATCTCGGCCACCACCGCGGCGTCGTCGGCGCGCGCCAGCGCCCGGGAAGCAGGTGAGCGGGACTCGCACATATGTTCGATGGTAGTGGGCGGTCCCTCCGCGCGCCCCGGCCCAAGCCGCGGTTGTGGATAAACCTCCGACTGTGGATAAAACCCGCCGGGTAACCTGACCGCGTGGACTACGCCAGCGCATTCCTCTCCGAGAACAGCGCTTTTGCGGAGCTTTTCCGAGACGCCGATCAATCCACTCCGGTCCCGACCTGCCCGGGCTGGACGTTCACCCAGCTGCTGCGCCACGTCGGGCGCGGCGATCGGTGGGCGGCACAGATCGTGCGGGACCGGCTCGAGGAGTACCTCGACCCCCGCGACGTCGAGGGCGGCAAGCCGCCCCCGGATCCCGCCGACGCGATCTCCTGGCTGCAGGGCGGCGCGCGGCGGCTGGTCGACGCCGTCGAGCTGACGGGCGTGGAGACGCCGGTGTGGACCTTCCTCGGGCCGCGCCCGGCCAACTGGTGGATCCGGCGCCGCCTGCACGAAACGGCGGTGCACCGCGCCGACGCCGCCCTGGCGATCGGCGGCGAGTTCACGCTGGACCCCGCGATAGCGGCCGACGGGGTCACCGAATGGCTTGAGCGAGTGGCGATTCAGGCCGGACGCGACGGCGCGCCGCTGCCGCTCGAGGACGGCCACACCATGCACCTGCACGCCACCGATCCCGGGCTCGGCGAAGCGGGGGAATGGAGCATCGCCGCGGACGACGGCCGCCTCGCCTGGTCACACGAGCACGGCAAGGGCAGCGTCGCGCTGCGCGGCGGCGCCACCGAACTCCTGCTGGCGGCCACGCGCCGCGTCCCGCTGGCCGACACCGGCATCGCGATGTTCGGCGACGAAGCCGTCTGGCAGAAGTGGCTGGACCGTACCCCCTTTTAAGCCGGCCGCGACACGGTACCTTGCTGACCATGACCACATCGGAGATCGCCACCGTCCTGGCGTGGCACGACGCGCTCAACGCCGCCGACCAGGAGACCCTGGTGGCGTTGTCCAGCGACGACATCGAGATCGGCGACTCCCACGGGGCCGCGCAGGGCCACGAGGCGCTGCGCCGGTGGGCCGCCGCCCTCGAGGGCACTGCCGAGCTGGGCCGGATGTATGTGCACGACGGCGTCGTCGTCGTCGAAGAGAAGGTCACCACGCCAGACGGGGCCGTCACGAACGCCGCGTCGGCGTTCCGGGTGGTCCACGACCATGTCACGTCGGTGTTCCGGCACGGCGATCTGGCGTCGGCGCTCGCCGCGACCGAGCTCACCGAGGCCGACCTCGTCAACTAGGAGAGGGATTCGATGCGTGGAATCATCCTGGCGGGCGGGTCGGGCACCCGCCTGCATCCCATCACCATCGGCATCAGCAAGCAGCTGCTGCCGGTCTACGACAAGCCGATGGTCTACTACCCGCTGTCCACCCTGATGATGGCCGGGATCCGCGACATCCTGGTGATCACCACTCCCCACGACGCGGCCGGGTTTCAGCGCCTCCTTCGCGACGGCTCGCAATTCGGCATCAACCTGACCTATGTGCAGCAGCAGGAACCCGAGGGCCTGGCGCAGGCTTTCGTGCTCGGCGCCGACCACCTGGGTAACGACTCGGCCGCTTTGGTGTTGGGGGACAACATCTTCTACGGCCCAGGCCTGGGCACCAGCCTGAGCCGATTCCAAACCATCGACGGCGGAGCCATTTTCGCGTACTGGGTGGCCAACCCGTCGGCCTACGGTGTCGTCGAGTTCAGCGAGGACGGCATGGCGCTCTCGCTCGAGGAGAAACCGGCCACACCGAAGTCCCAGTACGCGGTCCCGGGGCTGTACTTCTACGACAACGACGTGATCGAAATCGCCAAGAACCTAAAGAAGTCCGCGCGCGGCGAGTACGAGATCACCGAGGTGAACCAGATCTACCTCAACCGCGGCCGCCTGTCGGTCGAGGTGATGGCCCGCGGGACGGCCTGGCTGGACACGGGCACGTTCGACTCGTTGCTCGACGCCAGCGACTACGTCCGCACGCTGGAACGTCGGCAGGGATTGAAGGTCAGCGTGCCCGAGGAAATCGCGTGGCGCCAGGGCTGGATCACCGACGACGAGCTAGCCACCCGCGCGCGCACCCTGGTCAAGTCGGGGTATGGCGGCTACTTGCTGGAGTTGTTGGAGCGGCGCTGATTTCGGCCGGCTTGGCCAGCACCGCGGCGATCGCGGTCGTCAGCGGAACCGAGAGGGCCAGCGCGATGCCGCCCACCGAGGAACGGGCGATCTCGATCGCGACGCTCTCGCTGATCAGCACGTCGCCCAGCGAGCGGTTGGCGACGCTGAAGAGCAGCAGCAGGGGCAGCGAGGTTCCGGCGTAGGCCAGCAGGAGCGTGTACACCGTGCTGGCGATGTGGTCGCGGCCCACCCGCAGCGCGCCCAAGAAGATGGCCCGCCGGGAGGTGTCGCCGCCGAGGTGGGCGAGCTCGAACACCGTCGACGCCTGGGTCACGGTGACGTCGTTGAGCACACCCAGCGAGCCGATGATGAACCCGGCCAGCAGCAGCCCGCTGATCGACACGTCGCCCAGATACGCCGACACCTGCGAGTTCTGGTCATCGGACAAGCCGGTGAGGTGGGCCAGTTCGACTGCGGCCCAAGATAATCCGGCGGCCAGCAACAGCGACGACAGGGTGCCCAGCAGGGCGGCGCTGGTCCGCAAGCTGACTCCGTGGGCGAGGTAGATAACGGCGTAGAGGATGGCTGCCGACGCCACCAGCGCCACCGGCAGCGCCGGTGCGCCGTCACGCAGCGCCGGCAGCAGGAACGTCACCAGCACCAAGAAGGCGACCACGATCCCGACGAGTGCGAGTAGCCCGCGCCAGCGTGCCACCGCGACGACCACCACCGCGAAGGCGACCGCGAGCGCGACCAGCGCCCAGCCGCGTTCGAAATCGTAGAACGCGTAGCTGGTCGCGCCCTGGTCGTCGACCTGACGCACGACGCGGATGCGGTCACCGGCCGCGAAGTGGGGCTGGCCCGGGCCCGGGGACGACTCCAGGAGCGTCTCGGCCCCCGCGTTCGGCCCGGAGTCGATTGCGACGACGGTCTCCACGCACCGGCCGGCTCCCGGTACCGCCGGCTGCGGCGCGGTGGTGAGCACCTGACCGGCCGACGGGCTGCCGCAGTCGCCGAGCGCGCTGGACAGCACGTGCCCCTTTTGGATGCTCGCGACGCCGCCGGGAGCGTTCTGGAACGGCATCGGGATGTCGACGTGCTGGCGGCTCGGCCACAGCAGCACCGCGCCGGCCACCACGGCCAGCCCCATCGTCAAAAGCAGCCCGACAACGAGCTTGGCCGGCAGCGGACCCAGCGGCGACGGGCCGGACGACAGGTTGTGCGAGTGCGAGTGGGTCACCCGGTCGAGGGTAGAGGGCGGTGGCCGCGAACTCGGCTACGGCCGATAGCTAGCCAGGAAGTTGCCCAGCCGCTCGATCGCCGCGGCCAGGTCACGGGACCACGGCAGGGTCACGATGCGCAGGTGATCCGGCGCGGGCCAATTGAATCCAGTGCCCTGCGTCACCAGGATCTTTTCCTGGAGCAGCAGGTCGAGGACCAGCTGCTCGTCGTCTTCGACCTCGTAGACCTCGGGGTCCAGCCGCGGAAACACGTAGAGCGCGCCCTCCGGCTTGACGCAAGACACCCCGGGGATCTCGTTGAGCTTGGTCCACGCGACGTCGCGCTGTTCGAGCAGCCGCCCGCCGGGAAGCACCAGGTCCTCGATGCTTTGGTGGCCGCCAAGCGCGACCTGAATCGCATGCTGCGCAGGCACATTCGGGCACAGCCGCATGTTGGCCAGCAGGCTGATGCCCTCGATGAAGCTGCCGGCGTGGTCCTTGGGCCCGGTGATCGCGAGCCAGCCGGCCCGGTAGCCCGCCACGCGGTAGGCCTTCGACAGGCCGTTGAACGTCAGGCACAACATGTCGGGTGCCAGCGAGGCCACGTTGATGTGCTTGGCGTCGTCGTAGAGGATCTTGTCGTAGATTTCGTCGGCCAGCAGCAGCAGCTGATGCTTGCGCGCCAGATCGACCATCTGCGTAAGGGTTTCGCGGCTGTACACCGCGCCGGTGGGGTTGTTCGGGTTGATCACCACCAACGCCTTGGTGCGCTCGGTGATCTTGGACTCCAGGTCGGCGATGTCGGGCTGCCAGTTCTGGGTCTCGTCGCACAGGTAGTGCACCGGGGTGCCGCCGGCCAGCGACGTCGACGCCGTCCACAGCGGGTAGTCCGGCGACGGAATCAACACCTGGTCGCCGTTGTCGAGCAGCGCCTGCAGCGTCATCGTGATGAGCTCGGAGACGCCGTTGCCCAAATACACGTCGTCGACGTCGAAGCGCGGGAAACCGTCGACGAGTTCGTAGCGGGTGACCACCGCGCGCCGCGCGGGCAAAATGCCCTGGGAGTCGGAGTAGCCCTGCGCGTAGGGCAGGGCCTGAATCATGTCGCGCATGATCACGTCGGGCGCCTCGAAGCCGAACGGCGCCGGGTTGCCGATGTTGAGCTTGAGGATGCGGTGGCCCTCGGCCTCCAGGCGCGCCGCGTGCTGGTGCACCGGGCCGCGGATCTCGTACAGAACGTCCTGCAGCTTGGACGACTGCGCGAAGGCCCGCTGCCGGTGATGGCCGAGTGGATGACCGGTGTGCACGGGCAACTGGTGAGTAGTCACGTCACCTATGGTGCCATCGTTGTCGAATGAAATTTGCTGACGGCCCCAAATTCGCGGTCAGCGCTTGCCCGGTGGCCGGGCTCCGCGCGCGATGCCCAGCCCCTTGACGGGCGGTGCGGGCTTTGCTGCGTCGCCGTCGGATTCAGTGGATGGCTCGGCTTTTTGCGCGGGCTCGGCCTTGGCTTCCGGCTGCTGCTCGGCCGGGGCCTCGGTGGCCTTGGCTTTCTCCGAAGCTTTCTCCCCGGACGCCGGGGCCGCGGCCTTCTTCGCGCCGGGCCGCTTGGCCCCGGCGGCGATGCCCAGCCCCTTGGCGGGTGCGGCGGGAGCTTTGGCTTCGGTCTTGTCCGCAGCGGCCGGCGCTGCCGACTTCTTGGCGCCCGGTCGTTTCGCCCCGGCGGCGATGCCCAGCCCCTTGGCGGGCGCCGCGGGCGCGGCCGACTCGGCGGGTGCCTCGGTGGCTTTCGCGGCGGGTGCGGCCGCCCCGGCCTTCTTCGCGCCGGGCCGCTTGGCCCCGCCGGCGATGCCCAGCCCCTTGGCGGGTGCGGCCGCCTTGGCGGCCTTCTGCGGCTCGGCCTCCTTGGCGGGCGCGGGCTCCTCGGCCTTGGCCGGTGCCGGGGGTGCCTGCGCCGGCGCCGCGGCCGCCTTGGGCGCCTTGGCGGCGCGTTTCTCGGCTTCCTTTGCGGCGGTGCCCTTTTCGGGCAGCGTCGCCTTGTCGTACTCGAGCGACCCGAGCAACACCTGGGCCACGTCGAGGACCTCCACGCCGCTGCGGCCGGCCTCCTCCTGCCGGTCGTTGACGCCGTCGGTGACCATCACCCGGCAGAACGGGCAGCCGGTGGCGATGGTGGCGGCGTTGGTGGCCAGCGCCTCGTCGACGCGCTCGTGGTTGATCCGCTTGCCGATGTGCTCTTCCATCCACATCCGGGCGCCGCCCGCGCCGCAGCAGAAGCTGCGCTCGGCGTGCCGCGGCATCTCGGTGAGGGTGGCTCCCGCGGCGCCGATCAGCTCGCGCGGCGCCTCGTACACCTTGTTGTGCCGGCCCAGGTAGCACGGGTCGTGGTAGGTGATCTCCTGCGAAACCGGCTTCACCGGCACCAGCTTGTTGTCGCGGATCAACCGGTTGAGCAGCTGGGTGTGGTGCAGCACCGTGTAGTTGGAGCCCAGCTGCCGGTATTCGCGGCCCAGGGTGTTGAAGCAGTGCGGGCAGGTGACGACGATCTTTCGGTCGACGGTCTCCACGCCCTCGAACACCCCGTCCAGCGTCTCGACGGCCTGCTGGGCCAGTTGCTGGAACAAGAACTCGTTGCCCGAGCGGCGCGCCGAGTCGCCGTTGCAGGTCTCGCCGGTCCCCAGCACGAGGTACTTCACGCCCGCGATGGCGAGCAGCTCGGCGACGGCCTTCGTGGTCTTCTTCGCCTTGTCGTCGTAGGCGCCGGCGCAGCCCACCCAGAACAGGTACTCGAACCCGTCGAAGCTGTCGACGTCCTGGCCGTAGACCGGGACGTCGAAGTCGACCTCGTCGATCCAGCTGGTGCGGTCGGAGGCATTTTGGCCCCACGGATTGGCTTTGGTCTCAAGGTTTTTGAACAGCACCGACAGCTCGGAGGGGAACTCCGATTCCATCATGACCTGGTAGCGGCGCATGTCGACGATGTGGTCGACGTGCTCGATGTCCACCGGGCACTGCTCGACGCATGCGCCGCAGGTCACACACGACCACAGCACGTCGGGGTCGATGACGCCGCCCTGCTCGGCGGTGCCCACCAGCGGGCGGGTCGCCTGCTCGGGGCCGGACCCCATCACGCGGCCGAAGCCGGACTCGGGCACGTGGTGTTCCTCGGCGTGCTTCTCACCGGCCAGTTTCTCGCCGAGGCCGCCCTCCGGCGTGCTCTCGGCGGGACTCTCCTTGTCGCCCAGGATGTAGGGCGCCTTGGCCATCCAGTGGTCGCGCAGGTCCATGATGACGAGCTTGGGCGACAACGGTTTTCCGGTGTTCCACGCCGGACATTGCGACTGGCAGCGGCCGCACTCGGTACAGGTGGCAAAGTCGAGCATGGCCTTCCAGCTGAAGTCCTCGATCTTGCCGCGACCGAATTCGGCGTCGTCGGGCGGGTTTTCGAAGTCGATCGGCTTTCCGTCGGCCTCGAGCGGCAGCAGCGGGCCAAGCCCGTCGGGCAGCCGCTTGAAGATGACGTTGATGGGCGCGGAGAAGATGTGCAGGTGCTTGGAGTGCAGCACGATGATCAAGAACGTCAGCATCACCCCGATGTGCAACAGCAGGGCAACGGTTTCGATGTATTCGTTGGCCGGCTGGCCGAGCGGGCGCAAAATCACGCCGAAGAGCTGGGAGAGGAACGCGCCCTTGCCGTAGGGCAGCGTGCCGTTGTTGACCGCGGACCCACGGACCAGCACGTAGGTCCAGATGACGTTGAAGATCATGAACAGGATCAGCCAGGCACCGCCGGTGTGCGAGCCGTAGAACCGCGACGAGCGGCCGATCTCCCGCGGGCTGCGCGTCAGACGGATGATGGCGAAGGTGGTGATGCCGAGGAAGACGGCCGTCGCGAAGAAGTCCTGCAGGAAACCCAGCACGTCCCACCGGCCGATGATCGGGATGTGGAAGTGGTCCTGGAACAGCAGCCCATAGGCCTCGATGTACACCGTGAGCAGGATGAAAAAGCCCCACATGGTGAAAAAGTGCGCCAGGCCGGGAATCGACCACTTCAACAGCCGCCGCTGCCCGAAGACCTCGGCGATCTCCGTCCAGACCCGTCTGCCGACGTCGTTGGTGTGCCCGGGGGCCGGCTTTCCGGAGGTCACCAGCTTGAACAGCCACAGGACACGCCGTGCGGCGAAGGCGAGCACGATCAGCGTCATGCCCATGCCCACTATCAACCTGATGAGCATCTGCGTGGTCACAGAAGTCTCCCCAATGCGTAGTTACTCGCGGAACGCTTTTTTGCCTGCTTAGGCCCCGCTCATAGTTACATCTTTAAGCGTTTCGGTGCGAGATAGGCTGCCCTAACCCTCCGGACCCAGCATGGCACGCAGCATCGACAACATCTCCGAACGCGAGCCGGCGCCCAGCCGGCGACGGATGCGGGCGACGTGATGCTCGACCGTCTTCGCCGAAATGAACAGCTGGCCGCCGATGTCGCGGTAGGGCATGCCCAGCAGCAGCAGCTCGGCGACTTCGCGTTCGCGATCCGACAGCGGCGAGCCCGCCGGCGGGTGGTGCGCCGCCGAGGGGGCCTCGGCCTCTGGTGCGACGGGCGCCTCGGCCGGACCGGCGCCGAGCTTGAGGTCGCGGCCGAGCTGCAGCATCGCCCCGGACACCCGGCCGTCGGGCGCTTGCAGCGCGGCCTGCCCGGCCAGCCGGGTCGCGTCAGAGGTCAGGCCGACGCTCGCCAACGAGCGGGCCGCCGCGCTGACCTCGTCGGCGTCGACCTGGTCGGCCAGCACCCTGAGCCACGTGCGCCCGGCGCCGGAGAGCGCCCGGGCAAGGGCGCTCTCGGCGGCCGCCGCGCCGAGGGCTTGTCCGTGGGGTGCGACGGCTTCGGGTGAATTGGCGAGGATTCCGGCGTGCACGCCGGCCCAATGCAGGGGGACGGCCCACAACGGCGGGTTGCCCAGCGCGTCCAGCAGCCCCAGCGCCCGATCCAGGCTGTGGCGCAGCCGGTCGACCTGGCGCACTCGGGCGGCCGCCACCCACAACTCTCCCAGCGGCAGCAGCGCGAAGAGATCGAGGGAGTACTCCGCCAGCACTTCCATGGCCGCATGCCAGTGTTTGTGCAGGGCGCCCGCGTCGCCGGCGCGGCGGGCGATCGCGGTCTGCAACGCCGCGGCCCACAAGGCGTCCCGGGGATGCAACCCGGCGGAGCCGACTGCCGCGGCGTCCGCGGCTGCCGAAGTCAGCTGGCCGTCCTGCATCTTGATCCAGCCGGACAACAAGGTGTGGCGGTGCTCGAACAGCGGGTCGCCGCCGCCGCGCACGGCCCGCGCGATCACGCTGCGCGCGCGGACGGGGTCGCCGCCGTGGATCGCCGCCAGGGTAACCAGCGCCGCGGGACTGTCGGGAAGGACCACGCCCAGGGATCGCTCGGCGGCCGGCGCCTGGCCGAGCGTGGCCATCGCCGCCGGGTACGGCTGGTCCAACGTGAGCAGCAGCCCCTCGGCAAGGCTGCGCGCGGCGCGGGCGGCCATGGTGGGCGGGCCGGTGTCCTTGACCCGCAAGGCATTTCGCGCCGCCGCCACGTCACCGGTGGCGATATGCGCGATCGCTGCCGCCGCGCCGACGACGGTAGCCGGATGGGGTCCCAGCCAGCCGAACAGTTCGGCGGCCTGGTTCGCGTTGCCGTCATGGGCCGCGACGCTGGCGGCGATCCGCACCGCCGAAGCCCGCTCGGCGGGGTCCGCCGAGCCGAGCAGGTCGTCGGCCAAGGCGGCCGCGGCCGCGCAATCCCCGGCGAGGGCCAGCGCGTCGGCGACGTGCGACCGCAGCGCTTCGGCGCCGGCGTCGACCGCCGCCTGGTAGAGCCGCGCGGCCCGCACCGCATCGCCGCGGACCGCCGCGGCCCGCTGGGCGAGGATGGCCGCCAGCCCGTCCTCGCGCAAACCGTGTTCGGCGAGCTCGAGCGCGAAATCCGTTGACAGCGTCGACATCTCGAGCTGCGAGCGCACGACCGCTCTTTCCACCTCGCGGTGGCGCGCGTTGCCGACGATGTTCGCGACCACCGCGTGCACCGACTGCACGAACTCCGCACTGTGCGACGGCTCGACGAGCCCGGTCGCGCGCGCCCGATCCACCAGTCGACGCGCCTCCAGCGCCGAAACGCCAAGCGCCGCAGCCACATCCGCGGCGCCCAGGCCTTGGGTCAGGCTCAAGACGAGAAGCGTGTCCAAAGTTGGCTCGTCGAGGCGGCGCAATCGCTGGATCAACGCGAGCCGGGCCGCCTGCGCCGGCGGGTGCGTCGCGTCGGCCACGGCGCGCAGCAAAAACGGCAGCCCGGCCGTGCAGCCCGCAAGGTGCTCGTCGACCGGCAACGGGCCGAGCGCGATGCGACGCCCGTCCCGCTCGATGGCCACGGTCAGGTCGCGCAGCCGCTCCTGCGGCTCGCCCGCAACTACGACCGTCGCACCGGGGTCGGTGGCGCGCGCGGTGAGGGCGAGCAGTTCGGCGTCGGTCAGCGCCTCGGCGTCGTCGATCACGAAGGGCGCGTCGGGCGGGTCCCCTTCGCGGGGAGGGCGCGCCCACACCGTCAGCCCCGCACTCCTGAGCGCCGCGCGGGCCGCGGCGAGAACGGCGCTCTTGCCGGTGCCGATGCCGCCGCTGATCATTAGCTTTACCGGTGTCGTCGGGGCGTCGGCCAGGGCCTGGATCGCGTCGCGCGCGCTCGGCGGGACGTCGGTCGGGGCGCCTCCCATATCGTGGATCCCCTTCCCGATTCGGCGGATCGGGCCCGGCACGCGACCCCAAGTCCCCTAATAGGGGACCCCCTAATAGTGCCGCAGGGGAGGTGGGTTGCGCACCGATCCCAGCGGCGGGTTCCGCCGATAGCATCGGGATGTCCGGCGGAGCGCATTGAGGAGGTGAGCGGTGGCGAACTCATTGCTCGACTTCGTCATCTCCGTCGTGCGCGATCCCGACGCCGCCGCGCGCTACGCCGCCGACCCGGCGCAGGCGATCGCGGACGCCCACCTTACCGGCGTGACCAGCGCCGACGTTAACAACTTGATTCCAATGGTGTCGGACTCGTTGTCCATGGCGGGCCCCACGGGCGCCGGCCTCGGAGCGGCCGCGGCCGATCACGGCAACGTATGGGCAAGCGGCGCGGCCGCCGCGGCGCTCGACGCGTTCACCCCCCACGGCACCCCATCCGTCGTGCAGTCGCACGGTCCGCTGGGCGGCGTGATCAGCCCGCCGCCGAGCCCCGCGCCCGCCGATGCGCCGCCTCATCCGCAGCCGGTGTGGCCCGACCCGCACGAACCATCGGTCCAGCTCACCGGCATGGAAACGCCCGACGGCGTCGTCGAGCACGGCGCGTTCGCGGCGCACGATCCGAGTGCCTGGGACCACTCGGTCGACCACCCGCACGCCGTCCAGCCCGACCACCATGACTTCGGTCTGCTCGGCTGAGTGATTCCCCAAAGGCAAGGCGCGTTGGGCGTCAGCATGGCGCTGACCTGCGCAAATGCCGATCCCTAAAATCCCCTAACCCCCTAATGGAGCCACCCCCTCCACCCCAGAGGGCGGCTCAGCTTCTGGGGGCTCGCACCCCGATTCCGGGCGGCCGCCAAATCCATAGCCTGTATATGGAAACGCCGGTCCACCCGGCGAGAGGCTTCAAGATCCGGAGGGAACCCATCATGGACGCGCTGATCGGATACATCCTGTCGCTGTTTGCCAGCCCCGAAGCGGCGCAAGCGTTCCTGAACGGTCCCGAGCAGGCGATGAGCGTCGCCGGGATCAATGCGGCGCCCGAAGAGTTCGCGCTCGCGGCGGCGAACGCGCTGCCCGGAGTCGACCTCGGCGGCGACCCGGTCGGCGCCTTGCAGCAGGTTTTGACCGACCAGTACGGCTACGCCCCCGCTTACGGCGGGTACGAGCCCTACGGCGGCGGATACGAGCCCTACGGCGGGTACGCGCCCAGCTTGATTTCTGCGGTCGCCGACGACGGGGCCGCGCTGGTGGGCGACGCCGTCGCCCCCGTCGTGTACGGCACCGACGCCGTCCTGAGCGACGGCGGCGCCATCGTCGGCGGTTTGGGCGCAGGATTGGTCGATGCGGTCGACGCCGGGCTGTGGAACGCGGCCGACGGGGGTTTCGTCGGACAGGATGGCGGGCTCGGCTGGCAGCCCGGCTGGGGTGCGTTCGGCCCGGGCACCGGTGAGTTCGGTGGCGGCTTCGGCCCTGGCTGGGGTGCTTCCGGCCCGGCTGGGGTGATTTTCGGCCCGGCTGGGGTCCGGGCTGGGGCGGCGGTTTCGGTCCCGGCTGTGGCCCTGGATTCGGGGGCTTCGGCCCCGGAATCGGGCCCGGCTGGGGTCCGTTCGGCCCGGGACCGTTGCTTGGCGGCGGCATCGGCGGTGGAGTCGGTCTCGGTGCCGAGATCAGCGCCGGCCTCGGCCTTGGAGTTGGTGTCGGCGGTGGCGCTGCGTTGGGCGCCGAGATCAATGCCGGCCTGAACTTTGGGCTCGGGGCCGGATTGGGCGCCGCGACCGGCTTCGGTTTCGGTGGTCAGGCGGGTCTGGGCGCTCAGGTCGGTGCCGGCTTGGGTCTTGGGCTCGGCGGGGGTCTGGGCGCGGGAACCGGCTTTGGATTGGGTGGCCAGGCGGGCCTCAATGCCGGGCTGGGCGCTGGTTTCGGCGCGAGGACCGGACTTGGTCTCGGTGGCGTTGCCGGACTGGGTGGCGGCGCTGGCTTCGGCGGCGGCGTCGGCCTGGGGACTCGCGCTGGATTCGGGGGCAACGTGGGGTTGGCCGGCGGGGCTGGCGTTGGTGGTGAAGCCGGCCTTGGCGGCGGTGTCGGATTGGGCGCCACCGCCGGTCTCGGCGGTAGCGCGGACCTCGCGGGCGGAGCCGGTCTCGGTGGCCGGGTCGGTCTGGCCGGTCAAGCCGGATTGGCTGGCGGCGCCGGTCTCGGCGGCGGCGTGGGTCTAGGAGCCGGGGCCGGACTTGGTGGCCGGGTCGGTTTGGCCGGTCAAGCCGGACTGGCCGGCGGCGCCGGTCTTGGTGGTCAGGCGGCGCTAAGTGGTGCAGCCGGGCTCGGTGGTGCGGCTGGACTCGGTGGTCAGGCCGCGCTGGGCGGTCAGGCTGGGCTTGGTGGTGCGGCTGGGCTTGGTGGCGGCGCTGGTCTGGGTGGCGCTGCGGGGCTGGGTGGTCAGGCTGGGTTGGGCGCTGGTGCTGGCCTCGCCGGAGGCGGTGGCCTCGCTGCCGGCGGCGGCGCGGGCGGTCAGGCCGGTCTTGCGGCCGGCGCGGGGCTGGCCAGCGCGGCCAACGCAAGTGGCCTCCCCGCCGGCGGCGGGAACGCGGCGCTCGCGTCCGGGACGAGCGGTCAAGCGGGACTCATCGCCAGTGAGGGTGCTGCGTTGAACGGTGCCGCCACTCCCCACGTCGCCAGCCCGCTGGCGGGCGTCGGCGTCGGCGGTCAGGCCGGGGCCAACGCGGCGGGCGCTGCCGGCTTGGGCATCGGCGGCGACCGCAGCAGCGCGATTCTCAGCGGTGACAGCGCCGCCCTGGGTGGCGGGCACGTGACACCACAGACCGCGGCTCCGTCCGTCGCCGGCGGGGCCGGCTTGGGCGGCCACGCTGCCGGCGGTGGCACCACGGCGGGTGCCTTTGGCGCCCCGGCCCCGGCAGCCGGCGCGGGTCTTGACGGCCACGTGGGCGGCAGTGGCACCGCGGCGGGCGGGTTCGGCGCTCCGACCCCGACCGGCGGCACGGGCGCTCCGGCCCCGACCGGCGGACCCGGGGGCGGGGCCCACGGCCAGATCCTCGGTCAGGAGGGCGCCGAGCTGGGCGCCGGGGCGCCGGCCAACGCCGGCGGCGTCCCCGCCCAGCACGCCCCGGCGACTCCCGGCGGGCACGGCCCGGTCATCCCGGGCGCTGGCACCGGCGGCACGGTCGGCGGTCACACGGCACCGCCGTCCAACCCCGGGCCGGTCATCCAGAGTCCCGGCGGCGGTCCCGTCAGCCACGGCGGCACCGGCACGCCGGTAATCCAGCAGCCCGGGCACGCGCCGGCCCCGGTCGACCACGCGCCCGCTCCGGTTCACCACGCGCCGGCCCCGATCCCGCACTCACCGGCCCCGATCCCGCACTCACCGGCTCCGGTTGAGCACTCACCGGCGCCGCCGCCGCACAGCCCGTCGGTGTTCGAGGGCACCCCGCACGCACCCGCGCCCGTGCACGCCCCGGCGCCGGCGCCGCACCCGGCGCCCGCGCATATTGGGCCGCACGGCTGACGATTCCGGTCGAGCGCCGAGACGGCGGGGGCCTTTTAGGGTCCCCGCCGCTTCGCGAATACCGTGATCTCGGCGCATCTCAGCGAGAAAGTGGGGCAGCAGGGTGACCCAACCCGACGACCCGCGGCGGATCAACGTCATCGTCGAGTTGATCGATCACACCGTCGCCATCGCGCAACTCAACGACCGCGGCGACCTGGCCGAGCGGCTGACCCGGTGCCGCGAGCGCATCCTCGACCCGCAGATCCGTGTGGTGATCGCCGGGCAGCTCAAGCAGGGCAAGAGCCAACTGCTCAACTCGCTGCTGAACTTGCCGGTGGCGCGCGTCGGCGACGACGAGGCCACCGTGGTGATCACCGTCGTCAGCTACGGCGACCCGCCGTCGGCGCGGCTGATCGTGGCGGCGGGACCCAACGGCGAACCGGCGGCGGTCGACATCCCCGTCGATGACGTCAGCACCGACCTGCGCCAGGCCCCCCAAGCCGGCAACCGCGAGGTGCTGCGCGTCGAGATCAGCGCACCCAGCCCGCTGCTGCAGGGCGGGCTGGCGTTCATCGACACCCCGGGCGTGGGCGGGCACGGGCAGCCGCACCTGTCGGCGACGCTCGGGCTGTTGCCGGACGCCGACGCCCTGTTGATGGTCAGCGACACCAGCCAGGAACTCACCGAGCCGGAGATGCGGTTCATCCGCCAGGCGTATCGAATTTGCCCCGTCGCGGTGCTGGTGGCCACCAAGACCGACCTGTACCCGCACTGGCGCGACATCGTCACCGCCAACACCGCGCACCTACAGCGCGCCGGCGTGCCGATCCCGATCCTGCCGGTCTCGTCGCTGCTGCGCAGCCATGCCGTCACGCTCAACGACAAAGAACTCAACGACGAGTCCAACTTCCCGTCGATCGTCAAGTTCCTCAGCGAGCAGGTGCTGTCCCGTCAGAACGACCGGGTCCGCGACCAGGTTCTCTCCGAAATCCGTTCGGCGGCAGAGCAATTGGCCATGGCCGTGGGCTCGGAGCTGGCCGTCATCGACGACCCGGACTTCCGGGACCGCCTGTCGGAGGATCTCGAGCGACGCAAGCGCGAAGCGCAGGACGCGCTCGACCAGTCCGCGATGTGGCAACAGGTGCTCAACGACGGGTTCACCGACCTGTACGCCGACGTCGACCATGATTTGCGGGCCCGCTTCCGCGCGCTCACCGAGGACATCGAGCGCCAGATCGACACCTGCGATCCGACCCGCCATTGGGCCGAGATCGGCTCGGACGTCGAGGAAGCGGTCGCCACCGCGGTCGGCGACAACTTCGTGTGGGCCTACCAGCGGGCCGAGGCCCTGGCCGACGACGTGGCCCGCTCCTTCGCCGACGCCGGACTGCACTCGGTGATGTCTCCCGAACTGACCGGCCGCCTGATGGGCGCTGAGTTCGGCCGGCTCAGCACGGTGGCCGAGCTGGACTCCAAGCCGGCGGGTAGGGCGCAGAAGGTGGTGACCGGGCTGCGCGGCTCCTACGGCGGCGTCGTGATGATCGGGATGTTGTCATCGGTGGCCGGGCTTGGCCTGTTCAACCCGCTGTCGGTGGGGGCCGGCCTGTTATTGGGTCGGATGGCCTACAAAGAGGACCGGGAAAATCGGCTGTTGCGGGCGCGCGCCGAGGCCAAGACCAACGTGCGGCGCTTCGTCGACGACGTGTCGTTCGTCGTCGGCAAGGAACAGCGGGACCGGCTCAAGACGATCCAACGCCGCCTGCGCGACCACTATCGCGACATCGCCACCGAACTCACCCGCTCGCTCAACGAATCCCTGCAGGCCACTCTGACCGCCGCCCATGTCGAGGAAACGGAGCGCCAAAATAGGGTGCGTGAACTGGAGCGGCAGTTGAACATTTTGGACCAGGTCATCGACAACGTGGACAAACTGACACCCCCGGTGACCATAGGCCGGTCGTGAGCACCAGCGACCAGGTCCGCGCGATCCTCGGCGGAACCATCCAGGCCTACCGGGGCGAACCGGCGTACCGAAACCGCCCCGACGTCTTCTACGAACTGGACCGCATCGGCGCGCGGCTCAACGAACCGATCCGCGTCGCGCTGGCCGGCACCCTCAAGGCCGGAAAGTCCACGCTGCTCAACGCGTTGGTGGGCGAAGACATCGCCCCGACGGACGCCACCGAGGCGACGCGGCTCGTGACGTGGTTCCGGCACGGCCCGACGCCCAAGGTCACCGCGAACCATTGGGGCGGAAGGCATTCCAACGTCCCGATCAACCGCCGTGTCGGACCGCAAGGCGGCCTCACCTTCGACTTCCGCGCGCTCGACCCCGCCGACGTGGCCGACCTCGACGTCGAGTGGCCCGCCGAAGAACTCGTCAACACCACCATCATCGACACCCCCGGAACGTCGTCGCTGACGCGCGACATCTCCGAGCGCACGCTGCGGTTGCTGCTGCCGCCCGACGGGGTGCCGCGGGTGGACGCGGTGGTGTTCCTGTTGCGCACCCTCAACGCCCCCGACATCGCGCTGCTCAAACAGATCGGCCACCTCGTCGGCGGCGCGGCCGGGGCGCTCGGCATCATCGGGGTGGCGTCGCGGGCCGACGAGATCGGCGCGGGCCGCATCGACGCGATGCTCTCGGCCGCTGACGTGGCCACCCGGTTCACCCGCGAGCTGAATCAGACCGGCATCTGCCAGGCGGTGGTGCCGGTGTCCGGGCTGCTGGCGCTGACCGCGCGAACGCTGCGCCAAAGCGAGTTCGTCGCGCTGCAGAAGCTCGCCGGCGCCGACCACGGCGCGCTCACCAAGGCCATGCTGAGCGTGGATCGCTTCGTGCGCGCCGACAGCGCGTTGCCCGTCGACGCGGCGACCCGCGCGCAGCTGCTGGAGCGGTTCGGCATGTTCGGCCTTCGCATTTCGCTCGCCGTGCTGGCCGCGGGGGTCACCGACGCCGCGGGACTGGCCGACGAACTGCTGGAGCGCAGCGGGCTGGTGGCGCTGCGCCGGGTCATCGACCAGCAGTTCGCGCAGCGCGCCGACCTGCTCAAGGCCCACACCGCGCTGGTGTCGTTGCGCAGGTTCGTCGAGGCGTTCCCGATCGTGGCGACGCCCTACATCGTCGCCGACATCGACCCGCTGCTCGCCGACACCCACGCCTTCGAAGAGCTTAGGCTGCTCAGCCAACTCCATTGCCGCCCAACCACTTTGAACGAGGACGAGATCGCCTCGCTGCGCCGCATCATCGGCGGGTCGGGCACCGATCCGGCGGCCCGGCTGGGCCTGAACCCCGACGAGCCCTACGGGCAGGAAGGTCCGCGCGCGGCATTCGCCGCGGCCCAGCGTTGGCGCCGCCGCGCCGAGCACCCCCTCAACGACCCGTTCACCACCCGGGCCTGCCGCGCGGCGGTGCGCAGCGCCGAGGCGCTGGTCGCCGATTTCGTCGCGCGCGGCTACGACATGTCCAACGTGCCGCCGCGCTAGCCGCCGGGGCCCACGGGTTGCGGCACGATCGGCGGCAGCGGCAATCGCCGTGACCGGCTGGTCGGCGGGGCCGAGGTGGTCGGGGGCGCCGCGGTGGTCGTCGGCGCGGCGGTGGTGGTCGGCTGGGTCGTGGTGGTCGGTGCCGCCGTCGTCGTGGTGGTCGCAGGCGGCGGGTTGGTTGTCGTGGTTGCCGGGGGCGGCTGCGTGGACGGCGGGGGTGGCGGCGGGAGCACCGTCACGGTGGTGCTGTCGTTGGGTCCGGTGATGGTCACCGTCTGCGAGGTCTGCGGCGGCGCCGGCTCGTTGGGCGGGGTGGTGTTGACCGGACTGGTCTTGGTGCGGCCCAGGGTCAGCGCCAACACCACGGCCACCAGCACCGCCACCAGCGCCCCGACCACGGTGAGCACCAGCGCCGTGCGCTTGTACCACGGCAGCGCCGCACCCGCGGCGGCATCGCGGTCGCGGTCGTCGAAACCCGTTGCCTCGCGGGTGTATTCGCCGGTGGCGTCGCGGCCGGTGTAGGGCACCGGCTCGGCCGCCTCGTCGGCGTCCTGCGACCACGCCAGGGGTGCGGCGCCAGGCGCCACCCGGGCGGTCTGGACCATTTCGGTGGGCGTCTCGACCATGGGGCTCGCGGCGGTCGCGACACCCGCCTCACCCTGCCGCTGGCCGAGGGCCGCGGCGCCGACGGCCGCGCTGGCCGCGGGCTGGGGGGCGGTGTGGATCGGGACCCGCAGGCGCCCGGACAGGCGCGGGCCGAGCAGCGGGATGCTCGCGCCCCCGCCGACGGCCGCGACGGCCGCCAGGTTGCCGGGCGTAATCCCGTTGCGTTGCAACGTTTCTTCTAACCGGATGAGGAACCGGTCCAGTGGGTCGGCGATGAGCTGATCGAAGTCGGAGCGTGACAGCTGCGGCCCGCCGGCCCCGACCGTCGCCACCGCGGCCGTCGACAGCTGTTCCTTGGCGCGCCGGCATTCGCCGAGCAGCCGAGACCGGGAGCCGATTCGCGCGGTGCTGCCCAGGTCGAGGCTGGTGGCGTCGGAGGCGCCGGACTGCACGTATTCGAAGATGAGCTGATCGATTGTGTCGCCGGAGAATTCGGTTGACCGCACCGTCGGGCCGAGCTGCTGAAAGTTCGCCGAGGCGTTCGCCAGCGTGATGCTGGTGCCGCCGGCGCCGAAGTCGCACAGGGCGACGACGCCGCCCGTCGGGAATCCCGGGGTGCCGCGCAGCGCCGCCAGGGCTGCCGTGGCGTCGGAGACCAGCACGGGGGACACGCCGTCGCGGTTGAGCTCGGGCTGGGCGAAGAACTCGTCGCGCAGCGCGTTGGTCTGGGCCTCGGACCAATAGGCGGGGACGGCGACGGTGACCGGCGTCCCGTAGCCGACCGTGCGGGCCATCGCCTCGATCGCCTCGACGGTCAGGACCTCGCCCAGGTACTTCGTGCCGTCGGCCGCCACCAGGGGGGACCGGTCACCGACCCGCTCGACGAACCCGCGCAGCACCAGCCCCTGCTCGGTCAGGTTCGGGTTTTCCTCCGGCAGGCCGATTTCGGTGGGCCGGTGCTCGAACAGCGTCAACACCGAGCTGCGGATCACCGGGGCGCCACCCGCGCGGACCGCAACCAGGTTGGCCGCCCCGATCGACAACCCGAGCGACTCGCTCATATCGCACGCTCCCGTGTTCGTTGGCTCACTGGCGATGGCCCGGCGGTCGGCATCACGACGGTCATGGACTCCAGCGAGTCTAGGAGCGCGGGCGGGGTCACCGGCCGGGCGGCAGCGTGATCACGGTCGGCACCTCGGGGATGGTGATCACCGAGGGCAGCTGCGGCAGGTGGTGGCGGTGCGTGGGCGGCTGTTGGGTCGGCTGCCGCGTCGGCTGGTGGGTGGGTTGCTGGGCCGGCGGCTCGGCCGCGCTGCTGGTGGGCGCTTCGGTCGTCGTCGACGGCTCGGCGGTGGTCGTGGTGGTGGGCGGCACCGTCGTGCTGGTCGTGCTCGTGGTGCTCGGCGCGGTGGTGCTGGTGCTGGGGGTGTGGCCGGTGCCTTGGTCGCCGCCGATCAGCTCCATCAGGCCGTAGACGATCAGCGCGATCAGGACCAAAACCGCCAGGACCCCGGCGATGATCCCGGCGGGCCTGCGGTACCAGGGAGTGGGCTCGGTTTCCTCGTCGAACGGGTCGCGGGATTCGGCCGGCCACGCCTCCTCGGTCGGGGGTCCGGCAGGCGGCGGCGCGTTCGGCGGGGTCCCTCCGGGACGGGCCGGGGGTCCGCCGTAGTCGCGATACTGCGTCTGCTGATTGTGGAAGTCGTCCGGTGGGCCGTTGGGTGCCACGGCACCGATGGTACTGACGCGACCTGTGGCAGCTCAGAACGTGTTGACCTTCTCGATGCTGACGAACATGCCGTGGTGGGTGCGGTCGTTGGTGAAGCGCGTCCCGTCGGCGGTGGCGTTGATGGTCCAGCCCTGCGCCGCGTAGGTCTTGTAGTCGAGGGTGACGGTCGGGATCGCCCCGAGGTTGCCCAGCACCCACTGCACGTTGCCGCTGGCGCTGATGCTGACGCCGTTGGCGTGCTCACCGTCCTGCAGCGGCGAGTTGGTGAACGGCGCCTCGCACCCGACGGTTTCCTTGTTGATCTGGCAGCGGGTCATGCCGGACTTGGTCTCGATGAAGACGTAGCCGTTGTGGTCGGGCGGCAACGGGATCGCGCCGGCCGGCGCGGTGGGCGTGGCCGGGCCGGACGGGCCGGGGGAGGGGGCCGGGGCA
>NZ_LQPJ01000056.1 GCF_002101785.1 Mycobacterium palustre
CAACAGCACACCCGCGACCACACAGGTGGGGCCACTTTCGACCGCCCACCCGGGGCCAAATCAGGCTGTCACAGCCAATTAAGTGCAGCGAACATGAAAGCCATACCTGCCTCACCAGCACCGGCTGATCATCCCGCACTCCTGGCCCGAACCATCAACCGACAGTCCGAAAGGTAGGGCGCCGTGAGCACCACCGAAATTTTGAACAAAGGCATTGGCCGGGCGCTGCTGGCGGGCGGTGTCGCGGCCGCGGGCCTGAGCCTGGGCCTGAGCCTGGGCCTGGGCCTGGCTACGGCGCAGGCCGCCCCCGCACCGCCGATGCATGGAATCCTTGCCGAAGACGGGCCGGTGCCGCCCGGCGCGTCGGGGCCATACCAATGTTGCCCGGGAGACCGATCGAGCGGGCTGCACCCAGACACCGGCCGCGGATGCCCGGGAACACAGGTCAATTGGGACTGGGGTCAATGCCACACCTGGTACGGCGTCTACTGGGGCCACGGAAACGTGGCGCCCGGCGTGTGGGAGGGCGGTCCGCCGCCGCCGGACGCGCTGCAGAAGCCGTGGTGTGGATTCCCGTTCATGTGCTCGGGCACACCGTAGCGAGGCTTGACTAGCAATCGAACTATTGTTCGAATGGGGTATGCGCTGGGCTGGCCAGGCCGTCGCCGTGAATGGGGACCCCGTGGACGACGGGGCGCTTCCGGGGCTGCAGCGCATCGGGCTGATCCGCAGCGTGCGCACACCGCAATTCGAGGGCATCACGTTCCACGAAGTGCTGTGCAAGTCGGCGCTCAACAAGGTGCCCAACTCCGCCGCGCTCCCATTCCGCTACACCGTCAACGGCTACCGAGGCTGCTCGCACGCCTGCCGCTACTGCTTCGCGCGCCCCACCCACGAATACCTCGACTTCGACTGCGGCACCGACTTCGACACCCAGGTCGTGGTCAAGACCAACGTCGCCGAGGTCCTGCGCCGCGAGCTGAAGCGGCCGTCGTGGCGGCGCGAGACGGTCGCCCTCGGCACCAACACCGACCCCTACCAGCGTGCCGAGGGCCGCTACGCGCTGATGCCGGGCATCATCGGCGCCCTCGCCGGCTCCGGCACGCCGCTGTCGATCCTGACCAAGGGCACGCTGCTGCGGCGCGACCTGCCGCTGATCGCCGAAGCGGCGCAACAGGTCCCGATATCGGTCGCGGTGTCGCTGGCCGTCGGCGACCCGGAGCTGCACAAAGACGTCGAGCCCGGCACCCCGACACCGCAGGCGCGCCTCGGGCTGATCGCCGCGATCCGCGACGCGGGCCTGGGCTGCCACGTGATGGTGGCGCCGGTGCTGCCGCACCTGACCGATTCCGTCGAGCACCTCGACGCGCTGCTCGGCCAGATCGCGGCGGCCGGCGCCACGGGCGCGACGGTCTTCGGCCTGCACCTGCGCGGCTCGACCCGCGGCTGGTTCATGTCCTGGCTGGCCCGCTCCCACCCGGAACTGGTCGCCCGGTACCGCGAGCTGTACCGGCGCGGCGCCTACCTGCCCCCGGCCTACCGCGACATGCTGCGCGACCGCGCCGCGCCGCTGATCGCCAAGCACCGGCTGGGCGGCGATCACCGCATGTTCCCGCGGGCCACCGAAACGACGGAGATCCCCGAACCCGTTCAGCAGACGCTGTTTTGAGCTAGGCGCGGTCGCGGCGCGGCTTGGTGAGCGTGAACTGGTCCACCACGGTCACCTCGCCGAACGGCCCGCTCAGCGCGTAGTGCGTGGCCTTGATCGAGGTGTTCCCGCCGGGCTGGCCCGGGTCGACGTCGAAAGCCGCGAAGCCGTAAGGGTTGTCGCGGTCGCGAAACGCCGACCACGGCGCGTCCTCGACCACATAGATCGGCGCCTTGCGCCCGATCGCCGGATCGAAGGCGCCGACGCCGGTGAGCACGCGGCACCGCGGCCGGGGAAAGAACATCGCGTTGGACGGCGCCGACGTGCCGCCGCCGCCGATGACGACGTGCACCGTGCCCCGGGTCGAGTCGATGACGTCGCCGTGGCCGTCGACCGGTATCGGCGTTCGGGTGTCGGTGCCCAGCGTCCCGCGCAGCGGATGCGACCGCTCGTAGTGGTGTTCGTGGCCGCACAGCACCAGGTCGACCTGATGCTGGTCGAACAACGGCAGCCATTCCTCGCGGATCCCGAGGTCGGCGCCGTTGGTCCGGTCGGCGGTGGAGATCGCCGTCTGGTGCATGCACACGACGATCCAGTCGACGTCCGGGTCGCGCCGGGCGTCGGCGAGTTCGGCCGCCAGCCAACGCTTTTGCTCGCCGCCGGAGTAGCCGTGCACGTAGAAGTTGCCGCCGTCCTGGAAGGCGACGTCGTCGTTGTTGAGGCTGATCACCCGCACCGAGCCGGCGGTGAAGGAGTACCACATGCCGCGGGTTTCGGGGACGGACCCCGAATCCGGCACCGAAAAGTACGTTTGGTAGGCGCCGTAACCGATTGGGCCATTGCCCAATTCGTTCTCGTGGTTGCCCGCCGCCGGCATCCACGGCCGGTACCGCGCCGAACGCGTATTGTTCTCAAACCAATTCGACCACGTGCGGATCCGGTCCTGCGCCAGGTTGGCGTAGCACAGGTCGCCGTTGACCAGGTTGAACAGCGGGGCCAACCGCTCGATGGCCAGTGTGGTGTCGGCGGCGGCGGGGGACCCGATGTTGTCGGTGGCGTAGCTGCCGTCGGGCAACCTGGCCAGCGTGGGCGTCGACTGATCGCCGAAGCTGGTGAAGCGCAAGGGCTTTCGTCCAGACGGCGCCGTGCGCACCGTGCCCTGCTCGGGTTCGGCGCCGTCGTGCACCGCGGCGTAGACGTAGTCGGTGTCCGGGCTCAGGCCCGTCAGCCGGGCGTGGTTGACTCGCACCTCGATGTTGGACTTGGCGTCGCGGTAGGTGCGGGTCTCGGCGGCGACGGTGCGCCCGTAGCCGGACGCCGGCGTGCCCAGCATGACGCGTGGATTGCGCACGGCCTCGGTGGTGTGCCACGACACCACCACCTCGGTACCGGCGTTGCGGCCGAACTGCAGGTGCAGGCCGGACACGGGCGGCGCGCCGTCGCGTTCCGGCCGGTACCACAACGACGGCGCGCGGGGGTGGGATCCGACCAGCACGGCCCCGCCCCCGATGCCCGCGCCCAGGGCCGCCGACACGGCGCTCGTCGTCAACAACCTGCGGCGGCTGATGCCCGGGGCGCTGTCCGGAACGGCCGGGTCGGCGTCGTCGGTCATGGATGTTTCATACCCGAGCCGGGCGACGGTTGGCATATCGAGCGGTGAACGCCGGAGCCGTCGGTAACGATTCCGGTAGCGTTTTCGATATGACGAACGTGATGACGAACCTGCGAAAGGGGACCAGCGCGGTCGCGTCGGCAACGTTTGCACTGGTCGGGGGAGTGATCCTCGGCCCGGCGACGGCGCATGCGGATGGCCACCAGGTGACCTACACCGTGTCGAGTCCCAACAATCTGACCGCCACCGTCAACTACGTCAGTTCCGATCCGCCCAGCCAGGCCGCCTACAGCGCTGACCCGTCAAAGTTCATGACCAGCGTGCAGGCCCCGCTCAGCGGGGGCGCCCCGGTGACCTATACCGCCACCTTGGCGAACCCGAACCAGTACGCGAGCATCAACGCCAGCGGCATGCTGCACTGGCCGGATTCGGGCAACGGCCCCGCGCAGTTTCACTGCGAGATCGCGGTTGATGGCCAGGTCGTCGCCCACGCGGACGCCACCACCACCGTCACCTGCAAACCCGGTTAATCATCGCGGCTCGGTGTGCGCGATGACCACGACCTCGGCCTCCTCTTTGCCCACGGCGCGGATTTTGTGGCTGACCGACGCGTCGAAGTAGGCGCTGTCGCCGGGGCCCAGTTCGATGGTCCGGTCGCCGTAGTCGAGTTCGACGCGCCCCGCGTGCACGAAGACGAACTCCTGACCGGTGTGCTCCGCGTGTGTGGTGTCGGCCGCGTGGGCGGTCGGCCGAACGACGAAGGGGGACATGGACTTTCCGAGCAGCGCGGGCGCCAGCGCCCGGTAGCGCTCGCCGTCGGCCCCGGCGGCACGGTCGACGGTGATCTTCTCCTGCGCCGCCTCGTCGGAAAACAGCCGCGCGACATCGACGCGCAGCGCGCGGGCGACCTTTAAGGCCACGGCGATGGACGGCGTGCTGTGCCCGCGCTCGATCTTGGACAGATAGCTCTTGGTCAGCCCGGTCTGTGCGGCGAGCTGCTCGAGGGTCAGGCCGCGTTGTCTGCGGACCGCGCGCAGCAGGGCTGTCACGGCGTCGCCTCCGTTCGCCAGGGCAATGACACAAGGTTTCCTAGATGTTAGCTTAGTGTCATGGCGACCACGTTCAGCGAATCGAAGTCCGACCTGATGCGTCGCGCCGAACGGCAATTGGCGGACAACATCGCCGATTCGGCGTTGACCACCCGGCAGAAGCTGGCGCTGACCTGCCGGGCCCTGTTCGACGCCGGCCACGACTCCGGCTTGGCCGGACAGATCACCGCACGGGCCGAAGACGACGGCACCTACTACACCCAGCGGCTGGGCCTCGGGTTCGACGAGATCACCGACGCCAACCTGCTGCTGGTCGACGAGGACCTCAACGTGCTCGACGGGGACGGAATGGTCAACCCCGCCAACCGCTTTCACAGCTGGATCTATCGCGCGCGGCCCGACGTCCACTGCATCGTGCACACCCACGCCTTCCATGTGGCGGCGCTGTCGATGCTGCAGGTCCCGCTGGCGGTCTCCCACATGGACACCACGCCCCTCTACGGCGACTGCGCGTTCCTGGCCGAATGGCCCGGCGTGCCGGTCGGCAACGAGGAGGGCGAGATCATCACCGCCGCCCTCGGCGACAAGAAGGCGGTGCTGCTGGCGCATCACGGGCAGGTGATCGCCGGCGCCAGCGTCGAGGAGGCCTGCTCGCTGGCGATCCTGATCGAGCGCGCGGCCAAATTGCAACTGGCGGCCATGGCCGCCGGCACGATCAAGCCGCTTCCCGAGGCGCTGGCCCGCGAGGCCCACGACTGGACGCTGTCACCGCAGCGAAGCCGCGCCAACTTCGCCTACTACGCCCGCCGCGCCCTGGCCCGCCACCCCGACGCCCTGACGAGTTAAGGAGCCCCCGTGCCCGAACCCAAGATCCACGGCATCATCGCCTACCCGGTGACCCCCTTCGGCGACAACGGGATCGACACCGCGCGGCTGGCCGCGCTGGTCGACCGGCTGGTTGCCGACGGCGTGCACGCGATCGCGCCGCTGGGCAGCACCGGCGAGTTGGCCTACCTCGACGAGCCCGAGTCCGACGCCGTCGTCGACACCACGATCGCCGCCGTCGCCGGGCGGGTGCCCGTCGTCGTCGGCGTGTCGGATGTGACCACTGCCAAGACGATTCGGCGGGCGAAGTACGCGCAAGAGGCCGGCGCCGACGCGGTGATGATCCTGCCGGTGTCCTACTGGAAGCTGTCCGAACGCGAGATCGTGCAGCACTACCGCAGCGTCGGCGACGCCATCGGCATCCCGATCATGGCCTACAACAACCCGGCCACCAGCGGCGTCGACATGGGCCCCGAGCTGCTGGTCGACATGTTCGAGACCATCGACAACGTGAAAATGGTCAAGGAGTCCACCGGCGACCTGTCGCGGATGCGGCGCATCGCCGAACTGTCCGGCGGCCGGCTGCCGTTCTACAACGGCAGCAACCCGCTGGTGCTCGACGCGTTGCAAGCCGGCGCGTCCGGATGGTGCACGGCCGCACCGAATCTGCGGCCGCGGCCCTGCATCGAGCTGTACGAGGCGGTGCGCGCGGGCGACCTCGAGCGGGCCTCCGCGCTTTACAAAGACCTCAAGCCGCTCCTCGAGTTCATCGTCGCGGGCGGGCTGGCGACCACCGTCAAGGCCGGTCTCGATCTGCTGGGCGTCCCGGTCGGCGACCCGCGCCGGCCGCTGTTGCCGCTCGACGAGGAGGGCCGCGCGGAGCTGAAAAACCTGTTGGCGGGCTAGAGGTTCGGCGCGGCGAACGTGTCGCACTGCTTCGGGTCGCCGGTCTGGTACCCGATGGTGAACCACTTCTGCCGCTGCGCCGACGACCCGTGCGTCCACGACTCGGGGTTGACGCGCCCGGTCGACTCCTTCTGGATGCGGTCGTCGCCCACCGACGCCGCGGCCGACAGGGCGTCCGCGATGTCCTTGTCGCTCAACGGCTGCAGGTACGGCACGCCGGTGCTCTCCTGCTTGACCGTCGACGCGTAGTGCGCCCAGATGCCGGCGTAGCAGTCGGCCTGCAGCTCGGTGCGCACGCCGTTGCCGCCGGCGCCCTGCGCGCCCTGCTGGGAGCGGCCCAGGATGCCCTGCAACTGCTGCACGTGGTGGCCGTATTCGTGGGCCACCACGTATTCCTGCGCGAAAGGCCCACCGCTGGAACCGAATTTGTCGACCAGCTCCTGGAAGAAGGCGGTGTCGAAGTACGCCGTCTGGTCCACCGGGCAGTAGAAGGGCCCGACGGCGGTGGTCGCGGGCCCGCAGCCGGTGTTCACCGAGCCGGTGAACAGCCGCACGTGGGGGCGGGTGTAGTTGCGCATCAGCTGGTGCCACACCGCGTCCACCGAGTTGCCGGTCGCCACGACGCGGCACTGCACGTACTTGTTGGCGTCGGCCCCGGTCTTGCACTGGCTCAGGTCGAACCCGGGCGCCGAGTAGCCGCCGGTGTTGGGTTGCTGTTGCACGACGCGCCCCGGGTCGACGCCGAAGAACAGCGCGCCGAGCAGGATCAGCAGCCCGAGGCCGCCGCCCCCGAGGGCCATCCCCATACCGCCCCCGCCCGACGACGACGCGGTGCTGGTGTCGATCTGCATGCCCTCGTTGAAGGTCATGGCTATAACCTAGCCCGGTCCGTCGCTCGCCGCCGCCAGTAGCGGCACCACGACGTCGCTGATCGGCGTGGGCAGGCCGTGGGCGCGGGCCTTGCGGACGATCACGCCGTTGCGGATGTCCCACTCCAGCCGCCGGCGGTGTTCCCGGTCGGCGAGCATCGAGGTGCCCATGTCCTCGGGCGCCTTGCGGAACATGTCGACCAGCTCGTCGACGGCGCCGTCGGGCAGCCGGGCGCCCTCGGCCTGCGCGACGGCCAGGCATTCGGCGACGTAGCGGCGCGACAGGGCGGCCACGTCGTCGCGGCGGAACATGCCGGAGCGCCGCCCGGTCAGCGCCATGAAGCCGGCCAGCGCGTTGGCGAGCAGCTTGCGCCAGGCGGCGGTGATGAAGTCGGGGTCGCAGTCCACCCGGCAGCCGGCGCCGCGCAGCAGCTCGGCCACGGCCTCCGCCGCCGGGCCGCTGGGCAGCACCAGCGCCGGCTCGGTGCGCAGCCGCACCCACCCGTCCGGGTGCGTCTCGGCGCCGTACCAGACGATCCCCGGCACCACCGGCGACGACGGGCAGTGCGGCTGCACCTGCTCGACCTGCTCGACGCCGTTCTGCAGCACCGCCACGATCGTGTGGACGTCACACAGGCGGGCCAGCCAGCCGGCGGCGTCGCCGTTCTGGGTCGCCTTGACCGCCAGCACCACCAGGTCGACCGGCCCGCTCACCTCGCCGGGATCGGTGTGCACGGGCCCCGGCACGACGATCGGGTCGGCGCCGTCGGGCCGCAGCTCGATGCCGTCCCGCGGGGTGCGCCCGCACACCAGCACCGAATGCCCCGCCTTGGAAAGCAGCGCGGCGACCGTCGTGCCGACGGCGCCGGGACCGACCAGAGCGATGCGTGTGGCTTGTGAATTGATGCCACCGAAATTACCTCCTCTAGACTGGTCACTCATTCCATCGACGGCGAAAGGGAGTTTTGTGCTGCGCAGCCACGCCGCTGGTTCGCTTCGGAGCCACGACGCCGGCCAGCGGGTGACCCTCGCCGGTTGGGTGGCCCGCCGCCGCGACCACGGCGGCGTCATCTTCATCGACCTGCGGGACGCGTCGGGGATCGCGCAGGTGGTGTTCCGCGACCCCCAGGTGTTAACGCAGGCCCACCGGCTGCGCTCCGAGTTCTGCGTCGCGGTCACCGGCGTCGTCGAGATCCGCCCGGAGGGCAACGCCAACCCCGAGATCGCCACGGGTGACATCGAGGTCAACGCCACGGCGCTGACCGTGCTCGGCGAGAGCGCGCCGCTGCCGTTCCAGCTCGACGAGCCCGCCGGGGAGGAGCTGCGGCTGAAGTACCGCTACCTCGACCTGCGCCGCGACGGCCCGGCCGCGGCAATCCGGTTGCGCTCCAAGGTGAATGCCGCCGCGCGGGAGGTGCTGGCGCGCCACGACTTCGTCGAGATCGAGACCCCGACGATCACCCGCTCCACGCCGGAGGGCGCGCGGGACTTCCTGGTGCCGTCGCGGCTGCACCCGGGCTCGTTCTACGCGCTGCCGCAGAGCCCGCAGCTGTTCAAGCAGCTGCTGATGGTGGCCGGCATGGAGCGCTACTACCAGATCGCGCGCTGCTATCGCGACGAGGATTTCCGCGCCGACCGCCAGCCCGAGTTCACCCAGCTCGACATGGAGATGAGCTTCGTCGACGCCGAGGACGTCATCGCGATCTCCGAGGAGATCCTGACCGCGCTGTGGGCGCTGATCGGCTACGAGCTCCCGACGCCGATTCCGCGGATCAGCTACGCCGACGCGATGCGCCGGTTCGGCTCCGACAAGCCCGACCTGCGGTTCTCACTCGAGCTCGTCGAGTGCACGGAGTTCTTCTCCGACACCACGTTTCGCGTCTTCCAGGCGCCGTACGTCGGCGCTGTCGTGATGCCGGGCGGCGCCTCGCAGCCGCGGCGCACCCTGGACGGCTGGCAAGAGTGGGCCAAACAGCGCGGGCACCGCGGGTTGGCCTACGTGCTGGTCGGCGACGACGGCGAGCTCGGCGGCCCGGTGGCCAAGAACCTGTCCGACGCCGAACGCGCCGGCCTGGCCGCGCACGTCGGCGCCAAGCCGGGGGACTGCATCTTCTTCTCGGCGGGGCTGCCCAAGCCGTCGCGGGCGCTGCTGGGCGCGGCGCGCGCCGAGATCGCCCACCGGCTGGGGCTGATCGACCCGGACGCCTGGGCGTTCGTGTGGGTGGTCGACCCGCCGCTGTTCGAGCCCGCCGACGACGCCACGGCCGCCGGCGACGTCGCGGTCGGGTCGGGGGCGTGGACCGCGGTGCACCACGCGTTCACCTCGCCCAAGCCCGAGTACTCCGACACCGTCGACTCCGATCCGGGCGCCGTGCTGGCCGACGCCTACGACATCGTCTGCAACGGCAACGAGATCGGCGGCGGCTCGATCCGTATCCACCGCCGCGACATCCAGGAGCGGGTGTTCGCGGTGATGGGGCTGGACCGGGCCGAGGCGGAGGAGAAGTTCGGATTCCTGTTGGAGGCGTTCACCTTTGGCGCGCCGCCGCACGGCGGGATCGCGTTCGGGTGGGACCGGATCAACGCGCTGCTGTCCGGCGTGGACTCCATCCGCGAGGTGATCGCGTTCCCGAAGACCGGCGGCGGCGTCGACCCGCTGACCAACGCCCCCGCGCCGATCACCGAACAGCAGCGCAAGGAGTCCGGAATAGATGTCAAGCCGGAGAAGGTTGAGCGGGCATGACACGCGTCGGCGACGATGCAGGGCGAAGCGATGAGGAGGAGCGACGCCGATGACCGAGGTTCCTGACGCTGCGAGCATCAACGCCTTCAACACGAGCATCATCGACGAGTTCCGCGCCAACCACGGCAAGGTCGGCGGCCAGTTTGAGGGCGCCAACCTGCTGCTGCTGACCACCACGGGCGCCAAGTCGGGGCAGGCCCGCACCTCGCCGCTGGCCTACTTCGACATCGACGGCAAGCTGATCGTCATCGGATCGTTCGCCGGCGCGCCCAAGGACCCGGCCTGGGCGCACAACCTGCGCGCCAACCCGGCCGCCCGCGTCGAGGTCGGCTCCGACTCCTTCGACGTGACGGCCCGCGAGCTGCCCCGCCTCGAGCGCGACGAACTGTTCGACAGGGTCGCGGCCGCCGCGCCGGGCTTCGCCGAGTACCAGTCCAAGACCAGCCGGGTGATCCCGCTGTTCGAGCTGCAGCGCACCTGAGCGCTGCGCCGCCGATGCTGCCGTCCTCGGCCACCAAAGCCGCGCGGGCGGGTTTCAAACGGCTGCGCGAGGTGTGGTTCAACCTCGTGCAGACCGCGGTGGCCTCGGGCCTGTCCTGGTATCTCGCCCACGATCTGCTCGGTCACCCGCAGCCGTTCTTCGCGCCGATCGCCGCCGCGGTGTCCCTGTCGATTTCCAACGTGCTACGGGCGCAGCGCGCCGTCCAGATGATGATCGGGGTGACCCTGGGGATCGGGCTGGGCACCGTGGTGCAGGGCGTGCTGGGGCCCGGGTCGGTCGCCCTCGGGGTGGCCGCGTTGGTCGCGCTGTTCGTCGCGGTGTTCATCGGTCACGGCTTCATCGGGCAGGGCATGATGTTCGCCAACCAGACCGTCATCTCGGCGATCCTGGTGCTGGCCCTGTACCGCGGCGGCGTCGGCTGGGAGCGCATCTTCGACGCGCTGATCGGCGGTTGCGTGGCCGTCGTCTTCGCCGTCCTGCTGTTCCCGGCCGACCCGTTGCAGGTGCTGCGGCGGGCGCGCGTCGGCGTGCTGGGCGTGCTGCAGGGCGTGTTGACGCGCGCGGGCGACGTCGCCGCCGGGCGCCGGGCGCCCGCCCACGACTGGCCGCTGGCGGCCGTCGACCGGGTGCACCGGCAGGTGGGCGACCTGGTGGAGGCCCGCGCCACCGCCCGCCAGGTGGTGCGCATCGCGCCGCGGCGATGGGGGATGCGCGACGCCGTGTCGGCCGCCAACCACCAGGCCGTCCACGTCGCCATGCTGGCCAGCTCGGTGCTGCAGCTGGCCCGCGCGGTCGCCCCCGCCGGTGACGGCCGGTGCGGGCGGCTTCCCGAGCCGGTGTCCTCGGTGCTGATCGAGCTGGCGGCCGCGACCGCGCTCGCCGACTCCGATCCGGCCGGGGCGTGCGCGTACACGGCCGCGGCGCGCCGGCACGCGTCGGTGTTGATGTCGGCGGCCCGGCAGAAAACGGAGGTGGTGCTGGCCGACGTCGTGGCGGCCTGCGTCGACGACCTGCAGCGGGTCATCGACCTGCGCACGGTGTGACCGGGCTCAGCCGGTGTCGGCCAAAAACTCCTGCACCAGCTTCTTCGGCGCCTGGGTCAGCCACGCCTCGGTGACCAGCTCCTGAAGGCCGCTGACCGAGATCTCGTCCAGCCGCACCAGCACCGCCGGGTAGCCGTCGAAGTGCGGGGTGGTGAAGTAGACGTCCGGCTCGTCGGCGATCAGCGCGAACTTGACGTCCTCGTCGGACACCCGGACGCCGAGGATGTCGCCCTCGGGTGGCCGCACGCCGCTCGCCGTCAGCGCTTCGCGGTCCGACAGGCGCAGGGGCCGCTCCCACGCCAGCAACTTCCTGCCGACCCGCCACTCGTGCGGGGCCGGTTCGGCGGTGAGGGCCAGCTCACCAACGATGCGGGCGACGTCGTCCCACGTGGCCACTCTTCGATTGTGCGCCCGATAGCGGCGATTGGCTCGCGATCGGCAAACGCGGTGTGATGGGATCAGCCCTGTGACACAAGCCGGGGCCCGCCGCCATCGCGTCACCCACCGCACCCAGTACCGCTACTCCGACGTCGTGACCAGTTCGTATGGTCGCGGCTTCCTGACGCCGCGCGACTCGCTGCGGCAGCGCTGCGTGGCGCACCGGTTGGACGTCGACCCCGCCCCCGCCGACAGCTCCACCAGCCGCGACAGCTACGGCAACGTCAGCTCCTACTTCCACGTCACCGAGCCGCACCGCACCCTGACGGTCACCAGCGACTCCATCGTCGACGTGTATCCGCCGCCGCCCGCGCGATACGACGGCGGCCCGGCGCGCCAACCCTGGGAGTCGGCCCGCCCGACCGGGCGCCGCGGAGCGCTCGCCACGGAGTTCGCCCTGGACCTCGATCCGCCCGAGATCACCGACGCGGTCCGCGACTACGCGGCCCCCAGCTTCGCGCCGGGGCGCCCGCTGATCGACGTGCTGCGCGACCTGACGTCGCGGATCTTCACCGACTTCACCTACCGGTCCGGGTCGACGACGATTTCGACCGGTGTCGGCGAGGTTCTTTCGGCCCGCGAAGGGGTATGCCAGGACTTTGCAAGGCTGGCGATCGCCTGCCTGCGCGCCAACGGCCTGGCGGCCAGCTACGTGTCCGGCTATCTGGCCACCGACCCGCCACCGGGAAAGGATCGAATGATCGGCATCGACGCCACCCACGCCTGGGCGGCGGTGTGGACCCCGCAGGGGCCGGGCCAGTTCGAGTGGCTGGGCCTGGACCCCACCAACGACCAGATGGTCGACGAGCGCTACATCGTGGTGGGGCGCGGGCGCGACTACGCCGACGTGCCGCCGCTGCGCGGCATCATCTACACCAACTCCGAGCACAGCGTGATCGACGTCGCCGTCGACGTGGTGCCGTACCCCGACCCCGTCGAAGGCGACGTGGCGCATGCGTGATTTCCACTGCCCCAAGTGCGGCCAGCGCCTGACGTTCGAGAACTCGGTGTGCCTGTCGTGCGGCAGCGCGCTGGGGTTCTCGCTCGAGCGGATGGCGCTGCTGGTGATCGCCGGCGCTGACCGGGGCTCGGCGAGGGGACAGGCCGGGTTCGTCAGCGCCGACGACTACGAGCTGTGTTCCAATCGCCATGTCGCCGAATGCAATTGGCTGGTGCCCACCGGCCACCCCGGCGGGCTGTGCGCGTCGTGCGCGCTCACCTTGGAGCGCCCCAACGACGCCGACACCGAGGGCCTGGCGGCCTTCGCCCGCGCCGAGGCGGCCAAGCGCCGGCTGATCGTCGAGCTGCACGAGCTGAAGCTGCCGATCATCGGGCGCGACCGCGACCCCGACTACGGCCTGGGTTTTAGGCTGCTGTCCAGCGCGCACGAGAAGGTGTTCACCGGCCACGAAAACGGCGTCATCACACTGGATCTCGCCGAAGGCGACGACGTCCACCGCGAGCAGCTGCGTGTCGAGATGGAAGAGCCGTACCGCACCCTGCTCGGGCACTTCCGCCACGAGATCGGCCATTACTACTATTACCGGCTGATCGCCCCGTCCGATCAGTACGTCGCGCAGTTCAAGGAGCTGTTCGGCGACCCCGACGCGGACTACCAGGAGGCGCTGGACCGGCACTACCGCGACGGCGCGCCCGAGGGCTGGCAGGAAAGCTTCGTGTCGTCGTACGCCACCATGCACGCCGCCGAGGACTGGGCCGAGACGTTCGCGCACTATTTGCACATCCGCGACACCCTGGACACCTGCGCGTGGTGCGGCCTGGCGCCGGCGTCGGCGACCTTCGACCGTCCGGCGTTGGGCCCCAGCGGTTTTCCCGCGATCATCGAGATGTGGTTGCCGTTGTCGTGGTCGCTGAACATGGTGAACCGCTCGATGGGCCACGACGGCCTGTATCCCTTCGTGCTACCGGTGGCGGTGCTCGACAAGATGCGGTTCATCCACACCGTGATCGACGAGACGACCTCGGATGCGCGGGGTGGGCCCGCCGCGATCGCCGGTTAGGAACCCTCAGGCCGGCATCACCCGCCGCGTGTCGGGGCCCCACAGCGGCTGCATGCCGCCGGGCAACCGCAATTGCGTCTCGGTGATCAGCTCGGCCAGGTTGCGCAGTTCGGCGTGGATGGCGTCGAGCAGCGCGGCCAGCCGCGCGCGGCGGCCGTCGCTGATGCCTTCCAGCTCCTCGGGGTGCGACCGGCGCAGCAGGGTGCCGATCTCGTCCACCAGCCGTTCGGGGCGCGACGAGCCCGACGAGCCGGGCAGGTCCTTGAGGCCGGCGCGGAGCCGCTCCAGCTGGTACAGCAGCGACCGCGGGTTGGCCGCGTCGTAGAGCATCAGCTCGGCCACGGCGGCCACGCTGGCCTTGCCGGCGGTGCGGCGCCGGTAGCTGACCGACGATTCGCACGCGACCAGCGTGGCCTCGATGATCGTTTGCTCGGCCGCGGCGCCGCGGACGTCGGTCAGGGTGGCGCGCAACAGCGCGGTGAGCCACAGGCCGCGTTCGATGCGTTTGCCGATGTCCATCATCGTCCAGCCCACGTCGCGCACCATCGACTCGCCGGCCACCCCGGACAGGGTCAGCATCCCGGCCAGCGCCTGCGACTGGGCCGACGCGAGCGCGGCGTCGGCCTCCGCCAGCGAGTCGGGCGGGTCGAGGCGCAGCGCCATCGCGCGCTCCACGGCGGCCAGCACCATCCAGGTGTCGTTGGACAGCTGGTCGCGCACCGCCCGGGCGGCCAGCGCCAGCCCCTCCACCGACTGGGCGAGCGAGCCGGGCCGGTTCGCGTCCACGGTCAGCGACCACAGCGTGGAGGGCGCGACGGCGATCATCTCGGCCCGGTCGCCGGCGCCGCCGTCGGTCCCGGTGATGTGGGCCAGCGCGGCCATCAGCACGGGCACCACCTCGGCCTCCGCGGTGTCCTGCTGGTGGCGGTAGACGTGGAAGCGATCGCGGGCGACGATCAGCGCCCGGGCCATCTGCTCGGCGCGCTCGCCGTAGCGCCCCATCCAGAACAGGTCGGACAGCACGCGCGGCGAGCTGACGACCCAGGTGCCGGCGGCGGTCTTGGCCGGCTGCGGCGCGGACGACACGGTGACCGTCTCGGCCCGCGCCCGCTCGGTGGGCCGCACCCAGACGTCCTTGGCGGCAACGGTTTTCAGCGTGTAGGCGCCAGGCCCGGGCGCCAGCACGTAGCCGACGCCGCCGATCATCGGCGCGTAGCCGCTGCGCTGGGCGACCGTGAACAGCCGCATGCCGACCGCGGCCGACGACAGCACGCCCGCGTGGTCGGTGGGCGCCGAGGAGAACTGTGGCAGCTCCTGGCCCACCCACTGCCACGGCATGGCCTCGATGCGCGCGGCCAGATCGGTCCGCTGCGTCGACGAAAGGGTCGGCCCGACAAGGACATTCGCGCCGACCGTGGACTTGATCAGCAGCGACGACAGGTTGGCCAGCAGGTGCGAGCGTTCGGCGGCGATGCCGCCCCAGTACACCGGCGCGGTGCCCAGCAGCGGGTCCTCGCCCAGCAGCCGCTCGGCCAGCTCGGGCAGGAACCGAAGCAGCCCGGGGCTTTCCAGGACGCCGCTGCCGAGCGTGTTGACCACGGTCACCGTCCCGCGGCGCTGCGCCTCCACCAAACCGACCACGCCGAGCCGGGAGTCGGCGCGCAGGTCCAGCGGGTCGGTGTAGTCGGCGTCGACGCGGCGCAGCACCACGTCGACGCGCTTGAGCGTGCCCAGCGAGCGCATCCACAGCTTGCCCTCGCGCACCACCAGGTCGGCGCTCTCCACCAGCGGGAAGCCCAGCAGCGTGGCCAAATACGCCTGGTCGAACGCCGTCTCGGAGTAGCTGCCGGGGCTGAGCACCACCACCACCGGGTCCTGGGCGACGTCGGGCGCGGCGTCGATCAGCGCCAGCCGCAGCGCCTGCGCGAACGGCGTCGTCGGTCGCGGCGCGATCCGCTCGTAGAGGTCCGGGATCGCGTGCGCCACGACGCGTCTGTCGGCCAGCGCGTAGCCGGCCCCCGACGGCGCCTGCGTCCAGTCGGCGTTGACGGCAAAGGCGCCGTCGGGCAGCCGGCTGACGTCGCAGGCGTGCATGAACAGCTGATGGCGCCCCGGCACCTCGATGCCAGTGGCCGCCCGCACGTAGCCGGGATGGGCGAAGACCAGCTCCGGCGGCAGCACGCCCTCGGTGAGCAGGCGGCGCGGCCCGTACAGGTCGGCCAGCACCGCGTCGAGCAGGCGCGACCGCTGCACCAGCCCGGCCTCCAAGACGTCCCAGTCGGCCGCGGACACCACGATCGGCAGGGTGTCCAGCTGCCACGGCCGCGGCTCCAGCGGGTGCCCGTCGCGGGTGGAATCGACCTCGGTGTAGGTGATCCCGTCGTTGTCGATCAGGCTGTCGACCACCGAGCGCAGCCGGTTCAGCCCGGCCCTGCCGCGCTCGGCGACGGCGTCGGCCAGCTCCGACCAGGCCGGCCGGACGTTGCCGTGGCGGTCTACGAATTCGTCGTAGCCGACCGGAAAGCCGTGGGGGCGCAGGTCGAACAGCGCCTCCTGTGCCCGCGCCGTCCGGTACGCCGCGACCAGCCGGTCGGGGTCGTGGCGGGGGCGCCGCAGGTCAGCTTCGGTGCTCATCGGCTGATCTCATCACAGGCGTGACCGGCCTGCAGTGCGGCGGTTTTCGGCCCGCGGCGGGCTTAAACCGGGTGGTACCCCGGGGGCGGTCCGGCTTGGTAGCCGCCGCCGGGCTGTTCCAGCGGGACGACCTGGCCGCCGGACAGCTTGCGGTAGGCGTAGATCAGGACCAGCGCCGCGACCGGTCCACCGACGAGGATGCCCACACCGCAGGCCACCAGGCCGACCGTCACCGCCGCCACCCCGACCAGCCAGGCCAGCAGCGCGTTGACGAAGTTTGAGGAGACCACCGAGAAGCTGGACTTCAGGCCGTCGATGGCGTTCTGCGACCGGTCGATCACGAACGGGATCGCGAACTGCGCGAAGATGCCCACGATCAGGCCGGGAAGGATGCACAGGAACGAGCTGATCGAGGTCAGAATGCTGATGATGATCGAGGCGAGGATCACCTGGCCGAAGTTGCGCGGCTTGAGAAACGAGCCGATGCTGACCGGCCGGCCGTCGGCGATCTCGAGAACCCCGGACACGAACGCGGACTGGGCGAAGATGCCGATCGCGTACGCCAGGACGTAGCCGGCGATCATCGCGGCCAGCCCGCCGCCGCCGATGTCGGTCGTTGTGGTGGTGTAGCCGTCGGAGCTCGTCGTGATGTCGGTCCCGCCGAGGCCGCCGCCCAACCAGGTCACGGCGTAGGCGATGCCCAGCAGCACGACGTAGATCAGGGTGGCCACGATCAGCGGCATGGCGTTCTGGGTGAACTTGCCCCACGCCCAGCTGAATGCCTCACCGATGCTGAACGGCGCGCCCGGCTGCCCGGGCGCGCCGCCGTACCCCGGCTGCGGGGGGTAGCC
>NZ_LQPJ01000057.1 GCF_002101785.1 Mycobacterium palustre
AGCGTGGCGTGGTGACGCGAGGCCAGCACGTCGGAGACGACGATGTCGTTCTCGGCCGCGGGGGCTGCTGCGGCGGCATGGGTCGCGGCGCGGCGGCGCCCGGGCCGCCGCGGGCGGGGTACCTGGGCGGGCTAGCCGGCTGCCGGCGCGGCGGCGAGGTCGGCGCGGTGGGATTCGTTCGCTCGGGAACGACGGACCAGGCCAGGGTGGGCGGCCCGGAGTCGCGCTGCGGCCTCGGGTGCGCCGGCCGGATGGCCTGGGCCTGCTGGGGCCCCACGGCGAAGGTCAGGCGCGGCCCCTGCGGGTTGCCGACGTTAATGCTCTGGCCGTCGTGGATGTCGATCACCGGCATCCGGTAGCCGTTGACGTAGGTCCCGTTCAGCGAGCCGTTGTCGATTGCCAGCCACCGGCCCTGATCGAACCGCACGATCAGGTGGGCGCGGGAGATACGCGGGTCGGGGATGCGCATGTCGGCGTTCTCATCGCGCCCGACGACCACCTCGTGGCCCGCGGCGAAGGAACGTTGGGACCCGTCGTGCCGGATTGTCAGGACAGGCGGGGCGGGTCGATTCACCACTCAAGTATCGGTCGCCGCTTCAAGTGCTCTCCATGGGACTCGCCTGTGATTTGTCTTTATTTCGATTTGGCCACTCATAGCTGCTTCATAGCTTGTGTAGACCAATCACCCACAGCGATCCGGCATGATTCGAGCGAGGAGGAAGGCAAGAGTTTGCGATCCCGCTGCTGCACCGGCGGTATGCCGAGACCTAGGGGGACGATTGACGGACGAACAGAAGGGGACGACCCGGCGCATTGACACCGGGCGGCGACTGCTCAGCAACCCGCGGTTGGCATTCCGCGCGGGCTTTCAGTCACTGCCCTCGGCGACCGTCGCCCACCTGTTTCGCCGCGTCCCGCCGGTCCACTCGGCGCCGAACGCCGAGCCGCCGGCCGAGCACCCCGCCGAGGTCAGCGGCTCGCGCCTCGCGCTGAGCAGCGGCGCGCCGTTCGCCGGCTACACGATCCTGCGGCAGCTCGGCGCCGGCGGCATGGCCGAGGTGTACCTGGCGTTGCACCCCCGGTTGCCGCGCCGGGACGTCATCAAGGTGCTCGCCGAGGCCGTCACCGCCGATCCTGAGTTCCGCGAGCGTTTCAACCGGGAGGCCGACCTCGCGGCTACCCTGTGGCATCCGCACATCGTCGGCGTCCACGATCGCGGCGAATTCAACGGCCAGCTCTGGATTTCCATGGACTACGTCGAGGGCACCGATGCCGCCCGGCTGGTCAAAGAGCGCTACCACGACGGGATGCCGATCGAGGACGTGGCCGCCATCCTGCACGCCGTCGCCGGCGCGCTCGACTACGCGCACGACCGCGGCTTGTTGCACCGCGACGTCAAACCGGCCAACATCCTGCTCACCCACCCGGAGTACGGCGAACGGCGAATCCTGTTGGCGGACTTCGGCGTTGCGCGCCACCTCGCCAACATCAGCGGTATCACCGAGACCAACGTCGCCGTCGGGACGGTGGCCTACGCCGCGCCCGAACAGCTGACCGGGTCCAACATCGACGGCCGTGCGGACCAATACGCGTTGGCGGCCACGGCCTTTCACCTGCTCACCGGCGCGCCGCCGTTCCAGCATTCCAACCCGATCGCGGTGATCAGCCAGCACCTGCACGAGGATCCGCCGCGGCTCAGCGACTACCGCCCGGACCTGGCGGAGCTGGACGACGTGTTCTTCAAGGCCCTGGCCAAGGAACCGTCGGACCGGTTCGGGCGGTGCCGCGAATTCGCCTCCGCCGTTGAATGCGTCAGCTCGCGGCTCCTCGACGAGGCGGAATCGGACGGCGACACGGCCGCGGCCGCCGTGCCGCGGCCTCGTGGCGCCCGCGGCCTGCTGGCGGCGGTGAACCACCGGTTCTCGTCGCGGACCCGGTGGGCGGCCGCGCTGCTCTGCGCGGTGTTGATCGCCGTGGCCGCGACGTGGTCGGTCCTGTATTCGTTTGAGCCGCAGAGCCCCGCGCCCAACCCGCCCGCTTTGGCGTCCAAGCCGTCGGTTCCCGCGCCCAGCGCCGCGCCGGTGAGGCCCGGCGGTCCGACGCTCAACGGCACCTACAAGCTGACCTACGACCGCAGCAAGGAGACCACCAACGGCATCCCGATCCGTCACGACGGCCCCACCACCAGCTGGTGGGCGTTCCGCTCGGTGTGCACGGCCAACGGGTGCGCGGCCGCCGGAACCCAGCTCGACGACGTCAACCACCAGGTGGCCAGCACCGTCGACGGCGGCCACACGTACACGCTGCGCTTCGTCGGTGGCTACTGGCAGGGCGGGTTCCAGCAGGAGCGCGCGGGCTGCACCCAGCCGAACGGACAGGTCACGGCCACCCAGCAGGAAAGCGTCGCGGGGTCGTTGGCGCCGCAGGCCGACGGCACGCTGCGCGGCACCGTGACGCAAACCGCTCTGTCCAACGAGTGCGGTGCGCAGGGAGCGGTGGTACGGGTGCCGGTGGTGGCCACCCGGGTCGGCGACGCCCCGGCGTCCGTGCCGGTGGCCGATCCCGCCCAGGTGATCAGCGCCTCGACCACGCCGTCCCCGCCGTCGGCGCCGGTCCTGGGCGGGCCGTGCAGCGACATCGACAAGCTCGCCTATGACCCGACCAACAGCGAGCAGGTGGTCTGCGAGGGCAACACCTGGGCCAAGGCGCCCATCACGATGGGCGTGCACACCACCGGTAGCTCGTGCAACCGGCCGAGCACCTCGGTGTTCGCCATGTCCACCTCGAGCGACGGCTACCTGCTGGAATGCGATCCGGTCACGCGGACCTGGACCCGCCCGGCGGCCTAGCGGCCCTTCTCTGCCTTTGCCTTTGGCTTTGCCGCGAGCGTGCGTGTTGGTACGCCGACACGCCGCGCGGCGTGTCATTCTGCGCACGCTCGCGGCGAAGGTGACCGCCCGCCAGCGTGCGCGACCCGAGGCGGAGCGCTCCGGACCCATGGGTGACTTCGGGATCCGCTAGCACATGGGCTAGCGGTTTCGGGCATCAGTGATGGGCCTCGTACGGTCGCGACTGACTTTCGCCGCGCGACAGGGCGATTAAAATCCCATGCAGCTTCCGTGTGCCTCTGGTCTGCATGCGGGACGCTCGTAGCGATGTCCGCGGTGGCGGAGATCCCAAGCCTCTCGCAGCTGGTGGCGTGGCCCACCGAACATCTCACAGAGGCGGCCGAGCACTGGGACGCCGTCGCCGCGCGCAGCTACTCGGTGGCCAACCAGGTCTGGCGGGACGCGCTCTCGGTCGATTGGCACGGCGAAGGCGCGGAAGCCCTGCGCGCTGCCACCCACAAGGACCTGGTGGCAACCAGCGCCGCCGCCGACCAGTTACAAACGGCGGCGAACGTGGCCCGGAGCGGGGCCTCCGATCTGAGTGCGGCCCGCGCCCGGCTGCGTTACGTCGTCCAAGACGCCAACGCCGCGGGATTCGACGTGTACGACGACATGTCAGTCACCGACCGCTCGACCGGTGGTTCGGCCGCGTGGCGCGCCGGGCGGCGAGCGCAGGCGGAAGCCTTCGCCGCCGAGATCCGCCAGCGCGCCGTGCAACTGGTCGCCGTCGATCAACAGGTCGCGGGCAAAGTCACGGCAGCCATGTCCGGGCTTCGGGACACCTTCCCGCCGACGCCCTCGCCCGATCCGACGTCGAGGAAACCGAAGACCCAAGCCGTCGACAACCACACCTTTAAGCAAGATCCGCCGCCACCGCCGTACCCGATCAATGAGGTAGTTGCCGAGGCAACGGACCTCGATGGCAACCATGTTGTCCTCCGCCGTGGGTATTACGACGAGCGCACGGACAAAGGCTTCGGGTGGGACAAGGCGTACTGGCGGCATCATGTCATCAACCCCAATGTGTTCAAAGACCTGATTTCGCACAGTCGCCCGATCAGCAACGAAAATGGAGTGCTGGTGTACGAGGTTCCGATCAATCGCGTGCACTGCACCCCAGGGTTGTTCGGAATCCCCGACTGCGAGGACACTGGTGAGAGCGTGACGATGAGGATCGTCGCGAATATCAACACAGGACGTCCCGACGTGCCCGGCGGGGGACAGAAAGGGGTCATTTCGATGTATCCCCTCGCTGGCGGCAGTGGAGTTGTGGAAGTGGCGCCGAACTGGACGCTGTGTCCGCCGTGGGTGAACAAAAATGTGCCCATCAACTGAACCCGCCAACACGCAATGTGAGTTCGCCGCAGATGTGCTGCGCAACCTGTTGCATCGCATTGAGACGGAAAACGCCAACGGAAGTGATCCCTTTCGGGTCTCCCATGCCTGGACCGAGGGACCGATGATGTATCTGGTGTACAAGGCTCCGCCGTCCGATATCACGTGGGGGCTAGCCCGCGATACCAGGGAATCGATCATCGACCCTGGTCCATGGCTGTCCGTTGACGATCCGGCGCTCTATTACTACCTATGCGATCTGCAGGAACGCCGGGTGTCGGCGTCTTTCCGCCATCCCGGCACCCCAGACACGATCCTGTGGTTCGGCTTCCCGCTTGACGGTCTCCCGGAGCGCCCGTCGGACATCCCCGACGACTATCGGTACACGCCGCCGCCAGACGCCCCCGCGCCGAAGCGCCGCAGGGACGAGCATTGGCCTGTCACAGAGCCCCGCCGTTACGGCAATCCGCTGTAAGCGATCTGCTCTTGTCAGTGGGCCGCTCTACCCTGGTGCCATGGCCTTCGCCACTGAACATCCGGTAGTCGCGCATTCGGAATACCGCGCGGTCGACGAGGTCGTGCGCACGGGCGGCCGCTTCGAGGTCGTCAGCCCGCACGACCCGGCCGGCGACCAGCCCGCCGCCATCGACGAGCTGGAACGGCGCATCAAGGCGGGGGAGCGCGACGTGGTGCTGCTCGGCGCCACCGGCACCGGCAAGTCGGCCACCACCGCGTGGCTGATCGAGCGGCTGCAGCGGCCCACCCTGGTGATGGAGCCGAACAAGACGCTGGCCGCGCAGATGGCCAACGAGCTGCGGGAGATGTTGCCGCACAACGCCGTCGAGTACTTCGTGTCGTACTACGACTACTACCAGCCTGAGGCCTACATCGCGCAGACCGACACCTACATCGAGAAGGACAGCTCCATCAACGACGACGTGGAGCGGCTGCGGCACTCCGCGACGTCGTCGCTGCTGTCGCGCCGCGACGCGGTGGTGGTGGCCTCGGTGTCGTGCATCTACGGCCTGGGGACGCCGCAGTCGTACCTGGACCGCTCCGTCGAGCTGCGGGTCGGCATGGAGGTGCCCCGCGACGGGCTGCTGCGGCTGCTGGTCGACGTGCAGTACACCCGCAACGACCTGTCGTTCACCCGCGGCTCGTTCCGGGTGCGCGGCGACACCGTGGAGATCATCCCGTCCTACGAAGAGCTGGCGGTGCGCATCGAGTTCTTCGGCGACGAGGTCGAGGCGCTGTATTACCTGCACCCGCTGACCGGCGAGGTGATCCGCCAGGTCGACTCGCTGCGGATCTTCCCGGCCACCCACTACGTGGCCGGCCCGGAGAGGATGGCCCACGCGATCTCCACCATCGAGGAAGAGCTCGCCGAGCGGCTCGCCGAATTCGAGCGCCAGGGAAAGCTGCTGGAGGCCCAGCGGCTGCGGATGCGCACCAACTACGACATCGAGATGATGCGCCAGGTCGGGTTCTGCTCGGGCATCGAGAACTACTCCCGGCACATCGACGGCCGCGGTCCCGGCTCGCCGCCGGCGACCCTGCTCGACTACTTCCCGGAGGACTTCCTGCTGGTCATCGACGAATCGCACGTCACGGTGCCGCAGATCGGCGGCATGTACGAGGGCGACATGTCGCGCAAGCGCAACCTCGTCGACTACGGGTTCCGGCTGCCCTCGGCCTGCGACAACCGGCCGCTGACCTGGGAAGAGTTCGCTCAGCGGATCGGGCAAACGGTGTACCTGTCGGCCACCCCGGGCCCCTACGAGCTCAGCCAGTCCGGCGGCGAGTTCGTCGAGCAGGTGATCCGGCCGACGGGCCTGGTGGACCCCAAGGTGGTCGTCAAGCCGACCAAGGGCCAGATCGACGACCTGATCGGCGAGATCCGCAAGCGTGCCGAGGCCGACGAGCGGGTGCTGGTGACCACCCTGACCAAGAAGATGGCCGAGGACCTCACCGACTACCTCCTGGAGATGGGCATCCGGGTGCGCTACCTGCACTCCGAGGTCGACACGCTGCGCCGGGTCGAACTGCTGCGTCAGCTGCGGCTCGGCGAGTACGACGTGCTGGTCGGCATCAACCTGCTGCGCGAAGGCCTGGACCTGCCCGAGGTGTCGCTGGTGTCGATCCTCGACGCCGACAAGGAGGGCTTCCTGCGCTCGACGCGCAGCCTGATCCAGACCATCGGTCGCGCCGCCCGCAACGTGTCCGGCGAGGTGCACATGTACGCCGACGCGATGACCGACTCGATGAAGGAGGCCATCGACGAGACGGAACGGCGCCGGGCCAAGCAGATCGCCTACAACGACGCCCACGGCATCGACCCCAAGCCGCTGCGCAAGAAGATCGCCGACATCCTCGACCAGGTCTATCGCGAGGCCGACGACACAGAAACCGTCGAAATCGGCTCCGGGCGCAGCATGTCCCGCGGCCGGCGCGCCCAGGGGGAGCCCGGCCGGGCGGTCAGCGCCGGGGTGTTCGAGGGCCGCGACACGACCAGCATGCCGCGCGCCGAGCTGGCCGACCTGATCAAGGACCTCACCGCGCAGATGATGGCCGCCGCGCGCGATCTGCAGTTCGAGCTGGCGGCGCGGTTCCGCGACGAGATCGCCGATCTCAAGAAAGAACTGCGGGGAATGGACGCCGCCGGCCTGAAGTGACGCATCCCGCCGCCCTCACCGGCACTTGGCGCGAGCTGCTGGGCGCCAAATACCTGGGCACGTCGGTCGTGCTGGCCGGCGGCGTCGGGTTGTACGCCACCACCGAGTTTCTGACCATCAGCCTGCTGCCGAACACCGTCGCCGAGATCGGCGGCGGCCGCCTTTACGCCTGGGTGATGACGCTGTATCTGGTTGGGTCGGTGGTCGCGGCGACGATGGTCCATCCGATGCTGCTGCGCGTCGGCGCGCGCTCGTCCTACCTGATCGGCGTGGCGCTGTTCGGCGTCGCCAGCCTGGTGTGCGGGGCGGCGCCCACCATGGAGGTCCTGATCGCGGGCCGCGCCCTGCAAGGCGTGGGCGGGGGTTTGCTGGCCGGCCTGGGCTACGCCGTGATCAACACCGCGCTGCCCCGCTCGCTGTGGACGCGCGCCTCGGCGCTGGTGTCGGCGATGTGGGGCGTGGCGACCGTGGTCGGGCCGGCGACGGGCGGCCTGTTCGCGCAGCTCGGGTTGTGGCGGTGGGCCTTCGTCGCGATGGCGGGCCTGACCGCCCTGATGGCCGCTCTGGTGCCGATCGTGCTGCCCACGGGCCGGGCGGACCAGGGCGCAACGCCGGCGATGCGGGCGCCGGTGGGGTCGCTGGCGCTGATCGGTGCCGCGGCGCTGGCGGTCAGCGTCGCCCAGATCCCGCACGACGCTCGGGCGACCGTCGAGTTGCTGGCCGGCGGGCTGGCGCTGATCGGACTGTTCGCGGTCGTCGACCGGCGGGCGCGCCCGGCGGTGTTGCCGCCCAGCGTGTTTGGCGCCGGGCCCCTCAAGTGGATCTACCTGACCATGGGGGCGCTGATGGTCGGCGCCATGGTCGACACCTACGTGCCGCTGTTCGGCCAGCGGCTGGCGCACCTGGCGCCGCTGGCGGCCGGGTTCCTGGGGGCGGCGCTGGCGGTGGGCTGGACGGTTTCGGAGATCGTCAGCGCATCGCTGGAAAACCCGCGAACCGTCGGGCGGGTGATCGCCGTGTCGCCCGTGGTGGTGGCGTCGGGCCTGGCGCTCGGCGCGCTCACCCAGCGTGACCACGCGCCGGCCGGAATAGTCGCCCTGTGGACCCTCGGCCTGCTGATCGCCGGGACCGGCATCGGGATGGCCTGGCCACATCTGTCGGTGCGGGCGATGGACTCGGTCAACGACCCTGCCGAAAGCAGCGCAGCGGCCGCGGCGATCAACACCGTCCAGCTCATCTCGGCGGCGTTCGGCGCCGGGCTGGCCGGCGTCGTCGTCAACGCCGCCCAGGGCGGCGGCGTGCCCGCGGCCCGCTGGTTGTTCACGGTGTTCACCGCGCTGACCGCGACCGGCCTCGTCGCTTCGTTGAGCGCGGTTCGCGGCAGCCCGTCCCCCTAGTCCGGATCGTCGTCGGCCGGAAGCACCGCGACCACCCCGTCCACTTCCCCGAACACCTCGGACGCGCCGCCCATCTTGGCCCCCGTCAGCGTCATCGCCACCCTGACCTCGCCGTCGTCGATGTCGTGGGCGTCGGCGTCGAGACCGGTGAGCTGCCAGTCGTGCTGCCCGCAGACCCGCAGCAGCTCCCGCAGCACGCCGCGACCGTTTTCGTAGATGATGTGCAACCGGACGGTGCCGCGGCGGGTGATGATGATTCCGGCGCCCAAAAAGCCTACGCCCGAGACGATTTGGGCCGCGACACGCGACGGGTCCAGCGCGATCGTGCCCGAGTTCAAGACGTCTCCGAAGCCGTATTTGCTGACCAGCATGATCAGCGCCGCCGACGTGCCGACGATGGTCTGGGTCCGCAGGCCGGCGACCTTGCCCTGGACGGTGCGTTCCAGGCCGACAAGCGCCGTCAGCCCGAACGCGGCCACGAGTTCGATCAGGTGCCGGCCGTTTTGCACAGCGCCGCCGAACAAAGGGTCGGCCAGCCAGAACTGCATGCGCTCAAGCTATCCCAGCGGCGGGCACCTTCGCGCGCCGATCATCGCGTCGACTTGACGACCTGCGAGTAGTGAAATTGCCACCGCTCGACGATGTGGAATCCCAAATAGCTCGGGAACCGGTACGCCGGCGCGCGGCCGAAGGCCGTTCCCGGCGGCAGCGACTGCCCCACTTGGTGATCCGGCAGCGACCTGTCGTGGTCGGTGATGGTCCAGATGGTCGTGCACTTGTCGATCTTGGCCGTCGTCAACCACACAGCGACGTGGCCGTCCCACAGCCAGCCGGCCTTGGGTCCGTAGGCGCCGCGCTCGACGTCGATCAGCGACCGGAACGCCGCCGGCCGGGTCGCGAGCAGGGCGCGGATCGGCCCCGGCCGCCAGGGCACGGTGTTGTCCACCATCAGGCAGTCACCGGGCGCCGCGTGGGAGCTGATCAAGTCGGCCACCTGGCTGTAATCCCAGCCCTCCTTGGCGTACGGCCACCGCTGAATGAATAGGTAGTTGGGCACCGCGGCGACCGCGAAGAGCAGCACGACAGCGGCGACGGCCCACGGTTTGCGGGCGATCGTGACGATGGAGACGGCCATCACGACGGCCGCCGCCGGCGTGGTGAGGATCAGGTAGCGCGGGAAGTAGATCGGCTCGCTGATCGCCGAGTAGACGACGACCAGGGCGGTGGGGACGACGATCCAGGCCGCGCAGCCGATCAACAGCCGGCGGATGTCGCCCTCGGGGGCGCGGGCGCCCTTCAGACGGACCGCGACCGCCGCGACGATCAGGACGGCCGTCAAGATCGCGAACGGGACGCTGTGGTCGAAGTACTGCCGCAGGACGATGTCGAAGGCGTAATGCCAGCTGACCGGAAAAATCCAGTTGACCTGCCACACCTGGCCGTGGGCGAACACGAGGAAGGGGGTCATGGCCCCGACGGCGACGGCCGAGCTCGCCGCCCACCACATCGCCGGAGACCTGCGGGATCCCTTGGGCGCCAGCAGCGGCAGCATCGCGGCGTACACCGCCACCAACAGAATCAGGTTGAGGCTCAACAAGATCGACACCGTCAACGCCAGCGCGTAGGACACCCAGCGGCGCGGTCGGTTGCGCCGCACCGCGCTGACGTACAGCACCGTGAGCCAAATCGCGGCGGCCACCGCGAAGGCATAGGAACGGGCTTCCATCCCCGCCCACGTGGTGCGCGGCAGGATGGCGAAGACGGCGCCCGCGCACACCGCGGTGGCCCGCCCCGCGACGAACTGCTTGGTGAAGACCACCACGCCGGCCGCGGCGGCGCCGACGGCCAGCGCGCTCGGCGCCCGCGACCAGAACTCGGTCGGCGGGAATATCGCGAACCAACCGTGCATGAACAGGTAATACAGCCCGTGAACTGCGTCTATGTGACCTAGCAGCCTCCACAGCTCGGGCAAGGTCCTGCTGGCCGACGCCGAAATGGTGGCGCCCTCGTCGAACCACAGCGACGGCCTGCAGGCCCACGCGCCGCTGATGACGGCGGCGAGCGCGGCGGTGGCCCACGGGTCGAGCAGCCTGCCGTGCGGACGCGCGGCCGCCGGCTCGGCGGCGACGCCGGCAGCGCGCTGTTCGACGGTGGGCACGGCCATGATGCTTGTCACTGTAGGGCCCGCCGCATCGACCGGCTCACCGGTCAGCGAAAACGTTCGCGATGCAACACTTTCCGCGCGGACGTCGGTTTTCGGCCTCACTCGCGTTCGAAAATCGCGCATCGGCGCAGCGTGACCGGGGTGAATGCGGGTTGCGCCACGCCGCTTGTGTGTGGTTAATCTGACGGATCTTTATCCACCAAGGCGATAGTGTCTTGGGTTGGCGTAGCAACCGACACTGGGAGGGTAAATGGGCGCCTATCGGACCGTGGTGGTTGGGACCGACGGCTCGGATTCGTCGTTTCGTGCGGTGGACCGGGCAGCGCAGATCGCCGGGGCCGACAGCAAGCTGATCATCGCGTCGGCCTACCTGCCCCAGCAGGAGGACACCCGGGCGGCCGACGCGCTGCGCGAGGAAAGCTACAAGGTGTCGGGCACCGCCCCGATCTACGCGATCCTGCAGGACGCCAAGGAGCGGGCGCACAACGCGGGCGCCAAGAACGTCGAGGAGCGGTCCATCGTGGGCGCCCCGGTCGACGCGCTGGTGAAGCTGGCCGAGGACGAAAAAGCCGACCTGCTGGTCGTCGGCAACGTCGGCCTGAGCACGATCGCGGGCCGGCTGCTGGGATCGGTGCCGGCCAACGTCTCGCGTCGCGCCAAGGTCGACGTGTTGATCGTGCACACCACCAGCTAGCGCGCCTACCAGCCCCGCTCGCGCCATTCCCCCAGGTGGGGGCGTTCGGCGCCGAGCACGGTGTCGTCGCCGTGGCCCGGGTAGATCACGGTCGAGTCGTCGTAGACGTCGAACACCCGGGTGGTGACGTCCTCGAGCAGCTGGTCGAAATCGCCGGGCTGCCAGGTCTTGCCGACGCCGCCCGGAAACAGGCAGTCGCCGGTGAACAGCTGCGTGACCCCGCCCGTCGCGGGACCGTCGAAAGCCAGCGCGATCGAGCCGGGGGTGTGCCCGCGTAGGTGGATGACGTCGAAGTTCAGCTCGCCGATCTGCACGGTGTCGCCGCCGGCCAGCAAACGGTCCGGTTTGACCGGCAGCGCCGCGGCGTCGATCTCGCTGGCGGCGGTCGGCGCGCCGGTGGCGGCGGCGACGGCTTGCAGGGCCTGCCAGTGGTCGAAGTGCTGGTGGCTGGTCACGATCAGCGACAGCTTCGGGGCGTACCGCCGGACCAGGTCAAGAAGCACGTCGGCGTCGTTGGCGGCGTCGATCATTAGCGTCTGCCCGGTCGCCGAACAGGTCACCAGATAGGCGTTGTTGTCCATCGGGCCCACCGACGTCTTTAGAATCGTGGCGCCGGGTAGGGTCCGGCGGGCCGCGGTACCTGGGTCGACATGTCCGGTGTAGTTGGCCAGCTCTCCAGCGGGCATATTCTCGGCCGTCATAGCGGCCACGTTACTGCTCACAAGTTGCTTGTCGGTACGGGCACATAGCATGGAATGCGCCGTGCGCAGCATCCGCCGCCAGGCGTAAAGAACCGTCGAAAGAGGGCCGCGTGGCTGACCGCCTGATCGTCAAGGGCGCCCGTGAACACAACCTGCGGGGCGTCGACCTCGACCTGCCGCGCGACTCGCTGATCGTCTTTACGGGTCTATCGGGGTCGGGCAAGTCATCGCTGGCGTTCGACACGATCTTCGCCGAGGGGCAGCGCCGCTACGTCGAGTCGCTGTCGGCCTACGCGCGCCAATTCCTGGGCCAGATGGACAAGCCGGACGTCGACTTCATCGAGGGTTTGTCCCCGGCGGTGTCGATCGACCAGAAGTCGACCAACCGCAACCCGCGCTCGACCGTCGGCACCATCACCGAGGTGTACGACTACCTGCGGTTGCTGTATGCCCGCGCGGGCACGCCGCACTGCCCGGTCTGCGGCGAGCGGATCGCCCGCCAGACGCCGCAGCAAATCGTCGACCAGGTGCTGGCGATGCCGGAGGGCACCCGGTTCCTGGTGCTGGCGCCCGTGGTGCGCACCCGCAAGGGCGAGTTCGCCGACCTGTTCGAGAAGCTCAACGCCCAGGGCTACAGCCGGGTGCGGGTCGACGGCGTGGTGCATCCGCTGACCGATCCGCCGAAGTTGAAAAAGCAGGAAAAGCACGACATCGAGGTGGTGGTGGACCGCTTGACCGTCAAGGCCAGCGCCAAGCAACGCCTCACCGATTCGGTGGAGACCGCACTGAACCTGGCCGACGGCATCGTGGTGCTGGAGTTCGTCGACCACGAACACGACGCGCACAACAGGGAGCAGCGGTTCTCCGAGAAGCTCGCCTGCCCCAATGGGCACGCGCTGGCCGTCGACGACCTGGAACCGCGGTCGTTTTCGTTCAACTCGCCCTATGGCGCGTGCCCCGAGTGCACCGGGCTGGGCATCCGCAAGGAGGTGGACCCCGACCTAGTGGTGCCGGATCCGGAGCTCACCCTGGCCGAGGGCGCGGTGGCACCGTGGTCGAGCGGCCACACCGCGGAGTACTTCATCCGGATGATGGCCGGCCTCGGCGACGAGCTCGGCTTCGACGTCAACACACCGTGGCGCAAGCTCCCGGCCAAGGCGCGCAAGGCGATCCTCGAGGGATCGGACCATCAGGTGCACGTGCGGTACCGCAACCGATACGGGCGCACCCGGTCGTACTACGCCGATTTCGAGGGCGTGCTGGCGTTCCTGCAGCGCAAGATGGCCCAGACCGAGTCCGAGCAGATGAAGGAACGCTACGAGGGCTTCATGCGCGACGTGCCGTGCCCCGTCTGCGAGGGGACCCGGCTCAAGCCGGAGATCCTGGCGGTGACGCTGACTGGGGAGTTTGGGGGGGAGGCGGCCTCGAAGTCCATCGCCGAAGTGTCGGAGCTGTCGATCTCGGACTGTTCGGACTTCTTGAATGCGCTCACGCTCGGCCCGCGCGAGCAGGCGATCGCCGGGCAGGTGCTCAAGGAAATCCAGTCGCGGCTGGGCTTTCTGCTCGACGTGGGGCTGGACTACCTGTCGCTGTCGCGCGCGGCGGCCACGCTGTCCGGCGGCGAGGCCCAACGCATCCGGCTGGCCACCCAGATCGGGTCGGGCCTGGTCGGCGTGCTCTACGTGCTCGACGAACCGTCCATCGGGCTGCACCAGCGCGATAACCGTCGGCTCATCGAAACCCTCACCCGGCTAAGGGATTTGGGCAACACGCTGATCGTCGTCGAGCACGACGAGGACACCATCGCGCATGCCGACTGGATCGTTGACATCGGCCCGCGGGCCGGCGAGCACGGCGGGCGCATCGTGCACAGCGGCACCTACGCCGAGCTGCTGGCCAACCAGGAGTCGATCACCGGCGCCTACCTGTCGGGCAAGGAGCGCATCGAGATCCCGGCGATCCGGCGTCCTGTCGACCGGCGCCGTCAGCTCACCGTCGTCGGCGCCCGCGAGCACAACCTGCGCAACATCGACGTGTCGTTCCCGCTCGGCGTGCTCACCTCGGTCACGGGGGTGTCGGGCTCCGGGAAGTCGACGTTGGTCAACGACATCTTGGCCGCGGTGCTCGCGAACCGGCTCAACGGCGCCCGGCAGGTGCCGGGGCGGCACACCCGGGTCACCGGGCTGGACCATCTCGACAAGCTGGTGCGGGTCGACCAGTCGCCGATCGGGCGCACGCCGCGGTCCAACCCGGCCACCTACACCGGGGTGTTCGACAAGATCCGCACCCTGTTCGCGGCCACCACGGAGGCCAAAGTCCGTGGCTACCAGCCGGGCCGGTTCTCGTTCAACGTCAAGGGCGGCCGCTGCGAGGCGTGCACGGGCGACGGCACCATCAAGATCGAGATGAATTTCCTACCCGACGTGTACGTGCCGTGCGAGGTCTGTCACGGCGCCCGCTACAACCGGGAAACCCTGGAGGTGCACTACAAGGGCAAGACCATCGCCGAGGTGCTGGACATGTCGATCGAGGAGGCGGCCGAGTTCTTCGAACCGATCACCGGCATCCACCGGTACCTGCGCACGCTGGTGGACGTCGGGCTGGGCTATGTCCGGCTGGGCCAGCCGGCGCCGACGCTGTCCGGCGGCGAGGCGCAGCGCGTCAAGCTGGCCGCCGAATTGCAGAAGCGCTCGACCGGTCGGACCATCTACATCCTCGACGAGCCGACCACCGGGCTGCACTTCGACGACATCCGCAAGCTGCTCAGCGTGATCAACGGCCTTGTGGACAAGGGCAATACGGTCATCGTCATCGAACACAACCTGGACGTGATCAAGACCTCGGACTGGATCGTCGACATGGGCCCCGAGGGCGGCGCCGAGGGCGGAACGGTCGTCGCCGAAGGCACCCCGGAGGACATCGCCGCCGTGCCCGAGAGCTACACCGGCAAGTTCCTCGCCGAGGTCGTCGGCCGCACCCCCGCACCGCCGCGCCGGAACGGGCGCCGCAAGGTCACCGCCTGATCGGCGTTTCGCCGCGACACATAAACGTCGCACATGGCACGCCGAAAAACCTTGCAGTGCTTTATGTTTCGCGACGCATTGCCAGATGCCGGACCGCCCAACGCTTCTCGTACAGCTCTCGCTCCAGGTCGGCGGCGGCGAACCCGGGACACCGCGCCCACGGCGAAGGTGGTTACGGCGCTCGTCGATCGTGAATGCGCGCACGATCAGCGATCGTCGGGGAGCATGGACTCCCGGATCTGCGCCAATCGGTCGGCCGCCGCTCGCCGGCGCTGTTCGTACCGTTCTTCGGCCCAACGGCCCTCGGCCGTCTCGGCGTCCAGCTCGGCGGCACCCTGGGCCGTCGCGTAACGGTTCTCGATCTTGTCCCGGACCGACTCGAAGGTGGGCACGCCGGCGCTGTCGTAACCGGGGTCGGGGACTGACGGTTCGTCGGGCATGACGCCACGCTACTGCGACCGGCGATCGAAATAGCGCACCATTTGCCCCCAGTACACCAGCGTCATCGCCATCTGCGCCGCGGCCGCGATCGCCGCGGGCTTGAGTCGGCGGCGTCGGGCGGCGACGACGGCGCACACCGCGGCCGCCGACGTGACGGCGCTGACAAGCATGGCCAAATCCCGTGGGCGGCGGCTGATCCACAGCTCCTCGCCCAGCATCGCCCGGGTCGACCAGGCGCGTTCATGCGCGGGCTTGCCGAAGACCACCGGATTGACGGCGAACCACAGCGCGACCAGCGCCGCGTGACTCCAGCGGCGGGTCCATACCGGCACCACGATGAGCGGCGTGCTCGCCCAGCGGGTCCACGCGCTCCACGGATTGCAGTGCCGCGCAAAGATCCAGCGGCGCGCCCGGGCGACGGGTGACGGGGCTGGGCGCGGCGGCGCCATCGATTCTGCGGTCACGGCTTCCAGTCTGCGCCGCGGCTCAGGCCTCGGAAAGTCGCAGGCCCCGGTGGCGGATTCGATTCAGCGCGAACCTTCGATCGGCGGTGAGAAATTGCATTTAAGTGGCGCAATTCCGCGCCTAGTTGTACCCGGCCATAACGTTGGTTACAGGCGGCTGATGGGTGGTAGGCCGCTGAGTGCGCTGTGGCGGCGTTGAGTGT
>NZ_LQPJ01000058.1 GCF_002101785.1 Mycobacterium palustre
CAGAAAATCCCAACGCACCGCGAAGGGGGGGCCAAAACTAGCCGTCACACTGGGGCCACTTCAAGTTGACATTGCCAGGTTGATACCAAGTCTCTGCGAAAATCTGGTCATTGACATGACAACCGCCGCGCATCGGCACGAACAACTGACCGTCTCGCGATGAGTCAGCCCATTGTTTCAGGTGCTCTTTGATGGCAGGCCGAATCGCAGGCGGTATCAGCACCTTTCGCACCTTGTCGCTTTTGGTTGACGCTACCCGACACTGCCCCTTGTGCGTCACACCGCGCGAAATCGTGACCTGTGAACAATCGGCCTTAAAGTCGCCTGCTTTCAACTCGGTTACTTCACCCCAGCGCATCCCGCACCATGCTGCTAGAAGCACCAAAGCCTGATACCGCGCGGGAATCTCGCCAACGACTATCGCCAGCTCGGCAGGCGTCAAAATTTCCGGTTCTCGTTTGCGCCTCGTGGTCATCGCGCCTTCAATTTGGCACGGATTGCGCTGGATCAGTTCATCATTGAGCGCTGTTTTGCAGATGCCGTGTAGCAGCGCATAAGCGTGTTTGCGTCTGGTTGGTTGGTCTGAACCTAGCCACGCATACCAAGCCCGAACCGCCTCGGCGGACAGATCAGCTAGAGCGATTCCGCCTAGCTTCGGCTCAACCAGGTTGTTCCACTTGGATAGATACTCAACCCGCGTTGTTTCCTTCAACCTGCGCTGTTCGATCCATTGCTTGCCGTAGTCGCGTAGCAGTAGAACCGTGGCCTTAGACTCTTCGCGGCGTTGTTCGGGTGATTTCCACGCTTCGCCGGTCATGGTGCAACGGTCTAGGTAATTCTTCTCGTTGGCTAGCCAGCCTTCGGCGTTCAATCGGTTGTCGAACGTGCGCTCAGCCGTATGCCGCACGAGATCCTTACCGATGTAGCTTGCCTGAAACTTTCCGCTGGGCAGCTTGCGGATGGTCCCCCAACCGCGATGGCCCTTCTTTGCACCCTTGTGACGAGGGTTGCGTGGCTTGCGTGCGTCTAGCAAGCCAGGGTCCAAATCCTGCACTTGAGCGATGCTGTCTTCTAACACTTTTTGGACCCTCTCGCTTCAGTCCTTGAAATTGGTTCCTGGCACACTGGCCAATGACCTGCATGTTAACTACGCCCGTGCGCTTAACGTGCGCTACATCCTAGAAGCGGGCATCAGTTGCGCATGTTGGTATGAATGGTGAGCGCCGGAATTCGTTGTGCGGCAATAGAATTGCTGGCCATCGAGTGTTGCTTGCTGGCAAGGCTGTCGCAGGTTCGAATCCTGCCGGGGGCACGCACGGCTGTGGCCACATGGTGCCCCCTAGCCATCCAGGGGTAGCGCGTCAGCGTCACACTCGGCTTGGGTAGCGCATAGCGCTGGTTTCGTTGCTAGTTGGCAGGGCTGACGTCCGCAATGGTCGGCTGCGGACGCGTTGAGGCCACCAAAACCAGCGGCCCAGGAGGGTGGCGATCGCGGGTGTCATGAAGGAACGCACGACCAAAGTGTCGAATAACAGGCCCATTCCGATGGTGCTGCCAACCTGCGCCAGCATCAGCAGCGCGCTCAGACCAAAGGAGATCATGGTGAACGCGAACACCAGGCCGGCCGACGTAACCACGGCGCCGGTGCCGGCTACGGCTCTGATAATGCCGGTCTTGATGCCGGCATGGATTTCCTCTTTGAACCGGGACACCAGTAGCAGGTTGTAGTCCGAACCGACTGCGAGCAGGATGATCACCGACATGGCCAGGATCATCCAATGCAATTGGATGCCCAGGATGTATTGCCAGAGAAGCACCGACAGTCCGAACGATGTACCCAGCGACAACAGCACGGTCCCGACGATGACGGCGGCGGCGATGACCGCCCGGGTCAAGATCAGATGACGATGAATATCAGAATCAATGCTCCCGTCCCGACGATCAACAGGTCGAAGGCGGAGCCCTCCTTCATGTCCTTGGCGGTGGCCGCGGTACCGGCAATATAGATGTGGGAGTCCTCTAGCGGGGTGCCTTTGATGGCCTCGAAAGCGGCGTTGCGGATAGCGCTGATGTGAGCGATGCCCTCGGCGGTCGACGGATTGCCCTGGTGAGAGATGATGAACCGCACCGCTTTTCCGTCTGGCGAGATGAACATGTTCATCCCCCGCTTGAAGTCGGCATTGTCGAAGACTTCCGGAGGAAGATAAAACGAGTCGTCGTTCTTGGACTGGTCGAAGGCCTGTCCCTCGGGGTTGCCATGGCTCTGCATCGCAGCCCCTTGGTCTTGTATGCCAGCCATCGTGCTGTGCATAGACAGCATCATGGTGTGCATCGACTTCATCGTCGTGACCATCGGTTCCATCAGTTTCACCATCTCGGGCATGATCGCGTTCAGCTTGTCCATCTGGGGCATCAACTCGCCGATGTCGTCAGTAAGGGTGTCGATGCCGTCCAGAGCATCGAAGATCGACCGCAGCGCCGCGCACGCTGGAATATCGAAACAGTGTCTCTCCCAATAGAAGTAGCTGCGCATCGGGCGGAAGAAATCGTCAAAATCAGAAATTTTTACGCGCAGGTCGTTCATTTCGACCACCATGCGTTTCATCTGGTCTGTGAGGTTCTGCATGATGCCGGTCATTTCTTTCATCATCCCGATCATCGTTTCGATGGTGGTAATCATGCTGGCGGTCTGGTTGGCCATGGTCAGCATGTCGTCCATCTGGGCCTGCATGTAGTCGCGCTGCAACTGCTGGCTCACGCCTTGCATCCCGATCTGGTAGGGAATCGAGGTGTGATCGATCGGTGTACCCAACGGCCTGGTGATGGTCTGCACCCGCGCGATACCGGGGGTGTGAAAGACGTTGCGGGCGATGCGTTCGACGATCAGCATGTCTGCGGAATTACGAATATCCTTGTCGGTTTCGACCATCAGGAGTTCCGGATTCATCCGGGCCTGCGAAAAGTGCCGGTCGGCGGCGGCGAAACCCTGATTCGCCGGGATGTTTTTCGGCATGAACTGTCGGTCGTTGTAGTTGGTCTTGTAACCGGGCAGCGCGATCAGCCCGACCAGCGCCAGCGCGCAGGCCGCCGTGAGGATGGGACCCGGCCACCGGACCACCGCGGTCCCTATACGTCGCCAGCCACGCGTGCGCGTGGCGCGTTTGGGCTCGAAAAGCCCAAACCGACTGCCGATCACCAGGATCGCCGGCGCCATGGTCAACGATGCCAGCACCGACACGGTGATGCCGATCGCCAGCGGAACACCCAGCGTTTGGAACGCAGTCAGCCGGGTGAATCGCAGACAAAACGTCGCGCCGGCGACCGTGAGGCCCGAGCCGAGGATGACATGCGCGGTGCTCTGATACATCGAATAGAAGGCGCTCTCACGGTCCTCCCCGGCGTTGCGGGCTTCGTGGTAGCGACCCAACACGAAGATCGCGTAGTCGGTGCCCGCCGCGATGCCGAGCATGGTCAGCAGGTTCACCGAAAACGTCGACAACCCAATGAGGTTGTAGTACCCGAGGGCTGCCACCACACCGCGGCCGGCCGCCACTTCCAGGAGCACCGTCATCAACACCAGGAATACTGTGACGACGGAGCGATACACGATGAACAAGCTGACCAAGATGACCAGCAGCGTGATTATCGTGACCAACCTCAGGCTGCTATCCCCGATGTTGTGTTCATCAGCGGTCAACGCCGTCGCCCCGGTGACATATACATGGATTCCGGGTGGTGACGGTGTGCTGGCGATGATTTGGCGGACCGCCGCGACGGAGTCGTTGGCCCGAACCTCGCCTTGGTTGCCGACTAGGTTAAGTTGCACGTAAGTGGCTTTGCCGTCGCCGCTTTGGGCACCAGCGGCCGTAAGCGGGTCGCCCCAGAAATCCTGTACATGCGTGATGTGCGCGGGGTCGGCCCGAAACTTCTTCACCAGCTCGGCGTAATAGCGATGCGCAGTGTCTCCCAGCGGCTGATCGCCCTCCAACACGACCATCGCCGAACTGTCGGAGTCGGATTCCTTGAACACTCGGCCAATGTGTTTCATCGCCTCCATCGAAGGAGCATCGGCGGGAGTCAACGACACCGAGTGTTGCTCGCCCACTTTTTCGAGGGAGGGAAGGGCCACGTTGAGCAACACGGTTATGGCCACCCACGCCAACAAGATCGGGACCGCCGAAGTCCGAATGGCATGGGAGATGACCGGGCGGCGGCCGGTACGGTTGTCGCTCATGCTGACTTCACCTGGCAGAAGGTGAAAGCGTCCACCCCGTTGGCGGTTTTCTCATCCCTGACTTTGCCGTCCACGGTGATCCGACACCCGATGACCTGCGTGTTGCCCTGAGCAAGCAGGATGGGCGTAACAGCCGGTGAAGTCGTCGTCAGCGTCAACGTCCAGGGAAGTGGAACATGTTTGAGGCTCTGCGGGTTCGAGGAGAGATCCATGTAATTGATCGTCGCGTCAGCTCCTTCCGGCCCGAACACCTCGTAGGTCACCCGCTTCGGGTTGAATGGCGCCGCATCGTTGTTGATGCCCGAGCCTTCGCGGGTGATCTGCTTGTCTGACCCGAAAACACCGTGGAGCCGGTCGATTATGAACACCCCGAGCGCGAACGCGACCAGCACCACCAGCGGCAACCAGACGTGCATCACTCTTCTGACCATGAGACCTCTATCTGTCTGTCCTCCGGGATGGGGCCGCGACGATGTGTCTCCGGCGACACCGACCGCATCATGGCGGCCTTATCCGATAACTCGGCCGTATGTGGCGCCGCCGACGGACGACCCCGACGGCGTGATATCTAGGAGCATTAGCCATTCGCTTCTGAAGTGGTGGCGGCCGGCGTTTGTGGCGCCTTGGGGATGTAGCGGCCCATCTGATGGTCGGTGAAGGCGTAAGGGCTGTTCTTATCCGCGCCACGGATGTTCGGGGTCGCGACACCGAAGATCAGGAAACCCGCTAGCACCAGGAAGGTTTTGATCCAGTTGCCGCGACCGATGGGTCCTTGGGCGCGCAATGCCGAAAGGTAATTGACGCCGATCGGGACGTGCAGCAGCGCGGCGGTCAGGGCGCCCGGCGTGTACCTGGTGTGGAGAATGCGGGGCATCAGGATGCCGTGGCCGAGCGCCTGGAAGATGCCAAGCAGCACCGGTGGCAACCCCAGCCACTTAACCTTCGGAAAGAGCATGGCCGGCACATAAAGGGCCCGGAAAAAGATGTTGGCGCACATCGCGGAATGGGCGTTGAACGGGTAGTTATACGGCTGGTCGCTCTTGAAGATCCCGACGTTGACCATCCCGGGAAACCAGCCAGGATCGACGTATTCCTCGTACTGGTGGGCGCACATCGTCATCGCGTTCATCACCGCCAGGGCGCGGAGATTGGTCTGCGTCTTGCGGCCGGCAAGCAGACTCACCCCGCCCAGGACCATCGCCTGCACTGCGGCGACCCGAGGCCATTCCCGACGATAGACGTCTAACAACTTGGTACTCAACTTTGATACTCCATTCCACTGCTGCGGCGAAACGTGTTGCCCGCCTGACGAACTGACCCAACCCACCCCATTGCGATACCATCGTAGAGAATACATCCAGTAATGTATCACACCAGGTGGCCCGCTCACTATCCCTTTGCTTCCTCATCACGGCGCATTGACCATCTCGGCGGGCGGCGGCTGCCGTGTCGCAAGTTAACCATCGTCCACGGGGTATCACTGCAGCGTAGGGCCGGCGGTTGGGTTTGCGGATCGGCTCGAGCCGCCGCCGGCGGGGTCACCGACTCCGAGGAGATCGCAGACGATGGGATCGTCGGAAACCCCCCGGGGGGTTCGGGCTCTGTCCTGATCGTCGACCAGTGAATGACCCGTGCCGATTCCGAGTCGGCGGCCGCGAGGCTCATCGCCATCATCGCTTGCCCCAAATCGAACTGATCGATCTGTTTTTCACGCTCGTCTTTAAGCAGGGAAACGACGAGCGCTATGGCCGCCGGCGCATGCGCGATGTGGTCCGCCCCCAGCCATACTGTCGAAAGTTCCTGCGAATCAGCCTTGTTCGTCACTGCGACGAAGTCCGAATGCTGGTTGGTTGTGGGCCGGTGGTGCGCGCCACGCCGCCTCGATGAAAGAGACTCTCTTTTCTGGCCACCGCGTCCAAAGACCCTGAGGTCGTCGCCCGCCGGCGTGCCGCCGCCGTTGTCGAGGCCGCGGCCCGTGTCATCGAACCGCTCGAGCATCCGTGAGTCGAGGCATGCGGCGCGCCCGGCTGCTACAGGCGACCGGCGGCAAAATCGGCTCCCTGGTCAATCGTGGTCGCGTCGCTCGCATACGTGTTGTGCGCCGCGAAGTTCAGTCCGTCGGAGCACACCGCGTCCTCGGGCACGCAAACCTTGATGGTTTTGGACTGGTAACTCGGGCCTATGACAACCGGCGGCTGGTTGAGGAAGTTCATAGCCCGAACGTTGGGCATCCCGAAGAGAACGACCGCGGCGACGTGATCAGCCACCTCAGGCGCCAGCGGTTTCGGCACAGTCGCAGGATCAATCTCGTCGGGTACCGCCGCCGAAGTGACGAAGCCCATCACCGCCGCGCCCTGAGAGTATCCGCCCAGCACCATCTTGGTTCGGGGACAGTTTCTCGCCGTCGCCATAACACGGGCGCCCGCGTCTCTGATGCCGTCCAGGCCGGTGGACCACTCATCGCTGGCCGGGTAGTCGACCGAATACACGTCGAGCGACTTTCCGCCGGCGCGCTGACGAAGCGAATCAATGAAAGCCTGTCCCGTCGGGCCGGGACCTGGGGGTTCGCCGGTACCACGGGCGAATACCACCTCCACGTCGGGACAGGTCTGCGCGGATGCGGACGGAGCCACAGCGACCAGCGGCCAACCGGTTGCCAAAGCGGCGCCCAGCACGTGTGCGGCCTTGAGCGGCGTCAGCTGCCTAGGTGGCACGCCCGCACCGGCGCGGCGGAAATTTCGCAGCTTTGCCCAAGTGCCGGGGTCGAGCGGCCGGCTCGTGTTGCTCACGGCCGCCGGTAGGCGCCCGATACCGCGAAGGTTCACGAGCTTCATCGTCACCATCTCCCTTTCACTGCGTTCCCCCGGACCAGGCCGCCCCGACCCCCGAATTGCCTGTCAACCCCAAGCCCGACACATAAATATAGGTGACATCTGGTACCGTATCAGATGGTCGGGAGTCCGACGACATCGCCACCAATGCGTCGCGGACTCAGACAAAGTCGCGGACTCAGACAAACGAGTCGAGGTGACCTCTAGGCGAAGTGGGCGTCGAGCGTCGATCTGACCACGACAGGAAGTAGAGGTTGGAATCCATGAGTCTCAAGCAGCGGCTGTCCATCGTGCGGTGGTCGTTCTGGCGCATGGTGATCGGCGTCCCCAACTTCCTCCGCACCGGCCAGGTCGGCGACGGGCGTGAGGCCGCGGCCGTGGACTATGTGCTCAACAACGCCCGCGCCGGCGACATCGACGACGTGCTGGCCACCCTCGACAAGTTTGCCTACGAACGGTCGTTTCTGATCAACGTCGGCGATGAGAAGGGTCAGCTGCTGGACGCGGCGGTGCGCCGCGCCGATCCAAGTCTCGCACTGGAACTGGGCACCTACTGCGGCTACAGCGCGCTGCGCATTGCCCGCGCCGCCCCGTCGGCGCGGGTCTACTCGGTCGAGCTGGCCGCCGCCAACGCCGAAAATGCGCGGCGCATCTGGGACCACGCGGGCGTCGGCGACCGCGTGACCTGCGTGGTCGGCACCATCGGCGACGGCGGGGCCACCCTGGACGCGTTGGCTTCCCAGCCCGGGTTCGCCGCGGGGGCCCTGGACTTTGTCTTCCTCGACCACGACAAGGACGCTTACGTGCCCGACCTCCAAAGCATCGTCGAGCGCGGCTGGCTGCACCCCGGTTCCATCGCGGTGGCCGACAACGTGGGGTTTCTGGGCGCGCGGAAATACCGTCCGTATATGCAGCGGCAGCAGGGCAAGCAGTGGAATACCGTCGAGCACAAGACGCACGGCGAATACCAGACGCTGTTCGCCGACCTGGTGCTCGAGTCGGAATGTTTGAGTTAGTAACCGGCGCGCCCGGAATCCGTGGTGTCGGGCTGAACCCGTGATGGTCACCTGCTTTTCGTCAATGCCTCACCCGCGCCGAGAAACTCAGACACAAGCTCTGCCTCGGCGAAGTAGGAGTCACCGCCGCTTTCCTCTGCTCGACGGCGCCCGTAATCGTAGAGTGCAGCAAGCTTGAATTGGGCTAGCACTGCGTACCATTGGGTGCGCGCCGTAGTCGTACCCGTGCGAGCACAATATCGATCCAGCAGCTCGGCCCTCGTCGGAAACCCTTCCTGCAAGGCCACGGTGGCCATCCTCGTGATGGCCGTGCCTGGCTCGTCGGCTTCCGGAATCGAGGACAGGAAGTAGCCCAGGTCGAAGAGCGGATCGCCGAGGGTGGCCAACTCCCAGTCCAGCACGGCCGCGATGCGCACCGGTGGCTCGCGGGCATACATGAGATTGCCCAGCCGATAGTCGTTGTGAACGATCGTCGCCCCCGACTCGACGGGCACGTTGCGCTCCAGCCACCGGGCCAGGGACACGAACGGCTCCGGCATCCGGTCGCGGGTTCCTGTCACCAGTGCGCAGACCCGGCGCAGGTGTCGCGCGTTGAAGCCCGCTGGCCGACCGAAGTCGTTCAGGCCGTGAGCTTTCCAATCCACCGTGTGAAGGTCGGCCAGCGTATCCACCGCGCGCTCGGCAATATCCCGCCGCGCCGCGGGACGGTCGAATGGTTTCGGGGCCGTCGTGGTGATCACCACGCCATCGACGAACTCCGTTACCACCAGCGGGACATCGATGATGGTGCCGGCATCGGCGATCGCCAACACCGCCGGCACCGGGACGCCGGTGCCGGCCAGTGCCGCGATCAGGCGGGCTTCGCGCAACACATCGTGCGCGCCGACCGGAAACGGCGGAGTGGGCGGTCGGCGGACCACCACTTGACGTTCGCCATCGGACACCACATACGTCAGGTTGGAATGGCCGTCGCCGACGGCGTGTGCGGTCACTTTAGGACCGCACACGCCCCGCTCATCCAAGTAGCACCCGAGCCGGTCAAGCTGCCCGGGCGACCATGACCAACTCACCGTGCGCTCGCGGACTTGGTCAGGTATTCCAGATACGAATGCGCCCAATGTGTTTCGAACTGTCCCGCGCCGGCCTCGCCGTCGATGCTGGCGTGGCACGCCGCTTCCCGGATGACGGTCGCGAGCGGGTCGTGGGTAGGCAATTCGACCACGCCGAACGCATCCAATGTGAGTTCGGTCTGCCGTCCCTCGATGTCGATCACGGTCGCCGCAAGGCGGCGTTGGCGCATCAGGTCGTCGTAGTCGGCATGGTGGGCGATGCTCCGTATCGCGGTGGTCACGCCCTCGCGGCATACGTAACCGCCGAACCCCCACTCCCCGCGCGCGATCCATATCCACCCGTTCAGCGCAACGGCGCTGGGCGTGTAGGCGACGAACCACTTCCAGTGCTGCGGCACACCCCAGTCCCGCACACCCCACGAGTGGTCACGGTGGCCAATCCGGTCCAGAGCGATTCGACGGCGGCCGACCTGTATCGACCCCTGCACGTGGCCAGTTTGTTCCATCCGGTTCTCGGCGAACCACACCGGCAGACCGTCCGGATTCTCGTGATAGGTAAAGGCATCGTGCACGCCCCGGAAGCCGAATTCGATTGCGACGTCGTCGCGTTGGTAGGTCAGCGTGCACGTCCGCAGGGGATCCTGCTGCTGTAGCCGCAGTCCTTCGAAGGAAAGGTCATCGAGGTCGGCCGAGTCCGGGATGCGGCCAGACCCCAGATGTAAAGCGAGCGGTTCCGGCTCCGGTCCCCACACCACGACGTTGTAGCCGGCGCGTCCGCGGTCGGTGAGATACAGGTACACCTGCATGCCGAGCTTTTCCTCGGGAACGATCACCTCCCAGAACAGGCTGTCGCGCATACGCATGCCGGGAGCCGGACGGTGCCGAAGGTCGTCGCGGGGGTCCAACCGAACACGACCCCCCGCTTGCCCCATCCGGGGATCAGAAGACATATCTGCCTATCATCTCGGCCAGCGCCGCGGGCTTGTCGTTGGCGCTCAGCTCGACGGTATGCCGAACGGTCAGATGCACTGTGGAGTCGTCAATTCGGTTGACATCAGCGAGCTCCGACCGCACCCGAACCCGGGAGCCAACCGGCACCGGCGCTACGAATCGCACTTTGTTGAGGCCGTAATTGATGCCCATCTTGGCGTTCTCGACGACAAAACACTGCTTACTCAGCGCCGGTATCAGCGACAAAGTCAGCAGACCATGGGCGATTGTCGTGCCGTAGGGACTGTCCGCCATCGCCCGCTGCGGGTCCACGTGAATCCATTGATGATCCCCCGTCGCCTCCGCGAATGCATCGATGCGGGACTGATCGACCCGCAACCAGTCGCTGACCCCAAGCTCGCTGCCCGCCGCCGCAACGGCGTCATCGATGGAAGTGATCACCTTCATGGCGTTTGCCTTTCGCGTCTGCTCAAACGGTACGCGCGGCCTTGGCTGCAGCCGATGCCGCCTGAGCGCGCTCTCGCGTCTTCGCCCACGCCTCATCGCTCATCGAGGTCAGCGCGGCGAACGTGTTCGGACCCGCCAGACGCTGTCCGCCATCCATCGCGATGGTCTCCCCGGTCAGGTAGTCACACGCATCGGAGAAGGCCAATATTGTCAGGTTTGCCAGCTCGTCGATCGTGCCCGTCCGGCCCAGCGGAATCTGGTCGGCCTGTGTTGCGCCGGCCGCGCTTTCTTCGGTGGGATTCAACATCTCCCAGGCATATTCGGTCGGGATCGGTCCGGGGGCCAACGCGTTAAGGCGAATTCCGTAGCGGCCCCACTCGACAGCCAGCGACATCGTCATAGCGTGCACCGCCGCTTTGGCCATGGCCGAGGGAACGACGAAAGCCGAACCGCTCCACACCCAGGTGGTGAGGTTAGAGAGTACCGAACCCGACAGTCCCTCAGCGATCCAACGTTTTCCGACCGCCAGGGTGGTGTTGAACGACCCGGTCATCACCGTCGAAGTGATCGCATCGAACGCTCGCGGACTCAGCGTTGCGGTCGGTGCAATGAAGTTGGCGGCCGCATTGTTCAGCACGCCGGTCAGCGGGCCGTGCCGATCCCAGATCTCAGCGACTCCGGCCGACACCGCTTCGAAGTCACGGACGTTCACCGGCTGGTAGTGCGCGGCGCCGGGATGACCGGCAGTGATCTCCTCGACGGCCTCGGCCAAGACGGCCTCCCGCCGGCCCCAGATGTGCACCTGCGCGCCGTGCGCAACCAGTCGAGCGGCCACACCCCGACCCAGCCCGGTACCACCGCCCGTGATGAGAATGCGCTTGCCGGCCAGTGCATCCGGCGCGTAGATACTTTGCGGACTCATAGCGGCGACCTCATAATCCAAGGCTCTTTCCGATGATGTCGCGCTGAATTTCGTTGGCGCCGCCGTAGATCGTCGGGGCAAGAGCCTTGCGCACCTGCAGTTCCATCCCGTACTCCACGGTGTAGCCGTTGCCGCCCATCAGCTGCACACCCTCCAGCGCAGCCCGTTTGGCGACCTCGGTGCATTTGAGCTTGGCGATCGAGCCTTCGCGGGCGAGCTGATCTTCCAGGCCGGCGTCGATCTGGGCCGCGACCTGGTAGACGTAGGCGCGACAACAGTCGATTTCGGCGACCAGGTCGGCCAGCCGGTGCCGAACCGCCTGAAAGCTACTGATTGACCGGCCGAACTGCTCACGTTGCCGAACGTAGTTGATGGTGTCCTCCAGCGAGCGCCGGGCCGCGCCGATCGACATCGCCGCGATGATGAGCCGCTCCACGTTCAGACCGCGCATCAGCCGGTGCCAGGCGTCGCCGACACCGCCGACCACGTTGGCGACCGGGACGGCCACGTCGGTGAAAAAGACGTCGTTGACGGTATGTCCGTCCATCGTGATGATCGGCTTGATCTGAAGACCCGGCGTGTCGGTGGTCAGGTACAACAGCGTCAGGCCCCGGTGCTTTGTGCCCTCGGTAGAGGTTCGGGTCAGCACCAGCAAATGATCGGCGAGATGCGCCGCGGTGATCCAGGTCTTCTGACCGTTGACCACGAAGCGGTCGCCGTCACGAACGGCGCGGGTGCGCACCGAGCCCAGGTCGGAGCCCGCGCCGGGCTCCGATAGCGCGATCGCCTCGAAGCGGCCGCTGCAAAGATTGCTCAACACCTCTTTCTTCTGCTGCTCGCTGCCGTGCCGCAGATACGTTTGCGCCGCAGTCAATCCCGTGCCGTAGGCGTGGATGGGCGCGAGTCCACGAGCGGTCTCCTCGAGGAAGATGCACTCCTCCACCATGCCGGCGCCCCCGCCGCCATACTCGACCGGAAGCGATACGCCGAGCCACCCCAAACCCGCCAACCGGGAGAGGAGTTCGGGGCTGTTGGAGAGCCGGCCGCCGTCAGTGAGTTCGGCGCGTTGTTCAGCGCTGGCGCAGTGGTCCGCGCAGAACTTTTCGATCGCGCGAGCGAAATCTTGCTGCTCCGCGGTGAACACGCTCAATTTCCTCGATAGGGCGCGAAGTCGGGGGGGCGCTTCTCGTTGAAGGCAGTGATGCCCTCCTTCGCCTCCGAGGTCTCACCGAACAGCTTCAGGCTGGAATACGCCATCTGGCCCATCGAGGCGAACTGTTCGGTATCGGTGTTGAACGACTGCTTGAGGACCTTGAGGGCTGTTGGTGAGAGCTGCAGGATCTCATCTGCCCAAGTCCGGACCTCGGCCTTGAGCTGGTCGGCAGGGACCACCTTGTTGACCAGGCCCCACTCATAGGCCTGTTGGGCCGAGTACCGCCGACACAAAAACCAAATCTCCCGAGCACGCTTCTCTCCGACCACCCGGGCCAGGTATCCGGTGCCGAAACCGGCATCGAATGAACCCACCCGGGGACCGTTTTGGCCGAACACCGCCGTCTCTGAGGCAATGGTCAGATCGCACAGCACATGCAGCACGTGCCCGCCCCCGATTGCGAAGCCATTCACCGCCGCGATCACCGGTTTGGGCACATCGCGGATCACCCGATGCAACGAGTCGACCTCGAACAGACCGCTATCCGAAGGGCCGTAATCTCCGGTCTGGGCCCGCTGCTTCTGGTCTCCGCCGGTGCAGAATGCTTTGTCCCCGGCACCGGTCAGGCAGATGGCTCCGACCTCCGCGCTACCCCAGGCCAGCTTGAACGCCTTGATGAGCTCGTCGATAGTGCGCGCGCGAAACGAGTTGTAGCGCTCGGGCCGGCTGATCGTGATCCAGGCCAGTCCGTTGTCGATTTCATAGGTGATGTCGGTGAAACCAGTCATTCTGTCGCCCTTAATTTTTGGAAGTCGGCTGGCCGTCCGATGCGGCTGCTCCACATTTGGTCATACCATAATACCAAAGTCAGGCACCAAAAAATCGACGCCGCTGGGGCAAGCCTGCAGGATTTCCGGCACGGCGTCGCACCCCTCCGGGTGGATATTTTGTCCCCCTGTAGAGGCACCCACGCCCCGCGCTCGGCTCTCCCGGAACTCGGCGGGTAGGGGTTGGGATTGGGTTTTGGCGCCCGCTCAGTTCCAACCCGCCGGTCTTGGCGGAGCTGGTCTTGGGCGGTCGCCGAATTCCCTTCCGAGACTTGATCGAACCAGTCGATCGCCCAGTTGAACGATCCATGGCATCGGGCCACTCGAACGTCGATGCCACGGCGCCGCATTCGTCGCGGCGACGGATCAGCAGGTCGCGAGCCGCACGGTACGCGGCGACGCCTGAGCTCAGGTCGCACACTGTCGGCTCCTGGTGTCGGTTGGGTGCCCAGCCAAGCGCACGGCGGACGCTACTATCTGGGAGGTGTGTCGGCCCCGCACGGTTCGTGCCGGACGGCAGTCCGAAGGAGAGTGTTGATGGCGCGTCAAGAGCCGGCGGCGCGATCGTCGCGGGCGGAACGCGTCGCCGCCGATCTCGAACATGAGATCCTGGCCGGGCGACTCCCCGTTGGCGCCCACCTCGGTCGCCGATCGGAGATCATGGACCGATTCGGGATCAGCCCCACGGTGATGAACGAGACGTTGCGGATCCTGCGCAATCGAGACCTGGTGACGGTGCGCCCCGGACCCGGCGGCGGCATCACGGTGGCCAGTGCCCCCCCGCAGGTTCGCACCGGGGCGTTGGACCTATGGTTTCAGCCGTCCAATCCGCATCCGCTGGACCTCTTCGAGGCCCGCCTGTATCTCGAATTCGGCCTGACCAAGGCCGCCTTCGAACGCGCCACGGCCGAGGACATCGGCGCGATGCGCGCGGCGATGGTGACGATGCGATCGAGCACCCAGGCGTCGGACTTCTTCGACGCGGTGCTGGCATTCCACAGCGTCGTTGCCGCCGCCGCGCACATCCCCGTGCTCGAGGGTATGCACGACTTGATCGTCACCAGCATCAAGGCGGTGCTGAGCCGGGTGACGTTCGTCGAGGGGCACAAGCCTCTGGTGGCGGCCAGCCTCGAAGTTCACGACGACATCGTGGCAGCGATCGCGGTGCACGATCAGGCCTCGTTCGTCGAGGCGATCAACCGCCACGATCGCGACTTGATTCGGGCCGACGATCCGGATCGGACACCACACACCCCACAGAGTCCCTGACCGTTCAAGCCGGCCGATAACGCCGGCCCGGAGAAAGCCGTTGCACGGCCGTGATGCCAGCACTCGCCGCGTGCGGCTGGTGTATCAGCCCTACAGTGTGATCCACAACATTATGGATGCACAATCTTGAATTGTGTATGCACAATGCTCTATCGTGTGGATTGACTGCAGCGGCATCCGGAGGAACGATCATTACCACTTCGCCGCCCCCCGAGCGTGGCCTCGTCGACATGCACACCCATGCCATCGACGGCAGTCTGCCGGACCTCGCACAACGGTTCCCGGGCGACCGCTGGCCCACGGTACAACGCCTGGATGACACCCACGGGTGGCTCAATTTCGACGGCGAGCGATACCGTCGGATCGACCACCGCTGCTGGTCACCCACTCCTCGACTGGCCGATATGGACCGGGATGGCGTTGCGCTACAAGTGGTTTCACCGATCCCGGTAACGTTTTGTTACGAGGGTGACGCCGCTGGCACTGCGGAACTCGCGGCGTTACAGAACGACTTCTTCGCCCGCATGGTCAGCACGCATCCCGCTCGTTTTGCCGCGCTCGGTTCGGTACCGCTCCAGGACCCCGACTTGGCCGTCGAGGAACTGCGGCGATGCATGGACCGCCCCGGCTTCCTCGGAGTGGAGATCGGAACCCGGGTGCGGGACGTCGAACTCTGCGACGAGCGGTTCGATCGGTTCTTCGCCGTTGCGCACGAACTGAACGCCCTGATCTTGCTGCACCCGAGCGACCAGGACCTGCCGAGCCGCACAACGTCCATCGGCCTGGGATTTGGTGCAGGGATGCCCACCGAGACGGGACTGGCCGCCGCCACCCTGATCGGCAGCGGCGCGCTGGCCCGGCGTCCCCGGGTCCGCCTCTGCCTGGCTCACGGGGCCGGCACGCTCCCCGCCCTGATCGGACGGCTCGACAGGGCCGCTCGGATCGCCGGCGTCGCCGCCGACTCCGCCGAGTTACCGAGCAGGCAAGCGCAAGCACTGTGGTGCGATTCGCTGACCTACAACCGCCCGGCGCTGCTGGCTGCCGTGGACGTATTCGGAGCCGAGCATGTCATGTTCGGCTCCGACTATCCCTTCCCCGCCATGCCCGAGCCGATCGACGACATCGTGGCCGACCTACCCCCTGAGCTTCGCCGCCGGATCAGCAGAACGAATGCGGAGGAACACTATGGCCCATTTCCTCGGACTGGGGCTCACGCACTACCCGCTGCTGGCGGGCACTGACGAACACATGGCCAGCCTGTTGCGCTGGACTTTGGCAGACCCGGACATTCCCGCGGCCGAGAAGGACCCAGCGAACTGGCCGGCGGCGATGCGCGCAGAGTGGGGTTCAGACCAAGGTGTCGCCGCCGCAGCCAAGCACCGGAAACAGTTGACGGACAACCTCTTTCGCTGCCGCGAAGCCCTCGACGAGTTCGAACCGGACGTCATGGTGGTTTGGGGCGACGACCAGTACGAGAACTTCCGGGAGGAGATCATCCCACCGTTCTGCGTGCTGGCCTATGGCGACGTCGAAGCCTGGCCGTTCGAACTCATGACCGAACGCGGCAGCCCAAACGCCTGGGGGCTTCCTGATGACACCACCATCACCGTGCACGGCGACCCCGAGAACGCCCGCTGGCTCACCACCAAACTGCTCGATCGTGGATTCGACATGGCCTATTCCTATGAGAAGCGCAAGGATTCGGCCTTCCCACACGCCATCGTGAACACTCAACTTTTCCTCGACTACCCAAACGCCGGGGCGGCTTTTCCCTACCGTCTAATACCGATTACGGTGAACTGCTACGGCCCGCACGTGATCGCCCGCCGCGGCGGGCTCGCCCGCTTCGCCCAAATCAAAGACGAGCGGACCGATCCCGTCGGACCGTCACCCGCCCGCTGTTTCGGATTGGGCCGCGCGGTGGCCCAGTCGTTCGCCGAAACCGACCTGCGCGTCGCGCTGGTGGCGTCATCGAGTTGGTCGCACGCGTTTCTCGTCGACAAGAACTGGCACCTCACCCCGGACACCCAGGCCGATCTGCGGCTCTACCAACTGTTGAAGAATGGCGACTTCGAGAAGTGGCAGGCCACTACGACCCCCGACATTATCGAGTCCGGCCAGCAGGAAATACTCAACTGGTTCTGCCTGGTCGGCGCCGCCGAAGAACTCGGGCTCGAGCTCGCCTGGTCGGAGTTCGTCACCACCGATGTCTTCAACTCCAACAAGTGCTTTGCCGTTTTCCAGGAAGGGAAGAATCGATGACAACCATCATGGCGGAGCCCCGCGCAGTGGTCGCCGGCGGCATCAGAACCAGCTATCTGGAGGCCGGCTCCGGTGAGCCGGTGATCATGCTGCACGGCTCGGGGCCGGGTGTCTCGGCGACGGCCAATTGGCAGTACAACATCGGCCCGCTCGCGCGCCGCTTCCACGTCCTCGCGCCGGACATCGTCGGGTTCGGTGCCACCGAACGTCCCAAGGACGTCATCTACTCGCTGCGGACGTGGGCCGACCACGTCTGGGCATTCCTCGACGCCCATGCGATCACCCGAACGGCGATCGTCGGCAACTCCCTTGGCGGCCGTATCGCCCTGCAGATGGCCATCGATCACCCCGAACGGATCAGCCGAATGGTCCTGATGGGAGCCCCTGGCGTGGGGATGACCCTAACTGAAGGCCTTCGCGCGTTGCGCGCCTACGAGCCCTCCCTCGACGCAATGCGCGACATGCTGCGCACGTACTTTGCCGTTGACCCGGCCTTGATCGACGACGAACTCATCGCCATCCGATACGAGGCCAGCGTCGCCGATGGCGCCTACGAGACCTACCGCGCAATGTTTTACGACCCCAAGCACAAGGGCTCCGAACTCGGTATCACTGCCGAGGAGGTGCGCGCCATCGAGACCCCCACGCTGCTGGTGCACGGTCGCGAGGACAAGGTCGTGCCGTTGACGGTCTCGGTGACGATGCTGGACCTCCTGCCCAACGCCGACCTTCACGTTTTCAGCAAGTGCGGACATTGGACCCAAATCGAGCGCGCAGACGAGTTCTCCGCCCTGGTCGCTGACTACCTGGAGCGCTCATGAGCACTGTCGAAGAACGGACAAGGCAAGCCACCGGCCAAACGCCGCTCGTGGTCGACGACCAAGACCGGCAGGTGTTCCGCGTGCACCGCTCGGCCATGACTTCGCCTGACGTGCACCGCGCCGAGATTGAGCGGGTGTTCGGCAAGTGTTGGCTGTATGTGGGCCACGAATCCGAGATCCCCAAGCCAGGGGACTTCGTTCGCCGCAAAGTGGCCGGCCGGCCGATCTTCATGGTCCGCGGGGCGAAAAGCGGGAAGATCAACGTGTTTCACAACACGTGCACGCATCGCGGCGCGCTCGTGTGCCGACAGGATTCCGGGAACGCAAAGGTGTTCTCCTGCTTCTACCACGCCTGGTCATTCGACACCGAAGGCCGGCTCAACGGCGTGCCCGACCGCGAGGGTTACTCCAACGACCTCAATTACGACGAGCTCGGGCTGGCCCGGGTCGCGCGGGTGGAGTCCTACCGCGGGTTCGTGTTCGCCAGTTACGACCCCGATATCGTCGACCTGCCGACGTATCTGGCCGGCGCCACGGAGTACATCGACCTGGTGGTGGACGGTTGCGGCGGTTCGGTGGAAATCATCAAGGGCACCAACGAATACAGTTTCGACGCGAACTGGAAGCTGCTGGCGGAGAACAGCATCGACGGCTACCACGCCGCGTCCACCCACGACACCTACTTCAAATACCTGGTCTCGCTCGGGACCGACATGCAGGGTGGCGTTGTCGGGCAGGCAGTCAAACTAGGCAACGGACATGCCGTCATCGAGTACTCGTCACCGTGGGGACGTCCGGTGGCCAAATGGGAACCCCTCTTCGGCGAGGAGTCCCGCAGCGAAATCGACCGGCTGCGCGCCGAACTCGTCGACCGCTACGGCGAAGAGCGAGCCCGCAAGATGGCCGAGGTGAACCGTAACCTGATCATCTACCCCAATCTGATCATCAACGACATCATGGCGGTTACGGTGCGCACGATGTTTTCACCGGCGCCCGATCGCGTCGATGTCACCGCGTGGGAGCTGGCTCCAAGCGACGAGCTGCCAACCCTTCGGCACCGCCGGCTCGACAGCTTCCTCACCTTCCTGGGGCCGGGCGGCTTCGCAACTCCCGACGACATCGAAGCGCTCGAGTCCTGCCAGCAGGGCTACACGAGCGGCGGGGTCGAGTGGAACGACATCTCGCGCGGCATGGGCCGCGGATCGACGGCCAGCGACGAGGAACAGATGCGGGAATTCTGGCGCCGCTGGCAACAGCAGATGGGCACCGCGCCGTATCGGGCAGCCGTCTGATGACCGCCGCCGCACATATCGCAACCCGGCCGGAGGTCGAGGATTTCCTCTACACCGAGGCGGCTTTACTGGACGCATGGGAACTGGACGAGTGGCTGCGGCTGTTCGATGCCGACGCCAAGTACGAAGTGCCCTGCAACGACGCGCCCGATGGCGACCCGGACCGCGACCTGATGCTGGTCGACGATGATCACCGCCGACTGCACGCGCGGGTCGAGCGGCTCAAGAACCGCCGTGCCCACCGCGAATTCCCGCACTCACGCACCAATCATCAAATTTTCAATGTGCAGGTCGAGCCCGCGGGCGAGGAATTGTCGGTCACGGCCTCGTTCACTGTGTGGCGCTTCCGGGGCGGCCGGTCGAGCAGCTACGTCGGTCACTATCACTACCGGCTCCGAACGGGCGACACCGGCCTGCGGATCGCCCAAAAACGAGTACAACTCGACATGACGGACCTGCGGGCCGTCTCAGACGTGGCAATCATCCTGTGAGCGAGGCACTTAGGGCCCGCACCGCGATCGTCACCGGCGCGGCTTCAGGCATCGGTCTCGGCATTGTAGAACGCCTCATCGCCGAGGGGGCCCGGGTATTCGCGGCTACCCGCTCCAGCGAAGAACTCGAGAAGGTCACCCACCACGCGTCCATAAGCGGGGGATTCGTCGGTGAATTGCACGAGCCCGGTGTCGCCGACGAACTCGTAAACGCCGCTCTGGGCGCGCTCGGCCATGTCGACATTTTGGTGAACAACGCCGGCGGCGGGGTGATCCGGCCAACCCTGGAACACACCGAGGAGACCCTGCAGGCCACGATCGACAACAACCTGTGGACCACCATCCGCTGTGTTCGAGCCATCCTGCCGCACATGGTTTCCCGCCGATGCGGTCGGATCATCAACATCGGCGCCGATTCGGTGCGCACGGGCCTGATGGACCACGCGATGTACAACGCCGCCAAGGGCGGCGTGCACGCGATGGTCACCGGCCTGGCACGGGAATTCGCCGGATCCGGGATCACCGCCAACACCGTCGCGCCGTGCTATGTGCTCACGCCGGAGCTCTCCGAGCTCTTTCAGTCGGGTAACGCGCCGCCAAGGCTGGAGGAGGTGGTCGAGCAGGGCACGGCCATCGTCCCGTTGGGACGGCCGGGCGCGCCGGCCGACATCGCCGCAACCGTGGCGTTTCTGGCCGGCGCGGACAACGAGTTCATCACCGGACAGACCATTTACGTCAATGGCGGCGCCAGCATGGGCTGACGCCCCGCCGACCCCGACACCCAGGGAACACTTCCATGACTGTGAATTCTGCTCGTCTGCGCGAAGCGGCCGATCGGCTCCTCGCCGCGGCAGCGCTACCCAAGCAGTGCGAACCGGTGCGCGACATCCTCGGCGACCACGACATCGCCGCGGCCTACGCGGTGCAACGTCTGCTCACCGAAGATTCGATGGCGCGCGGCCGATCGATCGTCGGCCACAAGATCGGCCTGACATCCCCGGCCGTCCAGCGCCAACTCGGCGTCGACCAGCCCGACTCCGGCGTCCTTTTCGACGACATGCAGGTCTCGCACCGATCCACCGTCGTGATGAACCGGCTACTGCAGCCCAAAGTGGAGGCAGAGATCGCGTTCATCCTGTCCGCCGACCTCGACGACGACCTTTCTGAGCAGGCGATCCGACGCGCGGCCGGTGTTGCCGTGCCGGCCATCGAGATCGTCGACTCCCGGGTCAGGGACTGGTCGATCAGCATCGTCGACACCATCGCCGACAACGGATCCGCGGCGCTCTTCGTGCTGGGTGAACCTTCGGTAGGGGCCGACAACATCGATTTCTACTCGCGCACAATGACTCTCACCGAGGATGGCGTCCGCGTCTCGCAGGGCCGCGGCTCGGACTGTCTCGGCAGTCCGCTCATCGCGTTGCAGTGGCTGGCCAGGGCCGCCCGCGACAACGGCTCCCCGCTGCGAGCAGGGCACATCGTGCTGTCCGGGGCGCTAGGTCCCATGGTTCCCGCCCGACCCGGGAGCACCTACACCGCCACCATTGATGGAATCGGCTCGGTGGCAGTTACTTTTGGAAAAGAGTCGCGATGACACGGACCAGAGTGCGCGAGCTTTGATCACTCCGCGGCGCCGCCGCCCGCCGTGGCCGCTTGCGGTCGCCCAACCGGGCGGGTTTGCGTGGCGGCCGCCCTGTGGGCGGCCACAATCGGCGCCTTGCCCACGCTCCACCCGGGATTCTCGGTGGAAACCGGCTTCGTCGACCTGAACCCATCGAGCAGCCGATGTCGCCGAATCCCGATCTCGTGCGGCAGTTGTTGGGCAACTTCGGCGAAGATCGCCCGGCGGTCAGCCCCGGGTTCGCGCAGCGCCCTCAGCAGACCGGCGAGCAAACGGCGCGGACTCAGGACATTCTCAACCGGGCGAACCCGGTTGAACGTGTCCGAAAAGTCCGGGGCTTGGTCCTTATTGCGCTCGAAACCTTTCAGCACGGCGTGAACCAACGGACTGCTGGGGTTCGGATGTGTTTCCCGGTTGCCCCAGTGGTAGGTCGAAATCGTGTCGCGGTCCCGTTCGCGCTCGTACTCGCGCAGCGCGGCATCTAGGGCTTTCCGATCGCCGAAGGTGCGCGCAATGGCCTGGCCGAGAAGACGACCATGCCTGAGCGCGTCGCGCTGGCCATTGCCGGTCAGCGGGTCCTTGAAATGCCCGGCATCGCCCACCAGCGCCCAGCCCGGCCCGCTGGGGGAGCGTCCCGGGGAGTGGTGTAAGTGATGGCGGCGTGTCGGTCCCTGACGTAAGAGGGCCATCGCGTGAGTCTCT
>NZ_LQPJ01000059.1 GCF_002101785.1 Mycobacterium palustre
CTCGGTGGCCGCCTTCACTGCCCGGTGGGCCGGCTAACCGCACACACCTTCCCCGGTGCGACACGCATCCGGTGTTCACAGGTACGGGTTGTCGGTCCCAGACCGACTAACCCGCACCCGATCTCACGGTCTCCGGCAGCTCAGGCGTTGATGGCTTGTTGCTGTCATGTTCGACGTGGATGTCGAGACAGTCCGGGTTGAGGCCAGGCAGGTCGAGCTTTACGACGAACTGATCGCCGTCGCGCCAGGCGTCCATTGGCATCACCATCGGACGCGCAGGCGTACCGGTCGTGGATCCGGTGCCTTGCTCGTTGTGACGGTTTCCCCGATGGCTGTGGTCGTGGGCGAGCTTGTCCGCTGCTGCCGGCGGACGGTCACAGGTGAAGGGACGAGCCCGACGTTCGCTACTGGATCTCCACCGTAAGCGGCAGGTGCGCGAACCCGCGGACGTTGCTCGAGTGGAATCGTACCGAGTTGGCCTCGTCGACTTCATAGCCGCGGATGCGTTTGAACAATTCGTCGAGCGCGATCCGGGCTTCCATGTTGGCCAGACCGGCGCCGAAGCAGAAGTGCACGCCGCTGCCGAAGCTCAGTAGCTTCCCGCCGATGTCTCGACCGATGATGAAGTCGTCGGGCCGGTCGAAAGCCCGCTCGTCGCGGTGTGCCGAGCCGGGCAGGAGCAGCAGCATGTCGCCGTCCGGGACTACGGTGTCGTACAGCGTTATGTCGCCCTCCACGGTGCGAGCCAGGATCTGAGTGGACGTGTCGTAGCGCAGCGTCTCTTCGACCCATAGTGGTATCCGGCTGGCGTCGTCATAGAGCGGAGAGATCTGATCGGGGTTCCGATGGCCCCAATAAATAGCGTTAGCAAGTAGTTTCGTGGTCGTTTCGTTACCGGCGATCATCATCAGGAACAGGAAGCCGAGCACTTCGTCGTCGGCCATGCGGTCTCCGTCGGCATCGGCTTTCAACAGGGTCGACGTCAGGTCATCGGTGGGCCGCTTGCGCCGCTCGACCACCATCGCCTCGAAATATGCGAGCAAGCTCAAGGAAGCTTCGATGGCCGCCTCCGGCACATCGGTGACGCCTGCATCGCGGTGCATCGCGGCATCGGTCCAGGCGCGTAGCTGGGCGCGGTCGACCTCCGGTATGCCCATGAGGTCGGAAATGACGTCCATCGGGAGCTTCCTGGCGAACTCGTCGACGTAGTCGACAGTCTCACCCGACGCCGCTTTCTCCAGCATGACGTCGAGATATTTGACCGTGATCTCGGTGACCCGCGGTTCGAGTGCTCGGCTGCGCCTGGGCGTGAACCCCTTCACTGCCAGTGCGCGTAAACGCCGATGGTCTGGATCATCCATCGCCATGAAGCTCATCGTTTTGGCCGCGTGGGGGCCTCGCAATGCCGGATCGGGTGAGACACCGAATTTGTTTGAAAGTGCCACGCTGTTGCGGAAGCCCATCAGCACATCCTGATGCCGCGAGAGGGCCCAGAAGCCGAGCTTGTCGTTGCGGTACAGCGGAGCATCGTCGCGCAAGCGCTTGTAGTAGGGATACGGATCCTCGTGGAAGCTGTAGTCGTATGGGTCCAGTACGACGTCGGATACGGTGTGGCTCATCGCCTTCCAACACCCGTTCAGCGAGCTTCCGCGACGGTGAAGTAGTCGCCGTGTTCAAGGTCTTCAATCAACGTGTGGTGCCTCGGGTTCCAGCCGAGCAGTTCCCGGGTACGCGCACTGGAGACGGGGACGTCAGCGGCGAACACAGAGCTTAAAGCCGCGCTCCCGAAATGAGACGGGGCTTCGTCCAACCCGACCGACACGACGGGTAGATCGAGCGTGCGACCAATTTTTTCGGCGATGTCTCGAAGAGGCACACCACTTTCCGCTGCTCCGTGAAGCGCAGTCCCGGCCGGCGCCTTCTCCAGTGCAAGTCGAAACAAGGTGGCCGCGTCGAGACGGTGTACGGCGGGCCACCGGTTGGCCCCGTCCCCGATGTAGGCTGAGACACCGGTTTTGCGGGCGACGGCGATCAACATCGCAACGAAGCCGTAGTCGCCCGGGCCGTGCACGGTCGGAGCGAGCCGGATCACGCTGGAGCGCACCCCCCGATCGGCGAAACGCAGGCAGCTTCGCTCGCCCGGTATCCGATACTTGGCGGGTGAGTTTTCGTCGGGCGGATCGGTCTCCTCGCTCAGCCGCCCCGGAGTCATCACCATGGTCCCGGAGGTTGATACGAAAGGTTTGCCGGTATCGGCCAACACCGTTCCCAACGCCTCGATCGCGTCGACATCACGTTTGATGATTCCGGCCCAATCGCCGGGCTCGCCGCCGGCAGCCATATGTATCACGCCGTCGGCGGCGGCCGCGCCCGCGCGCAGCCGGTCGAGGTCGTCGAGCGAACCGGCGAATGGCTCTGCTCCCAAACTGGCCAGGCGATCCGCCGACGCGGCCGAGCGGGCTAACCCAGTAACCCGGTGGCCGGCAGACAGCAGCTCCGACACGACCGCAGGGCCAGTCAAGCCAGAGCCTCCGGTGATGAATACATGCATCACAAATTCCTCCGTAATCCAAGTGGAACGCGCTCCGCTTTGTCAGTGAGGTTACACAACCGGAGCGCGTTCCGCTAGATTGGCATGGTGTCGGAAGCTGTTCGGAGCGACGCGGCGCGCAACCGCCAGGCGCTTATCGACGTTGCGAGCAGGCTGTTCGCGTCGGCCAGCGGCGACGAGGAACCCTCGCTGCGGTTGATTGCGCGCGAGGCCGGTGTGGGCGTCGGTACGCTGTTCCGGCATTTCCCCAGCCGCGAGGCGTTGGTCGAGGCCGTGTACCTGGACCAAGTGCGCCGTCTGACCGATGGCGCAGATCAGCTTCTAGCGACTTACCCACCCGCGCAGGCGATGCGCCGTTGGATGGATCTGTTCACCGAGTGGTTGGCCACTAAGAACGGAATGATCGAGACCTTGCGAGCAATGATCAAAGACGATCGACTTGGGTCTGGTCATACCCGGGCCGAACTGCTGGCGGCAATTGACAAGATCCTCGCGGCTGGCCGTGCCGCGGGTGACATCGGCGCGCATGCCACCTCCGAAGATGTTGCGGCTGGCCTTATCGGGATCTTCTCGGTGGCCCCGACCACCGGCAACAGCGAACAAGCCGCACGGCTACTTGACATCTTCATGAGCGGCCTTGCGACACCGAACCACGAGAAGTGGAGGCCGCAACCCGATTAGACATTTCGTATGGGGAGGAATACGGCAGCAGGACGCCGGCGCTTGTTGAGGAGTTTTTCGTTGACCTCCGCAGCATTAAGGCTGTCAAGCAGTCCACCGTGCGTGGCTACCAGAATGGGCTGCGGTTGTTCTGCCCTTATATCGCCGATCCTGACTATGGCTGGGATCGTGTGTGCGAACAGCGGTTTGGTACCCGTCCCGCGCAGGTGTTCTTTGCCTGGAACACCGCTACGCAAGGTGCTGAGCAGGACGCGGGTGTGCGACCGGCTGGCCGACCACCCGCGGGTGCTGGCGGTGCTGGACCGGCTGCTGATGCCCAACTACCTGCTTTCGGCGTTGCAGGCCATCAACATTCAGCCCGGGGAGTCCGCGCAGCTGCCGCACCATGACGACGGCCTCTATCCGATTCCGCGGCCACGCGCGCCGCTGGCCGCCGCGACGATCTGGGCGATCGACGACTTCACCGCCGACAACGGCTCCACCGTGGTGTACCCCGGCAGCCACCGCTGGGGCCGGCGCCCGCCCGGCCCGGACGACCCAGTAAAGCCCGTCGTCATGCCCGCCGGCTCCTGCGTCTTCTTCGTCGGCACCTTGTGGCACGGCGGCGGCGCCAACACGACCGACCGCGCGCGGCTGGCCGTCACCGCCCAGTACTGCCAACCCTGGCTGCGGCCCATGGAGGCGTTCACCCTGTCGATACCGCGCGAGGTCGCTCGCACGCTGTCCGACGACATCAAACGCATGATCGGCTACAGCATTCATCCGCCGTTCGTCGGCGCGGTCGACGGCCTGCATCCCCTACGCCTGCTGGAGCAGCCCTAGCCGCGGCGCGAAATTCAGTCGCCGCCCTTGTGTTTCTTCCACGGTCCGCCGTGCCTCGGCGGCGCCGGCGGTGGCGTCAGCTCGGTGCTGCTGGGCGTGGTCATCGCCGTCGTGGGTGGAGGGGGCGGCGGCAACGGCGTCGTGGTGGTGGTGACCGGCGTCGGCGGTTCCGACGAGAACGGCGGGGCCACCATGAAGACGATCAGCGCGAGCGCGAACGCCGCGACGATCCCCGCGATCCACCACTTCCGTCGCCCCGCCGCCGGCCGCGCAAGCGTCCCCGTGGGCGCGTAGGTCATCACGACCGGGGCTTGCATCACCCGCGTAGGCGGGCGCAGGGGAACCGGTTGAGAAACGTAACCGGCCAGCGCGGCGCGCATCGCGTCAGCCCGGTCGAACCGCCACGCCGGGTCGCGCGCCATCGCCCGTTCGATCGCGGCGGCCAGGGCCGGCGGCGCGTCGGGGCGCAGCGCACCCAGCGGGGTCGGCGTCTCGTGCAGGATCGCGTGCGCCAGCGCACCCAGCTCCTCCTGCGGGAACGGCCGCCGCCCGGCCAGCGCCTCGTACCCCACCACGCCGACGGCGTACAGGTCGTCGGCCACCGTGGCGGGCTTGGAGACCAGCCGCTCGGGGCTCAAATAGGCCATGCTGCCGATGATTTCGCCGACCCTGGTGTACACGGCGCCCGACGTCTTGGCGATGCCGAAATCGGCGAGCTTGGGCTCGCCGCCGGCGGTGAACAAGATGTTGCCCGGCTTGACGTCGCGGTGCAGGATGCCGACGTTGTGCGCCTCGGCCAAAGCGTCCAGCACGCCGTCGAGGACACGGTGCACAAACCCCGGCGGCAGCGGCCCGCGCTCGATGTGGTCGGCCAGCGACACCCCCGGCAGCCGCTCCATCACGATGAACGGCAGCCCGTCGTGCTCGCCGACGTCGTACACCACCACCACGTGCCGGCCGGTCAGCCGCGCGGCCGCGCGCGCCTCCGCGTCGAACCGCAGGCGGCTGTCGGGCCGGGCGTCGGCCCCGGGATAGAGCAGCTTGATCGCCACCGGGCGGCTGAGCTTCGTGTCCCAGCCGTCGCGCACCTCGGCCATCGCGCCGCGGCCCAGCACGCCGCGCAGTTCGTAGCGGCCGCCTATGACCCCGCCCGGCACCATTGGCAATTCGCCGGTGCCCCGGGCGCGGAGATACTGAGTTCCGTGGAGCTCCGTGTCGATCCCGCCTGTCGGAAAGCTGGCCTTCTATTTCGATGGGCGCTGCCGGCCGCAGACCCGCCGGGGATAGCCCACCCTCTTATAGCCGAAACCTATTTAGGGTGACCGCTGTGAGCGACATCACGGCACGGTTCGCCGACATCGTCGGCGAGCACAACCTGCTGACCGGCGACGCCGTCCCCGACGACTACGCCCACGACGAGGTGTTGACGACGGCGCCGCAGAAGCCCGCGTACGTCGCCAAACCGGCCACGGCAGAGGAGGTTTCGCGGCTCCTGCAGGCGGCCTCGGAACACCACGTCCCGGTGACGGCCCGCGGCTCCGGGACCGGCCTGTCGGGCGCGGCGATCCCCCGCGAGGACGGGCTCGTCGTCTCCTTCGAACGGATGAACGCGGTCCTGGAGGTCGACACCACCAACCAGGTCGCCGTCGTCCAACCCGGCGTAACCCTGACCGACCTGGACGCCGCCACCGCCGACACCGGGCTGCGCTACATGGTCCATCCCGGCGAGCTGTCGTCGAGCGTCGGCGGCAACGTCGGCACCAACGCCGGAGGCATGCGCGCGGTCAAGTACGGCATCGCCCGCCACAACGTGCTGGGGCTGCAGGCGGTGCTGGCGACCGGCGAGATCATCCGCACCGGCGGCCGGATCGCCAAGGTCTCCACCGGCTACGACCTCACCCAGCTCATCGTCGGCTCCGAAGGCACCCTGGCCCTGGCCACCGAGGTGATCGTCAAGCTGCACCCGCGCCTCGACCACGACGCCACCGTGCTGGCCCCGTTCGCCGACCTCGACCAGGTGATGGCCGCGGTGCCACGCGTGGTGGCCAGCGGCCTGGCGCCCTACATCCTCGAATACATCGACAACATGACGATGGCCGCGCTGATCCACACCCAGAACCTCGAGCTCGGCATCCCCGCCGCCATCCGCGACAGCTGCCAAGCGTATCTCGTTGTGGCCCTTGAGAACCGGACGGCCGAGCGGCTGGGCGAGGACGTCGAGGCGGCCGGTGAGCTGCTCGCCGAGCTGGGCGCCGTCGACGCCTACGTGCTGGAAGGCGTTTCGGCGCGCAAGCTGATCGAGGCGCGCGAGAAGGCGTTTTGGACGGCCAAGGCGATCGGCGCCGACGACATCATCGACGCCGTGGTGCCGCGCTCGGCGATGCCCAAGTTCCTCGCCGGCGCGCGCGGCCTGGCGGCCGAGGCGGGCGGGGCGGCGGCGGGCTGCGGGCACGCCGGCGACGGCAACGTGCACTTGGCGATCGTCTGCAAGGACGCGGCGAAAAAGAAGCGGCTGATGGCCGACATCCTCGCGCTCGCAATGGAATTGGGCGGCGCGATCTCCGGCGAGCACGGCCTGGGCCGCGCCAAGACCCCGTACTTCCTCGAGCTGGAGGACCCGGCCAAGGTCGCGCTGATGCGCCGCATCAAGCAGAGCTTCGACCCGGCCGGCATCCTCAACCCCGACGTGCTCTTCGCCGACCCGCGGCGGCAGTGGATCGATTCGCCGACCTCGGGGCTGTGTTAGAACGAGCTATTTGTTGTTGGCCTCCTGGATGAGCAAGGCGGCAGTGCGTTTGAGCGCGTCGCGCTGCTTGGTCATGTCGGCGACCGCCCGGCGCAGCTGGTTGAGCTCGTCCCGTTCGCTCACCGCCTCGTCGTCGGCCGCCCTGCGGTTCTGCGCCACCCAGCGGTCCGCGAGGTCGGTGTTCAGTCCCGACTCCCGATCAAGGGCGGCAACGACTTTCGCCCGGGCACCGTTCCGGGATCCTTCGCCGTCCCTGGGCGCGTTGATCACGCTCGCCACCGGTCCGCCCAACGGCGGCATGCCCCCGTACAGGCCGCCGAGCGGGTGCGCCGGCATGCCTTCGAGGTCGGCGACGGGCAGTGCGGTGGCGGCGAGACGGATCGCCGGGGAAGCCCCGGGCCACGACGCCGGCACCGACAACTTGCCGACCGAGGCCGCCTCCCCCACGCCCGCCGACACCCCGCTGGACGAACCGACCAGGGTCGGCCCGGCGCCCGATCCGCCGGACACCGAAGACGCGGTGCTGGCCGACGCCGCCGGCGGCGTCAGGGCTGCGATCAAGGGGTTCCAGGCCGCTGCCACCGGCGGCGCGAACGTCAACATGGCGCCGGAGGCGTCGAAGTTCAACCCCTCGGACAGGAGCTGGGATCCGACGGTCAGGCTGCTCAGCGAGTTGAACACCTGCACCGGGGAGCTGTTCAACAGATCCAGAAGCGGGTTGTTGTCCAGGGTGAATCCCGACGAAAGCCCTTGCAGCAGATTGGGAACACCCGAAAGCGCGGACTGGGCGTTCGACTCGCCCGCGGCCGCGGTGGCCTGGGCGACCGCGGAGCCCTGCGACGAACTCCCCGCCGGGTCGGTGGTCTGCGGCGGCGCCTCGAACGGCACCAGTCGCGTCGCCGCCGCCGACGCGCCGGCATAGCTGTACATCGCCATGGCATCCTGGGCCCACATCTCGGCGTATTGCGCCTCGGTGGCCGCGATCGCCGGAGTGTTCTGGCCCAGGACATTCGTGGCCACCAACGCCGCGAGCAGGGCGCGGTTCACCTCGATCACCGGTGGAGGCACCGTCGCCGCGAACGCCGCCTCGTAGGCCGCGACCGCCGATTCCATCTGACTCGCCGTCTGCTTGGCCTTCGCGGCTGTGGCACTCATCCACGACACGAAGGGCTCGGCCGCCGACGTCATCATCGTCGACGACGGACCGACCCACGGTCCGCTCGTCAACGCGGAAAGCACGCCTTGGTACGAGGTAGCCGCCGAGTGCAGTTCCGCGGCCAGCGCACTCCATGCGGTCGCGGCCATCGCCAGCGGCGCCGGTCCCGGGCCCGCGTACATGCGAGCGGAGTTGACTTCGGGCGGTAGCCCCGCGAAATCCAGAGCGCCGGTCACAGCATGGCCTCCTTGATCAGTCGGGCCGCCGCGTCACGTTCGGTCGCCAGATCGGCGATCTCCTTACGCAGCTTTTCGAGTTCGTCGCGTTCCTGGGCGCTCAAAGCGCTGGCGACAAGGCGGCGCGCCGGTTGCGGCTGTGCGGGCCGACCCGCCGCGGCGCTCTTCTCGGCGTTGGAATCCCCGGGCAGCGCCGGGACTACCTTCTGGTCCTGGCCCGAACGGGCTCGGGCCTGCTCGCCCCGCGGGGCATTGACCACACTGCCCACCGGCGGGACGGCCCCGAAGAAGCTGCCGGGCGCCGCGGTCCCGGCCGGCGCCACGCCTTCCAAACCCGCAGTCGCCAACTGCGATGCGCTGTCGACCAATCGGATCGCCGGGGACGAAACCCACGACTGCGGCACCGACAACTTGCCGACCGAGGCCGCCTCGCCCAGGCCCGCCGAAACCGGTGCACCTGCGCCCGTATACGAGCCGGCCAGTGTGCCCAGCCCGGCAGCCGGTGCGACATCGGAGGCTGCCGCGACCGCTCCCAGGTCGGGTGCTGCATCGGCTGCCGCGGTTGCCGGCAACGCGAGGCCGTACAGCCCGCCCAGCAGCGGCGTGATGCCCGACGCCGTGAACAACGGGCCGCTGATAGTCAGGGCCCAGTTACCCAAGTTGGTGGTGAAGACGTTGAGGGCCGCGCCGGTGGGCGAGGAGAGGACGGTCTGCAACCACGCGGCCGGGTCGAATGCTCCTCCCATGCCGAGGCTTTGCAGCGCGCTGGGGACCAGGTTGAGCAGCTCAGTCAGGCCGGAGTCCGCGCTGGGACCGGCCGCGGCGGCCGCGGCCTCGCTGACAGCCGCGGCTTGAGTCGCGGCGCCGGCCTGATCGGTGGTCTCGGGTGGGGCGGTGAACGCCGTTAACTTCGTCGCGGCCGCGGAAGCGCCGGCATAGCCGTACATCGCCATGGCGTCCTGGGCCCACATCTCGGCGTATAGCGCCTCGGTGGCGGCGATCGCAGGGGTGTTCTGCCCCAGTATGTTGGTGGCGACCAGAGCCGCCAGCAGCGCGCGATTCACCTCGATCTCCGCCGGCGGCACTGTCGCCGCAAACGCCTCCTCGTAGGCCGCAATGGCCGACCCCAACTGGCTGGCCGTTAACTCGGCCTGAACCGCGGTGGTGTTCACCCACGCAATATAGGGTGCCACCGCCGCCGCCATCGTCATCGCGGACGGGCCCACCCACGGTCCGCCGGTTAGCTCCGAAATGACGCCCCGGTAGGAGTTCGCCGCCGAACTCAACTCGGCAGCTAAGCCATCCCAGGCCGCGGCCGCGGCGACCATCGGCCCCGCGCCCGCCCCCGCATACATTCGTCCCGAATTGATCTCCGGCGGCAACGCCGCAAAATCCAACACCGGCTTCCCCATCTGACTAGATTCCTGCGCTGCGCGAGAAGCCTGGCGAGACGCCTTGCGGAACTCGCACATGTTTGGCCTAGGGCCAATGTGTCAGGCTCACAGTATGTTTCGCGTATTGCATCGGCGATGCTGCCGGTAACCGCCATGTAAACTTTCGGCGGCGGGCACATCGGAAGACGGCTGCATTGCACGAAGTTCATTGCTGGACAGGCACTTTAATGTGATCTAGTTTTCCGATCGATCGATAGTTTTTACGGCCGCCAACGCCGACCCGCGCCCGACCCGGCTGGGGGTGTGGGGATCCGAGGGAACGTGGTGACGTCCTGGACGGCCACCCCCGAGCAACGTCGCGCATCCTGCACTAGCGGGAGAAACCGCTGGTGATGCTTGCCGCCAAGGGTTCAGTAGCAACTTGTATGACACTGCGGGTCAGCATGTTTGGGCGTGCAAGCCGGCAGAACCTGGAAACGCGTTCGAAACACAACGCTCATCCGGCCGATCCAAACGGCCGTTACGTTTCTATCAATCGATAGAAACACGAGAGGTGAAGTTGAAGGACAGTTCGGCACCGACGGTCGAGGACTTGTGCGGACTCTGGGTGCGTCGTTCCTTGGAGTGGCCGGACGGCCGCTGCGACACCACCACTCAGGTTACGTGGTTGCAAGGTTGGCAATGGTTTGTCGATCTGCGCCGCCCCGCGACGTGGCCCGAGGCGGACGTTCCGGTTGGCGCGAAGCCACCGCCCGGCCTGGAGGCCTTCGCCGGTCGGCTGGTGCAGAGCTGCCCGGCGTCGGCGGAATTCACGTGGCAGCGCACGGTCGACTGGTCACCGCACAGCCCCCCGGATGTCGGCAGGCTGGGTTGGGACGGCGACACCCTGATCGAGGAGGGTGTCCTTCAGCCCTACCGGGAGGTGTGGGTCCGCACCGAGCGGCACAGTCCGGACGACTCGGCCACCGTGTTACTCCGGGACGACGCCGGGCGCGACGCCGTCCTGCTGCGCTCGGCCGGGTTCTTCGGATTCGCGGTCGGGCGTCCGTCCGGCGCGGACACCCGGACTGGCGGCGGGGCCCCGGATTGTGAGATCGCGATCGGCGAGATCAGTGAGGGACGTTGGCGCATCAGGGTTTCCACCCGAAGCGAAACGGAAGGCACTCCGATCTCGGTCCGGATCCACGGACGACTAGCCCAGACCACCGTCGCCGCCCCCGCTGATCACCGCTGCCTGCTGGCCGGCAACTGGCGAATCAGCGGCAGCACGGGCGACCCGGCCCTGCTTCAGACACACCAGGAGTGATCATGCCCAGCCCAACGTCCTTCGATACGGTGCCCGAGATCGACGTCTCGGGTCTGTCTTCGCAAGATCCCGCGGTCAGGGCCGCCGTCGCGCAGGAACTCGGCGAGGCCGCGCACCGCGTCGGCTTCATGTACGTCAGCGGGACCGGGGTGCCCGACGCGGTCTTCGACCGCATGCACGCGGCGGCACAGGCGTTCTTCGACCAACCCATGGACGCGAAAATGGCCGTCTACATCGGGAACTCGACGAATCATCGTGGGTACGTGCCCGAAGGCGGGGAGGTGTTCGCGGGCGGGACGCCCGACAAGAAGGAGGCCTACGACTGCGCGCGGCACCGCCCCGACCGGGCCGGCGCCACAGCGCTGAGTGGCCCGAACCAGTGGCCGGACCTGCCGGGCTTTGCCGACGCCGTCAGCGAGTACTACGAGGCGGTGTTCGAGGCCGGCCGGGCGATCATGCGCGGCTTTGCCTTGTATCTGTCGGAGCCGGAGGACTTCTTCGACCGGCTACTGACGGATCCGCCAAGCCAACTGCGGCTCATCCATTATCCGGTGGACGAGAGCGCCGCCGACCGCCCCGGCATCGGCGCACACACCGACTACGAGTGCATCACCCTGTTGAAGGCCACGCAGCCCGGCCTCGAAGTGCTCAACGGCGCCGGTCAGTGGATCGACGTGCCACCCAGGCCCGGCTGTTTCGTGGTCAACATCGGCGACATGGTAGAGCTATGGACCAATGGGCTGTTCGTTGCAACCACGCACCGCGTGCGCAAGGTGGTCGACGAAAGATATTCCTACCCATTGTTTTTCAGTGTCGATTACGACACCTTCGTCGAACCGCTGCCGAAGCTGCGCTCTCCCGGTCAGCCCTGTCGCGCAGGGCTGCGGGCGGGTGATCATCTCTTCGCGCAGACGGCACAGAGTTTTGTCTATCTGCGCGCCCGCATCGACGCCGGCGAGCTTTCCCTGCCGGCAGGGTCTCTGGCGCTGTCGTCTTTTGGCCATTCCGAAACCGCACCCTGAAGGGACACCTGATGACCACCGATGTGATCGAAGCACCCACCGTCGACGAAGGTAACGACCTCGCGACGTTCGGCTACAAGCAACAGCTGCACCGAAAGATGGGCCGGTTCGCCTCCTTCGCGGCGGGCTTCTCCTTCATCTCGGTGCTGACCGCCGTCTTCCAGCTGGCCGGACTCGGCTATTCGTTCGGCGGGCCCGCATTCGTGTGGACCTGGCCGGTCGTCCTCGGCGGCCAGCTCCTGGTCGCGGCGTGTTTCGCCGAACTGGCCGCGCGCTATCCCATTTCGGGCGCGATCTACCAGTGGTCCAGCCGCCTGGCCAACCCGACCTATGGTTGGTTCGCCGGATGGATCATGATCGTCGGGCAGATCGTCGTCATGACCAGCGCGGCGATCGCCCTGCAAGTCGTGCTGCCACAGATCTGGAGCGGCTTCCAGCTGGTCGGCGGCGACCCCTCACCCACCTCCACGTCCGGCGCGCACAACGCAATCCTGTTGGCGGGCATCTTGATGGCGCTGACCACCATCGTCAACATCATCGGCATCAGGCTGATGGCCCTCATCAACAACATCGGCGTGGTGTCGGAGATCACCGGCGCCATCACCATCATCGTCCTGCTCATCGCTCACGGGGGACGCTCGAGCGACGTCCTGGTCACCACCGGCAACGTCAGCCACGCGGGCTACTTCGGCGCCCTGCTGTGCGCTTCCTTCACCGCCGCCTACGTTCTCGTCGGATTCGACAGCGCCAGTGAGATGTCAGAAGAGACCCGCAACGCGCGCCGAATCGCCCCACGCACCACCCTGCGGGCCTTGTCGGCGGCGGGGGTCCTCGGATTCGGGATCATTGTCGCGATGGTCCTCGCCGCCCCCAGCCTCACCGACGGCAAGCTCGCCGACCAGGGACCGGCCTACGTCGTCGCGACCGTTCTGTCGGGAACGACCGGGAAGATTCTGCTGACCATGGTCGCCATCGCGATCTGCGTCGCGACGCTGGCGATACAGACCGCGGGCTCGCGCATGCTGTTCTCCATGGCCCGAGACAGGCGCACGCTGTTCCATGGCGTGCTTTCCCATGTGCCCCAACGCACCGGCACCCCCGCGGCCGCCGCCATCGCGATCGGACTCAGCGCTACCGCGGTGCTGCTGCTCAACCTCGGCCCCCAGGCCGCTTTCGTCGCGATGGAATCGACCTGCATCATCATCATTTACCTCGCCTACCTCATGGTTACCGGCGCAATGCTGGTGAAACGCCTACGCGGCCAGCGGATCTTCAACGCCGACGCCGTCGACGACGAGGGTCACCGCGCCTTCAGCATGGGGCGCGCCGGCGTGTGGCTCAACGCGGCGGCGGTCGCCTACGGCGCCGCGATGTTCGTGAACCTGATCTGGCCGCGCCGGGCGATCTACGACCCCGCAGGGGGCCACTTGTATCTGCAGTACTTCCCGCTCATGTTCACCGGCGGCACGATTGTCGTGGGCGCGCTGCTCTACGCCGCGGTGCACGCGACACCAAACCGCTTGAAGCTCCGGCAATGGACGCTGGCGCCTTCGGTCGAATGAGGCGCGTGCCGCCCACCCGATTCGGGTAGCCTAGGGCGCTGAAACGTTCCTGCATCCAGACGTGGAGGCCCCGGTGAAGCGCTCTGCCGCCCGCGCGGGCCGGGTGGCCACCCGGGGCCGGGTCACCATCAAAGACATCGCGCGGGTCGCCGGTGTCTCGGTCACGACGGTGTCGGATGCCTTGTCCGGCAACGGCCGGCTGACATCCGACACCCGTCGACGGGTACGCGAGATCGCCGACGAGCTCGGCTACCGGCCGAGCGCGGCCGCCCGCAGTCTGGTGGGCGCACGCACCGGGCTCCTGCTGATGTCGGTGAGCGCGCCGGGGACCGAGTGCTCGTCGCTGTGGAACATCGACTTCTTCACCAATCTCATGACGGCGGCGGCCATCCGATCGGCGGAGCGAGGCTTCGCGTTGGCGCTGTCGCCGGCATCGGTGCCGCCAAACTTGTCTTACGACGGCGCGATCGTCGTCGACCCCACCGCCGCCGACGACGGCCTGCTGGCGCAGGCTGCCCGCGACGGGATCCCGGTCGTCACTGTGGGCCGGACGCCGAATGGGCACCCGTGGGTGGACAACGACTACCCGACCCTCATCCCCGCGATCATGGACCACTTCCGCGCGGCGGGCGCACGCCGACCGGCGCTATTGGCGGGCGATCCGGCGACCTCGTACGTCCGCGACACGGTCGAGCAGTACACCCGGTGGTGCAGGGCCCATCGCTGCGCGGCGCGCATCGCCTATGTCGAGGATGGAATCACCGAGGAGTCCGGGCGTTCAGCGGTGAAGGGACTGCTGTCGGCTCGCACGCGCTCGGATGCCGTCCTGGCCACTCTGGACCGCCTCGCGCTGGGCGTCACGGCCGCCGTCGAAGAACTCGGGCTGTCGGTCCCCGACGACGTCTTGGTCGCCGCGCTTAGTGACAGCGCGACGATCAGGCACTCGCGAGTGCCGATCACCGCGATCGACCTGATGCCGGACCAAATCGGAACCGTCGCAGTCGATTCGCTGATCGTCCGCATCACCGGCGGGGCCGCGCCGAATCGGGTTGTGGCCGGCAAGCTTCGCCCGCGGGCGAGCACGTGCCGTCAGCGCGGCGAATCCTGACCGCGGTACAGCTCCGGCCGCAGGTGCTTGAGGTAATCGACGTCGGACGGCGGGTCCCGCCGCAGCGGCACGTCGACGACGGCGACGCCCGGCCCGCACCCAAGGTCCGCCACGATCTGCCCGCCCGGGCCCACGACCCGGGACCCCCCGACGAAATCGAAACCGGCCTCCGAGCCGACCCGGTTGACATACACCAGCGGGGTCCGGTTATCCAGGGCCCGCGCGCACGAGGCGATCAGATGATCATCGTGAAAGGGAGCCATGTTCGCCGCGATGCCGACGAAAACGTCCGGGCGCCCAAAGGCAAGGGTGCGCGCCACTTCGGCGATCTCCAGGTCAAAGCACACCATCGGACCGATCCGTACCGCACCGACCTCGACGCAGGCCAACCGGTCACCCGCATCGAAGACCGACGATTCCACCCCGAACAGGTGCGTCTTGCGGTAATTTCCGGCGATCGACCCGGCGGCGTCGACGATCAGCATCGAGTTGTACAGGGCCCCGTGCTCGCCCCGCTCGAGATAACCTCCCACAAAAGCGGTTTCGGAGTCCGCGCAGATCCGCCGAATCGCCGATACCGCGGTGCCGTCGAGGCCCACGGCCAGCGGCCCGAGGTGGTGCAACTGGTAGCCGGTAAGAAAGAGCTCGGGAAAGATCGCGACGTCGACGTCGGACCGCTCGCCGAGCAGGGCCCCCACCCGTTCGACGTTGGCGTCCACATCGCGCGGGACCGGGCTTTCCTGCACCATGAGGGCGCGCAGCAGGTCCGGGCGGCCGCCGGTCATCGCCTGGTCGTCAGCCGTCCAGGCCGTATCCCGCGGGCGAAAGCCTGCGAACGCCATCGTGTTCGACGACATAGTTGTCTTCCAGCTTGAGCAGCAGGAAGCGTCCGTCGACCTCGAGACCCGTCTCCGGCTCCAGGGCGATGACGCTGTTCTCCACCAGCACCTGGTCGCGATCGGTCATCGATTCGCGATAGATGGTGGGCAGTTCGCAGGCGCGCAGGCCCACGCCGTGCCCGATGGCGTACGGGGTGGTGGGCAGCCCTTCCGACCGCAGGTACTCGTTGACCGCGTCATCAATCTGCGACACACGCACACCCGGCTTGGCGGCGTCGGCGGCGACCTCGTGCGCCTTGAGCAGCTTGGCGTACACCGACTTGATCTCCGCGCGGGTGTCGCCGCCCACGAAGCCGGTACGCGCGATGTCGGAGGCGTAGCCGTGCCGGCCGTACAGACCGATGTCGAAGAAGTAGGGATCGCCCTCCGCGAGCACCGTGCCCTCGGCGAACCAGCCGCCGTCTCCGCGGCCGTGGTTGCACAACGAGTGACTCAAAAACTCCGGCCCGCTTTCCTGCAGGCTCGCCATGATCGCGGCCAGCACGTCGTGATCGGTCATACCGGCTTCGGCGGCCTTGAAACCGGCCTCGGCGCCGCGCGAATTGACGATACTGGCGTCCTCGAGCAGCCGGATCTCCTCCGGAGTCTTGCGGACCCGCACGTCGTAGAGCTCGCAGCCGATCGGGACGAATTCCGCGGTAGGAAGCGCCGATTCGAGCCGCCGCAGCACGGCGGGATCGATCAGTTCGATCCCGACCTTCTTGGCGGCGCCTAGCGCACCAGCCAGTCCCGCCGTCCACGTTTCGGGATGCCCGACCATCGGTGCCCAGGACGGCATCGGATGGATCGCGCTGATCCACGGCAGTTCCGCGAGCGGATCGGCCTGCGTCCGATCGACCCACGGCGCAAAGATCTCGGCCCGGCCGTCCAGGTCGATGACCGCGGCGAACCAGTCGAATGCCTCCGAGATGATTTGCGTGCGGTAATCGGTCGCGTAGCGGATGTGGTCGAAGCCGGTCAACAACAGGTGCGACAGGCCTTGTCGCTTCATCAGATCGGCGATTGCTTCGCGGCGATCGTTTCGCAGTCGATCGACATCGACGGCGGACCAGTCGTACATGATGCTGGACTCCTCTTGAGTCGGAGCGCGGATCGCGGGGAGCGATCGCGCGGAGACGGGACGAGCAACAGGCGCGACGACGGATAGTGACGGTCTGGATGCAGAAACGTTTCTTCACCACTCGAAGCGCCCACCCGCGATGCACTCACGGGGTTGAAATCATGATTGCAGAAACGTTCCTTCATGTCTACCCGAACCGACCAGGGAAGACACGAAAACCATTGGCGCCCAGCCGAAGCCGTCGTTACATCGCCGACATCTGGCAGAAATGGCGGCGACACGTGCCCCGCTTAGCGTTTCCGACAGATTCCCAAAGGGAGTCTGTGCCTAGGGTTCCGCTCGCGTGAGGCCTGGACCGAGGGGCACACCCGCACCGGGGTGCGGGCACACCAGGGGACAAAAGCCCGGCAGGATTGCGGAGCCTTCGCTCCGAAGTTGTCGGAGGGCAGCAGTGCCTCTGGTCATCGTTCGTCGGCCGGCACACCGTCGGCGCATTCCCGGGCCGGTTGCGACGTGAGGTGGGGCGAATGCACCTCGACGCAGCTCGGCCGGCTCGAGCTGGAGGATCGCATCGGGCTGGTTCCGGTAGGGGCCACCGAGCAACACGGGCCGCACTTGCCCACCGACACCGACACCCGTCTCGCCCAGGCGATATGCGACGGCGCCGCCGCGCGCTGTGACGCCACGATCGTGCTGCCTGCGGTGTCCGTGGGGTGCAGCCTGGGACACGGGACGGCTTTCCCCGGGACGCTGTCGCTGTTCCCCGAGGAGCTGACCCGGCTCCTGATTCGCATCGCTGAGTGGTCGGCGCTGAACGGTCTGACTCGCCTGATCTTCGTCAACGGGCACATGGGCAACGTCGCCGCGCTCGGCGCGGCGACCGATCGAATGCGGTTCTGCCGCCCCGACCTCCGATCGGCCTGGGTCGATTGGTGGAACGCCAGCCCTGCGATCGCCGCCGAGGTGCTGGCCGACGGCGAGGACATCCACGCCAACCGGGCGGAAACCTCGCTCGCGCTGCACGTGTTTCCCGAACTGGTCGATCTCTCCGCGATGTCCGGCGCGGACGACCCGGACCGCACCGACGGGCTGACCTTCCGGTACACCGCGGAAGTGCTGTCGAGCAACGGCGTCACGGGATGCCCGTCGCAGGCCACCGCGGCGCTCGGCGGAAGGCTCTTCGAAGCGATCGTCGATGTTGTTGCCACCAAGGCCCGCGACGGGATCACCGAAAAGCCGCCGCTTCCGCGGCCGCACGGCCGCACACCCGAACTCATCGAATTTTCAGGAGGCAGTTGATGGATACGGTCAACGTCGTCGAACCCGCCCACCGGGAGCTCGCGGAATCACTCGCGAAGCGCGGCGTGAAGTATGCCCTCGGCTCGTGGATCGATGTGCACGGCAGACCCAAGACGAAGGTGGTGCCCATCGATCACTTGCCCAACATGCTGGCCGGCTCCGAGCGCTTCACTCCCAGGGGTATAACCGGTTTCGGCGCGATGGACCCGCACGAAGAGGAGTCCGTCGCGATACCGGACCTCAGCACGCTGCGGCAGTTGTCCTGGGACAAACGGTTTGTCTGGATGGCCGCCGACATCATGTTCGGCGGGACCGAGCCGTTCGATCAGTGTCCGCGCAGCATCCTGAAGGCGCAGTTGAACCGGGCGCGCGATCTGGGATTCGAGTTCAAGCTGGGCGTCGAGACCGAGGTCTTCGTGTTCAACCCCACCGAGTCGCGGGGCGGGACCGGTTACCTGGCGCCGCTGGCCGCCAGCGGCGAACTGGAACCCTGCCCCGCCTACGATGCCGAAGCCACACTGGATGCGGCGGAGTTCCTCGACGACTTTGTGACTGCCCTGCATGACAACGACTTCGGAGTCTTCAGCTTCGATCACGAGGGCGGCGACGGGCAGTACGAGTTCGACTTCGAGCACGACGGTGCGCTCGAGATGGCCGACCGGATAACCTTTTTCCGCCTCATGATCCGCCAGATCGCCAAGCGGCACGGCCTCGCGGTCACCTTCATGCCCAAGCCCTACACCGAAGCGTGGGGATCGGGCCACCACTACAACATGAGCCTGGTGTCGTCCGAGACCGGTGAGAACGTCATGCGTGATCCCGCTGACCCGCGCGGGATGGGGTGGAGCGCGACGGCATACGCCTTCGTGGCGGGCCTCATGCGGCACGCCGACGCGCTCGCCGCGATCGTGACGCCGACGGTGAATTCATACAAGCGGCTCAACCCCAAACTGGCCGATGGCACGCCCTCGTGGGCACCGGTGTGGTCGGCCTACGGCGAACAAAACCGATCGTGCATGCTGCGGCTGCCCAAAAACCGTCCGGCGGTGGAAAACCGTGTCGTCGACTCGGCGGCAAACACCTATCTGGCGGCGGCGTTTTCACTGGCCGCCGGGCTGGACGGAATCGAGCGCAGCTTGGATCCCGGGGATCCGGTGGACGTCGCGCTGATCGACACGCGGCCAGACCCCACCCGGAACGCCGTTCGGCTGCCGCGCAATTTGCTCGAGGCGACCGATGCTTTCGCCCGCAGCGAGCTTGCCGCGCGGGTCTTTCCCAAGCGTTTCGTCGACGAGTACGTCGACATGAAATACTCAGAGTGGCATTCGTATCACAGCACGGTGACCGACTGGGAGCGCGATCGCTACCTCTATGCGCTGTGAGGAGGGTTCACCGTTGACGCGGCCCCGGACACCGTCGACGCGGTCGCACCACCGCCGGCGCGCGGTGCTGCGTTCGGCGGCCGCCGTGTTGCGCCGCCGCGGGTTCGACGCGGTCACGAGCCGGTCGGTCGCCGAGGAGGGGGGCCTGCCGGAGCAGACCGTACGGGCCTACTACCCGTCGCGGGACGACCTGCGCGCCGCCGGGCTGAAGTTCATGCTCAACGGCTGGATCGAGCAGGCCAACGACTTCATCAAGCGGCTTCCCACGACTCTCGACTTGAAAGAGACGGCTCGCCTCATCACCGAGGTCGCCACGGTGCATGCCGCCGACGATGAATACTTGACGCGCGCAACGATCTCCGGTGTTTACGAGCGGTACCTGCAGGCGGGCAAGCACGCCGAGCTGACCTCGCTGATCGCCGCGTACAACGAAGTTCTGTCCCAACTGGTGGGCCATGTGCTGGCCCGCAACGGCCGGCGGGCCAGCCCCCAGGTTTGCCGAGCCGTTCTGGCGGTCGCCGACGGAACCGTCATCTACGGACTCGCGGCCGGGGAAAATCCGGTGCCGCGGGCGATTCAGATGCTCGAATTCGCAATACCACAACTCTGCGCATCCCAAGGCGATCACCAAACCCGATGAAAACTTCCCCACGGGGGATGGCATCCTCTGTGGAATGAGTTCACCCCGTCGCGGACGCCCCAGGATCATCGATCAGCGCAGACCTGGTGACACGCCGCGGGAGGAGATTCTCGACGCCGCCGCCGAACTGTTCACTGAATGCGGGTACACAGCAACGTCGACGCGGGCCATCGCCGACGCGGTCGGCATCAGGCAGAGCAGCATCTATCACCACTTCGAGACCAAGGACGACATCCTCGACAACCTGCTGGTGCGCACGGTCGACGCGTCGGCGGCACTCGCGCGACGGCTGCTCAACCACCCCGGGCCCGCGGCGAGCCGCCTTTACGTCATGGTCTGGTACGACTCACACCAGCTGCTCGCCAGTCGGTGGAATCTGGGTGCCTTATACCAGTTTCCGGAGACTCGGGGTACCAAGTTCCCCCACTTCGAGGCCCGCCGCGAATATCTCCGCAAGAGCTATCGGCAACTCGCGCGTCAAACGTGCGCCGACTCGAGCGCCTGGCAGCGGCGACCGAGAATCGAGACGACCGTCGCGACGGAATTACCGTTTCACTTCGTCGAGACCGCGATCCAGATCAGGCTCGATACCCCGGGATGGTTGGACAAGGTGGGGGCCGAGTGCATCGCCGATGGCATCGCCGACGCCTGCTTGCGCGCGCTGACCGCCACCAGCGGGGCGAGGCTGAAGACGCAGGCCCGTCGCATACTCGACGAGTTGGTGAACGCGCCCGATGCCGGCGGAACTCAGGCCGACGCCGCCTGCGCGGCGGAGTCCAACGCCCGCAAATAGCTCGGCCAATCGCCGTACTGGGAGATGTCCTCGCCCTCCCGCCACGCGTCGAGGGTGCAGCCGAAACCAACGACGTGCTCCCCGTTGGCCAGGGTGACCGGGCCGAGCGCCATCGGCGCGGGCAGGGCCGAAAGGAAATCGCCCAGCATGGCGGTGCCGACCAGCCACAGTTCGCCCCCGATCTGCACGCCGGCCTGGGCGCCGACCCGCACCAGCCCCGGCTTGGCCGGCGTGGTGTTGAGGCGAGCGAGCCGGTACAGCGGCGCGGTGGCGGCGGGTCCCACCCAGCGCGCCCCGCGGTCGGTGAGCTGATGCGCCAAAGGCTGGTTGTGCAGGTGCGCACCGACGACGAACAGTGGGACGGCGGCCAAGCCGGCCCGGACCGGCCAAGGGGCGCGGCCGCTGCCGGGCAGTGAAACCGCACCCGGGCGGGCCACCGGCCGCGTCGGGGCGATGACGAGGCGTGCCAGGTCCAGTGCGACGGCGTCGGCCCCCGACCTAGCGACCACCGTCACGCCGAACTGCGACCCGTCGGCTGTCCCCGACGGCACCGCAACCGCGCACAGGTCCATCAGGTTGCAGAAGTTCGTGTAGACGCCCAGCGCGGAGTTGACGGTGACGGGGTCGGCGTTGACCTCGGCGATCGTCGGGTGGCTCGTCGTGGTCGGAACCAGCAACGCGTCGCAGCCCCGCAATTCGGCGAGTGCGGTCGCGGTGAGTTCGGTCAGCCGGACGCGGTCGGCGAGCAGGTCGGTGGCGCGGACCGCCCCCGCAGCCGACACGATCGCCCCCACCGTCGGATCCACCTCGGCGCGGTGGGCGTCGACGAATGCCCCGACGGCCTCGTGTCTTTCGGCGACCAGGCCGCCCTCATAGAGCAAACGGGCCGCATCGAGGAACGCCGACAGGTCGATCTCACGCAGTGCCACACCGTGTTCCGCAAGACGGTCGCGGGCATCGTGAAACGCCGACCGCCACGGCCCGGACAGTCCCGGCAGTTCCCGCGGGACGGCCACTGTGGCATTGCGGGGCGCGGCCAGCGGCGCGTTCGGCGGAAACGGGCGCGCCCCACCGGCCATCAGCCCCATCGCGGCGTCGGCGGTGTCGATGTCGCGCGCCAGCACCGTCACGCAGTCATAGGAGCGGCACGCGGGAACGACCCCGGCGGTGGGCACCACGCCGGGCGTGGGTTTGATGCCCACGATGCCCTGCAGCGCCGCGGGCACCCGGCCGGATCCCGCCGTGTCGGTGCCGACGGCGATGTCGGCGAGACCGAGCGCGACGGCGACCGCCGACCCGGAGCTGGAGCCGCCCGAGATGCGTTCGGGCCGACGGGCATCCCGCACCGCGCCGTACGGGCTGCGCGTTCCGACCAGCCCGGTCGCGAACTGATCGAGGTTGGTCGCCCCGATTACGACGGCGCCGGCATCGCGTAACCGCGCCACGACGGGAGCGTCGGCGTCCGCCGGTGCGGTCGCGAAGGCCGGACATCCCGCGGTGGTGGCCAGGCCGGCGACGTCGACGTTGTTTTTGACGGCGGCGACCAGCCCGGCCAGCGGCAGGTCCTTTCCCTGCGCGACCGCGGCGTCGACGGCCACCGCCTCGGCCAGCGCATCGGCCATGGGCCGCAGAAAGATCCAGATCTCTGGCCGGTCGACGGCCTCGATGGCCGCGTACGCCGCGCGCACCCGCTCGACAGCGCTCATGCCGACACCTCCATGACGTCCCGCTCCGACACGGGTGGGCCCACGACGACCAACGGGGTGCCCGGGTCGACCTGGTTGCCGGCCTCCACCAATACCCTGGTGACGACACCGTCCGCGGGGGCGGTCACCACAGTCTCCATCTTCATGGCCTCCAGCGCGAGCAGCGACTGACCCGCCACCACATCGTCGCCGACCGCCACGTCCACCCGCCACACGTTGGCGGAGAACGGCGCATCCAACCGCTGCTCGTCGGGGTCGAGCACCAGGTCCACCGTGGCTGCGACAGAACGGGATTCGGCCCGTTGCGCGCGGTCGAACTCCCCCGCCCCAGCCCACGCGGCACGTTCGGCGACGAAGGCGCCGCTCTGACGCGCACGGAACTCCGCGATCGAGTCCGCATGGTCGGCAAGAAAGCGCTCGTGTTCGGCCAGCGAAAACGCCCCGGGGGTGATGTCGACCGAACCCCGGCCCGCGGCCAAGTCGGCGCGCAAATCCAGCAACTCTTCGGCGGACACCGGATACCAGCTGATTCGGTCGAAAAACCGTAGCAGGCATGGGTTTTCGGACTCGAACGGCGCGGTGTGTCGGTAGCGGCTCCACACCTGGGTGGTCCGCCCCACAAGCTGATAGCCGCCCGGCCCCTCCATGCCGTAGATGCACAGGTACGCGCCGCCGATGCCGACGGAGTTCTCGGCCGTCCAGGTGCGTGCGGGGTTGTACTTGGTGGTCACCAACCGGTGTCGAGGATCGAGCGGCGTTGCCACGGGCGCGCCGAGGTACACGTCGCCCAGCCCCAAGGTCAGGTACTCCGCGGCGAACACGGTGTCCATGACATCGGCCTGCGACGCCAACCCGTTGACGCGCCTGATGAACTCGATGTTGGACGGGCACCACGGCGCGTCGTCGCGCACACCCGACATGTACCGCGCGATGGCCTCCCGGGTCGCGGGGTCGTCCCAGCTCAGGGGCAACCGGACCGACCTGCTCGGCACCACGACATCCGACGTCGCCGGCAGCGCTTCTTCCACTTCGCGCAGCAGCCCGAGCAGCGAGTTGACCGAGAGCACGTCGGGGTCCACGTGCACCTGCAGCGACCGGATTCCCGGCGTCAGGTCCACTATTCCGGATACGTCGCCGTCTCGGCGCAGGCCGTCCAGGTGACGATGCAGGGCATGGACTCGGACGCGCAGTGCGAGGTCGAGAACCATGTCGCCGTACTCGACTAGCACGTTGTCGTCGCCGCTGCGTCGGTAAGTGACCGAGGGGCCGCCGTCTCCGGCACGGCGGGCCAGCACGCCGTCGTCGCCGTCGCCCCCGGTTCGTGGCACGAAACCCGTTGCGCCACGCGCCCTTCCCACGTCCCGGCGCGACGGCACATCGGCGGCGCGGACCGGGACGAACCGGACGGTGTCGCCCGGGCGCAACTGCCCCAGTTTCCATCGGTCGGCCGAGGTGACGGTCACCGGGCATACGAAGCCGCCCAGACTCGGGCCATCGGGGCCGAGCAGGATCGGGGTGTCACCGGTGAAATCCATTGCACCGACGGAATAGGCATTGTCGTGGATGTTCGAGGGATGGAGCCCGGCGTCCCCACCATCGGGGCGCGCCCATTCCGGCGTAGGCCCCTCGAGGCGCACGCCGGTGCGCGCCGAGTTGAAGTGCACGCGGTACCGGCTGCCGAAGATGGCGTCGATGTCAGCGCGGGTGAAGAACTCGGGTGCGCCGTGCGGGCCCTCGGTGACGGCGAGTTCCCAGTCGGACCGCAGCGTCGGGCGATCCTCGAGCGGCACCGCCACCGCGGGCCCGTTGTGCGGGGAGTGGTTGGCCCGCAGCACGTCACCGGCCACCAGTGGGCGCCCGCCGTGACCGCCGAACCGCCCGAGGGTGAAGGTGGACGCGCTGCCGAGATAGGCCGGCACGTCGAAGCCGCCGGCGACGAGAACGTATGTCCGCAAGCCCTTCTCGGCGGCACCGACGTCGAGCACAGCCCCCGCCGGTATCTCGACGGGCTCCCACATCCGGACGGGCGTGCCGTCCACCGTCAGTGGGCATTCGGCACCTGTGACGCACACCGTCGTCGGATGCGTCACGCGCAACGCCGGGCCCACCGACGTGCACTCGAGTCCCGGCGCTCCATCGACATTGCCAAGCGCACGGTTGCCGAGACGAAACGACAGGTCGTCCATCGGTCCGCTCGGCGGCACGCCGACGTCCCACATGCCCAGCCGCCCGGGCAGGTCCTGAACGGTGGTCAACAGGCCGGGACGCTCGACGATAATGCTGGGGCGCGGGTCCGTGACGGCGGCGAAGGTGGCGGTGCTATGCGTGCCGGCTCGCACGTCGCGGTGATCCAACGCCGCGCGGGCCACGCCGATGTTCACCTCGATGCCCCGCACGTCGGTGGCGTCCAGGGCGGCGCCGAGCCGATCCAGTGCGGTGTCGCGGTCAGGCGCTGCGGCGATGACTTTGGCCAGCAGCGGGTCGTACCACGCCGTGACGTCCGTCCCAGCCTCGACCCAGGTGTCGACACGGACCTTCGTTCCATCGGCGAGCCGGTCGGGAAACGTTACGGCAGTGAGCGTTCCGGTGCTTGGGCGGTAATCGCGGGTTGCGTTCTCGGCGTAGATCCGCGCCTCCACCGCATGGCCCACCGCGTCGACAGCACCTGTCATGGCGCCAGGCGCCAGGTGTTGCGACAGCATCTCCCGTTCGCCGCGAGCCAACCGAAACATCCAGGCCGGCAGGTCGATTCCCGTCACGGCCTCGGTGACGGGATACTCCACCTGCAGGCGCGCGTTCACCTCGAGGAAGGACGCCTGCCTGCGGCGCCGGTCGTAGACAAATTCGACGGTGCCTGCCGAGCGGTAGTTGACCGACGCGGCCAGCGTGCGGGACGACGAATGCAGCAGGTCGCGCAGTTCGTCCGGCAGCGCGGGCGCCGGTGCCTCCTCGATCACCTTCTGGTTGCGGCGTTGCAGTGAACAGTCGCGATCGCCCAGCGACAACACCCGACCCGCCCCGTCGCCGAAGATCTGCACCTCGACGTGCCGCGCGTCCTCGACAAAACGCTCCACGAACACGCCCGCCGAGCCGAAGCTGCGCTCAGCCTGCCGGGCCACGCGCTCGAACGCCGAGCGAAGTTCGGCGCGGTCGCGACACACCTGCATGCCGATCCCGCCACCGCCGCCGGTGGCCTTGAGCATGACGGGGTACCCGATGTCGTCGGCCGCGCGGGTCGCCGCGTCCGCGCTGTCGAGCAGATCCGATCCCGGAAACACCGGGACACCCGCCGCCACAGCCGCCGCGCGGGCCGTGTGTTTGGTGCCGAACACCCGCAGTTGGTGTGGGGTCGGGCCGACGAAGGACATGCCCGCATCCTCCACGGCGGCGGCGAAATCGGCGTCCTCCGAGAGGAATCCGTACCCCGGGTGGATCATGTCGGCACCGGCCTCGTCGGCGGCGGCAAGGATCGCGTCGATCCGCAAATAGCTTTCGCCGGGCGCGGCTGGGCCGAGCCGCACTGCGGCGTCGGCGATCCGGACGTGGGGCGCGCCGCGGTCGGCGTCGGAGAACACCGCGACCGTGCGCAGGCCCAGCAGCCTTGCCGAGCGTATCAGCCGGACGGCTATCTCCCCCCGATTGGCGATGAGGACCGTCTGCGCCGCGGTCACTCGCCGCCCGCCTGACCCGGTCGGGTCACAATCATGCGGACCGGCGTGGGGTTGAATGCGTTGCAGGGGTTGTTGATCTGGGGGCAATTCGACACCAGGACCAGCGTGTCGATGTCCGCGCGCAGCGCGACACGCTTGCCCGGCGCGGACAGGCCGTCGACGATGCCGAGCGCGCCGTCGGCGTCGACGGGCACGTTCATGAACCAGTTGATGTTGCTGGCGAGGTCCCGGGCGTCCAAGCCGTAGCGCGCGCCTTCGATCAGGAAGTTCTCCATGCAGGCGTGCTGGGCCCGGGTGTGCTGACCGTAGCGCAGGGTGTTGGACTCCTTGGAGCATGCGCCGCCAAGCGTGTCGTGCGCTCCCACCTCGTCGGCGACCACCGTCATCAACGCGGCACCGGTGTCCGCGCGCAGTACCGATCCAGTGGTCAGCGTGATGCGCCCCTGCCGCGCAATGGTTTCCGGCGCAGAGTAGCGGACCGACGTGTCGGCGGCGGAATAGAGCAGGCAGTCCACCGCCTGGTTGCCGGCGAGGTCGACGATGGTGAGCACGTCGCCGGCGGCGACCACCGCCGACCACGCCGCGCGCGGGGCGACGGTCCGGTCGAGGACGACCGCCCCGTCCACGAGGGCTTCGGTTGGGTGGGTGGCGGTCACTGCACTCCTCGGGCGGCTAGGTCGGCGTCGGTGTTCGCGACGGCCTGTCGGTGCTCGGGGCCCAGGGGACCGATCAGCTGACCGGCCACCAACCTGTCGAGGTCGGACGCGGCGGGCCACGCGTGAATCCGCAGGGGCGAACACGTGAATTCGGGCCTCGGGTCGAGGGGATGAGCGGTGTTGGCGACCAGGACGATCGCGTCGACATGCAGAAGCAAATCGACATGGGTGCCCGGCCCGGACGATCCCTGCCAAGTGAACGTGCCGTCCGAGCCGACGCGAACCCCCTGAAAAAACGACAGCGACGGCGGCAGGTCACGTTGCGACAAGCCGTGTTTGAGCGCTCCGAGCAAGAACAGCTGACGCCCGGCCGGAGATGCCGACTCGGGCGCGCCGGCGCCGTATTTCTCTTCGTTGCCCGCGAGCGTCGTGGTTCCCGTGAGGGCATCGTGGGCGCCCGACGTGTCGGCGACGATGGTCGCCAGCACCCGGCCGAAGCCGCTCAGCAACGGGTGGCCGGTACCGAGGTAGGCCTGCCACGGGACCTTGACCGTATCGGCGATGTTGAGCCGCTCGTGGGTGGCATCGGCCCGGTGCAGCAGCAGATGGGCGCACGCATCGCCGTCAGGGTCGGCCAGGCGGACTCGGGTGCCCCGCGATAGGACGGCGGTGGTGTAGCCCCCCGGCGCCACCGTCTCCGACCACACCAACCGCCCGGCCGGTACGTCGGGCGGGCGGGTCGGGCTCGCGTCGGCGGGGATGTGGCGCATGAATTCCGCGGCACGTCCATGCTGTGCCCGCGCGTGGGCACGGGCACCCGCCGTGGTGGCGGTCTGCGACGCGCCGCCGACTTCGGTCGTGTCAGCGGTCACCGGAAACCCCTCGATCCGTCGGGGCGGCGCTGCCCCGGGCAATATCTATCGATTGACAGTTTTGTCTGCAACATTTAGCGCGCCGAATGGCCTCGAGATCAACAGCAGACGGCCCGAGTGCGAATTTGCTTACGCGAACGTAACATTCGACCCGCGATGTGCCTGCCGCGCCGCAATGCCCGCCGCACGGCGACACTGGCCGCGCGACGGGTGTCTGTCGCCGCGAGTGGGCACGAGGCGCGGCACCCGATACACGCAAGGTCGGACGCCGGCGCCGGGCACTAGCTTCTACCGACAACCTCCACCACGCAACGCACGCCAGAGGCACGTGAAAGTCGCGCGTCGGCGGTGACCAGCGCGACATCCAGGGCTTCCGCCAGCGCGATATACGCGGCGTCGTAGGGCGTAACGGCATCCCGAAAATCCCAGACGCGCTGCAGCAACGGCTGGTGCGGGGAGCGGCGCAATGGCAAATCCCCCAAATCCGCTACCGCGCTCACCGCCCTCCTCGCAGGCATCAGCTTTGCCGCGACTTGACGTCGCCACACCGATAGAACCTCGATGTCGACAAGTTCGGGCGCGACCAACGCCTCGTTCGCTAACCGCTGCCTAGCCTGCTGGCCATCCGCTCCGTCGTCGCCCAGGGCCACTGCCAAAACGCTTGCATCAACGACGATCACGTTCGGCCCGAACGTGATCAACGGCGTCCTTAAAGGACACCCGGCCACCGCGGCGATCGGCGACACGGCCCAAAACCTCATCCAGAGTGGGCTGATTCGCCTCAGCGATCAGACGGCATCGAAGGTACTCCTGCAGGGACTGATGCGCACGGGCGGCCCTCTCGCGCAAAACTCGGTGGGTGTCCTCCGGAACGTCTTTGATCTGGACGCTAGGCATGGCGCCAATATGGCGCCAACAGCGCCAAAACGCAAGCGTCACCAGCCAGGGCCTGCGGCGAATGGCATAAGTTGTCCGGCCCCAAATCCCGTGCGTCACGAGAGTCAGGTGTGGTCAGTGTGACTTACCCAGCCGACGCGTATTCCAGCACCGGCTCAGAGGAATCGACGTGCCCATTGCTGATGATCCGCAGCCGTTCCGGGCGCACCTCGTAGCGAACCCCGTCAGACGGATTGGTCACGTCGAATCCACCCGAGGAGCGCACCACGTCCGTCAGCTCGATGTTGGCGCCATCGCGGATGCGCTCGCCGTGGAAGTAGTAATTGCCGGGCGCGCTTTGGCACACCACCGCAAGTGACTGGGCCGTTCGCAGCACCGCGGCGGGAGGGTTGCCCGGCTCGCATCGCGCGGTATGCCCGACGAAGCCCAGGCCGTCGGCCCCCTGGACGGGTTGTGACAGCGACGGCGTCTTCGTCATCGACGGGGTCGGGGCTGCCGCCGACAGGGTTGCGGGTGACGAACCGTCGCGTGAGCCGCCGAAGAGCACCGATGTCGCCGCGATGACCGCCGCGACCACCAACAGTGCCGCCGCCGCCCCGCCGACCAGGACGGGTGCCCGTCCCAGGACCGGCTTGGCCGGCGGTCGGGGCTCCGGCGCGGGCGGCGGATACGGGCTGTAACCGGTGTCGTCCGGATTGGGGTAGACGGTCCAGAACGGCCGGGTGCGCGACGGCGGGCTGGGAGACGCCGCGGGAGTGGGCGGGAGTCGCGGGTTCGAGGGCGACGGCCCGAAAGCCTCCCTGGCCAGTTCACCCGCGGACGAGAACCGCGCGGCGGACTCCTTGGCCATGCCTTGGGCGATGACGCCGTCGAACGCCTTGTCGATTCCTCGGCGCATGATGCTCGGCCGGGGCGGCGGCAAGAACAGGTGCGCGCTGATCAGTTGCTCGCGCGTATCGCACTCGAACGGCGGTTGCCCGGTGAGGCACTCGTAGAGCACGCACGTCAGCGAGTAGACGTCGGCCCGCGGTGTCGCGCGACCGCCGTTGAGAAATTCGGGCGCGGTGTAGTCGCACGACCCGCTTACCGATGCGGCCCCGAAGTCGCAGAGGTACGCATGCTTGTCGGTAGTCAGCAGCACGTTTTCGGGTTTGACGTTCCTGTGCACCAGCCCGGCGACGTGGGCAGCATCCAGCGCGGCTGCCACCTGGGCCGTGATCGCCGTCGCCTGCCCGGGGGCCAGCGCGCCCTGGGCGGCCAGCAGGTCTTTCAGGCTGACGCCCTCGACCAGGCGCATGTCGATGAAGGGCACTCCCTCGATGTCCCCGAAGTCATGCACCGGGATGACATGCGGTTCCTGCAGCCGAGCCACGACGCAAGACTCTTGCCGGAAGCGTTGCTGGAAGCCCGGGTCCGACGCCATCCCGCTGCGGAGCAGCTTGAGCGCGACGGTTCGCCCGTTGCGCGTGTCGTAGGCCCGGTACACCTCGCCCGTTCGAGCCGCGCCGATGCGCGATCGCAGCTCGTAGGGCCCGAAACGGGCGCCCGGGAGCGGGTGGCGGTGGGCCGAAAACAACTGACGATCCTTTCCCTGCGTTTCGACGGCTTGGCGAGGGTTCCCCGAATCGGCTTGCGGATAACCTTCAACGACGGGCATCGTCGCCCTTCTCCAGGGCCGTAAAACCGAAACCACCCGCGTCACAGGATGTTCGAAGCGCGCTCCTCTCCGAGAGGCCAAAGTGCAGACCGTGACTTAGTCGGTCAAAGCGACCGGCCGCGGCCGCCGGTGAGCCGGACCCGAGAGCTCGCGCAAAAATCCACGCCCGAGAACTCTTGAGCGCGGTTGCAAGGCGTTGGAGTATTAAGTCTGACCCTCCTACGGCGACTCGCCAAAGGACGCAGATGTGAGCGATCGACATGATGCGACATCGCTTCCGTCCCAACGTCGCCCAACCCTGTGCGCGCTCAATCGAAGCGTCATCAGTCCAAGTCACCACATCCGCAGAAGGGGGCACCCATGTATTTTGTAACCACACATCCTGAAGCGCTGGCCTACGCGGCGGGCAAGCTGCAAACGCTCGGCACCGCAATGGCCGCCGAGAGCGCGGCCGCGGCGGGCCCGACAACCGGACTGCCTCCCGCCGCCGCCGACGAGGTATCGGCATTGCAGGCAGCCATTTTCACGGCATACGGCTCCCTGTACCAGTCGGTCAACGCACAAGCGAGCGCAATTCACGACCTGTTCGTAAACACCTTGGGGGCCAGCGCCGGTTCCTACTCGGCCACCGAGTCCACCAACTCGCTGACGACCGCTTCGCCGTTCTCCCAACAGGTTTCGGGTATTTTCAGTGCTGCCGCCAACTCGGCACAAGCCGAACTGCCGGGCAGCGACCTCGCCAACATCCTCGACATCGGGACCGGCAACTGGGACTCCGCCGCGTCGGACCTGCTCGGGATGTGCGGCGGCGGCCTTCTTCCCGCCGCCAACGAGACCGGTGACTTCTCCGCCGACGCCACCGCCGCGAGCTTGGACGCAAACGTCCTGCCGGGCGCAGCGGGGCCGGCGGCTCCTGCAGGCGCAGGCGGTGTTCCGACGGTGCCCGCTCTGGGCCCGGCGGCCTCGGTCGGCGGGTTGTCGGTGCCGCCCAGCTGGGCCGCTGGAGCCGGCCCCGCGGCGGCGGATCCTAGCCCGGCAGCCACCGCGGGCTGGACCGCGCCCGCAGCCCAAGGCGCGCCGGTGACGACCATGCCGGCCGCGATGCCCGCGGTGGCCACGGCGGGCAAGGCCGCCGGGATGGGTGCGCCGCGGTACGGCGTCAAGCCCACCGTGATGGGACGGCCGGCGGGCGTGTAGGGATCACGGATTCGATTGCAGCAACCAAACTTTCAGGAAAGGTTACCGAGATGGACTTCGGAGCGTTGCCCCCAGAGATCAACTCCGCGCGGATGTATGCCGGTGCCGGTGCGGGACCGATGATGGCCGCCGCGTCGGCGTGGAACACCCTCGCCGCCGAATTGAGTTCGACCGCAGCCGGTTACGAGTCGGTCATCACCGAACTCACCGCCGAGCAGTGGCTGGGCCCGGCGTCGACATCGATGGTCGCGGCGACCCAACCGTACGTGGCGTGGATGAACGTCACCGCCGCGCACGCTCAGCACGCGGCCACGCAGGCCGCGGCCTCCGCGGCCGCCTTCGAGGCGGCCTTTGCGGCGACGGTGCCCCCGTGGGTGGTCGCTGCCAACAGGGCTCAGCTGGCCACACTCGTTGCGACCAACTTCCTCGGGATAAACACGCCGGCGATCATGGCCACCGAGGCGGCCTACGCCGAGATGTGGGCCCAGGACGCCGCCGCGATGTACGGCTACGCCGCCTCCTCGGCGAGCGCCGGATGGTTGCACCCGTTGACGTCCCCCGCGCAGACCGCCAACCCGCAATGGCTGGCCGGCCAGGCCGCCGCGGTCGGCCAAGCCGGTGCCACCACGAGCACGCAGGCCGACCTCGTGCAGGCAATCTCCAGCTTGCCCAATGCCGTTGCCGCGCTGGCCTCCCCGGCCGCCGCGGTACCCGCCCAGGCGACGCCGATCGTGGGCGACCCGTTGGTGGCCAACACCATCAACGGGGCGGTGGACGCGACCGCCTGGTGGGTCATGAACACCATCCCGAACTCAGTATTGCTGAGCCACGCCATGACCACCGCCCCCGCGACGGCCCCCGTAGTGGCCAGTGCACACGCCGCCCCGAGCGCTTTCGCGGCAACCGGCCTGGCGGCCCCGGCGGTGCCCGCCAGCGCTCCTGGAGTCGGTGGGGCGCCGGCGCTGGTGGGTTTGGGCCAGGCGTCCACGGTCGGCGGTTTGTCGGTGCCGGCCAGTTGGTCCGCGGCCGCCCCGCCGACCAGTTCCGGCGCATCGGCATCGGCCGGCTCGGGGTGGGCCGTTGACGCGGAGCCGGCGGCGCCGGCGACGGCGGTGCCGGCCGGGATGCCGTCGATGGCCATGGCTGGGACATCCCCGGGGTTCGGCGCGCCACGATACGGATTCAAACCGACCGTGATGCCCAAAACCGTCCTCGCCTGACGAGGCGCCCCTAGGGGTCAAGCTGACGGTTTGAGTTGTATCTGGTTGGTTTGCGTGTATCCCGGCGGTCGGCCGCAGGCTGCCTGCGTGTAGACCTGTTGATCGGTGCCCGCGAGGGTGTTGGGGTCCCACGTTATGTGGGCGTTGGCGGCGTAGGGGACTCTGGTGCCGTCCGCGCAGCGCACGTTGTCGAACATGTCCATCACCCATTGACCGTCGACCAACTGCGCTCGGCTAGTCCCATGCCCAGCTGTTATGTCGACGCATCCGTCGCCGCAGGGGTTGACGTTCCATTGGGTGACGAACGCCTGGCCAGCCGGGTTCTTCTCGGTAAGGACGTAGTTGCCGATCATCGCCGGAGCGCCGGACGCGGGTGCGGCCGTTGCTCCCGCGGAGATGGCGACACTGGCGGCCAGGGCCGCGACCGGCGTAATTGTGCGCGTGATGTCCATGGCTTCACCCCGCCTGACCCGATGTTCGATTTGCTGGCTACCTCCGGTTTTACTCGTCCCGGTCGCCGGGTACACGCCCACCGCTCGCCCACCTCGTAAGGTGTGCCGCATGAGCGCGAGAACCATCCACATCCTCCGGCAGGTGGCGTCGCTGGTGGTCACGGCGGTCACCGCTGCGAGCACCCTCAACGCCTATCGGCCGCTGGCCCGCAAGCGCTACGCGTCGCTGTTCTCGTGGTTGTTCGGCATGCTGGTCACCGAGCTGCCGCTGCAGACCCTGGCCAGCCAGCTCGTCGGGCTGGCCCTCACCTCGCGCCGGCTGATCCCGCCGGTGCGAATCCTGGCGTGGCTGACGGCGGCCGTCTCGGCGGCGGGCCTGCTGAACTTCAGCCGCGCCGGGCACCAGGCCGACGTGCCGCTCACCAAGGCGCTCGACGACGGGCTGGGGCCGCAGCGGCGCACCGACTCCGAGGGGCTCTGGCGCCACCCGGCCGCCGAGGGCACCGCCAAGGCGCCCGGCGTGCTGCGCATGCTGCGGATCTACAACGACTACGCCCACGACTCCGACATCAGCTACGGCCCCTGCGGCAGGGCGAACCACCTCGACATCTGGCGGCGCCCCGACCTTGACCGCCACGGCAAGGCGCCGGTGCTCTTCCAGATCCCCGGCGGCGCCTGGACGACGGGCAACAAACGCGGGCAAGCACATCCGCTGATGAGCCACCTCGCCGAGCTGGGATGGATCTGCGTCGCGGTCAACTACCGGCACAGCCCGCGCAACACCTGGCCCGACCACATCGTCGACATCAAGCGCGCCCTCGCCTGGGTCAAGGCGCACATCGGCCAATACGGCGGCGACCCGAACTTCGTTGCCATCACCGGGGGTTCGGCCGGCGGACACCTTTCGGCGCTGGCGGCGCTGACCCTCAACGACCCGCAGTTCCAGCCGGGATTCGAAGACGCCGACACCCGCGTGCAGGCGGCCATCCCGTTCTACGGCATCTACGACTTCACCCACTTCGACCAAACGCTGCATCCGATGATGCCGGGGCTGCTGATCAAGTCGATCATCAAGCAACGGCCCTCGACGCACCGGCAGACGTTCGAGGCCGCGTCGCCGATCTACCACATCGGCCCCGACGCTCCCCCGTTTTTCGTCCTGCACGGCACCAACGACTCGCTGGCCTACGTCGAGCAGGCTCGCACGTTCACGACCAAGCTGCGCGAGGTCAGCAACCAACCCGTCGTGTATGCCGAATTGCCTCTGGCCCAGCACGCTTTCGACATCTTCGGCTCGGCCCGGGCGGCGCACACCGCGGTCGCCGTCGAGCATTTCCTGGCCGAGGTGTACACGGCGAAACTGAAGGCCAACGCGGCCTAAGGATTTTTTGTAGTTCAGCTTCGTCGAGCCAAGTTGGGAAGAAAGCCGAACACTTCTATCGCACCGTCACGTTGGCCGTGTACGTGCACACCGGTTTGTTGTCCTTGCCGACGATGCTGGCGTAGGACGTGCTGATCGTCGTGCGCCCCGGCTTGAGCGCCGAGAACGTCCACTCCTCGGTGCCGGGCGCGCCCAGCGCGTCGGAGGTGGGGTGCACGTACTCGTGGCTGAGTTGCTTGACGATTGTCGAGTCACCGATCTTCGTGTCGGGCTTCCACCGGTAGGGCGTCGAATAATTCGAGCCGAGCTTGACCGTCAACGTGTTGCCGACGGCCAGCGTGACGTTCTGCGTGATGGCGTTCTGCTTGAGCACGTCGTCCATGGGGACCTGCAGGGTCTGACTGGTCGGCGGGTTCCTGGACGCGAACGTGCAGCCCATGGCCGTCGATGCCACGAGCACCCCGACTGCCAGCACCACCCTCACGTTCACCCGAACACCCCTTCAACTTGTACGCAACGGCCGCTGCAGAATAATCGACCAACGCCCACCCGACGGTTGAATGCGTGATCGGTGGAAGTGGCGAGCCGCGGCACGGGAAGCCGCGCGGCCTCGGCACCCGTCAACGTCCGGTCGACTCACTCAGGCGGCTGCGCGCCGCCTCCCCTGTCCACCAAACAGCTCAATCTTAGTGGCTGCCGCGCCGCCCGGTCAGAAGCAGCAGGCCCGCCGGGAGCAGGACCCCGACACCGAGGATCGCCGTCTGCCCGACGGCGGCCGCCGTGGTGAAGTTCTCCAGGTGCGTCGTGTGGAAAAGGAAATGCAGGACGGCGAACACCAGGTAAGCACCCAACCCGACCTGGACCATGCGGCGTTCCATCGTGACCGCGGCGACGACGAGGACCAGCGCAAGCGACAGGCTCAGCGCGCCGACGTCGCGCATCAGGTGTTCGGAGTACGGCGGCAGCAGGTCCACCCAGGGCACGTAGTGGTAAAAGCCGCGAGGGGACACCGTGGCGACGACCCCGACCGCGAGCTCGACGAGCGCCAAAAACCACAGCCCGCCGCGCAGCGCGGGGCTGGTCAGCCGAGCGTTCATCGGGCCTCCCTGCTTGGACGGAACCTCAGGTAGTCGCGGATCGCGTCGCTGTAGGGCAGTTGGCCGGCCTCGAGCTGCCGGCGCAGGTACTGCTCAAATGTGACCGTGCCGGCGGCGCCCCCCGTGGCCAGCAGCCCGCCGGCGGCCACGGCGCGAAACACCCTGCCGGGCAGTCGAATCGGCGCTACCGGCCGGCGCTTACCGACGGTGGCCAGGTAGCCGTGGGCGAGATCGCCGAGCGCGCGCACCTGCGGGCCACCGAAGTCCCGCGCCCGCCCGACGGGCTCGCCCAGCGCCAGGTGGGCCAGCCGCTGACCCACCTCGCGCACGTCGACCGGTTGCAGGCTCGCCGACGGCACCGCCAACACCGGCGGTTTGGCCAGCATGCGCAGGATCACCGCGACGAGATCGTGAAACTGGGTCGCCCGCAACACCGTCCAGGGCAGGCCCGACTCGGCGATCAGGCGTTCGCTGGCCAGCCGCCTGCGATAAAAGCCGAACGGGACCCGGTCGACCCCGACGATCGAGACGTACACCAGGTGCGGCGAGCCGGCCCGCCGCGCCGCCGCGACCAGGGGCCGGCTCGGCCCGACGCAGTGCACGATGGCGTCGACGCCGTGCACCGCGGCGTCGAGCCCGCCGCCGGTCGTCACGTTGCCGACGACGTGCTGGACGTCGGTGCGCTGGCGCCGCCGCTTGCCGCGGCTCAGCACGCGCACGTCGCTGCCCGCGGCGGTCAGATGCTCGACGACGACGTTGCCGACGGTTCCGGTGCCGCCGGTTACCAGGACTCGGTTGGTCACACCGTTACGGACCGGACAGGCCCGCCGGATGTGACAGCTGGCCGGCGATGAACCGCAGCTTGTCGGGATTGGCCATCACCCGCAGGGCGGCGATCCGGTCGCCCGCGATGTCGAAGCACACGACGCCGGCGAGCCGGTCGCCGTCGAAGGCCAGCATGGCCGGCTCGCCGTTGACCTCGGCGACGTCCAGCCGCAGGGCCAGCTGCGGCAGGTTCCTGCCGAACAGGCCCGCCGCGTAGCGCGCCAGCCGGTCGCGGCCTTCGATGGGGCGCCGCGCGGCCGACACCTTGCCGCCGCCGTCGGCGGTGGAGGTCGCGTCGGCGGTCAACAGTTCGACGAGCCCGGCCACGTCACCGGCGCCGGCGGCGGTGAAGAACCGGTCGACCAGGCGGCGCCAATGGGCCGGGTCGGGCCGGAAACGCTGACGGGGTTCGCCCACGCGCTGCCGCGCGCGCCGGTACAGCTGGCGGGCGTTGGCCTCCGACGTCTCCAAGATCTCGGCGATCTCGAAGTGGCTGTAGGAGAACGCCTCTCGCAGGACGAACGCCGCCCGCTCGGTCGGGCCGAGGCGCTCCATCACGCTCAGCAGCGCGATCGACACCGACTCGCGCTGTTCGGCGGTTTCCAGCGGGCCCAGCGCGCGGTCCTCGGTGAGCACCGGCTCCGGCAGCCACGGGCCGGGATAGACCTCCCGGCGGGCGCGCGCCGACGTGAGCCGGTTCAGGCACAGGTTTGTGACGGTCTTGGTGAGCCACGCCGGCAGCGACTCGATCGCCTCGTGATCGGCGGCGTGCAATCGCAAATAGGCGTCCTGCACCGCGTCTTCCGCCTCGCTGGCCGACCCCAGCAACCGGTAGGCCAACCAGAACAGGCGCCGCCGCTGCGCCTCGAACGCACCGACGACATCGGTCATACGTCCCAGACTGCCATGCCGGCGTTTCCGGCCGCGCGTTTGCTGGACCTAGCTTCTGTGCACGTTTGGCATCATCCGGCCCTGCCGCCACCGGCTCGGCGGCGAGCTCGCGGCGGCCTCTACAGCCCAGTTGTGCGGATTGTGTCTGGCGCTGCGCGACGACCACGGGCCAGGTCGCGCGGGTCGCCACCGACTGCGTGCGACCTGGCCGGCGGCCCCGCGAACCAGGCGCCGCTGCGCGAGATCGGGCGGTTGTTCGGCCGAGTGGCCCACCTGCTCGACGCGGTCGAGGACTACCGCGACGACGTCTCGCGCGGCAAGGGGAACCCGCTGACCGCCACCGGAACTCCGGTCGGGGCGGCCCGAGGGTGGTGTGACGACGCGGCGCTGGGCATCGAGCTGGCGCTGACCGACGTCGAATTCACCGACGGGCGCCTGGCCCATCAGCTGTTGACCGGTGAGGTGCGCGCCGCGATCACCTGCACGTTCGCCCGGGCCGGCTACCCGGCCGGCAACCCGGGCGCCGAACCCGCGGCCGAGGGCGAGGCCCCCAACCCCAAACGCAAGAAGGATCGGGACGGGTGCTGGTGGTGCTGCGATGGATTCGACGGCGACTGCTGCGACTGGCCCTGAACTCGATAGCGCATCCGCTAGCGCGTTTCAGACTCGCCTAATGCTCCCGCACGGCGCGAGCCCCGGGAGCCCCACGCCGCGCAAAGCCGGCAGGTCCGGCAGGATGGGCAGGTGTTTGGCCTCGTCCTGATCGTCGCGCTCGTCTCCACCGTCATCTTGGGGACGGTCATCGGCCGGCGCTATCGGGTGGGCCCTCCTGTCCTGCTCATCCTGCTGGGGGCGCTGCTGGGCCTGATCCCGCAGTTCGGCCACGTCCACATCGACGGCGAGATCGTGCTGCTGCTGTTTTTGCCCGCAATCCTTTACTGGGAGGGCCTGAACACCAGCTTTCGCGAGATGCGGGCGAACGTACGCATCATCGTCATCCTCAGCGTCGCGCTGGTGATCGCCACGGCGGTCGCGGTGTCCTGGACGGCGCGGGCCCTCGGCATGGAATCCCACGCGGCGGCCGTGCTGGGTGCCGTGCTGTCCCCCACCGACGCCGCCGCCGTGGCCGGCCTGGCCAAGAAGCTGCCCCGCCGGTCGCTAACCGTGCTGAAGGCCGAGAGTCTCATCAACGACGGCACCGCGCTGGTGCTGTTCGCCGTCAGCATGCGCGTCGCGGTCGGCGGGGCCGCCATCACCCCGCTCGACCTGACCGGCCGGTTCGTCGGCTCCTACCTCGGCGGCATCGCCGCCGGGCTGTTGGTCGGCGGGTTGGCGACGTTGGTGCGCAGGCGAATCGACGCACCGCAAGAGGAAGGGGCCCTGAGCCTGCTCACGCCGTTCGCGGCGTTCCTGTTGGCCCAGGCGATCGACTGCAGCGGAGTGGTCGCGGTGATGGTGTCGGCGCTGGTGCTCGCCTACGCCGGGCCGGTGGTGATCCGGGCCCGGTCCCGCCTGAAGGCCTTCGGCTTCTGGGACATCGCCACCTTCCTGCTCAACGGCTCGCTGTGGGTGTTCGTCGGGGTGCAGATCCCCAACGCGCTGCGCGGCATCTCGGAAGTCGGCGGCGGGGTGCGCCACGCCACCTACATCGCGCTGGCCGTGACCGCCGTGGTGATCGCGACGCGGATCGTGTGGGGAGAGACCACCACCTGGATGATTCGCCTCGTCGACCGCAGGGCGGCGCAGCGGGACCGTCGCGCGCCCTGGCGTCATCGTGTCGTCATCGCCTGGGCCGGATTCCGCGGAGCCGTTTCGCTCGCCGCGGCGCTGGCCGTGCCGGCGACCACGCTCAGCGGCGCGCCGTTCCCCGACCGCAGCCTGCTGATCTACGTCGTGATCCTCGTCATCCTGGTCACCGTCCTGGTCCAGGGCAGCACGCTGCCCGCCGTGGTGCGATGGGCCCGCATGCCCGAGGACGTCGCCTACGCCGAGGAGCTGGAGCTGGCCCGCAAGCGCGGTTCGCAAGCGGTCCTCGACGCGCTGCCGAAGGTCGCCGCCGAGGTCGGCATCAGCGAGGACCTGCAGAGGCGGCTGCGAAAGGAATTCGAGGACAAGGCCGCGCTGGTCGTCGCGACGGAAGACGGCTCGACGAACGACCACCTGGCCAAGAAGAAGGAACTGGTCCGGCAGGTGCGGCTGGGCGTGCTCGAGCACAAGCGCCGCGAAATCACCGCGCTGCGCAACCAAAACCTCATCGACGACATCGTGCTGCGCGAGCTGCAAGAACAGATGGACCTGGAGGAGGTCCAACTGCTCAACTCCGCCGAAACCAATTGAGCCGCATCGTGTTACAGACGGTCGCCATCCGCGGGTACCGCTCGCTGCGCGAGGTGATCGTGCCGCTCGGCCGGCTGTCGATCGCCACGGGGGCCGATGGCGCCGGGAAGTCGTCGCTGTACCGCGCGCTGCGGCTGCCGGCCGACTGCGCCCGCGACCCGGAGATCAAGCGGGAGGCGGTGTTCGCCGGCGTCGGGTGGTTTCCTCGGCGCGCAGCTGTCCGGCGACGACCTCGCCGAGCGGATCGGCAAGGCCGAAGGGCCCAAAGCCGGGGATTCGCCCTAACGACTGCCCCTCACCAGCCAATCCGGCTGCGGCACCAGGAATCTAAGAAAACCGGGCACTCCTTGAGGCACAGGTACGTCGGATGCCCCGAACCCTTGACGCAACTGTTGAAATCCTCGTAGGAGGAGTACATCGTAAACGCCAGCGCGGCCAGGATGAGCGCGGGCAGCAGGGTGGCCAGCAGCCCGACCATGATCCCGGCGAGCGCGACGCCTGGCCTGGCGCCGTGGCCGCGCTTGGCTCGCCGGCGCGCGATCACCCCGATCGCCACCGCGCCGCTGCCAAGCAGGCCACCTGCCAGCGCGGCCGCGATCAGGTCCACGTTATCCACGGCGCCCACCTGGAAACCGGCGGCGACGTACGCCGAGCAGAAGACGGCCAGCCCGACGATCGCCAACGCCAGCGACGCGACGCTCAGCCTCGCGGATTGCGGTAAGGGCCCATCCAGGGTCTCGGTCATGGCCTACTCCGAGTCAACCGGCGAAAAATATAACCGGCGTCTAGGGTATCGCCGACCGGCGGAATTCACGGACTGTTCAGGCACGCGTAGGTCCCACATCGATGACTGCACATGCGCGCCGCGTGTTCTCGGCGGTATGCGTGTCGTACAGGTCGCCAATTTCTACGGCCCTCGCTCCGGCGGCCTTCGCACCGCGGTGGACCGGCTGGGCGCGGAATACTGCGCCAACGGCCACGAGGTGTTCCTGATCGTTCCCGGTCGCCATCCCCAACGCACCCGGCTGCCGACCGGCGTGGTGCGAATCATCATGCCCGCCAGGCTGATTCCCTTCACCGGCGGCTACCGCGCGGTGATGCCGGGACCGGTCAAGGCGCTACTGGAGACGCTCAAACCCGACGCTCTGGAGGTCTCCGACCGGCTCACGCTGAGGTCGCTGGGCCCGTGGGGGCGCGAATTCGGCGCCAAAACCGTGATGATTTCCCACGAACGGCTGGATCGCCTTGTGGGCCAAATACTTCCGCGCCGGCCCGCCGAAAAATTAGCGGACATCGCCAACGCCCGCACGGCCGCCAACTACGACACCGTCGTGTGCACCACGGCTTTCGCGCGCGAGGAGTTCGACCGCATCGGCGCGACGAACACGGTCACCGTCCCACTCGGCGTGGACCTGCAGACGTTTCACCCGCGCCGGCACTCGCAGGCGGTGCGGCGGCGCTGGGCCACACCGGAGCAGATCCTTCTGGTCCACTGCGGCCGGCTGTCGGTGGAAAAGCGGGTCGACCGCAGCATCGACGCGCTGGGCGCGTTGTGCCACACCGGTGTCGACGCTCGCCTGGTCGTCGTCGGGGAGGGCCCGCTGCGGGCCCGGCTGGAGCGGCAGGCCGCCCGCCTTCCCATCGACTTCACCGGCTTCATCAACGACCGGCACACCGTCGCGGGCCTGCTCGCCACGGCCGACGTGACGCTGGCGCCGGGCCCGCACGAGACCTTCGGGCTGGCCGCGCTGGAGTCGCTGGCATGCGGAACCCCGGCCGTGGTGTCGCGGACGTCGGCGCTGACCGAGATCGTCACCCCCGACAGCGGCGCCCTGGCCGACAACGACCCTCGCGCCATCGCCCGGGCGGTCGGCACCGTCGTCAGCCGCCCCGAGCAACACCGCCGCAGCTCGGCGAGGCGCCGGGCCGAGGACTTCACCTGGCAACGCGCGGCCGCCGGCATGCTGGCGTCGCTGGGCACCGGGGGCACCGGCGACACTCAGGAAAGCGCCTGATATCTCCGCGGCCGCAACGCCGCTTGCCGGTTAGCTGCCGCTGGGCTTAGTCGGGCTGTGCTTGCCCGGGCAGTATTCCGCGGTGGCCGCGCCGATGAACGTCTCGGCCTGGGCCTCGGTCAGCTTGTGCGATCCCGTCAGCTGGTCGACCTCGTCCTTCTGCGTGTAGCCCGCATCGAGGTCCTGGCACATCACGCGCGCCATGTTCACCACCTGCGGCGTCGATCCCAGGTTGATGCCATGCGACTGTAGGTAACTGCTGAAGTCCGCGTCGTCGGCCCGCGCGACTCCGCCGGGCACGAGCACGGCAGCCAGCAGCGCGCCAAACGCACACCCGCAAATCTTCTTTTTCATTTCGCCCGTCACTTTCGCAGCCTCATCTGTGACCTCGGATCAACACAGAGGTCTGGAGTAACTACATCGGAGACCCCGACGCGTTAAATCCTCCCGTGCGAGTCGCCGGCGGTCAACACCACGCCCGCGCCACCGCCCCCGACTATTAAAGTTCAATCCCCCGTTCACCTTTAGTTCAGGTCGAGTTTAATTTGGGTCGGCCCGCGGCCACCTCGGCGACACGACTACGCTCGCGCGAGACGGCAAGGAGGTGCACCGGTGGACGCGCGCGATCGGGTGCTCATCACGGCCGCCGAACTGGCCGCCGTTGTCGAGGCGGGCGATCCGGTGACAATCCTGGACGTCCGTTGGCGGCTCGACGAACCCGACGGGCGCGCGGCGTACTTGCAAGGCCACCTACCCGGCGCGGTGTACGTCTCGCTCGAGGACGAGCTCAGCGATCACGCGATCGCCGGCCGTGGCCGTCACCCGTTGCCGTCGGGGCGCGCCCTGCAGGCCGCCGCACGCCAATGGGGGCTCCGCGACGGCGATTTGGTCGTCGTGTACGACGACTGGAACCGCGCCGGTTCCGCCCGGGCATGGTGGGTGCTCACCACGGCCGGGATCGACCGGGTGCGCATCCTCGACGGGGGACTGCAGGCGTGGCGATCGTCGGGGCGGGCCCTCGAGACCGGCGCGGTCCGCCGGCAACCCGGGAACGTGACTGTGCCCCAGGACAATCTGTACGCCGGCCGCCGACCCACCTTGACGGCCGAGGAAACCGGCAATGTGACGCTGCTCGATGCCCGCGCGCCGGAACGATTCCGCGGCGACGTGGAGCCTCTCGACCCCGTCGCCGGTCACATTCCCGGCGCGAAGAACCTTCCGAGCGGCGCCGTCCTGGCCCCCGACGGCACTTTCGTCGGCGCGGATGCGCTCACCCGATTGCTGTTCGACCGCGGTATCGGCGGTGCCGAGACCCTCGGCGCCTATTGCGGTTCGGGCGTCACCGCGGCAATCACGATCGCGGCGCTGGCGGCGACCGGCCGGGAGGCCGCCCTTTATCCGGGGTCGTGGTCGGAGTGGTGCTCCGACCCCAGCCGTCCCGTCGCCCGCGGCCCGGAATAGCCGCGCGACGTCAGACCCCGGCCCAGCTATGCAGGAAAGCCGCGGTCACCCGGGCGGCGTTGTCCGCCGCGATCTGCCTGTAGAAGAAGAACTCGAACGGAAAGCCCGGCAGCCGAAGCGGATCCCCGCCACCGTCCGAGACGCCGCGGATGCCCAGGAACGGCGCCCCGTGCGCGTCGGCGACCGCCTGCACCGCCGCTGTCTCGTTGTCCGTCGCGTCGAAGGCGGGGTTGGCCGTCGGCTGGATGTTCAGGTTGCCGATCAGCGCGTTCCGCAACCATGGCCCGGCCGCCTGAAAGAAGTTGCCGGTGTACAGAAGTGATCGATCGGGCGCGCTGCACGGTTGGCAGCCGAAGACGTCGCCGCCGTTGGGGATGCAGGGGAACGCCTGGCCGTTGTTGTTGTCGAAACTGGAGCCGTCACCGCCGACCAGCAGCCGCGGTTGGCGCTTCAGATCGATCAGCCTGATGCGGGGCGCGTTCTTGCACAGACAGATCGGGTTGCCCAGGTAATTCACGCTTTCCAGGTCGACGTTGACGGCCCGGGCGGCGGCCAGCATGCCCGGATCGACCGGCTGAAACGTGGCGCCGTGGTCCAGCGTCCACCGGGCCGGTACAGTCACATCCCCGATGTTGAGCCGCGCCCCTCCCCCGGCGACACCCGAAAATACCACCGCGCCAACGGAAATCGACGAATCGCAGGTGAAGCGGGCGAAGGCGGTCTCGGCGGTCTGGGTTGCGTTGACCAGCCCGATGCCGGTCATCGCGACGATCACCTTCTTGCCGCTGATCGTGCCGAGGTAGAAGTGCCGCCGGTTCGCCCGCACCACCGGGTGGCGGTCGAGCGTCGTGTGGGCCAGCACCGCGTCGGCCTCTGCCGGAAAGGCCGACAGCACCAGCGTGCGCTGTTCGCGGGTGGCCGCGGTCACGTCCGGAGGGTCCGCGGGTTCGGCGGCGGCCACCCCCGGCAAAGCCTTGCGCATTCTCCCCCTGCTGTCGTATCGGTCATGATGCGGAAGACTCGCTGCCTTTCGTGGCGAATGTGATGGTTTTTCGATTTTCGCCGATCGGTGCCGCCGATGGATGTTCGTTATCGTTGTTTTTGTTTGGCGATTTCGTGTCGTTATTCAATCGCTGTGAGAAGGCTCGACGGCGAGTCGCGATGCAGGGGTGAGCACGTAATGCGGGTCAAGGCAGGCGTTTTCAGCCTCACCGGCCAGGCGCCGGCCGACGATGACGGCAGCTACCTGCGCTGGCACCTGCTCGATCACATGCCCGAGCAATACCAATTGCCGGGCATCGTTTACGGGCTGCGCTGGATCGCCGACGGCGACTACCCCGCCCACCGCCTCGCGGCCCACGGGCCGCTGCGAGACGTCGGCAACGCCGTGCACTACCTCGTCGCCGATCCCGTCGAGGAGACCTTCGACGACTTCGTAGCCCTCGGCCGCTCGCTGCGGGAGAACGGCCGCTTCCCCGTCACCCGTCCGTCGCTGCAGGTGTCCGGCCTGCGGCTGCTGCAGTGGCAGGCGTCGCCGCGCGCGCTGATCTCCGCAGAGGTGGTCCCGTTTCGCCCGCACCGCGGGATACTGCTGCTCGTCGAAGAACCCACGGCCGGCCGCCCGGACGAGTGGCTGCAATGGCTGCGCTCCGAGCACTATCCGGCGCTGCTCGGAAAGCCCGGCGCGGCCGGCGCGTGGACCTTTGGCTCCAGCACCGGATGGACTCACCTGCCCCACGGATGGCTGGCCGATCACCAATACATCACCGTCGTGTACCTCGACGACGACCCGTTGACCACGGCCGATTCCCTGGCGCCCCTAATCGAGGAGCGGTGGCGGTCCGCCGCGGTCCGGCCCCTCTTCGCCGGACCGTTACGAACCATGGTCCGTTGGGAGGCGTGGGCATGAATCGCCCGGGCTGCCGTTCGGCGGGTCGCCAGAGGCGCGAGAACCTCCGGAAACGAGCGGGCCCTATAGTCCTGGTGACGGCCTAGCGAAGGAAGTGAGATGACCGATCCGGACTGCCGCCACCGTATGCGGCGGCGACTCGTCCTGGCTGCCGCCGGGCTCGGCGCGGTGCTGGTGGGCGCGGGCCTGTCGGGATGTTCCGGCAAGAGTGGTAAGCCGACTTCCGCCCCCAGCTCGAGCGCGACGCCCCCGAGCACCACCGTGATGGTCGACGGGACCAAGCACACGATGACGACGGCGGTCGAGTGCAACAGCTCGGCCGCGCAGCCGAGCGCGACGCCGGCCGAATCGGGAGACTTGACGACCCGCATCATCGTCCACGACGACGCGGCATCGATATCGCTGGCGTTGTCCGACGAAAAGCCGCCGAGCGTCGACGGCTTCGCGATTTCGCTGAAGACGGATGCCGGTCAATTTCAGCTGCCCTATCAGGCACCCCAGTCCGCGACGCAGGTTCAAGCGACCAAGGACGGCAAGAGCTATACCGTGACCGGCACGGGCCAGGGCGTGTCACCCAACCAAGGTGACGTGCACCAGGTGACGTTCGGGATACACGTGTCCTGCCCCTGAGGGTCGTCTCGGGAATTGGGCTGCGGCAGTGAGCTTTTGCGATAGCGCAGCCGCCAGCGCTCCGGGGAAGCGTCTCAGGCCGAGTCCGGCGGCGTTGCCCTGACTCGCGGGAACCAGGGCGCTCGGCGCAATGGGCGTCTAAGCAGAACGTACGCTGACGGCTTGGACATCTTCGCGGAGTGGCAAAACGGCGGGACCGACATTCGCTGGCGGTCGACCACCGCCGCCAACGACGGCCGCGAACTCGCCGTGTTCACCCGCCGCTGCGGCAGCCCCGGGGCGCCCGCGCTGGTGCTGGTGCACGGCTTTCCGACGTCCAGCATCGACTACTTCGCCCTGGCCGGCGAGTTGGGCTCCGAGTTCGACATCTTCGTGCTGGACTTTCCCGGCTACGGATTGTCCGACAAACCACCGGCGCCGCACGTGTATTCGCTGTACGACGACGCGCGGCTGCTCGTCTACGCGATCACTCAGGTGTGGAGGCTGACCGAATACCGGATGCTCACCCACGATCGCGGCAGCAGCGTCGGGATGATCGCGCTGGAGATGCTGGCGACCCAGGACCCGCCGGCCGTTCCCATCGACCTCATCCTGACGAATGCCAACATCTACCTCCCGCTGTCGAACCTGACCGTGTTCCAGACCGCACTTCTGGACCCCACAACCGGTCGCGACACGGCCGCGGCCACCACACCGGAGATGCTGGCGGCCGGCCTGGGCGCCGCGACCTTCATGCCTCGCCGGACGCCGGAGGACCCGGAGGTCGCCGCGCTGGCGAAGTGCTTCGCCCACAACGACGGGATCCGCGTGCTGCCGGATACGATCCAGTACCTCAACGAGCGCTCCGCCGACGAAACCGGTTGGCTGGAAGCGCTTTCCAAGAGCCCGGTCAACACCACGATGGTGTGGGGCCTGCACGACAACGTCGCACCGCTGCGGGTGCCCAACCATGTCTGGCAGACCTATCTCAAAAGCAAGCCCGGCCGAAACCGGTACTGGGTGGTGCCCGGCGCCGATCACTACCTGCAGTGCGACGCCCCCGCGCAGCTGGCCGAAATCGTGCGCCTGACGTCCCGCGGCGAAGACGTTGCGTTGCAGACCCTCGGGAACCGACCCGACGGCGCGGTGCTGGTGGACCACTCGTAGCCGTCACCGAAAGCCTCCCGTCATATCCCGAACGCCGCGACGACCGGGCTCATCAGGCGTGGCGTGCCGATCCGCTGCCGGACGGCGGCAGCGACACCCAGGAGCCGCGCCGCCTCATCGGGACTGTCGACAGCGCCATCAAGCGCAGAGCCTCCTCGGCCTTGTCCAGACTGTCGGTTCCTAGGGCCCACGCGTGGAGGACCGCCCTATCCGCGAGCGCCCGCGCCCGTACATCGCGCGCCACGTGGTGGGCGCCGTCGTCGGCGATCTGTCCTTACCCGAAATCGACGGCGCGCCAACATTGTCGACCCGATTGCTCAACGGGTACGTCGACCAGCTTCGAGCAATTCATCAGGGCGGCATGGCTTGTCGACTCGCCAACCCAACTGCTGCGCCCAGCGATGGTGCTGCGCGCCGCTCGAGCACGACGGCCCCCGTGGGCCACTTAGCCGGTGATGACCGGCAGCTTCGACCAGCCGCGCACGCTGGACGTGTGCGCCCTGGTGGCGTTGGCGTAGTCGACTTCCCAATCCGGCCAGCGCTTGATGACCTCCTCGAGCGCGACGCGCGCCTGCATGCGCGCCAGGGCCGACCCCAAGCAGAAGTGCAGCCCGTGGCCGAAGCTCAGGTGGCCTGCTCCGCGGTGGATGTCGAATTTGTCACCGTCGGGGTACTTGCGCTCGTCGCGGTTGGCTGATCCGTTGAGCAGCAACATGATCGAACCCTCCGGGACCGTGGTCCCGTAACATTCGACGTCTCGGGCGACGTAGCGTGCCTGCACCGGCGAGGGTGCCTCGTAGCGCAGCACCTCCTCAATGGCCATCGGAATCAGCGACGGATCGGCCACAATTTCCCGGCGCTGGTCGGGATGTTCGGCCAGCAGTTGGCCGATGAAGCCGATCAGGCGCGTCGTGGTCTCGTTGCCCGCGCCGGCGATCATGCTGGTGTAGAGCAGCACCTCCGACCTGGTCAGGCGCCGCGTCCCCGCTTCGTCGTGGACCTCGGCGTTGAGCAGCTGCGTCATCAGGTCGTCGGAGGGGTGGTCCACTCGCCAGTCGATGTAGTCGGCGAACATTTGATGGCTGTGCTCGAGGAAGTCTTGCGGGACGGCCCGGAAGGTGCCCTCCTTCAACGTGAGCTGGCTGCCGCCCTTGTCGCGGATCGACTCCTGGTCGTCTTCGGGGATGCCCAGGAGATACCCGATCGTGCGCATCGGGACCATCGCGCCCAGGTTCTCGATGAAGTCGAACCGTCCCGTCCCGATCAGCGGATCGAGGGCCCGCACGCAGAACGCCCGGGTCAGCGGCTCGATCGCCTCCATTCGCCGCGGAGTGAAAACCTTTGACAGCACATGGCGGTGCACGTCGTGGATGGGGGGATCCTCGAACAGGATGACACCGGGCGGGAGCTCGATGTCGCTCATGATGATGTCCATGGTGGTTCCGCGGCCCGACCGGTAGGTGTCGAAGTTCATCAGCTCGCGAGACACGTCGTCGTAGCGACTCAGCGCGTAGAAGTTGTACCTGTCGTTGTAATACAGTGGGGCCTCGTCGCGCAGTCGCTTCCAGATCGGGTACGGATCGTCGTCGATCGCGAAATCGAACGGGTCGTAGTAGATTTCGGCCGTGCTCGCTCCGGTCATAATGGTGTCTTCCTCTCCGCCAGGGCCTCGGGCAACACGACGTCGCCCACGCGCCTGAGATAGGGCCAGGCGACCTCGGGGGGAACGCCACCGCACAGCGGCGCCAGGTTCAGCATCTGACCCGCTTGGACCCGCGAAATCGCTTCCGGGACCGAAAGAATCACGTGCGAGGCCGCCGCCGCCCGCAGCTCGTCCACGGTTTCCACGTGGGAGAAACCCGCCGACGTCTCGTTGCCGGGATTCCACGCGGCGTAGGTTCGCGCGTCGTGCAGCATGTGCTTGCCCAGCTCCGACCACGCCCGGTCGACGTCCTCGGCGACGAAGACGACCGACGGGTGGTCACGGTCGGGAAGCAGGACGGGCCCCGGCTGGTGGCCGTGCTCGCGGCAAGCGGCCTCGTAGGCCTCCCGCATGCCCGGGACATTGGCGTTGGCAAGCAGGCCCAGGCCGTACCCGCCGGCGCGCCGGGCGGCCGCCACGGTGCCGCCGCCCCAGGTGATCATCGGGCCGCCCGCCGTCCTTGGCGGCGGAGTCACGGTGACTCGCCGCCCGTCCACCACCACCGATTCCCCGGCGAGTAGCCGGCGCAGCAGCGGAAGCTTCTCGTCGGCGAGCCGGCCACGATCCGTGAGCGCCAAGCCGAAGTGGTCGAACTCTTCGGGCCGATATCCCAGGGCCATGATGTAGGACGCCCGGCCGCCGCTGATGATGTCGAGGACCGCCATGTCCTCGGCGAGCCGCACGGGTTCGTAGAACGGAAGGATCAGGATCAGGCTCAGCGCCAGGCGCTGCGTGCGGCCGGCCACGGCCGACGCCAACAGAAATGGGGAGGGCAGGTAGCCGTCCTCGGACCCGTGGTGCTCACAGAAGACCGCGGCGACGCCGCCGTGGTCCTCGGCCCATGCGCACATCTCGGGCACCGCGCCGTACAGCGCATCTCGTGGCGCTCCCCAGGAGGGGGCGCGCATGTCGAAGCGCAAGGTGAACAACCCGACTCCAAGCCGACCTAATATTTGTATCGCGTACGCTACGTGCCCGCCGAGAGCTGCGTCAACGTTGGGGTGATTCCCAGGCATGCGTTCGGTTGCTCTGCCCTACAATCTTGCCGGGTGACGCCCAATCCCCTCGAGGAACTCACGCTGGACCGACTGCGGCAACGCACCAGCATGAAGTGGCGCGCGCACACCGGCGACGTGTTGCCGCTGTGGGTCGCCGAGATGGACGTCAACCTGGCGCCGACGGTGGCCGAAGCCCTGCGCAAGGCCATCGACGACGGCGACACCGGCTATCCGTGCGGCACAGCGCTTGCCGAAGCGGTCAGCGAATTCGCTTCTCGGCGTTGGCAATGGCACGACCTGGACGTCGGCCGCACCGCCGTCGTCCCCGACGTCATGCTCGGCGTGGTCGAGATGCTCCGGCTCGTCACCGATCGCGGTGACGCCGTCGTCGTCAATCCACCCGTCTACGCCCCGTTCTATGCGTTCGTGTCGCACGACGGGCGCCGTATCGTCGAGGCCCCACTCGATGCGCGAGGCCGAATTGACTTGGGCGCCTTGGCGGAGGCGTTCGAGCGTGCCCGCGCGTCCCGGGGCAAAGCCGCGTATTTGTTGTGCAATCCCCATAACCCGACGGGGTCGGTCCATACCGCCGACGAGTTGCGCGGGGTGGCCGAGCTTGCGCGCCGGTTCGAAGTCCGGGTGGTCTCCGACGAGATCCACGCGCCCATCGTGCTGTCCGGGGCCCGGTTTGTCCCGTATCTCACGGTCCCCGGCGGGGAGGATGCCCTGGCCGTGACGTCGGCGTCGAAGGCCTGGAACCTCTCCGGGCTGAAGGCGGCCCTGGCCATCGCCGGTCCCGAGGCGGCCGCCGACCTGCGCCGGCTGCCCGAGGAGGTCAGCCACGGCCCCAGCCACCTGGGCGTCATCGCGCACGCGGAGGCGTTCCGCAGCGGCACCGACTGGCTCGACACGCTGCTGCGGGGGCTCGACGAAAACCGAACGCTGCTCGGTGATCTGGTCGCCCGGCACCTTCCCGGCGTGACCTACCGACCGCCTCAGGGCACGTACCTAGCGTGGCTGGATTGTCGACGGCTGGGTTTCGACGAGGACACTTCCACCGACCGGCTCGCGGTGGTGGCCGACCTGTCCGGCCCGGCCCGCTGGTTCCTCGACCACGCCCGCGTGGCGCTGAGCTCCGGACACGTCTTCGGGACCGGCGGGGCCGGCCACGTGCGGCTGAACTTTGCGACCTCGCAGGAGATCCTCAGCGAGGCGATCGGGCGGATGGGCCGGGCCCTGGCCGACCGGCAAGCGAATTAGACGCGAAAACAGCGCTTTCCGGTCAGGCGGGAATGTCGCTGCCGCGGTCCAGGGCCCAGAAGAACGCGGCATCGCCCTCCAATTTGGCCAGCTTCATTCCTTTGCCAGCGTCGATCACCGTTTCCAGCAGCCCGGCGACCGTCTGCCGCGCGCGGGCCAAGTGCCTCTTGTTCCAGCGCATGTAATGCGCGTATCCGCCGACGTCGGCGATAAGCAGAACCGCGCGACTGATGGGCGTGATGTGGGCAGTCTAGTAGTTTGCCGGCTCAAGTCGGCACGAATCTGCCCCTAGACGAAGTTGCCACTCCGCGAGAGGCTTGCAGGGGTGCCCACCCATCCGAGGAGCCGAATATGGATGTGCTGCGAACCCCAGACTCCCGATTCGAAAACCTGGAGGGCTATCCGTTCGTAGCGAATTACCTTGACGTCGCGGCAAGCGACACCCCGCCGCTGCGCATGCACTTTCTCGACGAGGGTCCGTTTGATGGGCCGCCGATCGTGCTGCTGCACGGCGAGCCGACGTGGAGCTACCTGTACCGCACCATGATTCCGGCGCTCGCCGATGCCGGGAACCGGGTGCTGGCGCCCGACCTGATCGGCTTCGGCCGCTCGGACAAGCCCAGCCGGATCGAGGATTACACCTACCTGCGACACGTCGAGTGGGTCACGTCGTGGTTCGAGCGCCTCAACCTGAGGGATGTCACCCTGTTCGCGCAGGACTGGGGCTCGCTCATCGGCCTGCGCATCGCCGCCGAGCAGGGCGACCGCATCGCGCGGCTGGTGGTGGCCAACGGTTTCCTGCCGACGGCCCAGCGGCCGACGCCTCCCGCCTTCCTGATCTGGCGGGCGTTCGCGCGCTACTCCCCCGTGCTCCCCTGCGGACGCATCGTCGCCGTCGGCACCGTCCGCCGAATCTCGCCGAAGGTGCGCGCCGGCTACGACGCGCCCTACCCGAACAAGACCTATCAGGCCGGCGCCCGCGCGTTCCCGTTGCTGGTGCCGACCTCGCCGGCCGATCCCGCGGTCCCGGCCAACAGGGCCGCGTGGCAGGCCCTGGGCCGCTGGGAGAAGCCGTTCCTCGCGATCTTCGGCGCCCGCGACCCGATCCTCGGGCAGGCGGACCGTCCCCTGATCAAACACATCCCGGGCGCGGCCGGCCAGCCCCACGCCCGCATCAACGCCAGCCACTTCATCCAGGAAGACGCCGGACCCGAACTGGCCGAACGCATTCTGACGTGGCAGCAGGCCGTGCGCTAATTCTTCGCCGGCCGTCGGCCAGCCGCACGACGCCGCGCGGCTTGGTGGTCAACCGGCCGCAGTGCAACGATCCGCCAATGGACATGATGACGATGGGCCTCATGGGTTCGGTCGTGGGTGCGTCGGCCATGGGCATAGCGGGGATCGCGCGGTCGGCCGCCGACAACTTGCTCCCGGGGATGACTCACAGCAGCAACAACAACAGGCATCAGATGAAGACGCATTTGCACGCCCAACGCTGTGAGGCGATCCAAAACCGGCGCGGCTGCTTGGCGGGGGCGCGGGATGCCTACCGGCAGTGGGCCTGCGGGCCACGAAACGACGATCCGCCCAACGTTGTCGGCGACGAGTGGTTCGAGGGCCTGCGGCGGTACCTGCCAACCATCGGGGAAGCGGCGAAGTTCCACACGGCCCACGAAGTTCATTGCGACAACCAGACTTTGACGTTGCTCTCGCTCAAGATCGGACGCATCGAAAGGGAATGCACCGAGGAGGCCAAGGGCCGCCGGCGCCGTAAGCCGGGGGGCCTGACCGCAATAAGATCAGCCGGTGGCCGCCAGCACCGCCGCGGCCAGTTCGGGGCGGCACACCACGAGGTCCGGCAGCTTGGGGTCCGGTTGGTTGTAGGCCAGGGCGGAACCGTCGATGCGCGAGGTGTGCAACCCGGCGGCTCGCGCCACCGCGACCGGGGCGGCCGAATCCCATTCGAACTGCCCGCCCGCGTGCACGTACACATCCGACGACCCCTGCACGATCGACGCCACTTTGGCTCCCGCAGAACCCATTTCGACAAGAACGCCGCCGAGCGCGTCGCGGACCGTCAGCGCGAGTGCCGGCGGGCGGGTGCGGGACACGACGATGCGCGGCCGCTCCGGGGCGGCTGGGGGCGCGGCGACGTACGGGGTCGCCAGGGTGATTCCCTGAGCCGGCAGCGCCACCGCGCCGGCGACGAGCTCACCGGCCCGCCACAGCGCGACGTGTACCGCCCAGTCGTCGCGCCCCAGCTCGGAAAACTCGCGCGTGCCGTCGAGCGGATCGACGATCCAGACCCGCTCCGAGCGCAACCGCACCGGGTCGTCGGCCCCCTCCTCCGACAGCACCGCGTCACCGGGCCGCTCGCTGGCCAAGGCGTCCATCAGAAAATCGTGGGATCGCTTGTCGCCCGCCGCTTTCCGCTCGCCGGCGTCGGCGTCGGCGAATTCCTCCCGCACGCCGAGCAGCAACCGTCCCGCCTCGGTGGCCAGGCGCGCGGCCAGGGCGTGGTCGTTCGTCGAAGCTTCCACAGACGATCACAATCCTCGATATGTTGGTAGCGTTGACCAACTTTAACCCGCGACGGCCGGCGGGGCCGGGTCGCCCCCGACGTGACATTTCGCCCGCGGGCTGGGAATCTGTAGAAAGTGAGCCTCAACGTTCCTTTGGCCAGCCGGTTGCGGCGCATTCCGCGGGGGCGCCTGACCGTGCTCGTCGTCGTCCTGGTCGTGGTTCTCGTCGGAGCGATCGGCTTCGCTGCGGTGAAGCTGATCCAAGGCGACCAAGGCTCGGCGCCGCCGACCGCCATCCAGCCGCCCCCGCCGCCGGAGACCTACGCCATCCCCGGCTGCTACAACCCGTCGGTCCCGCCGGTCGAGCGGCCCAAGAAGCTCAACATCTTGGGATGCGCCAGCGTCGCCGTTGCGCTGCAAGACATGTCGTGGACCTCGTGGGGGCCGCAGGGGGCCGACGGGACCGGCACCGCCGTGTTCAAGATCTGCGATCCCAACTGCGCGGCCGGATACCAACTCAGCGACCCGGTCGTCGTGCACGCCTGGAACCCCCAGCCGCCGCGGCCCGACGCCATCTGCCAGTCGGGCCTGAAGATCTTTGCCGACATCATCCTGGCCTTCCCCAGGGCCGTTCCGCCGCCCACGGCGCAAAAGATGAACAGCCAGTACCACGGGCTGCCCGCCGTGCACTACGTCAACTACTCGGGCGCCAACCCCCGTGACGCCCAATTCATCGGCTACACGTTCTGCAACTGAGGGTGCTCAGACTTCGATGACGACGGCGCCGCCCTGGCCACCGCCCGCGCACATCGCCGCGACGCCGATCCCGCCGCCGCGCCGGGCCAGCTCGTAGGTCAGCGTGGTGACCATGCGCGCGCCCGAGGCCGCGATGGGGTGGCCCAGGCTGCAGCCGCTGCCGGAGAAGTTCACCTTCTCCTCATCGATGCCGTACTCCCGGCACGCCGCGATGGGCACGGAGGCGAACGCCTCGTTGATCTCCCACAGCGCCACGTCGCCGACCGAAAGTCCCGCGCGCTGCAGCACCTTGCCGATCACCTTGACGGCGCCCAGCCCGGTGTCCCTCGGCGCCACACCGACCGCGGCCCACGCCTTGACGGTTCCCATCACGTTGAGCTTTTCGGCGGCGGCGTAGTCGCGGTCCACGAGCGCGACGGCCGCCGCGGCGTCGTTGGTGCCGCTGCTGTTGCCCGCCGTGATCGAGAATCCCTCGATCTCGGGGTGCAGCACCTTGAGCCCGGCGAGCTTCTCGACGGTGGTGTCGCGCCGGGGGTGCTCGTCGACGGCGAACTCGGTCACCGAACCGTCGGGCTGGGTGATCTTGAGCGGAACGATTTCGTCGACGAACTTGCCCGCGTCGATCGCCCCGATGGCGCGCTGATGCGACCGGGCCGCCCATGCGTCCATCTCCTCGCGGGTGATGCCGACGGCCTGCGCGGTGTTCCAGCCCACGGTGATCGACATATCCTTCGTGGGGGCGTCCGGCGCCTCGACGTGCGTGGGTGGCATCCACCGCTCCTCGAACTTCAGTTCGGGGCCGGGAATGCGCTGGTTCATCAGCGGCGTCATCGACAGCGACTGCACGCCGCCGGCGATGAGCACCCGCTCCATCCCGGAGCCGATCTGGGCCGCGGCGTTGCCGATGGCGGTCAGGCTGCCGGCGCAGTGCCGGTTCACCGACTGGCCGGGAATGTCCTCCATACCCGTGGCGGCGGCCGCGTATCGCGCCAAATCCCCGCCCCCGTAATGTGATTCGGCGAAGATGATGTCGTCGATGGCGGACGGGTCGACGCCGGACCGGCGCACCACCTCGGGAAGCACGGTGGTGATCAGCACCTCGGGCGGCGTGTTGACCAGCGTGCCCTTGAAGGAGCGGCCGATAGCCGTCCGGGCGGCTCCGACGATCACGGGTGTTGGCATGTTCTACCTCAGAAGTTGTGTGGGCGGTGCGACGCCGCGAATCGTATCAAATACCGTAATGCCAATAGTAACGGGCTAAGTTCCGCCGGTCTGCGGCCGCGACAGCGGCTCGATAAGCGACAGTGATCACCGCATCAAAACCGGTGTTGGACGGCCAGGGTCACTCGCCCGCATCGTAAAGGCGGGCGCCGAGACATCCACCGGAGGAGGGACGAAATGCTCACGCAGACAAGCAAGCACGTCGCATCGCTGACAGAGGGCGAAATCGTCGAGGAGTCCGACCTGGGTTCGATCACACGCAGGCCGACACCTTCCCGATCCTGAAGGGCCTGTCCATCAAGCGGTTGCTGATCAACCCCGGCGTGATGCGGACCCCGCACTGGCACGCCAACGCCAACGAGCTCACCTACTGCGTGTCGGGAACGGCGCTGGTCTCGGTCCTCGACACCGGCAGCCGGTTCGCGTCCTTTGTGGTGCCGCGCCGGAGACATGCTCCCTTCACCGCGCCTGCGGCGTGCGCTCTGGCGGCCGAACCGGCCAAGCCACGATACTTGCGCATAACCGAATTACCTTCCGCGACATCGTGTTCGGGCTGCACCAAAGCGGCCATTGACCCGCGCCCTATTGAGGCAGCTCCTCGCCGCGCGTCTCGGGTGCCAACGGAATGACGAACAGCCCGATCACGAATGCGACCGCGGTAAGCGCGACGGGCAGGCCCAGCGTGCGGGTATGCAGGATCGCCGCGCCGAGCAGGAAGTTCACGCCGGCGCCGACGAAACGGCCGAACGAGGTGCAGAACGCGAACGCCGTCGCGCGCACGCGGGTCTCGAACTGCTCGGGCAACCAGAGGCTGAAGATCGCGAAGTTGCCGCCGAACAAACCGAGGACGAATAGCCACGCGATGAACGGCGCCAGCCCGCTGGGCAGGTAAAACGCCCAGCCGAAGCTGCCGGCGATCGAAACCGCCATTCCGCCAAAGTAAATGGCGAGCGTCTTTCTGCGACCCACGCGTTCGCAGAGCGCCGGGACGAGCAGGCAACCGAGGATGGTGCCGACCGACAACAGCGCCGTGGCCCAGGACGCGGTCTTTGTGGCACCGCCCTTGTCGAAACCGGCATGCTGCGCCAATTGAATGACCGCGGTGGGTTCGTAGACGGCGCCGGCCCACAACCCCACGATGGCTATGGTCAGCAGCGCGCACGCCACCCAGGTACGGCGCCGGTAGCGCGGCCCGAGAATCTCGCGCAGCGGCTTGGTGCGGACGGTGGCGTCGGGCTCGAGCTTTTCCCACTTCTCGGTTTCCTTCACCCGGGTCAGGATCAAGATGGCGACGACGATCGGCACCGCACCGGTCAGAAACATTGCGCGCCAACCGAAATGGACGCCGATCGTGTAGTTGAGCGCCGCCGCCAAGAAGAAGCCGGCGTAATAGCCGGTCTGCAGGTAGCCGGCGCCCATCTTGCGCCGGTCCTCCGGCCACGCCTCGGCCACGTAGGTCCCCGCCAGCGCCCACTCGCCGCCGATACCCACGCCGGCGATGAAGCGAAAGACCGCCAGCTCCCAGACGTTCTGCGCCGCAGCGGAAAGCCCGGTGAAGATCGCGAACGTGAGGATCGTTGCGGCCAGCACCTTGGTCCGCCCGAAGCGGTCGGCGATCGGACCCCAGATGAACGACAGGCCCCAGCCCACCAGGAACAGCGCAAACAAGATCGACCCGGCGAGGCCGACGTTGCTCGATGTCGCGGAGACGCCGGACCGCGGCAGCAATTCGGTGAGCGCGGGGGTGAGCACCAACGCGTAGATGAACGAATCCATCCCGTCGAGCGTCCAGCCCGCCCAGGCTCCCCAGAACCCGGCGATCTGGGAACAATTGAGGGGCGTGCGACGCCTCGCGACACCGGCCCGTTCCGTCGTAGCAGTCATCTGGCGCCTTCCGCTGACACGGCGGCACGACCGCCGAAATCGCCTATCCGCCAAGCCGGTCCGGCTTCGCGTTGGTTCCGCGTCACATTGTATATAATATAGTGATGAGCGTAACAGGTCATTCGCCGTCGGACAACGCGCTCGGTGGGTTACCCGCCGCGCTGTCGCTCGCCGAACGGGGCAGCACCCCACGACTGATCGCCAATGCGTTGCGTGCGGCGATCGTCGACGGCACCCTGGCCCCCGGCACCCCGCTGCGCCAAGACGCCATCGCGCGGCACTTCTCGGTGAGCGCCATTCCGGTCCGCGAGGCCCTGCGTCAGCTGGAGAGCGAGGGCTGGGCCAAAGTCGAGATGAACAAGGGCGCCACCGTGGCGCCGCTGTCCGCCGACGAGGCGCGAGAGATTTACGAGATCCGCGCCGCGCTGGAGAGTCTGGCCATCGGGCTGGCGATCCCCGCTCACACGCCGGAGTCGCTGCGGCACGCCGAGGAGCTGTGCAAGGCGGCGTCGGCCGAAACCGAGCCGTCGCTGTACGTGGCCCGCAACGAGGCTTTCCACCGCAGCCTCTACGAGCCCGCCGCGCGACCCCAACTCCTGGCGATGATCGGCATGCTGCACGAACGCGGGGAACGCTACCTGCGGCTCAAGTTCGGGCTGCCGTCATACAAGGGGGAGTCCGACCGGGAGCACGTGGCACTGCTCAAGGCGGTTCGCCGCGGCGACGTTGCGGCGGCGCAGTCGTTGGTCACCAGGCACCTACTCGACACCGGCGAACTGCTGCACCGTTTCCTGTCGCGAGGCGCCGACGCCGCGACCCCGGCGCCTGCCGCGGGCAGGTCCCGCCGGAGGTAGCCGTCGAATCCGAATCGCCGTTCCCAAAACGCCAATCGACGCGCGTTGTACCGCGGAATCGGATTTGGTGGTCGCTTAGCGCCGATTCCGCGGCCGCACGGTCGGCGTCGGATGGTGGTGGCTGACCGGGGCGGTGAACCCCTCGGTGTCATCGAAAAAGGCCCACTGCCCGTCGTCGTCGACCTCCATGCGCCAACCGAGCTCCGAACTGCCGATCGAGGCCGTGAACCAGGCGTGCGCGTCCTCGGCGCTTTCGAAATGCTTGGTCGCGACCACCCCGCCGTGTGGGTCGACGATCCGGAACTTGGGCATGCGACTGAATATCCTTTCCAGCACGAATTCAATCGCATTCGAAGCCCGCCGACTAGTGCGGCCAAGCGCCAACGGCGGTCTACACGGTGCGCGTCAGCCGGTCGGCGAGCAGCTCGGCGAACCGCGCCGGATCGTCGAGCGCGCCGCCTTCGGCCAGAAGCGCTGTGCCGTAGAGCAACTCGGCGGTCTCGGCGACGGAGGCGTCGTCGGCGCGCTCTTTGTGGGCGTCCCGCAGGCCGGTGATGAGGGGGTGCTTGGGGTTGAGTTCCAGGATCCGCTTGTCGACCGGAACGTCCTGGCCCGAGGCGCGGTAGAGGCGCGCCAGCGCCGGTGTGATGCCGAAGGCGTCGGTGATCAGGCAGGCCGGCGACTCGGTCAGCCGATTCGACAGCCGCACCTCCTTGACGTGGTCGCTCAGCGTCTCCTTTAACCAGGTCAGCAGGTCGGCGAACTCTTTTTGCTGCTCCTCGCGTTCGGCCTCGCTCTTGTCCTCTTCGCCACCGAGATCGACCTCGCCCTTCGCCACCGACTGCAGCGGCTTGCCGTCGAACTCGGTCACCGTTCCCACCCAGATCTCGTCGACGGGGTCGGTGAGCAGCAGAACCTCGTAGCCCTTGGCCTTGAATGCCTCGAGGTGCGGGGAGTTCAGGAGCTGCTGTGGCGACTCGCCGGTGGCATAGAAGATTTGCTCCTGACCGTCCTTCATGCGTTCGACGTAGCCGGCGAGGGTGGTGAGCTCTTCGTCGCTGCGGGTCGAGGCGAACGACGAAACCTGTAGCAGCGTCTCCTGGTTGTCGTAGTCCAGCATCAGGCCCTCTTTGAGGACCTTGCCGAATTGGCGCCAGAACTTGAGGTAATCGTCCGGGCGTTCGGTTTGCAGGTCCTTGATCGTCGACAGGACCTTCTTGGTGAGGCGCCGGCGGATCGCGTTGATCTGGCGGTCCTGCTGCAGGATCTCGCGCGAAACGTTGAGCGACAGGTCCTGCGCGTCGACCACGCCCTTGACGAACCGCAGGTACCTGGGCAACAGCTGGTCGCAGTCGCCCATGATGAACACCCGCTTGACGTAGAGCTGCACGCCGATTTTGGCGTCGCGGTCGAACAGGTCGAGCGGGGCCTGGGACGGGATGAACAGCAGGGCCTGGTACTCGAAGGTGCCCTCGGCCTTCATCGCGATGACCTCGAGCGGCTCGTCCCACGCGTGGGCGATGTGCTTGTAAAACTCCTTGTACTCCTCGTGGGAGACCTCGTCTTTGGGCCGGGCCCACAGCGCCTGCATCGAGTTGAGGGTCTCGGTTTCGACCGTGACGGTCTCCTTGCCGCCCTCTTCCTCAGAGGCGGGCGTGCGGCGCTCGACCTCCATCCGGATCGGCCACGCGATGAAGTCGGAGTACCTCTTGACCAGGTGCCTGATCTTCCACTCCGCGGTGTAGTCGTGCAGCTCGTTCTCGACGTCTTCGGGTTTGAGGTGCATCGTGACCGACGTTCCCTGCGGAGCGTCCTCGATGGATTCGATGGTGTAGGTGCCGTCGCCGCTCGACTCCCACCGCGTGGCTTCGCTCTCGCCGGCCTTGCGCGTCACCAGCTCGACCTTGTCGGCCACCATGAACACCGAATAGAAGCCGATGCCGAACTGGCCGATCAGTTCCTCCGAGGCGCCGGCGTTTTTCGCCTCCTTGAGTTGCTGGCGCAGCTCGGCGGTGCCCGACTTGGCCAGCGTGCCGATCAGGTCGACCACCTCGTCACGGGTCATGCCGATGCCGTTGTCGCGGATGGTCAGGGTTCGTGCGTCCTTGTCGGCCTCGATCTGGATGTGCAGATCCGAGGTGTCCACGTCGAGGTCCTTGTTGCGCAACGCTTCCAGCCGCAGCTTGTCCAGCGCATCGGACGCGTTGGAGATCAACTCCCGCAAGAACGAGTCTTTGTTGGAGTAGACCGAGTGAACCATCAAATCCAGCAGCTGGCGGGCCTCCGCCTGGAACTCCAACTGCTCGACACGAGCATTCATGAGACTTCCTCCGACCACATATCATTTGAATTTAGCCGACGTAGCTGAAGGGATATCAGGTGTCCGTTGCCCGACGCGAGCGCGCCGCCCTGGTCGAGACCCTGCGCGGAGTCGGCCCCGACGCGCCCACCCTGTGCGAAGGGTGGAAAACCCGAGACCTGGCCGCCCACCTGGTGATCCGGGAACACCGACCCGACGCCGCGCCGGGCATCATAATCCCCTTCTTCGCCGCGCATACCGCCAAGGTGCAAGACGAGGTGGCCTCGAAGACGGACTGGGACGCCCTGGTGGACAAGGTAGCGTCTGGCCCGCCGGTCTACTCGCCGTTCAAACTGCTCGACCCGGTGGCCAACGTCGCCGAAATGTTCATCCACCACGAGGACGTGCGTCGCGCGCAGCCGGGCTGGGAGCCGCGGGTGCTCGAACAGGCGCTGTGCCGGTCGCTGCGCCGCACCCTGTCGCTGATGGCTCGCGTGACGCTGGCCAAGGTCCCCGGCCGGGTGGCCCTGCGCGTCCCGGAGGGCAAGACGGTGCTGACGGCGGGTCGCGGTCCCACGGTCGTGGTGACCGGCGCTCCCGAGGAGCTGCTGCTGTTCGCCGTGGGGCGGGAGGCGCGGGTCGAGTTCGAGGGCGATGCGGCGGCGATACAGGCCGTCCGCGACGCCCCGAAGGGGCTGTAGGGCGGCGGTCCCAGCCGGTCAGCCGAACGCTTCGCGCAGGTCTTTTTTGATGACCTTGCCGAATTGATTGCGCGGCAGCGCGTCGACGATCGCCAGGCGCTCGGGGTGCTTGTAACGGCTCAGCCCCTGCGAACGGCAATGCTGCACAAGGGAGTCCAACGACACCGCGTCGGGCGACGCCGGCACCACGACGGCGCAGACGCGCTCGCCCGTGCGGGGGTCGGGCACCCCGATGACCGCGACGTCGGCGACCGCGGGGTGGGTGGCCAACGCGTTTTCGACCTCGAGGGCCGACACATTCTCCGCGTTGCGGATGATCGCATCCTTGATGCGACCGGTGACCCGGACGTTGCCGTCGCTGTCGACGAGCCCGAGATCGCCGGTGCGCAGCCATCCTTGGTCGTCGAACGCGTCGGCGTCGAGCGATGCATCGGCGTAGCCGAGGAAGCATTGCGGTCCCTTGAGCCGCAACTCGCCCTCCTGGCCGACGGGCAGCTCGCGTTCGGAGTTGTCGACCACGCGGACCGTGACCCCGGGCGTCGGCGCTCCGACGGTGTGGTCGAGCACCTCGGGGGCCGCGGAAAGCGTCGGCGAGGCAGCCACCGGAAATTCGGTGAGGCCCCACGCGTTGGCGATGCCCGGCAGACCGAAGGTTTCGCGGATCTGTCGCCCGAGTTCGGCGGTGATGGGCGCGCCACCGGCGAGGCAACCCCGCAGCGAGCCGAACAGCGGCCCGTCGCCGTGGGCCCGCTGGGCGTCGAGAAACCCGACAAAGAAGGGCGTCGCGGTGCCCAGGAACGTCGGACCGTGCGCCGCGATGGAAAACGGTGTGGTGGCGGGATCGAACGCCTCGAAGAGCGCCAAGCGCATGCCGGTCAGTAGCGCGGCGGCCAGCATCACGGCCCCGCCGATGTGCGCGACGGGGAAGGCGATCGGGTCGACGTCGCTGGCGGTGATGCCGATGGTGTGCACCAGGCCCGCCGCGCCGGCGACCACGGACGCATCGGTGTGGCGGATCCCCTTGGGCGCGGCGGTGGTTCCCGACGAGTAGTAGACCCATCGGGCGTCGCGCGAGGCCCCCGGTGGCGGGCCGAGGGCGTCGGCGCTAGCTCGCGGCAGCCGAAGCGCGCCCGAGCTGGGCGGCGTTTCCAGGTCGACGGTGATGACCTGGAATCCACGCTCGGCCGCCACTGCGCGCGCCAGCCCGCCGTGGTCGAACCCGCGCCAAAGCCGGGGCACGACAAAGAAATCCGTGGCGAGTTGGGCGGTGATGAAGCCGACTTCGTGTTCGCGAAGTGCCGGGATGATCGGGTTTTGCACCGCCCCAAGGCGGACCAGCGCGGCCAGGACGACCATGGTTTCCAACGTGGTGGGCAGCTGCCAGGACACCACGCTTCGGCCACCGATGCCGCGTTGGGCGAACGCGGCGGCGGTCGCGCATGCGTGATCACGGAACTGGCGGGCGGTCAGGCTGCGGCCGTACTCGTCGGCGAGGAGCAACCGGTCCGGATGGCGTTGCGCCGCATCGGATATCAGCCCCCAGAAGGTGGCGCCCCGCCCGCCGGTCATCCGGCCGGCAGCTCGGACGGTGGACGAAACCCGGAGTGTGCTATCGCGACGGACACGCAATTGCCGATGGGGCCCTGCCGATCCACGAGGACGGCCGAACCGGTGGCCACGCCGTCGCGGCTGTAGTGCGTCAGCGAGGCCAGGCCGAGGTGGGATCCCTCGGGCAGCCGGCTCAGCGTCAGGGTGTAGTCGGCGTTGATGAATTCCAACGCGTTGGTGCCCCAGTTCGCGATCGATGCCGTGACGTCGGCGGCCATGGCCGCGCGGGTGAACGCGCTAAGGGGTTCGCCGTCGATCAACGGGCGCATCTCGTGCAGCCAGGTGTATTTGGGGCCGAACTTGTCGGCCCAGTCGGGATCGGGGTTTTGGATCTCGGCGCCCCAGCCGTAGGTCCGCAAAAAGAGCGACGGCTGGTCGCCGTCGTCGACGGGCAGCGGCGGCAGCTGCACCGGTTGGGACCAGACCTGTCCGTCGGGCTGGGGGCCGCGGCGCAGAAACAGGGCGCTCGCCCGCGCGACCTCGGCGTCGTCCTGGATGAGAACCGCCTCGACCAGTTTGAGTCGCCGGCGGTCGTGACGGATTCGGGTCTGCACCGTTATCGGTTTCAGCGCCGCGGGCGCGGGAAGGTCGACGGTGAGTCGCGCGGGCTGCAGTTGCGGGTCGTCGACCGTGCGCTCGAGCGCCCAACCCAGCAGGCCGCCAACGACATGACCGCTCAGCGATGGACCCCAGCCGCCCCGCGCGATTTGGCTTGGCGCGTAACGGCTTCCGTCGCGTACAAAATAGGGCACGGGCGCCGCCGAGCCGACGTCATCGGACTCGATCTTCGTTTCCGTCAAGGCGCGACTCTCCACATCGTCGGTGGCCCAGGAGGCAACGGTAGATATTACAGTTTCGGTTCCAGTCCCTGCCGTGGCGCCGGGCGCTCACGCGATCGCGGCGCCCACCACATGGCCGATCGCATAGGTGACCGCCAAGGCGAGACCACCGCCGATGACGTTGCGCAGCATCGCGCGGCCCTGCGGCGCTCCGCCCAATCCGGCCGACACCGCCCCGGTGACCGACAACGCCAGGAGCACCGCCACCACGGTGGCCGGGATCCGCCACGCCGTCGGCGGCGCCAAGATCACGATCAACGGCAGCAAGGCGCCCAGCGTGAACGACAGCGCCGACGACAGCGCCGCCTGCCACGGGTTGGTCAGCTCTTCGGGATCGATGCCCAGTTCCACCTCGGCGTGGGCCAGCAAGGGGTTGTGGTCGGTGAGCTCCTCGGCCACCGTGCGCGCGGTCGCCGGCGTCAGGCCTTTCGCTTCGTACAGGGCGGCGAGTTCGTCCAGCTCCGCGGCAGGATCGTCGCGCAACTCCTGAACCTCCTTGTGCAGGAGCGCCCGCTCGGTGTCGCGCTGGGTGCTGACGGAGACGTACTCCCCCAGGGCCATCGACACGGCGCCGGCGGCGAGCCCGGCGACCCCGGCGGTCAGTATGGGGCCGCGTGCAACTGCGGCGGCGGCCACACCGACGACGATGCCCGCCGTGGAGACAATGCCGTCGTTGGCGCCCAGCACCCCGGCGCGCAACCAGTTCAGCTTCGCCGCCACCGACCCGACATGCGGTTCGGCGGGATGAGACCTAGCTGACACGGCCCCCACGATAGACCGCGAAACCGCCACCTACCAGCAAAGATAGGCTTCCCAAAGCTTGTGCGTCCTCCCGTGAGCGGGCCGGGAAAGGTTCTGCATGGGGCAATCACAGCGGATCCATAGATAAGCTTTCTAATGTCGTTGGTGTTGGGGGGTTCAGGAACTCCACTATTCGAAGGTGAAGGACCATGAAGCTAAAGCAACTGATCGCCGGCGGCGCCGTCGCCGGAGCCCTGGGCGCGGCGGCGTTGGGGGTAGGCGCCGGTTTGGCGAATGCCGCTCCCGAGCCGCAATCGCCGGGTCCAGGGGGTAATCACGCCGGGCCTGCGCCCGCAAACTTCCACGCCCCGCAGGCGCCGGGTAACCCCGGCGGACCGGGCGGGCCCGGCGGACCCGGCCCGGGTGGGCCCGGCGGCCCGGGCGGACCTCCGGGCGGACCGGGAGGTCACGGCGGCGGACCCGACCATCCGGGCGGCCCCGGTGGCCCGGGCGGCCCCGGTGGCCCGGGCGGACCGCCACCCGATCACCAGGGCGGGCCCGGCGGACCGGGCGGACCGGGCGGCGCGTGGCACGGCGACCCGCAGCGCGGTTACTTCCACGGCGCCCCGTGGGGAGACGGCCCCGCACCGTGGGGCTGGGGCGCGCCGCCGCGGCCGGCGTGGGACCGACCGCTTCCGCCACCCGGTGGCGCGTGGGGCTACGGGCCCATCAACTACTACGGCTACCAGGAAACGCCCGTCTGGGATCCCGGATTCAACCAGTGGGGCTTCTGGTTCTTCGGGGTCTGGATCCCGCTGTAAACCCAAGGGAGGTCCAGGGCCCACGCCACGGCCGCCTCGTCGATCGGCGAGGCGGCCGTCGGCGTCTAATCGGCCGGCGACGTCGTCCGCTCGAAGCAAGCCGCCGATCGGCCCAGGGTTAGCGCTTGGTACCAACGGTGATCAGGTCCGAGACGATCCTGGCCCAGGCCGGTCGCCGGATCCGGTGCTGATCGCTGATGGCGAACCCGGCGCCGTCGAACATCGACCGCATCTCGGCCGGCGACGCGTTGTGCTGCGGCTTCCACCGCTGCGACGACGGCGCCTGTAGCTTCGGTTGCCGGGTGCTCAGGGCCGACACGGCCAGCAGTCCGCCGGAGCGCAGCACGCGGTGGAATTCGCGCAGCGCCGCCGGCTGGTCGAAGAAATGGAACGCCGACGTCGTCACGACCGCGTCGAGGACCCCGTCGTCGAAGGGCAGCTTCTCGGCCGGGGCACGCAGCCATGTCACCCGTTCGGATCTCGCACGGGCCTGGTTGAGCATGCCGTCGGACATGTCGATGCCGTAGATCTCCTCCGGGTGCAGCTCTCGCTCGATCCGATCGCTGAGAATGCCCGTACCACAGGCGATATCAGCGATCCTGCGGGCTCCGTGGTCGCGCAGCTGCGCGATCACCTCGTCGTGTGGCGGTCGGTAAACCCACCGCTGCAGCAAAGGGAGGTCATAGGCGGGAGCGAGGAAGCTCCACATCCGGGTGACGGCGTTGTTGAGCCCTCGGCGTTGCGCTTCGGTCATTTCTCGGCGCCGGCCAACGTCGCTAGCGCGGACCCGGTCCGCCCGGACCACCCCGTCCCCCGGGACCGCCGGGTCCACCCGGGCCGCCTGGGCCACCCGGTCCTCCAGGACCGTTTACGGTCGGCAGCCAGAACACGCATTGGTTCAGGTTGGGGCTCCACACCCAGCCGGGCGCGCACGGGTCGTCCGCGTGGGCGACCGCCGCACCGGCCACCACCGTCGCCGGCAATGCCGCCAGCGCCAGGGCGAAAGCGCCGACACCGCAACGCATTAGCACGTTCCTCGTGGTCGGGAATCTCGCGGTCGTCGTCATGCCGGCCCCCTTCCGGTGAGTCCTTCGTACCGATTTAATCCTTGTCGGCCCTCGTCCGGCCAGCGTTTGAGCGAATTCGACGGGTCGGGGCAGCCCCAAACAGGCGCAGCTCGGCCGGTCTCCGGTCACCGGATTGTGCTGCGGTGGTGATCCTCGCGGCGGCCCCACCGGCCGCTCGCCGTGACCCGCCACTTTTGCGAATCAATTGCATGTACATTGCGAGCGTCGTTACGGTCGTGATGACACGCTTTGCCGCCTATCCTCGAGGAGCCGCGACATGGTCAAAGGCACGCCCGACCGACGCCCGCCGCCCCTGTCCCGGCTGCGGGCATCGTTGGGCCCAGCCGACTGGTGGCGCCTGTCGTCGATGTCGGCGGTGATCGTCGCGCTGCATCTGGCCGGCTGGCTGACGCTGATCTTCGCGGTGGACCCGGGACGACTGAGCCTGGGCGGCAAGGCATTTGGTATCGGGGTCGGCGTCACGGCCTATACGTTGGGGCTGCGGCACGCCTTCGACGCCGACCACATCGCCGCCATCGACAACACCACCCGCAAGCTGATGAACGACGGACAGCGTCCCCTGGCCGTTGGTTTCTTCTTCTCGCTGGGGCACTCCACGGTCGTGTTTGCGCTGGCGTTGCTGCTGGCCGCAGGCGTCAGAACCGTCATTGGCCCCCTCGAAGACGACTCGTCGACGCTGCACCACTACAGCGGCCTGATCGGCAGCAGCGTCTCCGGGGCGTTCTTGTATGTGATCGGGCTTTTGAACGTCGTCGCGTTGGTGGGCATCTGGCGAGTGTTCATCCGAGCGCGCCGCGGCAATTACGACGAATCCGAGCTCGAACGGCAACTGCAAAATCGCGGGGCGCTCAACCGCGTCCTGGGACGCTTCACCCGATCGATCACCACGTCCTGGCACATGTATCCCATCGGGCTGTTGTTCGGCCTCGGTTTTGACACCGCCACCGAGGTTGCGCTGCTGGTGCTGGCCGGCACCAGCGTCGCGGCCGGACTGCCGTGGTACGCCATTTTGTGCCTGCCCACGTTGTTCGCCGCCGGCATGTGCCTCCTCGACACGATCGACGGCACGTTCATGAACTTCGCCTACGGCTGGGCCTTTTCGCACCCGGTGCGCAAGATCTACTACAACCTCACGATCACCGGGCTGTCGGTGGCGATCGCCCTGGTGATCGGAAGCATCGAGCTGCTCGGCCTGTTCGCCGCCCAACTCGGTTGGCGCGGCCCGTTCTGGGAATGGCTTGGTGGCCTCGACCTCAACAGCGTCGGCTTCCTCATCGTCGGAATCTTCGTCGTCACGTGGGCGGCCGCTCTGCTCGTCTGGCGCTACGCCCGTGTCGAAGAGAAATGGGGCTCCGCCGAGCGCGCGGGGTGAGAAGGTCCTTTCGATTCGCGGTGTTGGCCACGGCCTCTGAAAGCGGTTTAGCGGATTGCCGGTCGACGAATACGGGTATGACCTCGCCATCGCATTGACCGGGTGTCTCGTGCGCGGACGAAGTGAGGGCCGATGGTCGGCTGGCTGGACAGGCTGCAGCGACGCAACCGCGTCGTCGGCGTGATCGTCGCGGTCATCTACAAGTACCTCGACGACCAGGGCGGCTACCTCGCCGCGCTGATCGCCTACTACGGGTTCGTGTCGCTGTTCCCGCTACTGCTGCTGCTGACCACGGGACTCGGGGTAATACTGGCCGGCCGCCCCGACCTGCAGGAGCAGGTGCTGCACAGCACGCTGAGCCAATTCCCGGTCATCGGCGGCCAGCTGCACCAGCCCGAAGGGCTCAGCGGCGGCGCCGTGGCCGTGATCGTCGGCATCGTCGGCGCGCTCTACGGCGGCCTCGGCGTCGGCCAGGCGGTGCAGAACGCGATGGACTCGGTGTGGGCCGTCCCCAGGAACAACCGCCCCGATCCGTTCCGCTCACGCCTACGCAGCCTGCTTCTGCTCTTGCTGCTCGGTTCGGCGGCCATCACCGTCACAGTCCTGTCCGCCGTCGGCCAGGCCACCGGCGCGCTGGGTGCCCTCGGCAAGATCGGACTCGCGCTGGTCACCGTGGCGATGAACGCGCTGATTTGCGCGGTGGTGTTTCGGGTGATCACTGCGCGCCCCCTGACGTATCGCCAGGTGTGGCCGGGAGCGGTCGCGGCGGCCATCGTCTGGCAGTTCCTGCAGTGGTTCGGCGCCGGCTACATTCGGCACACGGTGAAGACGGCCAGCGCCACCAACAGCGTCTTCGCCCTTGTGCTCGGGCTGCTGGCCTTCCTCTACCTGATATCGATGGCGCTGGTGCTGTGCGCCGAGATCAATGTCGTTCTGGTGGAACGGCTTTACCCCCGCGCGTTGCTCACTCCGTTCACCGACGACGCCGACCTCACGCAGGCCGACCGTAAGACGTACACGAAAAAGGCAAAAGCCGAGCGCGTCAAGGCCTCTCAGCGGGTCAGCGTCAGGTTCCGCGACGTCGCGCCGAAGGCTTCCCACCACGAGACGGCCGACGCGCCCGCGACCGACCCTCCGGTTAGGGGCTAGGTCCCGGCGATCTCGAAGGTGACTTCGTGGCCGCCGAATCCGGGGCCGGCCTCCCCGACCCCGTCGGCCGACCCGGCGTCGCTGTCGGGCGTAGACCGACGATCCCGCTCCCGAGCCGTCAGCCACCGCGTCCGGTCTGCTGCTGCAACTCGTCGATGAGCTCCGACGCTTGTGCCTTGGTCATGTCGTCGGGAACCTCTCGTCCGGCTTCCTGCGCCACGTGTGCCCGGCGCCTGCCGCATGTGCTCAGTCATGTCGTCACCTCCGCCGGTATAGATAACCATCGCACGCATGTTCGAAACCTGTGTCCAACGCCACGTTCATGCCTGGCCGGTTTCGCCGGTTCCCGCCTCGGCACTGGCCGGCGCCGGCCAGAAAAACGGCTCCGCAGCGAATTTAAATATCGATTGCGGCGTTGCGCTCTGATGGACGGCCGGACGGGAGAACGACGATGACTGCAATGTTGAGAAACGCATCCAATGGTGTGGCCGCCGCGCGCACGCTCCGCCGCGCGGGCTGGGCCCTGGTGGCCGCGGCGGCGATGGCTTTGGCGCTGAACGGGTGCACGGTGTCGGCCACCGGACGCCCGGTGGCCGCCCCGGATCTGGGGCACTGGCAGCCCCCGCACATCCTCAACGCCCGCCTGGCCAGCCTGTTGCTCAGCGCCGGCGACGTCAACGCGGTCGGACAGACAACGACCATGGCGGTCCGCCGGCCGATTTCTGAGATGTCGCACAGCGAGGACACGGTGTCCGATCGGAATTGCCTGGATGCCTATTCACCGATCGAGGCCGAAATCTACCGGGACAGCGGCTGGGTGGCCCTGGAAGGCCAGTTCCTCGACAACGCGCGCTCTCGGGATCAGAACAAGCACGCGCTGCTCCAAGCCGTTGTCCGGTTAGGCGACGCCGGCTTGACCCAGCAGTTTTTCGCCAAAGCCAAGCCGCGGTGGGCCGGCTGCGCCGACCGGGCGCTGACGATCACGCAGCCCGGTGACGATCCCGCCGTGTGGACCTTTGGCACGCTGACCGCCACCGACACCTCGCTGAGCATCGTTCAAACCCTCAGCGGCGGGAAGGGTTTCGCCTGCCAGCGCGCGATGGGGGTGCGCAACAACATCGTCATCGACACGCTATGGTGCGGATTCGACACCGCCAACCAGGCCGGCGATGTCGTCGCCAAAATCGCCGCCGCCGTCGAGCAATGACGGGATCGGTTCGGCCACAACCCGTTAGAGTTGACCGCTAGGTCAGCTGAGCCGCCGCAGCTCGAGAACCACGGCATCGTGCTCGCGCTCGCGGGGCGGGTGGGACCTGCGCACATCGCCGGCCAAGTCGCGGTAATCCCACACCATCTCGGTGAGCTCGCGGGCCGTGCGGCCGAGTGCCGTGTAGACGAAACCGACGACGCGTCCGAGATGCACTGTTGTCGTGTTCACCAGCTCGACCGCAATGTCGGTGGCGCGGTTCAACTTTCGCTCGAACATGAAACCCCTACTAAGATGCGGGCGAAGGCTCGCGGCCTCCGCCCACGGGCTGCCCGCGTGTGGCCGCCGTCTGAATGCGTCCCTGCGTTCGTTGTGGGAACTTGCGCCGGAGCTCAGATTCTACATCCAGACCGTGCATCGGTTGACCGACCGGGGAGCGGTGTGTTCCCATGCCGCGCACGACGTTTCACATAGCGGTTTCGACGCCGAGTGGCGTGGGATCGAACTGATGACCGTCGACCAGAACGTCGTAAACCGCTGCGAAATCGTCGACGACGCAGACCTCGACGCCGCGCTCGCGAAGTTCGACGAGCTCAGTCAGACGTAGTCCTCCGAAAGACAACGCCCCAACCCGAGCGTGGCGCCCGTCGTCGATCAGAGCCAGCCGGTGCGCGCGGCGGCGACCGGCTCGGCGGGGGCGGGGGCCAATGTCCCGTCACGCACGCCGTCGAGCATCCGCTTGACCGCGGCGACGATCTCAGGCGCCGCCGCGACGAGGCCCTTCCTGTCGACGTCGGTGACTTCGTCCGGGGCCACGCCCGCCCGGGTGAGTACCGCGTCGGGGTCGGCCAGCTGACCGGCCAGCCACGACACCGGGTCGGCCGACAGCTCGGGAACGAAGTGTCGGCGCCCGGGCTCCCACCCGTCGAATCGCGGGTGGTGGTGAGCCCGGTCCAACGTGCCCGGCGGGCTCTCGGTGGAGCCGAAAAGATCCACCCGCCACACCGGGCGGTTGAAGGCGATCGGGATGCCGGCGTAGATGGACCCCTGCGGCTCGGCTCGGTCGATGAGGCGGAGTTCCAGTCTGACGCCCCGCTCCGGGGTTTCCTGACCGGCGAGGGGGGTCGGGTCGACGAAGAACATGTCTCCGACCACGACGCCCAAGTTTTCGAATCCGAACGCTGCGAGCATGGCGCACCTTTCCTCGTACCTTGTCGAGGGTAGACCTAAGCGGCGGGCCATTCGTAACGGCCGCAACCTCAGCGTCTTTCGTAGACCACCATCAACGCGTTGATGCGGTGCCTCGACGTCGTGTCTTGCCGTGCGCGCCCAGCACGTCGGCGTTTGCCAGCGTTTGAGCCTGAGCGGCCAACGTCGATGCCCTGTTGGCGTAGGCGATCGCGTCGGCCTCGTTGCTTGTTTGCGTGCCGCGCGCCGCCGCCAAATACCGCTTCGTCTCCTCGAGCCGGGCCCGGGCCTCGGCGCCGACGCTGCCGTGATGCCGGGCGACGTAATCGGAGATCTGGCGCAAACGGGCGTCCGCGGTGGACAACGCCTGCGCCAACGAATGATCGCCCCCGCCGACGCCCACCTGCCCGCCGCTCGGTTCGACCCGTCGGGCGCGCCGGCGGCGACGCACGAGATAGAGCACGAGAACCACCACGACGACGACCGCGACCACCACGCCGACGCCGACGGCGATCAGCGGCCAGATCGACTTTGAGCCTGGCGTTTTGTTCAAACCGTTTGCCGCCGCGACCGCGGCTCCGCTCCAATCTTTGTTGTTGACGGCCGCTTGAATTTCTCTGCTGCGCAGACTGTTTAGGTCGTCTGTGGTGAGACCGGCCACCGTCGGCGACACGGTGAACGCGTACAGCCTGGTGTTGGTGGCCACGGCCAGCAGCGCATCGTGGTCACCCATCCCGCTGGCGCTGCGGGTTTTGTCGGCCCAGTTGTCGGGTTTGAACCTGGAGAAGTTGTCGACGTAGACGACCCACAGTTGAATGTGCCGGTCGTGATAGAGCCGGTCGACCGCCGAGCTGACCGCCGCCCGACCGGAGTCCGTCAGCGCCCCGCTGTTGTCGGTGATGTGGTCGGTCAGCTTGGACGGCGGTTGCGCCCCGGCCGGGGCCGCCAACAGTACCCCCGCGGTCAGGATTGACAGGACCACACCCACCAGGCGATCAATGCGCATACGGGTAATCTAGCCCGCCGCCGGCCACGATCCAGGGTTGCGGAGGCTCAGATCGGCAGTGTTAGCGTCGTCGATGTGAGCCTCAAAGACATCGCCCTGACCACCCTCGATGGCAAGCCGACCACTCTGGCCGAATTGTCCGACGGCGCAACGCTCGTCGTCAATGTCGCCTCCAAGTGCGGGTTGACCCCGCAGTACACGGCACTGGAGAAGCTGGCCCGGGACTATCGCGACCGTGGCCTGACCGTCGTCGGCGTCCCCTGCAACCAGTTCATGGGCCAAGAGCCGGGCACGGCCGAGGAAATCCGGCAGTTCTGCTCGACCACCTACGGGGTCACCTTCCCGTTGCTGGCCAAGACCGACGTCAACGGCGCCGACCGCCACCCGCTCTACGCCGAGCTGACCAAGGCCGCCGACTCCAACGGTGAAGCGGGAGACATTCAATGGAACTTCGAGAAATTTCTGATCGCCCCCGGCGGTGAGGTGGTCAACCGGTTTCGGCCGCGCACCGCGCCAGACGCCCCGGAGGTCGTCAGCGCCATCGAGGCCGTGCTGCCCCGATAAGCCGCCCCGCCGTCGACGATTGGCGCTTATTGGTCTCGAGCACTACTTTCCCTGAGGTGATGTCCTCAGCTGCTGGGGCGGCCGCACGGTGGATCGCCCCCGCCCTCGTCGTGGCGGCCGCGGTTGGCATGAGCTTTGTTGGCGACCAGGCGGGTCCCTCGGTGCGGTTGGCCGACGACGCCAACCCCTTGGCCGGCGCGCCCTTCTATGTGAATCCCGACTCGGCGGCCATGCGCGCCGCGCAGCACGCCGATCCGCCGAGCCCCGAGCTGACCGCCATCGCCAACACACCGCAGGCGTACTGGATCGTCCCGGGCTCGTCGGCGGCCACGGTAGGGAAATACACCAGCGACGCGCAGGCCGCCAGCGCGATCCCGGTGCTGGCGATCTATGGGATCCCGCACCGCGACTGTGGCAGCTTTGCCGCGGGCGGCATGGCGACGGCCGACGACTACCGCGGGTGGATCGACGGCATCGCCTCGGGGGTGGGCGCTTCGCGGGCGGCGATCATCCTCGAACCCGATGCCCTGGCCATGGCCGACTGCCTCCCGGCCGACCAGCGCGAAGAACGCTACGACCTGATCCGCTACGCCGTCGACACCCTGACGCGCAATCCGGCCGCGGCCGTGTACGTCGACGGCGGTCACCTACGCTGGCATAGCGCCGAGGACATGGCCAGCCGGCTCAACAAGGTCGACGTCGCCCGGGCGCGAGGCTTCAGCCTCAACACCGCGAACTTCTACTCCACCGCGGACGAAATCGGCTACGGGGAGGCGATTTCGGGGCTCACGAACGGTTCGCACTACGTGATCGACACGTCGCGCAACGGCGCCGGGCCGGCACCCGACTCCGGGCTCAACTGGTGCAACCCCAGCGGCCGCGGACTGGGCACTCCCCCGACCACCGCGACCTCGGGCGCCCACGCCGACGCCTACTTGTGGATCAAGCGTCCCGGTGAGTCCGACGGAACATGCGGCAAGGGCGACCCGCCCGCGGGAACCTTCGTGAATCAGTTCGCCATCGATCTGGCCCACGCAACGGGCTGAGAGGCCGCGTCAGCCGCGTACGCTGGAAGGCATCCGGTCAGGCCCAGGGCCCGGCGTGGCGATTCCCGAACGCGCTGGTCGACGACCAGTTCGACGATCTCGGAAATTCCTCGTAAGGCCATCGCAGGGCCACCATCGAACGCTGATCGGCGTTTCGACACGAGGGGAAGGTGCATGATGCCGCACATAGTGATGACCGTATCGGGAACCGGCGTCGACATGTGGAACACCGCGCCACCGCAGCCCGCCGGTGTCGCCGCCGCGCTGGCGGCGGCCTTTCCGGATCTGTTCTACTGGCAGCCCGTCGGCAACTATCCGGCGAGCGCGTTCCCCATGGGTCCGAGCGTCGACGCCGGTGTCGCCGAGCTCAATAGGCTTTGCACACAAATCAATCCACCCGACGGCGCGCCGTCCTACCCGGAGAGCTCCATCATCCTGCTCGGGTACTCACAAGGCGCCATCGTCGTATGCCAATTCCTGCACACGATAGCGTGGCTGAATCCGCAGATAGCGAATCGCATTGTGGCAGTCGGCGTCTGGGGCAATCCGCTCAGGCTACCGGGGTTCGCCTCCGGCAACCAGTTCGCCGGATGGCCGATGCCGGCCGACGTCGACGGCGTCGTCACCGGCGGCATCGCAGGCCCCGCCTGCATGACGCCGGCCGACGTTGCGCCGCACCTGCTCACGCCGGTCAGGCATTTCTGGGGAGAGTTCGTCAACACCATCGGGGTCGGCAACGACATCTACGCGGATGCCCCGGTCGGTCCCGACCCGTGGACAGCCGAGGCGGGCCCAGGCGTGATCGAGACACAGATCTACAACATCGTCCAAAACGCCAACACCCCAAACATTTTCGCGATCCTTCGTGATGCGTTGAAGCTGGTGAACCCCGCCACCTCGGTGGAGGAGATCATCTCCATAACAGAAGCGATCTACAACGGCGGAATGTTTTTGGCGGCCGGCCCCAACGCGGCTCACTACACCTACGACACCACACCGGTGTACAACTTCATCGCCTTGGCGGGCCAAGAGACGCGACCGTTTGCCACCACCCAGGTTTGACGGCATGGATATACGGCTTCCGAGACTCTTGAGTGGAGCGAATTCCCCTGCGTAGCAAGGGTTGTCATGGCAGGACCGCTTCGGCGAGGCGGTCAATCTGGTCGATATCGGGGACGCAGGGGTAAAACACGAGTCCGTCGAAGCCTAGGTCGCGGTAGGCGTGCACGGTCTGTGCCGCGTCCCGGGGAGAGCTGAGCATGTCCGCGACATTGAGGGCGGCGTAGTCGGGCTTGAAGCCGTAGTAGCGCTGCAGGTGCGCGCGACCGGCGGCGACCGTGTCGGCGTCACCGAAGGCGAAGTTGACGCTGGCCTCAAGCCGCGGGCGCCCCGATCGGCCCGCCTCCGTCCAGGCTGCACGTACCCGGTCCGCGAACACGGATTGGTTGGCGTAGTCGCGCAGCGCCCCGGCGGTCCACCCGTCGCCGATGGTCACGGCGCGGCGAATCGTCGCGTCCGCCCGTCCACCAAACAGGATTGGAACCCGCACCGGCGCGGGACTTAGCGCCTTGTCGCCGGTGACGGTTTTGGCGTCGCGCGCGTCGCGCAGCAGCGCCACGGTCTGGTCGAGGATGCGCCCGCGCCGCCGGTAGTCGACGCCGGCAGCGGTGTAGTCGTCGGGTCGACTCCCAACGCCCAGGCCGAGGGTGAACCGGCCGGCGGAGGCGTGGGCGAGGGTGGTGACTTGCTTGGCCAGCAGTGCCGCCGGATACAACGGAGCCAAAAGCACGTTGGTCATCAACCCGATGCCGGTGGTCGCACCCGAGGCCACCGACAGCGCGACGGTCGAGTCGAGGCTTTCGTATACCAGCCGGTCGATGGCGGCCAGACTGGCGAAGCCGCGCTGCTCGGCCTGGCAGGCCCACTGGGCGATCAGCCTCCCTGGCACGTGCGCGATATGGCTGGGCAGTCCGATTCCGATGTGCACTTGTATTCACTCCTTAGCGTTCACGGCATCGAAGATGTCGTCGTACCGGCCGTCGCGGGCGGCGAACCGCACCCGTTTGGCGGCATCCACCACGACTTCTGCGGCGTCGGGCTGACTCTGCAGCAACGAAAAGGCGTGGGCTACAAAGGCATCCAAGGACATCACATCGGGACCGTGGCCTTGGCCGGCGAGCATGTCGGTATCGACCCGCGGCGGGATGATCTCGATCACCTGAACCGGGGTCCGACGCAATTGACGGCGCAGCGACTGCGTGTAGGAGTGCAAGGCGGCCTTGGTCGCCGAGTAGGTGGGTGCGGCCGCCTTGGGCACGAAAGCCAAAGCCGAGGTGACATTGATAATCGCGGCTTGCGGACGGGCGAGCAGGACGGGAAGCAGCGCCGCGGTGAGCCGCATCGGCCCCAGCAAATTGACTGCCACCGTCAGTTGGGCGATCTCAGCCGTCGCAGCAGAACCGGTGCGCAAATCCTCGGTGTGCATGACACCCGCGTTGTTGACCAGGACGTTCAAGCCGGGGTGAGTCTCAGTGAGTTCGGAGGCCAACCGCGTGATGCTGTCCGGCTCTGCCAGATCCAGGTGGCGGCAGGCGATGCCCGGGTTGGCGTCGGCGACGGCCCTTAACTTGCGGTAGCGGCGTCCGGCGATCACGACCTGGTTGCCCGCTCGATGCAGGGTTTCGGCCAGGCCGCGGCCGATTCCGCTCCCGCCGCCAGTGACCAGAACCGTGTTGCCTGTCAGCCGCATGGAATCACGCTCGCAGCGCCGGCATCGATCTGGCGATTGCTCCGGCCAAACTGATGAGATATGCCCAGATAGCGGCCGATGGCGCATACTTTTCCTCATGATCAAGGCGCTGGACGCGCAGATTCTGCATGCCCTACAGCTGGCGCCCCGGGTGTCGTTTCGCCGGATCGCCGCCGTGGTCGGGGCCAGTGAGCAAACGGTGGCTCGCCGCTACCACCGGCTGCGCCGCGACGGGGTGGTGCGCGTCGTCGGGCTGGAAAACCGGTGGGCGGACAAGGAAGCGAACTGGGTGTGCCGGATACGCGCCGCACCCGACCACATACCGCAGCTGGCCGACGCGCTGGTGCGCCGGCCAGACGTGTCGCACGCCAACGTCTTGACGGGATGGACCGATCTCGTGTGCGTCATCCGCGCACCCCTCGGCGATACGCGGGAGGATCTCCTGCGGCGACTCCCGCGAGCGGCCTTGGTCACCGACATCACCATCGACCTGCTGTTGCGTTCGTTCGGCGACCCGGCACGCGCACCGTGGACCGGCTACGGCCACACGCTGTCTGACCGGCAAGCCGAACACATCCTGGCCGACCGCACCGGACCGGCGGCCTGCGTTCAGCCGTCCCTGCCCACTGCCGAAGACCGACCGATTTTCGATGCCCTCGCCGAGGACGGCCGCACGCCGCAGTCGCGGCTCGCGGCCCGCACCGGCTGGTCGGTGGCGCGAGTGGGCCGGCGGCTCGCGGCACTGGAGGCCTCCGGTGCGCTGCTCTACGACGTCGATGTGTTGCCCGAGCGACTCGGCCACCAGCTCAGCGCCATGCTGTGGCTGACGTTGGCGCCCAAAGACATACAGCGTGCCGGCGAGCGTATCGCGGCGCATAGCCGGATCGCGTTCGCCGGCGCTACGAGTGGATCCAAAAACCTGATAGCGATTGCCATCTGCCGAGACACCGACGATCTGTACCGATACCTCAGTGAAGAACTCGGGCAGGTCGAGGAGATCCTCAGCTACGAGGTCGGCATCCGCACACACCGCCTCAAGCAACACGGGTCTCTCGTGGCCCACGGACGGCTCGTCCATCCCCGCCCGACCCGCGCACCACGCTAGGACCTGCCGACGCGGCGCATGGCCGCCTGTGAAAAAGAATTGCTTCGACACTGTGCCCGATCGTGTTTTACGGGGGTTCCCCGGGCGGCGCGGCGCCGGCCGCGTCCTGCAGCACCTGCTGCAACTTGTCGAGCGGCTCGCCCCCGGCCGGGTCGAGCCGGCGTGGCGACAGTTCCCGGCCGCCGGGTGCGACGGCGGCCGGCGGTGGTGGGTAAGCC
>NZ_LQPJ01000060.1 GCF_002101785.1 Mycobacterium palustre
CAGAAAATCCCAACGCACCGCGAAGGGGGGGCCAAAACTAGCCGTCACACTGGGGCCACTTCAAGTTGACATTGCCAGCGGACGGAGGGTGAAGCGTAGCGACCGGCGCGGACGGGAGCGCCAGCGGACGGGAGCAGAGGGAGCGAAGCGAAGCCCGCAGGTAGCCGCCACATAGTGGTTGGAGATGGGTGGACGCTCAGTAAGTGCTGCTGCGGTGGAGATACTGCGACGTGATACTGGGGCTCGTAAGCTGGCTGGCATGAGCGGGGCGGTGGCGCAGCGTGCACGGCGGGAGGCCGAGACACGGCTGGCTGAGCAGCCGCGGCGGTTGGCGCATGTGCGGGGTGTGGCCGCTGCGGCGGAACGGCTGAGTCAGCATTTCGCCGGCGAGGCGGCGGATTGTCTGGTGGCGGCGGCGTGGCTGCACGATATCGGGTATGCACCGTCGGTGCGCCGAACCGGTTTTCATCCGCTCGATGGCGCGGTGTTCGTCCGGTCGGCCGGTTTCGGGGAGCTGGTCGCGTCGTTGGTGGCGTTTCATACCGGCGCGCACCTGGAGGCATCCGAGCGTGGCGTCTCCGGTTTAGGGGCTTTCGTCCAACCGCCGCGCGATGTGATGGATGCGTTGACGTTTTGCGATTTGACGACCGGACCTGACGGCACGCCGGTATCAGCTGAGGACCGCCTGCGTGAGGTGTTGGCGCGTTATGGACCGCAGGATCCGGTGCACCGGGCGGTCGATGCTGGCCGCGAGGAGTTGCTGGCGGCGGTGGGTCGGGTGCGCGGCTGGCTGTAACCCCTGCATGGGGTTAGCAGAGGTAGGGGCTGTCGCGGTGTTGCAGGTAGTGCTCGATCCGCAGACGCATCGAGGGATGCATGTCCAGGTCGGCGATGTCGTCGGGATCAGTCCAGGCGATGTCGGTGCTTTCGTGGTCGATGGCCAGCTCACCACCGAGCACCCTGGTGGTGAACAACAAGGAGAATTGTTGGCGGACTTCGCCATCGGTGAATGCCACGACGTGCCGCGGGTTGGTGTAGACACCGACCAGGCCGGTGATTTCGACGTCGAGCCCGGTTTCCTCTTTGACTTCGCGCACAGCGGTTTGTTCGATGGTCTCGCCGATGTCGTGTCCGCCGCCGGGTAGCGCCCACAGGGTGTTGTCGCGGCGTTTGATCAGCAAAATTCGACCGCGTTCGTCAGCGACGATCGCCGAAGCCGAGGGGACGACACTGTTAGGCCGTGGGGCGTTGGGGTCGTTGTAGTAGTCGGTGCGCATCGGCGGGTCAGCCTTTCGTCGTTAGGGGTGTGGCGTGGTCCCACACCTGGGTGAAGGCCTCTTCGAGGGTGGCCCAGAGCCGGGGTTCGTGGTGACGGGACAGTACGAGTACGGGGTTGTTGCGTCCGGGTGAGCCGTAGATGTGGAAGTTGACGATCATGGCGTCATCGACCCGAAAGATGGATGTGTAGAGCGTGGTGTCGTGGGTGCGGATGTCCAGTCCCGGGGTGCCGGCGTGTGGGGCGAGCAGCTCGACTGAGGTGCGGCAGCGGGCGATGACGGCTTCACCGATCCCTTCCTCCACGCCGCGCAGGATCATGGTGGCGGTGTCGGGGTCGCCGACGAGGAATCGCACCGCCACGCCGCGGGCGGCGGCGTCGAGCAGGGTGTCGAGGAATCCGTCGAGGGTGTCGAACAGGAACGTGGCGGCCAGCACGAGGATGTCGATGCTGGTGGTGGCGTCGGCGAAATGCTGCTGCCACGCGCTGATCGGTAGCTGGGTGCGGCTGGCATACAGGGTCGCGGTGAACGGGCCACTTGGTGACATGGTCGCCAATGCGCTCGCCATAGTAGGCGAGTACTGATTGGGCCACAGATCGTGCGGCGTGCAGCCCAGCAGCGTGGCTGCGCGCCGCGCGTTGTCCTCGCGGATGTTGTAGTTGGTGTTGGACAGCCAGCGGCGCACCGTCTTGACATCCACGCTCATCGCGGTGGCAAAGCGCTGCGGGGACAGTCCCTTGGCCTGCAGCCGCTGCATGAGGCGATTGTTGGGGATCGCGGCCGCCTTGCCGTCGTGATCGTCCATCGTCTCAGCGCACATCTTTCCGTGTCGTCTCCGTGTATCGCCAGCGCGTGGCGTCTAGTTTGCCATGCGCGTGGTGCCACCCCGCGGCGGTGATGCCCACGTGATGTCCACGGGTATGTCCCGGTGGTGTCCGGAATGTCGCCGGCGATGTCGGCAATGCCGCTAGATGTCCCTGGCTACGTCGGTGGTGTCCACGTGAACTGAGTTCAGCGCCGCAAGGGCGCATACGGTTCACGAAAGGAACTACAGGACAATGCGTTTGAGAATCGATACGTCAGGGACACGGTTCATCGTCACCCGTGCGGCTGAGCCGCGGCTGAACTTTGAGACCGGCAGCCCCAAAATCGACACTGCCACCGGGCTGCCGCAGCATTCGGTGCAGTTGCTGGCGTTGGATGACACTGGCGGCGAAGTGCTCAATGTGACGGTGGCCGGTGACCCGAACGTCGGGGTCACCCAACCGGTCTCGGTGACCAGCCTGGTGGCCATCCCGTGGGCGCAAGGCGATCGCAGTGGTGTGGCCTTCCGCGCTGATGCCATCACCGGCGCCACAGCCGGCGCCCCGGCGGGTGAGCCGGGGTCGCGCACCCAGAAATAGCACCCGCTGCCGAGGCGCGACACCAGCACGTGCCGCGCCTCGGCCCGGGTCCGCCGTCGACCACTGGCTCGTCCACGCACACACGGAGAACACACCGTCATGGCATCAAACAATAAGAACACCAACAACACTCAATCGGACAATGACGACTGGTTCGGCGATCTGGTCATATCACTGTTGACCGCCGCGGGATATCTGCTGTGGTGGGCCGTGCTGTTCCCAGCGATCAGTGTCCCGATCATCGCCAGCCTCACTCTCGGCATCACCCACGGACCCCGCGCCGGGATCGTCGGTGCCATCGCGTTCGGCGCCGGATATATGGGGTGGGCTTGGCTAGACCCAGGCTCGTTTTGCTCGTGGGTGACCGAACCTGTACGGCGCCGCTGGTTGACCTGGTCGCGCTACACCCGCACCTGGGAATCGACGTGCACCCTGCACGGCCTGACCGCCAAACTTGGTGAGCGCACCCTGACTCCGACCCTGCGCACCGTCACGATCGGTAGAACCACCGATGTGTTGGCGGTGCGGATCGTCACCGGCCAATCCCTAACTAACTGGCACCAACAATCCGAGGCGCTGGCCGCGGCCTGGCGCGCCGACCGGATCACCATCACCGCCACCACACCCGGGGAACTACGCATCGCGCTGATGCGCGGGGACGTGCTGGCCGAACCGATCGCGCTGCCCATGCCTACATCGTCGACTCCGGTGGATCTGGGATCGGTGCGGGTCGGGATCACCGAAACCCGCCACCACTGGCAGATGCCGCTGCTCGGGCATCACCTCCTGGTCGCCGGGGCCACCGGCGCGGGCAAAGGCAGCGTGCTGTGGTCCCTGATCGCCGGGATCGCCCCCGCGATCAAGACCGGGCTGGTCCGGCTGTGTGTCATCGACCCCAAAGGCGGCATGGAACTGGGCGCCGGCGCACCCATGTTCACCGTGTTCAGCCACGACGCCACCGACACCACCCTCCAACTCCTGCGCCAGCTCGTGAACGTGATGCACGCCCGCGCAAATCGTCTGCGCGGCCACACCCGCCTGCACACCCCGACACCGGCCGACCCGCTGTTTGTGGTCCTGATCGATGAGATCGCCGCGCTCACCGCGTATGTGACCGACCGCAAGATCCGCACCGAAATCGAACAACTGCTCGGGCTACTGCTCTCCCAAGGCCGCGCGGTGGGGATCTCGGTGGTGGCCGCAGTGCAAGACCCCGCCAAAGACACCCTGCCGGTCCGGCAACTGTTCACCGTGCGGATCGGGTTGCGGCTGACCGAAGCCACCCAAACCACCATGGTGCTGGGACAAGGAGCACGTGATGCCGGGGCGGAATGCGACCGCATCCCCGATGCCACCCCCGGTGTGGGCTACATGCTCATCGACGGCAGCACCCAATCCGTGCGGGTACGCGCCTTCCACGTCACCGACCACGACATCACCACCCTCGCGGCCCGATTCCGCCGCCCCGCGCGCCGGCCCAGTGGCGACCAGGCCTCAACGACGGGCGACAGTGACACCAACAGAGGTGCCAGCGGTGAATAGCTCCACACCACCGGCCCAGCTCGCCCTGCCAGGCATTCCGGACACGGTCGACACCACCCGGGTGGTCGATGAGATGGTGCGCCGCGCCTCCTCGATGGGATACGAATCCTGGTGGCGACGCGCGGAATCCGTCGGGTTCTGTGCCCATCCCATCCAACTCACGGGCACCGAAGACTACGGACGCCAGCAGGTGGTGTGGACCCGGTGCAACAACCGCCGCGCCCACATCTGCCCCTCCTGCTCAGACCTCTACGCCCGCGACACGTGGCAACTCGTGCACGCCGGCGCCGCGGGCGGCCACCACGACATGCCCGCCGCCGTCGCTGATCGTCCGCAAGTGTTTCTCACGCTGACCGCCCCCAGCTTCGGGGCCGTCCACACCACCACACCCACAGACCCCAGCGGATCCCGACACGGTGTGTGCCGCGATCATGACCGCATCGGTGGCTACCGGCGCTGTTCACATAGAAATCCATTGTGGTGCAGCACTATCCACGACCACACCGATCCACAGGTTGGCCAGCCGCTCTGCCGGGAATGCTACGACTATTTCGGGCATGTGCTGTTCACCTGGCATCTGCCTGAGCTGTGGCGACGATTCACCATCACCCTGCGGCGAGCACTCCGCAGGCATCTGAAAGCCGCCGGGGCCGATCCGGATGACGTGCGGGTCAGCTTTCTCAAAGTCGTCGAAATGCAAGCCCGCGCCATCCCGCACATCCACGCCCTGATCCGCCTCGACCCCTACGAGGATCCCGATCAGACCGGTTGGGAATCACCAATCAGTGCAACCGAACTCGCGATGATCATCCAGCACGCCGCCCGTACCGTCACCCTCACCGTCCACGACCCCACCACCGAGGGCGGCGTGCGGGTGATCGCCTTCGGTCCCCAAATCGATACCCAACCCATCACCGCACCCACTAACTCGACGAATGCGCTGACAGCAGAACATTGTTCACCGGATAGCCGGGCACTGTCGGGCCGGCGGGTTGCTCGCTATCTGGCCAAATACGTGACTAAATCTTTGGCCGATCTCGGGATCAGCGTCCGCCGGCTGTCCACCGAATCGATACCCGACCTGGATGTATCCGAGCATGTGCGGGCCATCCTGACCACCATCAGCGACCTCGCTGACAACGGAGTGTCGGGTATTCGGCGGTGGCTGCACACCCTCGGGTTCCGCGGGCACATCACCAGCAAGTCCCGCCGCTACTCGACCGGGAGCGTCCCGGGGAGTGGTGTAAGTGATGGCGGCGTGTCGGTCCCTGACGTAAGAGGGCCATCGCGTGAGTCTCT
>NZ_LQPJ01000061.1 GCF_002101785.1 Mycobacterium palustre
CAGAAAATCCCAACGCACCGCGAAGGGGGGGCCAAAACTAGCCGTCACACTGGGGCCACTTCAAGTTGACATTGCCATACGTGTCGTTCACCGAAAGCTGGCAGTACCCCAAGCCGATCCAACGGCCGCGCCCGCCAATCGTTGTCGGCAGCCAGCTCATCCCCCAGACGATCGACCACATCGTGGAGTGGGCCGATGGCTGGATCCCCGCCGCGATGATGGCCAAGGGCAAGTTGGCGGACGGCATCGAGCGACTGCGCGAGCGATTCGAGGCGGCAGGGCGCAACCCAGACCGACTTGACGTCACCGTCTTCCACACCGTTGAGCACCTCAAAGATCGAGAATGGGACTACCGCAATGGCGCCGCGCCGGTTACCTATGACCTCTTGGATCGCTATGAGGCGATGGGTGTGACAAGGGTAGGCCTGCCGGTTCCGAACGAGGGCGCTGAGACCGTTCTTCCCCTGCTGGACAGCTATGTTGACGCAATTGGAGACCGCCTCGCAATCGACATGTTCGGGTCCTAGCCGTCGTTTTGGGTGGAGGCGCCGGCCAGCAAGGCCTGCATTCAGAAGCTACTTTGGCAGCCCGAGGACACGCTCGGCCAAGATATTGCGCTGGATTTCGCTTGTCCCGCCTAGGATCGTCTGTGCGCGGCCAACGAACATTGCATGAACCAGGGCGTCATGTTCAGGGTCGATGCAGGAGTCGGTGCCGAGCACCTCGGTCGCCACGTCACCAAGGTCACGGGCCGTCTCGGAAGCCATCAACTTCAGGGCGCCAAAGGCCGACGATGCCAAGTCACCGCCGTCAACAGCTCGCTGCCAGGTATGCCGCAGTAACCAGATTCGAGTCCAGAGCCGCGTTAGCGTTTGCACCAAGACGGGATTGAGAAGCCCACGTTCGTTCGCCGCCTGAACCATTCGCTCATGAAGTTTGAACATGGCCACTGCTTGTGAGCCTAAAGTCAACCGTTCGCGCCCAAGGGTCGCCATCGCCACTGCCCACCCCTGTCCAACCTCGCCGATGAGTGCGTCGTCGGCAAGCTCGACGTCCTCGAGGAAGACTTCGTTGATCTTGTCTTCACCGTCGATCTGCCTGATCGGGCGCACTGTGACACCACGACTCTGCATCGGCACGATGAACATGCTCAGGCCGCGGTGGCCGTTCTCCCCCGTCCGTGCCAACAACAGCCCAAATTTGGCGCAGTTTGCGGCGGAACTCCACACCTTGTGCCCGTTGACGCGCCAACCCGTTTGGGTTTTGACGGCTTTGGTGCGCACCGCGGCAAGGTCAGATCCTGCCTCTGGCTCAGAAAACAGCTGAGTCCAGATGTCATCGCCGAGCCGGATCGGCTCAAGGTAGCGCCGCTTCTGCTCTGCGCTGCCGAACCTGATCAAGATTGGCCCGGCCAGTTCAATCGCAGTGAATCCGAGCTGGCGAGGCACACCAATGCGCGCGCACTCTTCGGCAAACACACCCTGCAGCAAGACAGCAGCATTGGCGCCGCCGTACTCGGAAGGCCAATCGAGGCAGGCATATCCGTGCTCGGCCAGATACCTATGCCAGGCGCGGCCAGCCTCGACATCGGCGGCGGTGGGAGTGGGCCCATAGTTGCGCAGGCCGGCTGGCTTCGGCGCGTTTTGCAGGAAGACAGCGATCTCGGATCTCAGGGCGTCGACATCTGTGCTGTCGCGAGATTGAGTGGACATCGCGGATTTGCCTTAACTTTCGGCCGCAGACGAGGCGGAGCAGGGGACTGGGTAGGGGACCACGTTCCTAGCGCAAGTCGTACATCGCACTAGACGCTGGCGACACTGACGTGTGGGCGCGGCGGCGCTACATGCGCTGCAAGCCGGTCCCAATGCTCGGCAAGCCCGCCGAAGATGACCTCGTCAGTGCGGGCGCGGCGAAGATGCAAATTGACCGGGCCCTCCCAAGAAAACCCGACAGCTCCATGAATCTGCGTACTGGTATGCGCGGCGTCGCGAAGAGCCTCCGAGCAAATAGCCTTTGCCATACTTGCCCGCCACGGCAGTTCGTCGTTGGGCGCACCACCGCCGACGTCGGCAGCGTCAAGGGCTGCCTGTGAAGCCGACCGCGCCCACTCCAGACTGACAAGCATGTTTGCGCACATGTGCTTGACCGCTTGAAAGCTGCCGATAGGCCGCCCGAACTGCACCCGGGTGCGGGCGTACTCAGTCGTGAATTCAAGGAGTTTCTCGCAACTTCCCACCTGCTCGGCGGACAACACAGCAATGGTGCGGTCCACGTTGCGGGCCACAATCGCCTCGGTGGGCTCAGAGCCGAGCAGTGGTACGCCGGACGAGCCCGAAAACACCACCGTTGCCATCGGACGTGTGCCGTCTAGCACCGGCTCGGCGTCGATCCGCACTCCTGGGTCCGCCGCATCGACAAGTAATGCAATGGGCTCGTTATCCACCAGGGCGATCACGACGAACGTGTCGGCCGTCTCACCGTGTAAGACGTGGCGAGCTTGACCGTTCACAGTCCACTGGTCGCCGCGACGCCGGGCGGTCAGCGTTACCCTGGACCGGTCCCATGCTCCGCCGTCGCTCGTGATCACTGCGGCAGCGCTGCGCTCTCCGGTGGCGAGCGGTTCCAAAATATCGCTGCCGCAGCCGAAGTCGGTTAGCAAGCCGGTGGCCAGTACCGCCGATGCGAGAAACGGTACCGGAGCTAGCGCCCGCCCAAGTTCAGCTGCAACGACTCCCAGCGCCGAGGCGCCATAGCCCGCACCTCCATAAATTTCGGGTATGGCGATGGCACTGACTCCGACCTGTTGACACAAGACATGCCATAGTTCCGTGTGGAACGCGCGCCCATCTTCCCGGAACGCCACCGAGCGGACCTCGTTGTCGGTAGCCAGGTGGGTACAAGCTGCACGCACCGATCGTGCCAACTCGAGCGCCTCGTCGCGGGCCAGCGTTGCCATGGGCTACTCCTAAACCGGTTGTTTTAAGCGAATGGGGAAGGGGCCCCTAACTGCACATGTAGTCGAATCCGAGCCGCGCATTATGCGGCGCGTGGCTAGCAATAGAGGCCGCCGGTGTCGGCCCGAAGTATGAAAAACGCTGCATTGCAGATGTTCTCAGACATGAGATAGCACCCAATGGCTCATCGCTTGTACTGCCGCTGTCGCTGGGGGCGGGCCGTTGGTATGCGGCGCGCACCGCCGCCTCGGATCAGTATGTGTACCACCCGCTGAAGCGTGAGGTCTTGAAGGGCAGCCAACTAGTTCTTGGCGGCTGAGAGCGCAGCGGTAGGCGGGCTGGAAAAACATCGTGGTGGAGCAACACGATGAACTCCTATGACCGCTCCACAAGCATGCTGCCCTAGTCAACTTTCTGGCCAATATTGACTGCCCGACAGAAGATCTCGCGCGATTCACCGACTGCGCCGCTCCTCATTTGCAGGCGACATGTCACCGCCGGCGACAACATCGGTCCGCACGGTTGCTCCGAGCCTCGGCAATCGGGCGCCTCCCTTTGCAGCTAAACGCGATGTTAACGCCAGTTCACTGTAAGATTGCGTCGCTCTCGGTGTCAAGCGGTGGCAGCATCGGCGCGACCGCTGAGAATCCCGAGTGTGACCTGACTCTGGGCCGAGTGGATGAGCTAGGCGGTGACCGAAGGGGTTGGTGGCCATCGTGACTGGATGGACCGAACCTGGGGCGCCATCTCGATGGCCACCGCTGAAGCGTGCCGATCGGTGTCGCGACTTCCCGGATCAACAGTTGATCGCATCGTGGCCTTGGTGGCAATCGTCAAGTCGCGCGGGACCGACGCAAGGCTGGTTGCCAGATTGACTGCTGCGGTGAGTGCGTCGTCGGCAGCTGTCAGCGCGAGGCCGTGCCGAACCGCGGCATGGGCATCGAACTTCTGCGCGAACAAGATTATGGCGCGCGCGAGCGCCGGACCAACTGCTCGCTGAAGCATCCATGTCGCTCCACCGCCGGGGTGGACACCGAGGGTCAAAAAGCGGGCGTCAAAGAGCGCGTTCTGGCCGGCAATGCGGACGTCGCAGGCCAGCGCGAGATTGAGGCCGGCGCCCACGGCGGCGCCGTTGACCGCTGCGATGGTTGGCAAAGCGCAATCGGCGACGGCAAGGAACCCCGCATACAGCTGGCGTAAGCGGTCCTCCGTAGCAGTTCGTAGGGCGCTACGATCGGCGCCAGCGCAGAACGCGGAACCTGCCCCCGTGACGATTACGACGTGCACATCGGTATCTGCTTCGGCTGTATGAACCGCATCTCGCAAGGCTGCAGACATCGCAGGCGTGATGGCATTGCGCCGTTCGGGGTCGTTGATGGTGATCACCGCCATGTGGTCACGCACCTCCAGCAAGATGTGCTGCGAGCTCGCGTAGGGGGTGGATTCAGCTGCCGCCTGCGGCGCCCCGGTCGGCATTCGCTTGTTGTCTGTGCCGTGGTGAGAGCTCACTCGTGCGTCTTCATTCCTCATATCGGGCCCTTCCCGGTCATCGCGGTTTCGAGAAGCCTTCGTAGCCGCTGCTACTCACCGGTTGCCGGCGGCAGTAACGGCGGAAGCGATTAGAAGAGCGAGATCAACGCCGTTTTGACTTCCCGGTGGGACTGCTCATCGCCGTCCTGACGAACGCGACGCGCTCCTGCCCAAGACGGACAGCTCGGCCAGACGCCGGGCCTGATGACGTTGTCGTATTCGTTGAGCAGTCAAAAGCCTGCCTGCCGACCCGCATGCAACGACGAGCACAACCTCACCACCCATCCCCAACGCGGCGCTCAACGGCTTGCTCAACCTTAGTTAACGGTAGTTTATCGTACATTGCTCGAGGGCATATTGTTAGGGCGTTATATACTTATGGCACTGCAACTACAGCACAAGGAAGCATCACCGCCGGAGGGTAAACAAGCTATTACAGCGTCGCGCTGGCCGGGCTGCTGCGGTATCGGCATGTGGGCGATATCGTCGGCGCGTGGCTCACATGAGGTTCGGATGGGCTCGTTTCTTCGTGTTATCGATGGAGTCGCCTGTCCGACAGAGGCGGTGGCAAGGGGGTGCGATGGGGCAGTTTGAAATTCTTTGCGCCAACGACCCTGATTTGGCCTCTTTTCGCGCATCGATACGTCAGTTTCTCGAGGCCGACCGCGAGGAGTTCGGATGGCGTCCGGCAGTCGATTCCTGGCTATCGTGTTGGGATGCCGAGTTCAGTTCACGGCTCGGTAGCGCGGGATTTCTCGGCCTGACCGTTCCCACCGTCTACGGCGGACGTGGGTTGACCCACATGCACCGATACGTTGTTACCGAAGAGTTGCTGGCACAAGGTGCTCCGGTCGCAGCTCATTGGATGGCCGACCGCCAAGTCGCCCCGGCCCTGCTCGCGTATGGCAGCGATGAGCAGCGGCACCGCTTGCTTCCGCAGATCACGGCCGGCCGTTTGTCGTTTGCAATTGGGCTCAGCGAGTATGGAGCTGGCTCCGATCTTGCTGCAGCCCAATCGAAGGCGACCCGCGTGGCGGGGGGTTGGTTGCTTAACGGCACGAAGGTGTGGACGAGCGGGGCGCACCGCGCTGACTACGTCGTCGTTTTTGCGCGAACCAGTCCGATAGATCCCAAAGCTCGTCACGCCGGATTCAGCCAGTTCCTCGTTCCGCGCGAATCGCAGGGGGTCGTGATCGGCCCGATCGTCACAATGTCTGGCGAACATCATTTCAATGAAGTCGTCTTAGAGGATGTCTTCGTTCCTGACGCTGGAGTGCTTGGCGAGATAGGCGCCGGCTGGCAACAGGTCACTGCTGAACTGGCTTTCGAGCGCAGCGGACCCGAGCGGATCCTCACGACGGCGCCGCTGATCCTTGCCGCATTGGACGCCGTAGCAGTTGGTATAACCAATGATGGCGTTGTTTCGGAGGTCGGGGATTTGGTCGCCCGAATGGTCTCGCTCCGGCAGATGTCTGTGGCGGTAGCGCGCAGACTGGTCGCGGGCGAGTCGGCGGGTGTACAGGCCGCGTTGGTCAAGGACCTCGGTACCTGCTTCGAGCAGGACTCTGTTGACCAGGTGGCCCGATTGCTTGATGGTTGGCCAACCGAGGGCGCGCTCAAGGAACTTTGTGACGCGGCCCAGTCGCACCGGCCGATGTTCACTCTCCGGGGAGGCACTAACGAGGTGTTGCGAGGCATCGTGGCGCGGGGGATAGGGTTGCGGTGAACGACCGAAACGCTTTCGGCGCCGGATCTTCCGGTATCGCTGACGGCTACGAAACCGACGGTCTTTGTGAGTTGGTTGACGATATCGTGCGACGCCTGCTTAATGACTCTGCGCACGACAGGTGTGTGCGTCAACGGTTTGATCGTGAACTATGGCATGTGCTGGACCACGCCGGGCTGACCAAGCTGACATCTGAATTTGGCGCCAGACCGGTTGAGCTTGCGGTTGTCCTGTATGCCCTGGCCCGACACGCCGCCGTCGTTCCACTTGCTGAAACCGACATGCTGGCTGGATGGCTCGCCCGTGAGGCGGGGTACCAGCCGCCCGACGGGCCTTTGACAATTGCGATCGTCGACGGCGACGAGTTAGGTGCGCGGATCAAGGGTGCCGCTGTTGATGTTCCATGGACGAGGGAAGCTGGCGCGGTAGTGTTGGCGGTCCGGACCCCGGGCCGTTCGCACGTCGCGATCGTTAGCAACGACGAGGTTGACACCGAAGAGGGCCATAATCTCGCTGGGGAGCCACGCAATACGCTGAAGTTCGACTTGCCCGCCGAAAGGTTTGTTGAGGTCAGTGCGGCGGCGGGGGAGGAGTTGGCGCGGCGGGGGGCGTGGGCGCGCTGCGTCCAGATCGTTGGCGCGCTTGACGCCGCTGCCGAGCATTCGTTTGCCCATACCCGGGCGAGGGTCCAGTTCGGACGCACCCTCAACAGCTTTCAGTCAGTGCAGCACTCTTTGGCAGCGATGGTCGGAGAGATTGAACGCAGCCGCGCCGTGGTAGCCCTGGCGGTGGCGGCTGCCACTGACTTCGGCTTCGCTGCCCAACGCACCCGGTATGCCACCGCGCTCGCCAAGGTGGTCCTCGGCCAAACCGTCAGCGCGGTAACCACGAGGGCGCATCAGTTACACGGCGCGATTGGCGTCACGATCGAACATCCACTGTGGCGATTCACGATGCGAGCGCAAAGCTGGGTCGGCGAGTACGGCAGCGCAGCCCACTACGCCCGGCAATTGGGAGGGATGGTGCTAGATGCCGCAAATCCCTGGGATATCGTGCTTAGTGGCCAAGCTGTTAATCGCCGCCGCCAGCAAATATAGCTCTTCCGAAGGAGATTGGATCAGCAGTTCCGGGAGCTCGTATGGACATCGAGTTCAATCTGGATCTGCATCGCGCCAACGAGTCCGCGGGTAACGCGGACGGAGCTTACCGTTGTTGACGCCTGATTTGCCGTCGCCACATCAGGATCGCGGTAAGCGAAAGCCGGGAGAGGTCCGCTTCTGCTGCGATGATCGCGCACGGTGGTGCGGCAGTGTCCGCAGTCCGCGCCCATGTACAGGCGTCAATGATCTGTTTAGTAGTACACGCGCTGCGGGCAACGACTCGACGACACCCCCGCTGGCCGTGGCTGCGCACATACGATGAGAGGTGTTGGTCGACCGTTATGTTAACGTGTTATAACGGCATGCTGCGGTCGAGCGTGGATGACGCAATTTGTTTACTGGGCAAGGGTCATCGGCTGGTTGATCTCGGTTCGAGGAAGCAGACGCTTCAACGCTGCATGCGATGGTGCACAACGATGTTCGGCGGATAGGAGGGTGGGCATGTTTTGGCCCAAAGGGTGGAACGGTTGTGTAACCCGGATGCTAGGATTCTCGTTATATCAGCCTCATACAGCGATGTGGTGAACGATGTCTAACAAAGCGCGCGGGCGATCCATAAGGTTTTGGGCCGGTAGGCACCAGATCCTCCTCAAGGAGGAGTCGGTTGAAAAGGCGAAGTGCACACTTACGAACCCCAAGAGCGCGACGAATGTGGTGCGGCGCAGGCACGAGCTGCTTTTCATGTCTTCTGAGGAACACCGCACTTTAGCGGGTGGCTGCGCACAACGACATCGCCCAAGCGCGCTGGCACGAACGACTGAACGTCATCTGGATCGATCGTCAACTACCGAAAGCGCTGAGGAAGCAGAACAATGAGTGGAAGGACCATCGTTATCACCGGCGCCAGCGACGGCATCGGTGCCGCTGCCGCGCGAAAGCTTTCTGGCCGCGGGGAGAATGTCGTCATCGTTGGCCGCTCGGAGCAGAAGACTACAGCTGTTGCTGCCGAGCTTGGGGCTGACTTCTTCATCGCAGATTTTGCCGACCTCTCCCAGGTGCGCCGGCTGGCCAACCAACTGCTCGAGCGCTACCCACAGATCGACGTGCTGGCCAATAACGCGGGCGGAGTCATGCCCGCCCAACGGCGACTCACCCGCGACGGCCACGAGATGACTTTTCAGGTCAACCACCTCGCGTCGTTTTTCTTGACGAGACTGCTGATGGACCGCCTAATTGAGTCCGGAGCCACCATCATCAACACTTCGAGCGTGGGTAACCGGATCAATGCTCGCATCGACATCGACGACTTAGAATACGAACGCAAGTTCTCCAGCACCAAGGCCTACGCGGACACCAAGCTCGAAAACATCCTGTTCACCAAGGAACTCCATCGGCGTTACCATGAGCGGGGCATCTCGACAGCGGCTTTCCACCCAGGAAACGTGGCGAGCAACTTCTCCAGCGAATCGGGCCTCTTGCTGTTTCGCGCTGTCTTTCAAACTCCGCTCAAGCATCTCATACTCATCAGCCCCGAGAAGGGCGCTGAGGAGATGGTCTGGCTTGCGTCCTCAACGCCCGGTGTTGATTGGCAGTCGGGGGAGTACTACACGAAGCACCGGATTGGCAAGGTGAACAAGCAGGCGCACGATCGCAAGTTGGCGGCCGAACTATGGGAACGCAGTGAGGCAATCCTCGCCGAACATTGCCTATGAAGCCGTCGATTCCACGGGGCATCTACGGCGAATACCCGCCCGCGGTCTGACTTAATGCCAGCGCAGCGGCAAACTCGACAGCCGGACCGCCTCCTCGAGGATAACCGGCGGCACGGACTCAGCATCTAACCCGAATGCGGGGATAGTGCGTAACCATTCGCTGACCAACACAGTCAACGCTGTTTTCGCCAGACTGACGGCCACACAGCGGTGCGGGCCCCCGCCGAACGCCCAGTAGTCCGCCCGCGACCCGTGGCCGTGCGCCATGTCTTCTTGGATGGCCGCCGCTACGCACAGCACGACCCGGGCCCCCGCCGGTATCTCGACACCCGCCACGGTGACGTTCTGAGCGGCCCTGCGGATAATCACCGGGGCCGGCGGCTCGCGGCGGAGCACGTCTTCGATGAATCCCTCAATCCCTGCGGGGTTTTCGCGCAGCGAAGCTGCATAGCCGCGGGTCGCGGGCAAGGTCAAGAAACACGAAACCCACCGCGCTCCTAAACGGCGTAATGCCCGCAGCGATCAGCATCTCAACTACCGCGCACGCGTCAGCTTCGTCGAACCCATCGTCACCGGCAACCAACCCGGACATAACACCCGGAATATCAGGGCTGGCGCGGCGCTGCGCGAAGACCTCCGCCAAATAGGTGAGCATCTCAAGTTTTTGCACCAAATCCTCGAAACGGACACCGTTGACCGAGGTTAGAGGCGCCCGCTGGATCGCCCAGAGCGCTTTCTCCCAGCGCAGCAACCTATCCCCGTCTTGCGGCGGCAACCCCAACGCTGTGAGAAGAACCCGAGCCGCGAATGGCTCCGCAACATCGGCGATCACCTCACAACCACCCTGCGGGGCGACCACTTCGACCACCGCCGCGGCCTGATCTTGCAACGCGGGTTGCATCTGTTTCACCGCGCGGGAATTCAATAACGGCTGCAAGATTGCGCGCCAACGCGCATGGTCCGGCCGATCCAAAACGGCGTTAAGCGGAAATATTTCCGAGTTACGCAGCGCTGCGAGCACGTCCTCGGCACGTGTGAGGCAATAGCCATTCAAAAACACGCTGTCCTCGACAAACACGACCGGCCCGCGCTTGCGCAGTGCGTCCCAGAGCTCGCTGCGATCCTCTGTCAAGAAATCAGGCAGCAACTTCGCACCGATCGACGGGCACAGTGCCTTCGCGCAGTGCGCGGATCACCCGCCGGGCGCTCAGCCGGGGCAGGCGCGTGCCAAGGTGGTCCAACTCGTCGCCGAACTCGTGATTAACCTCGGCCACCGCCTTCGCCGATGGCGGCAATGTCGGTTTCAGCGGATCCTGTTTATCTAGCTCGTCGTAAGTTTGGTTGACATCTTTCATGAATTCTCGCGCCAACGCCGCCGCCCGTTGTGCGTGCACCGACAAGTCAGGTGCGGTCACCTCATTGGTGCGCTGCTGCACGCCGTCGAGCCACGCCTGGTAGTCGGCGGGAGCCGGTATCGAGTCTGGTTCGTAGGAGCCCGGCGGAGCAAATCGCGTCTTCGCTTTCAGCGAGGCCTGCGTGTTGCGGTTGAACTCGATGAGTTTCCTTACCTTCCGACAAGGTTGTGCCCGCTCATCGATGCGCAACGCGACGACCAGACCACCGGCGACCGTCGCCACGCACAACAGCGCCACCAACAATCGAGCGACTCTGCGTCTACCGAGACTGCTAGCGACCACACGACCAACCTAATGCCTGATCGTGCCGCCTGCACCGAGTTCGGGGTCTTGTCCGGTGGGCGGGTGATGGCCGACCACGAACGGATGTGGCTATGGCATCAGACCGTCTCCGACCCCGATCATGTTGCGACGCAGCCGCATCGGCGTACTGCATTGAGCACTTGGGCGTCACCTGCATCTCGCGGTGGATTTTCAATGGCGATGTCATCCACAACAGCGCTGTCCCGATGGCTTTGAGCACCGGTCGGTGTTGTGCTGTCGGTCTATTGCTGGTTCGTGCGGCGCTCGCCGGACCACGGCCCGGTAGCCTATCAACACGGCGACGCCTCCGGTACTGATCAAGCTCAACCATGTGCCGTGGATGACGTTTACCACGAACAGGACCACCGATAGCGCAGCCATCACTGCGAAGAACACCGGGCTGTATAGGGCGTTCCTCTTCACGCGCGTCCTCCCGTTCGGTAGCGTGCCTACCCGATGGGCGACATCACTGTGCCCTGATTTCACACAAAAACTATGACAACCCTGGAAGGGATTTGCGTGGGAAAGTTTGTGACGGTCGAGTACACCGATGACTTCGATGGAGTGCCGATCGACCCTAAATCTGTTGATGTGGTCTCCTTCTCATATCGTGGCCAGGATTACGAACTAGTTTTGACCAAGGCGAATGGCACTCAATTCGACAAAGACATTGCGCGTTACGTTAGCGCCGCCAAGAAGGCGCGGGCCCGCGCTGAGCGGGCGGCGCGCAAGTCGGCCCAACAGCAACGGCGTCAGCCGACCAACTCTAAGTCCGCTGTTGAACGGAAGTCCAAATCGCGCAAAGCCGCGGCGGCAGTGACGCCAAGTGCAGAGCGCAACCGCGCAATTCGCAAATGGGCCAACGACCACGGCCACAAGGTTTCCGGTCGCGGACGTATTCCAGAAGCGATCATCGACGCCTACGACGCGGAACACTGACCAGGCCAGCGGTCCGACACAGAATCCTCTAACAGGTCCGATAGCGCGCATTACGGTGCAGGACACGCACTTCGCGTGTTGTCCGGACACGGCCCGCCCCTAGATCTGGCAATTCAGGGGGAGTGTTAAGGGCTTTCGCCGATGACGACCGCCACGCATGACAACGGTTTACTGGTAACCCGTCATGGTTCTGGACGAGGAGATTGAGGTGCAGCACCAGCTGACTTATGGCCGTCGGTGTCGCGCTCGAGACCGCCCCGGGGCTCAGGGCCGGCGAAGACGGCAACCAAGAAGATCACATACCACGCGATCAGGAAGGCGATTAGACGCGAGGGGATGTCGGCGAGCTTCGGGCTACTCAACGTGACGAGACTCGTCATCAGGCCGCCGACCGCAAATCCGCCGTTCCAGGCGAATGCGGTCCCGGTGGCACGCACGCGGGTGGGGAACGACTCGTTCAGATAGATCATCAGCGGCCCGTACATCGCGTTGGAGAAGAAGACCAGGATTAGCGAGTAGAGCAGGATCAGCCGCGGCGGGGTTGAGTCGAGCCGGGTGATCTGCCAATACAGCCAGGGCACAACGACAATGGCTAACGATCCGAAGGCGAGCAGTGTCTTCCTGCGGCCCAGGACCTCGCTCAGCGCCCCGGACGCCACGCCGCCGACGACGACAACGATGCTGATCCAGATCAGGAAGTTGCTTGCCTGAGTGCCGCTCAGCTTGTTGATCTTCTGATACACGGTGGGCAGGTAGCCCGATGTCAGGTAGTACGAGGCGCCCGCGCCGGAAACCACCAAAAAGTTGAGCGAGAGCGATCGCCTGTCGCGTTCGAAGAGGCTGCGGATGGGGGCCTTCGTCAGCTCACCGGTCGCGCGTTGCTGCTGCCACGACGGGGGCTCGTCGGCGTTGCGCAGGATGACCAGGCTCGCCAGCGCGCCGAGCAGGCCGGTGAAGAACATGCACCGCCAACCCCACACGGCGAACTTTGCTGCGGGAAAGGCGATGTGGAGCAACAGATTTACGATCGACGCCAGCACCGCGCCGACGGCCGGGGCGCCACAACCCACCACCCCCGAGATCACGCCGCGCACGTTGCTGGGCACCGTCTCGGTGGCCAGGGTATGCGTCGACGCGACGATGCCGCCGACGAACAACCCCTGCATCAGCCGAAGCAGGATGAACGCGATCGGCCCGGTGATACCAGCGGCGGCGAAGGTGGGCACCGCTCCCATCAGCGCGGTCGACAGGCCGGCGCCGACCGCCGTGATCACCAGGAGGCGTTTGCGTCCCAGCCGGTCGGCGTACGGCCCGAAGACGAAGGACCCCAGTGGGCGCATGACCAGGCTGACCGCGAACGACGCGTACACCGCGGCCAGGGACAGCGTGGGGCTTTTCGCGGGGAAGATCAGATCGCTGATGGCCGACGCCACGAACAGCAGGATGAACAGGTCGTAGAGGTCGAACGCGAAGCCGATAACCGAGGCGAGAACCGCCGCCCAGAGCCGACTTCCGCGGACTACGGTGACTGTGTGATCCGCCGGGCCGGAATCGGTCGCCGGTATCGATGACGACGCGGTTGCCATGCTGCTCCTCAGGTCGCCGCGGCCAACGCCTGGCCGCCCAGCCGCCGTGCGGCCTCGCGCGGATCGTTGGCGTCTGTGATCGCTCTACCCACAACGGCGTAACGCCGGCACCCGGGCGCCGCGGCGAAAGCCTCAGCAATGCTGCCGCCCAACGGGCCGATTCCCGGCAGGAACAACCCCGGTCGGTCGATGTGCTCACGCAGGAACCGGCTGTGCCGACCGACCAGCGCGTGGTCGTGGGCCGGTAGCACGAAATCGGTGGCGCCGTGGCCGAGCGCGGCGGCGAGGATGCGGTCGAGGGCGTCGTCGGCAACGTAGCCGCCGCCGCTCACGGAGTATTCTGGGAACGGCAGCGCGCCCCCGACGACCGGCACCAGGCCCACTTGCCGCGCCTGGCAGACGAACTCGCGCACCGCCCCCGGCCCGCCGAGCGGAAACAGGATCAGGCTGTTGACTCCGGCCTCATGGCACACGGCCGAGAATCTGCGGGCCATGTCAGGGATGTCGAGCCCAGCCTTCTGGTGGTCGTAAATAATTGGCAGATCAGAGATCTCGCGGATCGCCCGGACCGCGCCCGAGAGGCCGAGGCGCAGGGCACCGGCTATCCCGAGCTTGTAGCCGACGATGCCGTCGACGTCGGTGGTCAGCTCGACGAGGTGCTTGAGAATGTCGACGGAGTCTACGTCGAGGGCGGGAACGACGCCGCTGTCGGCCTCAGGCACGGACGATGTCTGCCTGCAGCGCCCGGGAGATGAATCGCTGTGCGCTGGGCTTGATCTCGCCGATGTCGAGGCTGAGGTCGATGGCTTCGACGCTGTGGGTAAGGTCTCCAATGGAGATGATGTCGACGCCCAGCTGAGCCCACTCGACGATGTTGTCCTCGCGGACACCGCCCGACGCTTCGGTCAGCGCCCGCCCCGCGATCAACGCCACGGCTTGGCGCATGGTGTCAAGATCCATGTTGTCGAACATGATGATCTCGGCTCCGGCGGCAAGGGCCTCCTCGATCTGGTCCAGCGTCTCGCATTCCACTTCGATCCTGAAAGTGTGCTGCGCCTCGGCGCGCAATGTCCGCACCGCCGCGGTGATGCTGCCGGCGATCTTGATGTGGTTGTCCTTGATCAGGACCGCATTGTGCAGTCCGAACAGGTGGTTGTGGCCGCCACCCACTCGGACTGCGTACTTCTGCAGGACGCGCATACCCGGCACACCTTTGCGCGTGTCGACTATGCGAACACCGTAAGGCTCAACCAATCTCGCGTAGCGGCGGGTCTTCGTCGCGATGCCCGAAAGATGCTGGAGCCAGTCCAGCGCGGCGCGCTCGATGGCGAGGAGCGTCAGCGCGCGAGCCTCGATGCGCAGAAGAACGTCGCCAGGCCGAATCTCGTCGCCGTCCCGCACCTCGGCGGAGACGCGGGCATCGGGCTCGACCGTTTTGATGGTCTCTTCGGCAAGCAACAGCCCACACACCACGCCCGGTTTCTTCGCGTAGATCAGCGCCGAGCTGCGGTCGTCGGGGCCGGCCAAAAAGCCACCTGTCGTGTCGCCCGCACCCAGCTCCTCGCGAAGTCCCTGCTCCACGAACGGCCGGACCATGAAACTCGACAGTTGCATCCGATCACCTCGCGCTCAGGCCCGCACCGGCTCCGGCTCTGCGGGAACTCGACCAACCGGAGCCGCGGTGCTCCGGCGCCCAGTAGAGGAGGCTGATGCGACACAGCCTCAGCCGCGGACACTTGTCCGCGAATCGCTCACCGAGGCACTGATCGAGACTAGGGGGTTGGCCGATCCATGTCTGCGTTAAAAAACGCGGCGAGCCGAATGCCTCGGGCCAAGTGGCGGGTGGGCGGCACAGTAGGGCCGGGGTCGTCGCGAAAGGTCCTGCCCGCGTGACCCTCTGGATCGGTGCGGCGCACGGCATCCTCTCCTCCGGCGCGCACCATACTGTCAGCGCACGCCGCGATCGGGGTAGCGTCCACCGACAACCAGGTCGCTCAGCGGCTGCAGCTGGGCAAGCGCGTCCTCATCAAGTTCGACGTCCAGGGCGGCGATGTTCTGTTCGAGCCGGTTGGCGTGGCGGGTACCAGGGATCGGTACGACGGGACCCCCAGTCGAGGAGCCTGTGCGTAGACCCAAGCTAGGGCGACCTGAGCGGGCAGCACACCGAGCCGCTCGGCCACGTTGCGCACGGTCTCCGCGATCACCTGGTTTTGCTTGGCGGCGTCACCGATGAATCGGGGGGTGCGGGCGCGAAAGTCGGTGGGATCCAGCGCCGCGGTTTGGACCGCTCCTGTCAAAAAGCCCCGTCCCAGCGGCGATTTCGGCACGAGGCCGGCCCCCAGTTCAGCCATGACCGGCGTCGCCTGCTCGACTTCCCGGGGCCGCCGTCAAGCGTGGAGCCGACCCTAAGACCCGGCCTCGCCGGGCAGGTGGCCGTGAAGCGCGGAAGAAACGCGGCCACAAGGCTGCCGAACAACCCCGGAGACGGGGCGCAAGTCGCCTGACCACTAAAGATCACTCACTTGCAACGGTTTCAAACCTGACGTTCGCTGAATAGCGCTTCTCGCTCCGGCTCATGGAATGCCATGTTGCCGATGACCCCGTTGCAAGTTCGTCGGAGCGACGAAGGCCGCGATCGCCTCGCCTCGGACGGTTCGGGTGCCGTCCCGGCCGGGGGAGGTCAGTCGCAACTAGACCGACACCCGGGACCACGCGAAAGGAAGCCCATGAGAACGATCGCAAACCGCCACGCGGCGGGCGTCGGCCTGGCCGCCGTCGCGCTGATTTCTGCCGGCTGCAGCAATGGCAAGAGCGTCGGCGCGTCGCCGCCGCCCCAGATCGGGGTGAAACGCCACTTCTACGTCCACAGCCCCAGCGCAGCCCACCGAAGTAAAGCTCATCGGGGGGAGCGACGTCGAGGTGACTCTGACCAACCCGATCGCTGCCAAGTACTCGTCGGCAACCGATGGTCAGAGGCAGGCTCTCGGCAAGCCGCTGACGGGCGACCGCAACGCGGGAAAACGAGATAGCGACGTGGTCTTCCAGCAGTTCCAGGGCGGCGTTATCGCCGCCAAGAACGACGACGCCGGCACGCCCGCATATGTCTACTTTGGGCAAGATCCGGGAGGCCTGGAACATCCCACGTGACTTCGACGGCACGCCCGCAGTCACCGGCACGAACGGTTCGGCAGGCCCGCTGGGCCTAACCACCAGCGACGCAAACGCCGCGGGCGATCTGCTCGTGGAGACGTTCGAGCACGGCAAGATCGCGTACAACCCAAAGACCGACCAGGCCGCGGTGACGGTGAACGGCCAGGTCGTACCGTCCGGGCTGTAGCCGGCCGGAGCTATCGGCAGCAACAACAAGGTCTGGGTCGTGGCGGGTGGGCGCTAACAGAGTGCCGCTGATTGCGGACCGTCGCTCGCGCCGACCAGCAACTGTCTTACAGAATGTCATACACTGTTGCTATGGCTGACACGATTACCTTCCGGACGGACGAAGACACATCGAAGGCGCTAAAGGTTTTGACCAAAGACGGCACGGCCGTGTCGGTAGCCGTTCGATCTGCTCTCATCGAGGCCGCACGTCGGAAGGCCAACGCGGCGATTCGCGCCGAGGCGGAAAGACTTGCCGAAGACGAATCCGACCGCGCGGAGGCCATGCAGGTGCTCCGCGATATGGAGACGCTGCGTGCGTGGTGAGGTCTTTCGGTTACATGCTCCGCGGGGGAGTCGCGGTCACGAGCAGTCCGGTTCCCGATATGCCGTAGTAGTCCAGTCAGATCTTCTACCGCTGTCGACCTGGCTCGTTGCACCGACGTCCACGTCGGCTCATGCCGCCAGCTTCCGACCCGAGGTTGAAATCGGCGGCGTCAAAACCCGGGTACTTGCGGAGCAGACCGCAGCGGTCGACCCAGGCCGGCTCGGAAAGAGCGTCGGGCTCCTAAACTTCGACGAGATGCGCCGCGTTGACGCGGCACTGCGCATCGTTCTCGATCTCTGAGCGCTGCACCAACGCATCGGATGAAAACAATTTGGGATGCTGCAAATCTCGCTACGAGATGCGCTGGCGCACAGCGTGATAACGAATCCGGCGTACTGGTAACCCGCCGTAGTCGATTTCTGCATGTTCTCCTCCCTCCGTCGCCGCGGCGTCACGCTGGTTCGCGGACGGCCGCGGCGGCGGCTATCGTCACGTGGGTGCGGCCACTGGGGGATGTAGGCGGGATTCTTTCCGCGGGCGGCGGCGTCGGGCTGGTCGCGGCGATAACGGCGATGAATCGGATCGGTCACTGCGGCAACGGATATGACCCGCCGTGCCCGCCGGGCATCGAAAGCGTCACGATCAGCTACACACGGCGCGACGGCAGCACCGCGCAGGTGGAAACGGTCCAGGTGGTGCCGCGCATGAATGTCCCGCGGCCCGGGGATGCGGCGACGGTGTGGTACGACACGGTGACCGGCGAGGCGATCGGAAGGGTTGGTAGCCCGCAATCGCACGGCGGGGCGGCAACATTCCCGGACACACCCCACGCTTCGTAATCCGGCAAAGCCATCAGAATCGTGGGTCATGCCGCTCCAGCATTACCGGTGTCGACGCCGGGGCCGCGGGGGTGTCACGGCAACGCCGCGTCGGGGGCGCAGGGCGTCTCGAGCCGATCGGCGAGCCAAGGCAGCGTCGTCGCGAATGCCGATGCGGCCGAGGGCCAGTCGTGTTTGCCGGGCAGACCGACCACTGCGCAGTCGACGCCGTTGGCGGTGCCCAGTTGGCACAGCGATTCGGCGGCGGCGTGCCCGACGGAGCCGGGAACCGCGAACAGGCCGGCCAGATTGGAGTAAGGCCCGTGGCGGGTGATCACCGTGCTGGGATCGAAGCGTGCCCAGGCCGCGGCGTCGCCGCCGAAGAGCCGGTCGAGGGTCTGTGCCCGGGTGCCCGCGTTGGGGGCGATGTCGCCGCCGATGTCGACAAAGGCGCTGAACCTGTCGGGGTGCATAACTGCGAGGTCCACCGCGCAGGTGCCTCCGGAGGAGAAGCCGACGACGCCCCATTTCGCTTGCGCCGCTAGGCCGAGCTGCTCGGCCGCCCGCGGGATCACGTCGTCGATCAGGTGATCGGCGGCGTTGCCGCGCGACCCGTTGACGCATTCGGTGTCGACGGCGAAGCCGCCGGTGGCGTCGGCGAAGACGGCCAGGGGCGCGTTACCGCCGTGGGCCGCCGCGAACGCGTCCAGGGTGGCGACGGCGTCGCCGGCGCGAATCCAGTCGGCCGATGTGTTGAACTCGCCTCCGATCATCAAGACCGCGGGCAGGCGCGGTGGCGCTCCGGTGAACCAGGCCGGCGGCAGATAAGCCCACTCGCCGCGATGCCGAAAACCCGACGCGGTCGAACCGGTGTCCACGGGCACCACCGCACCATGTTGCGGCGCAACGCCTTTGGACCTGGCGGCGTAGGCCGCGCGCAAGTTGGTCTGGTCCGGCAGCGGCCCATTGGTCAGCTGACCCCAGGCGGCGGAGACGGTCGGAAAGTATCCCAGCCACGCGTTGATGGTCAGGCCCACGCTCAACAGGCAGAACGACGCCGCGAACACGGACACGTTACGTCGCCACCACCCAGCGCGGGGCCAGCTGGCGACCGCGACCGCGATCGCCGAACCCGCCAACACGGCCCACAGCCACATTCGCCACGGCGGCGGTTCGCTGGCCAGTCCGAGGGTGCCGTAGTACCAGTGCGCTGCGGCGCCGGTGACCGCGCCGACCGCCGCGATCAGCGGGACCCGCCGGCTCCACCAACGCCGCCCCGGCCAGGCGATCGAGTAGACCAGCGCCGCAACGGTCACGACTTCGACGGTCAGGGGGAGCACCCCGTGCATCAGCGAAACGCCGCCGCCCACACCGGTTCCCTGCGCCGCACGCGCCGACAGTGGCTCGGCGCTCAGCGCGACCGCCCGCATCGCGCGCCGCGGTCAGACATCGGCGATGTCACCGCGGTCAGAGCATCGGGGCGCGAGACGTCACGTCGCCACGCGCCAACCTCGCCCGGTCGGCCTTCGATGAACTTCTTGAACCGCTTTAGATCACCGTGGACCCGGGCCTTGAGGATGCCGAGTTTGTCGGCGGCGTTCTCGATGAAACTTTCGGGATCGACGTGCATCTGCGTGATCATGCGTGTCTTGTCGTCGTCGAGGCGGTGGAAGATGACGACGCCCGCGTGCTCAGGACCGCTGTCGGACTTCCACGCCGCCCGCTCCTCGGGGTGCTGCTCGGTGATGGCGGTGTCGAACTCGCGCGAGATCGGTCCTACCTTGATGCGCCAATGCGTATGGGCGGCGTCGGTTTGCTGAACCTGCTCGGCGCCTGCCGTGAACCCCGGGAAGGACTCGAACTGGGCCCACTGGTAGACGGTGCTGATCGGCTGGTTGACATCGATTGAGGCGGTAGTGGTGCTCACGGCTTCTCTCTGTGGTTTCGACGTCTTGCTGTACTACCCGCGTCGGTTCGCCAGAAACGTCGGGCCGGGTCCAGGCTCTGCGGCTCGTTGTGGCTCAACGTTCCTGAATCTGCTAAGCACGTCATCTTCTAACGATCGCCCTGTTGTCTATCGACCGGCAACTAAGCTGTTCAACCGTTTTGATCCGACCGAACCAGCTGGGTAGGCGACGTGCAGCCGGGGCGGGCCTGATTCGGCAGATGACCACTTCGTGACCGGTAAAAGCGCATATTCGATTCCGTCGTATTCGAAGTGTCACGCAGTCGGCCTTGGCGGTGCCCGATTACTCCCGGTTCTCGACATGTGGACTT
>NZ_LQPJ01000062.1 GCF_002101785.1 Mycobacterium palustre
CTTATCTGTAGGAGAGTGAGTTGGAAGTGGGTGTGACCAGCGGTGATGCTGTCGCGGTCATGTCCGTGACGGGGCCATAGTTCAACGGTAGAACGGGGCCTTTGCAAGGCTCAGATCGGGGTTCGATTCCCCGTGGCTCCACAAACTCGCTTCAATATGGAGCGTGCTTTGGTCGCCAGCTGTCGGCCGGACGTGCTAGAACGAACACATGTTCGATTCATTGGTCCCGTTAGCATCGCTTGTCACGCACCTCCGTCAGGCCGAAGCAGCGGGCGTGTCGTGTTTGACGTCTAGACGTCAAACGGCGTAGCTTGAAGGGAAGCCGATTGCGGCCAGAGTGAACACTTCGTCGAAGGAGCTTCGGATGGCTGAGCGAAGGCCCCCAGGTGTGGTGCGCGATGCAATCTTGGCGTTCTTCAAGGAGTCAAAGCAGCAGGACGCCTCCATTGCAGAGGTCCTTGAAGCCGTTCAACAGAAGCTAGGCTCCGAGGTCCCCGAGTCTTCGGTGCGGTCGTCTTTGCGGTTGCATACACCCGACACTTTCCAACGTGTTTCGCGCGGTCGCTACCGGCTTGTGAGGGGCAAGTGAGCGTAGAGAATGCAGTTGCCGATACCACTGGCAGTACACCGGGCTTCACCTACGGTGGGGCGACTCTGTACCAATCCGATTGCATCGAGTGGCTTGAAAGCTGTGCTGCCAATAGCATTCACGCTGTCGTCACGGATCCGCCGTACGGTCTGACCGAATACAACGAGGTGGAGCAGCGGAAGTTGCGGAACGGTCGCGGCGGGGTGTGGAGAATTCCGCCAACCCTAGATGGGTACCGGCGTTCGCCTCTGCCTCGGTTCACGACGTTGCGTCATAGCGAACGGGCAGAAATCAAGCGATTCTTCCATGATTGGGCATCAGCGCTGCAGCCGGTTCTGGTTCCGGGTGCGCACGTGTTTGTGGCATCGAATCCGCTTCTGTCGCATGTGGTTTCGTTTGCTCTGTACGAAGCAGGGTTGGAACGACGTGGCGAGGTTGTTCGGCTAGTCATGACGCTGCGTGGCGGGGACCGCCCCAAGAACGCCCACGAAGAGTTCCCCGATGTGACGGTGATGCCACGCTCGATGTGGGAACCGTGGCTGTTGTTCAGGAAGCCGGTCGAAGGCACGGTCGCGGAGAACCTGCGAAAGTGGGGCACCGGTGGTTTGCGGCGTCTTGATGCGGCTCGACCGTTCGGTGATGTGATCAGGTCAGCCCCAACACAATCGGCTGAAAAGCGCCTGGCACCGCATCCAAGCCTCAAGCCTCAGGCGTTCCTACGGAAGATTGTGCGCGCTGCGCTGCCCACAGGCGAGGGCGTGGTCCTGGATACGTTCGCCGGGTCTGGTTCCACCCTGGCCGCTGCGGAAGCGGTTGGTTATCGCAGTATCGGCGTGGAGCGCGACGAACGCTACGTCGCGTTGGCTGAATCAGCGATACCGGCGCTCGCAGCTCTGACCGTCACCGAAGACAGTGTGGCGGTCTGAGGCGGGGCCGTCTGATTCATCAGCGTCGCTGGCCGTGGATTTGCGCGGTATTGAGTGCGGTGCCAGGTAGCGTCATCGGATGTGGCGGATCTACCCAACTTCTTACGCTTGGCGCCGTCGTCGCGGCAGAGTCTGCGTACCGAAGCTCAGTTGCCGGTGCCGCTGCCGTACCACCTCAGGCCCGAGGACATCATGCGGCTGGTGGAGGACCTGCACCTTCTGCTGCACGAGCTAAACGTGCAGCTACACGAGCGTGGCTATGAGCGCCTTGAGGAACTGCTCGATCCGGCCGGATTCTCCGGGTTGCTGAGCCGCGC
>NZ_LQPJ01000063.1 GCF_002101785.1 Mycobacterium palustre
CTCGGTGGCCGCCTTCACTGCCCGGTGGGCCGGCTAACCGCACACACCTTCCCCGGTGCGACACGCATCCGGTGTTCGCGGGTGCGGATTGTCGGTCCCAGACCGACTAACCCGCACCCGATGTCACGGTCTCCGGCAGCTCAGGCGTTGATGGCTTGCTGCTGCTTGCCGTTCGCAATGGCGATCTTGCGCGGCTTGGCGTGCTCAGCCACCGGGATGGTCAACCGCAACACCCCGTCGGTGTAGTCGGCGGTGATGTTTCCGGTGTCGAGGCTGGTGCCCAGCAGGATCTGTCGGCTGAAGACACCGTGAGGCCGCTCGCACGCGAGCCACTGTCGACCATCCTGTGCGACCGCGGGTCGTTCGGCGCGCACGGTCAACACGTCATGTTCGACGTGGATGTCGAGACAATCCGGGTCGAGGCCAGGCAGGTCGAGCTCCACGACGAACTGATCGCCGTCGCGCCAGGCGTCCATCGGCATCACCACCGGACGCGCAGGCGTACCGGTCGTGGTGCCCAGCAACTGCTGCGTCAAGCGGTCGAAGTCGCGCAAAAACGGGTCGAACATCAGCATGGTTACCACCTCCGATCGTGTGCGTGGGTATCTGGTGTAGCTGACATAGATAATCTACTCCGTTTCGAAGATATTCCTGGCTTTGCCGCAGAGCCGGACTTTGGGAACCATGCCCGCAGCCCCGCGGCCATCGGCACCGACCCGCGCCGGCGGTGGATGATGCCCGGCAGTCAGCGGCGGCCCTTTTAGGCACCGATGTAGGGCTGGGCGGGTCCCGAATTTTAGCTTTCTGGTCTTAGCCGGGGGCCATCGGGTATCGCACTGGAGTAATCATCTATAGATGTATCATCAAAGACCGCGAGCGGGGCCTTATCGCCGTGAAGCGCTATTGGCAGCAGTGGATCGACTTCTGACGGGGGCAGTTTCGATCATGGAGAGTTTCGATGCAGTCGTCGTGGGCGCGGGCTTCGGCGGCATTGGTGCCGCACTGCAGCTCAAACGGCTCGGGTATGACAACATCGTTGTCTTCGAGCGGGAGGCCGATCTCGGCGGTACCTAGCACGTTAACCGTTACCCAGGGGTGGCCGTCGATGTCCCGGCCACCACGTACTCGTACTGGTTTGAGCCCAACCCGAACTGGTCGCGGCTGTTCGCGCCGGGCGCCGAAATCAAGCACTATGCCGAACATGTCGCCAACAAGTACGACATCTACCGCCACATGCGGTTCAACACCGCCGTCGAGGGCGCCCAGTGGGACGAGGACGCGCACCGATGGCTGGTCGCGCTGGCCAGCGGCGACAGCGTGACCACCCGATTGCTCATCACGGCGACCGGCTTCCTGTCGCAACCTTGCACGCCGGAGATACCCGGGCTTTCGTCCTTCGACGGCAAGGTCATCCACACCGCCGCGTGGGACGACGGCTACAGCTTTGCCGGGCGTCGTGTCGGGGTCATCGGGACGGGGGCCAGCGCGGTGCAACTCATTCCTGAACTGGCCGCGAAGGTTGCCGATCTCACTGTCTACCAGCGCACCCCTATCCATGTCGTGCCCAAGATCGATTTCGCCTTCGCACCGGCGATGCAGCGGCTGTTCGCCCGCGTGCCCCTGGCGCAGCGCTCCTTGCGCTGGCTGACCGACGGCCTGTTCGAACTGATCACCGTGGTCGGCGTGCTGCATTACCGGGGGTCGCGGCGCCTGAACATTGCCGCCGGCGACCTCGCCAAGATCAACCGGTTGATGTCGATCCGCGACAAGGAGCTGCGCCGAAAACTGACGCCTGACTACGACTTCGGCTGCAAGCGGCCCACCTGGTCCAATCGGTACTACCGCGCCTTCACCAAGGCACACGTCCACCTAGAAACCAACCCGATCGAGCGCATTGAGCCCGACGGCATCGTCACCTCCGATGCGCGTAAGACCGTCGTCGACACGCTGGTGCTGGCCACTGGTTTCGACCTGTGGGACACAAATTTCCCGGCCATCGAGCTAGTGGGCCGCCAGGGCCGCAACCTCGGAAAGTGGTGGCGTGACACCAGATTCCAGGCTTATCAGGGGGTGTCCATTCCGTACTTCCCCAACTATTTCAGCCTGGCCAGCCCTTTCGCGTTTTCCGGATTGTCGTTCTTCAACACCATCGAGTACCAGATGCGGCACATGGACCGGCTGCTCAGCGAGGTGAAGCGCCGGGGCGCAACGATTTTCGAGGTGACCGAAGAGGCGAATGCGCGCTTCCTGGATCGGATGACCCGGCTGTTGGGCAAGTCGGTGTTCTATGCCGGTGACTGCGCCAGGTCGCGGTCGTACTATTTCAACCACGCCGGTGAAGCGGTGCTTCTGCGGCCGACCTCGACGCGCAACGCGCTCCGGGAAGCGTCGACCTTTCCCCTCAGCGACTACACGATCGCCTAGACCCGTCACCTGGCCGCCAGGTGTTTGCCATTGGCCCCACATCTGCGACGGGACCGTTCGGTCCTGCGCGATGTTCATCATCAGCCGATTCCGAGAGAGTGTCGAGAATGTTGCGGACTTCCTTTGTTGGTGGGATAGCGGATGGTGTAGGAGCCTTGCAGTTTCCAGAATTTGGGCAGTTTGTCCCGCAACTGACCGGGGCCTGTGGGTGGGTGCTGGATCTAGCACGCGATGGTCGCCTTGATGTCGCCCTCCCCGGCGATGTCGCGCTGGAGCAATATGCAGGAATCGAATACAAAGAGCTGCCGGTAAACCTCGCCTTATTAATACAACGCTGTGCGCCAACGAGTTTCGTAGCGCGATCGTATGCCGAAAATTCGGCGCGCGTCCCGCGCCTTAGTTACCAAGGCTGCAGCTGCCGTGCCGACACGAGAATCGACTCATCACGGCAGTCAAACTGATCGTCTAATCCAGGTACTGGTTGAGCCGTCGTTTGACCGGACAAACGTGGCGGCTGGCGTATCTGTGTCGCTTGGTTGACAGCCACCGTTGTGCACCGGTCTGTGATGTTCGCTGGGCACGCAGCATGGCTCAGCGGGCAGGCCGGAGTCGTTGAGGTAGGACCCACCGACCCGCCCGGCACCGGGGGCTTTCGCTAATTTGGCGAGGATATTAGGTTAGCCTAACATAACCGGCAGGCTCATCTAATCCGCCAAAGGAGCCTCTCAGTGATAAACGTTGGTTTCCGTCTCGTCGCCTCGCTGGTGATCGACCAGGGCAGGGCCGACCGATCATGATCGCTCCGTTGTGGTTTGCGTCGCCCCCTGAGGTGCATTCGACGCTGCTGTCGGCCGGTGCCGGGCCCGGTGGCTGTGACAGCCTGATTTGGCCCCGGGTGGGCGGTCGAAAGTGGCCCCACCTGTGTGGTCGCGGGTGTGCTGTTG
>NZ_LQPJ01000064.1 GCF_002101785.1 Mycobacterium palustre
GCCCCCCACAGCAGGCCGCCGCGGCCGCCGGCCCCGCCGGCCGCGCCGTTGCCCGTGGGGGTAGCCGCAGCGCCACCGGCGCCGCCGGCCCCGCCGGTGCCGAACAGCCCCGCGGGCCCGCCCTGACCGCCGGGCTGGCCGGGAGCGCCGGACCCGCCGGCGCCGCCATTGCCGATCAGGATTCCGCCGGCCTGGCCGGCAGCCCCGCTACCGGGTGCCGCGTTGGCGCCGTTGCCGATCAGCGGGCGGCCCGCGATCAACTCGGTGGGCGTGTTGATCACGTTGAGCAGCTGCTGCAGCGGCGACGCGTTGGCCGCCTCGGTGGCGGCGTAGGACGCCCCGCCCGCGTTCAGCGTCGTCACGAACTGCGAATGGAAGGCCTCCACCTGCGCGATGATTGCTTGGTACTCGCGGGCGTGCGAGGAAAACAGCGCGGCGACGCCGGCGGACACCTCATCGGCGGCCGCGGGCACCAGGCCGGTCGTCGGAGCCGCGGCGTTTGCGGCGGCCGTGCTGATTGTCGACCCAATAGTTGCCAAATTCGAAGCCGCCGCCGAAACCGTTTCAGGTACCGCGAACACAAATGACATCCGTCGCCTCCCAGCGGGTCAAACCAGCCGCCGATGATGACCGAGCTGCGGTCATCATCAATAGCGAATAGGCAGCGAATCATATCGCGATACGCGCACGTGTAAATAGCTGACAAATGAAATTGTTATCTACCGCCGCGTGACTTATTCGGGCTCCAGCCACAACGCCGAGGTCGGCGGCAGCACCAGCACCGCGGACGCCGGGCGGCCGTGCCACGGGTCCTCGGTGGCGTCGACGCCGCCCATGTTGCCGATTCCGGAGCCGTTGTAGGCCGTCGCGTCGGTGTTAAGCACCTCGCGCCAGCGCCCGGCAGACGGTAGGCCCAGCCGGTAGCCGCTGTGCTCGGCCCCCGCGAAATTGAACACGCAGGCCATTACCGAACCGTCACTGCCGTAACGCAGAAAACTCAGCACGTTGTTGGCCGAGTCGTTGGCGTCGATCCAGGAATAGCCCTCGGGAATGGTGTCTTGACTCCACAGCGCCGGGCGGCTGCGATAGATGGCGTTGATATCGCGTACCAGGCGCAAAATGCCATTGGAAAAGCCTTGCTCGTCGAGCTGCCACCAATCCAAGCCGTTTTGCTCCGACCATTCGGCCCGCTGGCCGAATTCCTGGCCCATGAAAAGGAGCTGCTTGCCCGGGTGGGCCCATTGATACGCGAGCAAACTGCGCAGGCCGGCGGCCTTGACGTGGTTGTTGCCCGGCATCCGGCCCCACAGCGTGCCCTTGCCGTGCACCACCTCGTCGTGGCTGATCGGCAGCACGTAGTTCTCGCTGAATGCATACAGCATCGAGAACGTCATCTCGTGGTGGTGGTAGCTGCGGTAGATCGGGTCACGGCTGATGTAGTCCAGCGTGTCGTGCATCCAGCCCATGTTCCACTTCATCGAAAATCCAAGGCCGCCAAGGTTTGTCGGCCGCGTCACGCCGGGCCACGACGTCGACTCCTCGGCCACGGTGACGATGCCCGGTGCCGCCTTGTGCGCGGTCGCGTTCATCTCCTGCAGGAACTGGACCGCCTCCAAATTTTCCCGTCCACCGTAGGCGTTCGGCGTCCAGCCGCCCTCGGGACGCGAGTAGTCCAAATACAGCATCGACGCGACCGCGTCGACCCGCAGCCCGTCGATGTGGTACTCTTCTAGCCAGTACAGCGCGTTGGCCACCAAAAAGTTGCGCACCTCCGGGCGGCCGAAGTCGAAAACGTAAGTGCCCCAGTCGAGTTGCTCGCCGCGCTTGGGGTCGGAGTGCTCGTAGAGCGGGGTGCCGTCGAACCGCCCCAGCGCCCAGGCGTCCTTCGGGAAGTGGGCTGGCACCCAGTCGACGATGACGCCGATGCCAGCCTGGTGCAGGGCGTCGACCAGGGCCCGGAAATCGTCGGGCGTGCCGAATCGTGACGTGGGCGCGTAGTAGGACGTGACCTGGTAGCCCCACGACCCGGCGAACGGGTGCTCGGCGACCGGCAGCAGCTCGACATGGGTAAACCCGTGCTCGACGACGTAGGCCGTCAGCTGGTGGGCGAGGTCGCGATAGCTCAGCCCGGGCCGCCACGAGCCCAGGTGGACTTCGTAGGTGCTCATCGGCTCGAACACCGGGTTGCGCTGCGCGCGCTGCGCCATCCAGTCGGCGTCGTGCCAGGTGTACTCGCTGAGCGTCACCCGTGAGGCGGTGTGCGGCGGCACCTCGGTGGCGAAGGCGAAGGGGTCGGCCCGCTCGGTGACGGCGCCGTCGGCCCCGTGCACGCGGAACTTGTAGAGCCCACCCATCGGGAAGCCGGGCCAGAACAGCTCCCAGACCCCCGACGAACCGAGCACCCGCATCGGGGCGTCGCTGCCGGTCCAGCCGTTGAACTCGCCGATCAGGCTGACGCCCTTCGCGTTGGGCGCCCACACCGCGAACGACACCCCGGTGACGACACCGTCGGCGGTGGTGAACGAGCGCGGGTGCGCCCCAAGGACGTCCCAGAGCCGCTCGTGGCGGCCCTCGTTGAACAGATGCAGGTCCATCTCGCCGAGGGTGGGCAGGAAGCGGTAGGCGTCGGCGACGACGTAGGGGTCGGCGCCCTCGTAGGTGATCTCGAGTCGGTAGTCGATCAGGTTCACGAACGGCAGCGCCACGGCGAACAGCCCCGCTTCGATGTGCTGCAATTCGAACCGGTCGTCGCCGACCAGGGCGACCACTCGGCGCGCGTGCGGGCGGTACGCCCGGACCACGGTGTGGTCGTCGTACTCGTGGGCGCCGAGGACGCCGTGCGGGTTGTGATGCGCACCGGCCACCAGGCGCGCCAGGTCCGACGGGTCGGGTGCCAGGTGCGGACTGGCGAGTTGTTCGGTTCGACTCATGCGCGTCACCTCCTGCGCAGCAATGTCATTCGGGATTCCTGCGGCACCAGGGGCATGTTGATGATGTGGGCGACCGCCCGCCCGGGATCCAATCGCACGTAATTGGCCGCCCCCCACTGGTATTCCTGGCCGGTGATCTCGTCGCGCACCCAGAACCGCTCATAGGGCTCCATACCCAATGCCGCCATGTCTAACCACAGCGTCGCTTCCTCGGGGCCGAACGCGTTAAGCGTCACCACCACCAGGACGCAGTCGCCGGTGGCCGGATCGAACTTGCTGTAGGCCAGCAGCGCGTCGTTGTCCACGCTGTGGAAGTGGAGGGTGCGCAGCTGCTGCAGCGCGGGATGCACGCGGCGAATCATGTTGAGCTGCTTGATGAATGGCTCCAGCGATCTACCGGCGGCGAGAGCGCCCGCAAAGTCGCGCGGACGCAACTCGTATTTCTCCGAATCCAGGTACTCCTCGCTGCCCTCGCGCACTGCGCGGTGCTCGAACAGCTCGTAGCCCGAGTACACGCCCCAGGCCGGACCCATGGTCGCCGCCAGCACCGCGCGGATGGCGAACATGCCCGGGCCGTTGTGCTGCAGCACCGCGTGCAGGATGTCGGGGGTGTTGACGAACAGGTTCGGCCGGCGGAAGTCGGCCAGCGCGGCGATGTCGTTGCCGAACTCGGTGAGCTCCCACTTGGCGGTGCGCCAGGTGAAGTACGTGTAGGACTGCGTAAAACCCAGTTTGGCCAGGCCGTACTGGCGGGCCGGCGGCGTGAAGGCCTCGGACAGGAACAGCACGTCGGGATCTCGGTCCTTGACCTGAGCGATCAGCCAGGCCCAGAAGTCGGGTGGCTTGGTGTGGGGGTTGTCGACGCGGAAGAACTTGACGCCGTGGTCGACCCAGTGCAAGACGACGCGCAGCACCTCGTCGTAAAGGCCCGCCGGGTCGTTGTCGAAGTTGAGCGGATAGATGTCCTGGTATTTCTTCGGCGGGTTCTCCGCGTAGGCGATGGTGCCGTCCGGCAACTCGGTGAACCACTGCCGGTGTTCGCGGGCCCAGGGGTGATCGGGCGCGCACTGCAGCGCCAAGTCCAGGGCTACCTCCATGCCGAGATCGCGGGCGGCGGCGACGAAGTCGTCGAAGTCGTCGATCGTGCCGAGCTGCGGGTGAACGGCGTCGTGGCCGCCCTCGTCGCTGCCGATCGCCCACGGCGACCCCACATCGCCGGGCGCGGCGGTGGGGGAGTTGTTGCGGCCCTTGCGGTGCACCTTGCCGATCGGGTGGATCGGCGGCAGGTAGACGACGTCGAACCCCATGTCGGCGATCCGCGGAAGCTGGGCGGCCGCGGTGGCGAACGTGCCGTGCACGGGCCTGCCGTCGGCGTCCCACCCGCCGGTGGACCGCGGGAACATCTCGTACCACGAGCCGAACCGGGCCAGCGGCCGATCGACCCACACACCGTACTGTTCGCCTCGCGTCACCAGATCGCGCAACGGGAAAGCCGCCAACAGCTCTTCGATCTCGGCCGACAGCGCCAGCGCGGTGCGCGTCACCGGATCCCCGGGGGTGCGCAGCGCCTTGGCGGCGCTGATCAGCGGATCGCGGCGGGCCCGCGGCACCCCGGTCGCCGCCCGCTCGAACAACGCGGCCCCGACCAGCAGGTCGTTGGACAGTTCCGTCTCGCCCTGGCCGGCCTCCAGCTTGGCGACCAGCCCGTGCCGCCAGGTGCGGATGGGGTCGCCCCACCCGTCGACGCGGAAGGTCCACAGCCCTACCCGATCCGGGGTGAACTGGCCGTGGAACACGTAGGGCTCGAGGCCCTCGGTCATGGGAAGCAGCAACGGCTTGACCCGTTGCTCGGCGGCCTTGCCGTCCAGCGTGGCCGCGGGCCGCTCCGGTGCCTGGACCGCCTTGATGCGCCGCGTTTCGGCAACCTGTGGGTAGCGGGGCCCGAGGTAGCGCACGACCAGGGTCGCCGCGACCGCCTCGTGGCCCTCGCGCCATACCGCGGCGCTGACCGGGACGATCTCACCGACCACGGCCTTGGCTGGGTAGGCGCCACACGACACGACGGGCGCGACGTTATCGATCTCGACACGACCGGGCACAACCACTCCGTTCGATCTCTCCGGTTCCTCCTCGCCCCGCCACGCGGGCCGCATCGTCACCGTCGGCGTTCGATCTTTCCGGTTCCTCCTCGCCCCGCCGCGCGGGCCGCATCGTCACCGGGATGTCCGATTGTGGGCGGTCACCGCGGTGCTTCGTCGCGGAATGCTCGCGTCTAGAAACTTCCTGTCGTGGGGACTTCGTGGGAGTTGAGGAAGCACCGTTGCGGCCCCAATAACTACCCGATACCCACCCTAGTGTTCGGTCACACTCGTCGGGCGGTCGTCCTGCGGGCCTCGCGATGCTCAGTAAGGTAGTGACGTGTGAAAGCCCTTCGCCGCTTTACCGTCCGCGCTCATCTGCCCGAGCGTCTGGCCGCGCTGGATCACTTGTCGATGAACCTGAGGTGGTCGTGGGATAGGCCGACACAGGCCCTGTTCGAGACCATCGATCCCGCGCTGTGGGCGCGGTGCGGCTGCGACCCGGTCGCGTTGCTCGGGGCGGTGAACCCGGCGCGGCTCGACGAGCTGGCGCTCGACGAAGGCTTCCTGGGCCGGCTCGACGCCCTGGCGGCCGACCTGGACGATTACCTGAGCCGTCCGCTGTGGTACCAGCAGCGCCAGCACCACGACGCCACGATGCCGGCCGCGATCGCGTACTTCTCGATGGAGTTCGGCGTCGCCGAGGTGCTGCCCAACTACTCCGGCGGGCTGGGGATTCTGGCCGGTGACCACCTGAAGTCGGCGTCCGATCTGGGGGTCCCGCTGATCGCGGTCGGCCTGTACTACCGTTCCGGCTACTTCCGGCAGTCGCTGACCGCCGACGGCTGGCAGAACGAGACCTACCCTTCGCTCGACCCGCAGGGGCTGCCGCTGCGGTTGCTGACCGACGCCACGGGTGATCCCGCGCTGGTGGAGCTCACGCTCCCCGATTCCGCGCAACTTCGGGCGCGGATCTGGGTCGCGCAGGTGGGTCGCGTCCCGCTGTTGCTGCTGGACTCCGACGTCCCGGAGAACGAACACGAACTGCGCAGCGTCACCGACCGCCTCTACGGCGGCGACCAGGAGCACCGGATGCGCCAGGAGATCCTGGCCGGCATCGGCGGGGTGCGCGCGATCCGCGCGTTCACGGCCATCGAAGGGCTGCCCGCACCCGAGGTGTTCCACATGAACGAGGGGCACGCCGGCTTTCTGGGGGCGGAACGCATCCGCGAGCTGATGACTGATTCGGGATTGGACTTCGAGACGGCGCTGACGGTGGTGCGCTCCAGCACCGTGTTCACCACGCACACCCCGGTGCCCGCCGGCATCGACCGGTTCCCCCTCGACATGGTGCGGCTGTACTTCGACGACCACCTCGACGGCACGCCCGACGAGACCGATGCGCCCGCGCTGCTGCCCGGCGTGCCGACCGCTCGGATCCTCGCCCTGGGCGCCGAGGACGATCCGACCAAGTTCAACATGGCGCACATGGGCCTGCGGCTGGCCCAGCGCGCCAACGGCGTCTCGCTGCTGCACGGCCGGGTGAGCCGGGCCATGTTCAACGAGCTGTGGCCGGGGTTCGACCCGGGCGAGGTGCCGATCGGGTCGATCACCAACGGCGTGCACGCGCGCACCTGGGCGGCCCCGCAGTGGCTGCAGCTGGGCCGCGAGCTGGCGGGCTCGGATTCGTTCGGCGACCCGGGCGTGTGGCTGCGCCTGCAGCAGGTCGACGCGGGCCACTTGTGGTGGATCCGCTCGCAGCTGCGTTCGCAGCTCGTGGAGGACGTCCGGCGGAGGTTGCGCAGCTCCTGGCTGGAGCGGGGTGCCTCGGACGCCGAATTGGGTTGGATAGCAACGGCTTTCGATCCGAACGTGCTAACCGTCGGGTTCGCGCGGCGGGTGCCGACCTACAAGCGGCTGACGCTGATGCTGCGCGATCCCGAGCGGCTGGAGCGGCTGCTGCTCAACGAGGAACGGCCGATTCAGCTGATCGTCGCGGGCAAGTCGCACCCGGCCGACGACGGCGGCAAGGCGCTGATCCAGCAGGTGGTGCGGTTCGCCGACCGCCCCGAGGTGCGCCACCGTATCGCGTTTTTGCCCGACTACGACATGTCGATGGCCCGGCTGCTGTATTGGGGCTGCGACGTGTGGCTGAACAACCCGCTGCGCCCCCTGGAGGCCTGCGGCACCTCGGGGATGAAGAGCGCGCTCAACGGCGGGCTGAACCTGTCCATCCGCGACGGCTGGTGGGACGAGTGCTACGACGGCGAAAACGGTTGGGAGATACCGTCTGCCGACGGCGTCGCCGACGAGTCACGTCGCGACGACCTGGAATCCGCGGGGCTCTACAACCTTTTGGAGCAGGCCGTGGCGCCGAAGTTCTACGAGCGCGACGAGCAGGGCGTGCCGCCCCGGTGGATCGAAATGGTCCGCCATACCTTGCAAACCCTCGGCCCGAAGGTGCTGGCCTCGCGCATGGTGCGCGACTACGTCGAGCAGTACTACACCCCGGCGGCACGGTCGCTGCGCAAGACCGTCGCGCCGGGCGACGAACACGACGGGGAGTTCGGCGCCGCGCGGGAGCTGGCGGCCTACCGCGCGCGGGTCCGCGAGGCGTGGCCCAAGATCACCATCACCGACGTCGACAGCACCGGTCTGCCGGACATCCCGGTGCTCGGCTCGAAGTTGACCCTGACCGCGACCGTGCACCTGGCCGGCCTGCGGCCCGACGAGGTCACGGTGCAGGCGGTGGTGGGCCGGGTCGACGCCAGCGACGCCCTGCTGAACCCGGTGACCGTGGAGATGTCGTACACCGGCACCGCCGAGGCCGGCAACCAGGTCTTCTCCACCACCACGTCGCTGCCGCTGGCCGGCGCGGTCGGCTACACCGTGCGCGTGCTGCCGCACCACCCGCTGCTGGACGCCAGCAACGAACTCGGCCTGGTCACGTTGGCTCGCTAACAGCCGCGCTAGAGGTGCGCAGGCGCCGTAGCGCCGCGCGGACCTGTGCCGGGTCGGTGGTCTGCCAGAACGGCGGCAGCGAGGCGCACAGGTAGCCGCCGTAGCTCGCGGTCACCATTCGGGAGTCGAGCACCGCGACCACGCCGCGGTCGCTGACGCGGCGCAGCAGCCGGCCCGACCCCTGCGCCAGCAGCAGCGCGGCATGGGTGGCGGCGACGGCCATGAAGCCGTTGCCGCCGCGCGCGGCCACCGCGCGCTGCCGCGCGCCCAGCAGCGGGTCGTCCGGGCGCGGAAACGGGATCCGGTCGATCAGCACCAGCGACAGCGACGGCCCGGGCACGTCGACGCCCTGCCACAGCGACAGCGTGCCGAACAGCGAGGTCTCGGGGTCGGCGCTGAACTGCTCGACCAGCGCGGAGGTGCTGTCGTCGCCCTGGCACAGCACCGGCGTCGATAGCCGCTCGCGCATAACCTCGGCGGCGGCGCGGGCGGCCCGCATCGACGAGAACAGCCCCAGGGTGCGCCCGCCGGCGGCGGCGACGAGCTCGGCGATCTCGGTCAGCTGCTCGGCCGAGCCGGTGCCGTCGCGGCCCGGGGGCGGCAGATGGGCCGCCACGTACAGGATCCCGGCCTTGGCGTGCTCGAACGGCGACCCGACGTCCAGGCCCCGCCACTTCGCCGGCTCGTCCCCGCCGGTCAGGCCCCAGGCGCCGGCCATCGCGTCGAAGGACCCGCCGAGCGCCAGCGTCGCCGATGTGAGCACCGCGGTCGACCGCGCGAACACCTCGTTGCGCAGCAAGCCGGCGACCGACAGCGGCGCCACTCGCAGCACGGGCCGCGGCGTGCCCCGGTTGTCCTCCTGATCGAGCCAAACGACGTCGGTGCGGTCCGGGATTGGCGGGCCGAACGACGTCAGGATCCGCGACGCGGTGTCGGAGATTTCGCTCAGTGCCGCAACGGCTTCGGCGCGCGCCGACGCCGCCTTCGCGTCAGCTGTGGTGTCGATCGCCGAGCGCGCCGCGGTCGCGACGTCGCGCAGCGCGGTCAGGTACGTCGCCATCTCGTCGTCGAGGCGATCGATGCGGCCCGGCCTGGCGTTGTGCAGCGCGGCGGCCAGGTTGGCCGCCGTGGCCTCCAGCCGCTGGGTCAGTTCGGGGTCCACCAAGCGGGTGATCCGCCGGGACGCGACGCCCAGGGTCGCCGGCGTCAGCTCCGCGGTGGCCACCGACGTCACGCGGTCGACCAGCTCGTGCGCCTCGTCGACCACCAGCAGGGAGTGCTCGGGCAGCACCCCCGATTCGGAGACGGCATCGATGGCCAGCAGCGCGTGGTTGGTGACGACGATGTCGGCGTCGCCGGCCCGCCCGCGTGCCCGCTCGGAGAAGCACTCGGTGCCGAACGGGCAGCGGGCCAGCCCGAGGCATTCGCGCGCCGAAACGCTCACCTGGGACCAGGACCGGTCCGGGACCCCGGGCTTGAGGTCGTCGCGGTCACCGGTGCCCGTCGTCGACGCCCAGGCGGTGAGCCGCTGCACGTCGCGGCCCAGCGCGGTCGCGGCGACGGCATCGAACAGCTCTTCCTGCGGGCGTTGTTCGTCCGCGTCCGGCTCGTCGGCCCCACCGTTATGAATCTTGTTCAGGCACAGGTAGTTTCGGCGGCCCTTCAGCAGCGCGAACCGCGGCCTTCGGGGCAGGGCGTCGGCGAGCGAATCGGCCAGCCGCGGCAGGTCGCGGTCGACGAGCTGACGCTGCAGCGCGATCGTCGCCGTCGACACCACGACCGTGGCGTCGTCGCCGACGGCGCGCGCGATCGCGGGCACCAGGTAGGCCAGCGACTTGCCGGTGCCGGTGCCGGCCTGCACGACCAGGTGCTCACCGGTTTCGAAGGCCCGCTCGACCGCCTGGGCCATCTCCACCTGGCCGCGCCGCTCGCTGCCGCCCAGCGCGGCCACCGCGACGGCGAGCAATTCGGGCACGGACCTGCTCACGTCGGGACCAAGCTAACTCGGTACGGGCTGGATCTGCGTCGTCGGGATCGCCGGGTCGCCGCGCGACAGGTGCAACCCCTCCCACGGCAGGCTGCGCAGGCCGGACGCCACCAGCTCGCGCGCCGCCTTGAGGTCCGGGGGCGACACCACCTCGCCCGAGCGGACCAGCGGCGTCGTCAGCACCCGGCACGGGTCGGTAATCTCCGGCGGCCGGCCGGCGGGGTGTATCACCTCTTCGGTGATGGTCCCGGTGGGGCGCGACAGCCGCAGCGCCTCCTTGCGGCCCCCGGTGGATTGCTTGTGGCTGCTGCGCTTTTGCACCGGCATGCCGTCGACCTCGACCAGCTTGTAGACCATGCTCGCGGTCGGCGCGCCGGAACCGGTCACCAACGAGGTGCCGACGCCGTAGCTGTCGACGGGCTCGGCGCGCAGCGCGGCGATGCTGAACTCGTCGAGATCGCCGGAAACCACGATCCTGGTTTGCGTGGCGCCCAGCCCGTCGAGCTGCTCGCGGACCTGGCGGGCCAGCACGCCCAGCTCGCCGGAGTCGATGCGCACCGCACCGAGCTTGTCGCCCGCCGCGGCCACGGCGTTGGCCACGCCGGTCGTGACGTCGTAGGTGTCCACCAGCAGCGTGGTGTCGGCGCCCAGCGCGTCGACCTGGGCCCGAAACGCCGCCAGCTCGTCGGGCCCGTCCTCGCGGGTGTGCAGCATCGTGAACGCGTGCGCCGAGGTGCCCTCGGCGGGAATGCCGTAGCGGCGCTGGGCCTCCAGGTTGGAGGTCGCGGCGAAGCCGGCGACATACGCGGCGCGCGCGGCCGCGACCGCCGCGCGTTCGTGGGTTCGCCGCGACCCCATCTCGATCAGCGGGCGCCCGTCGGCGGCGCTGACCATGCGCGCCGCCGCGGACGCGATCGCGGAGTCGTGGTTGAAGATCGACAGCGCCAGCGTTTCGAGCACCACGCATTCGGCGAAGCTGCCCGTCACCGACAGCACCGGCGAATTCGGGAAATACAGCTCCCCTTCGGCGTAGCCGTCGATGTCGCCGCCGAACCGGAAACCGCGCAGGTACGCCACCGTGTCCGAGTCGAGGAACTGCGCAAGCAGCTCGCACGCGGCGTCATCGAAGGTGAACTGCGGCAACGCTTCCAGCAGCCGGCCCGTCCCGGCGACCACGCCGTAGCGGCGGCCTTCGGGCAGCCGGCGGGCGAACAGTTCGAACGTGGTGCGGCGATGGGCGGTCCCGTCGCGCAGCGCCGCGGCCAGCATCGTCAACTCGTATTTGTCGGTTAGCAGCCCCGTCAGGACCGGCTCATTCATGCCGCAACGGTAACGGCTGACGGCGGCGGGCTGCGTCTCGGTATCGTGGGGGCCATGGTTGTTATGTCAGCGCCCACCAAACCGGGCACTACAGGACAACGCGAGTCGGCTCCCGTAGACGCCACGGCGACTCCGTGGGTCACGATCGTGTGGGACGACCCGGTCAACCTGATGAGTTACGTGACCTATGTGTTCCAGAAGTTGTTCGGCTACAGCGAGCCGCACGCCACCAAGCTGATGCTGCAGGTGCACAACGAAGGCAAGGCGGTGGTGTCGGCCGGTAGCCGAGAATCCATGGAAGTCGACGTGTCCAAGCTGCACGCCGCCGGTTTGTGGGCGACGATGCAGCAGGACCGGTGAGTTCCGAGGTCGTCCGGGACTTTCTGTGCGCAAATGGAAGCGCGTCGAGACCGCCAACGGTCCACGTTTTCGGTCCGCCTTGGCGTCCCACGAGGCGGCGCTGCTCAAGAACCTCGTCACCGCGATGATCGGCCTGCTCGACGAGCGTGAATCGTCAGCGCCCGCAGACGAACTCGAGCAGATCACCGGGATCAAAACGGGCAACTCCGAACCGCCCCGAGACCCGACGCTGCGGCGGCTGCTGCCGGACTTCTTCCGGCCGGACGCCGACGACCCGTTGACCGGCGAGAGCCCCGAAAGCCTCAACGCCGCCCTGCGCAGCCTGCACGAGCCGGAGATCATCGACGCCAAACGCGTTGCGGCGCAGCAGCTGTTGGACACCGTCCCGGACAACGGCGGGCGGTTCGAGCTGACCGAGGGCCAGGCGAACGCCTGGATCGCCGCGGTCAACGACATCAGGTTGACGCTGGGGGTGATGCTCGACATCGGGCCGGAAGGGCCGGAGCGCCTGCCGGCCGACCACCCGCTGGCCGTGCACTTCGACGTCTACCAGTGGCTGACCGTGCTGCAGGAATACCTCGTCCTGGTGCTGATGGGGTCCCGATGACCCCGACGGCGGCGGTGCGATGAACTCCATCACCGACGTCGGCGGTATCCGGGTCGGCCACCATCACCTCCTCGACCCCGACGCGTCGCTGGGCGCCGGGTGGGCCCGCGGGGTGACGGTGGTGCTCGCCCCGCCGGGGACGGTCGGCGGCGTCGATTGCCGCGGCGGCGCCCCCGCGACGCGGGAAACCGACGCGCTGGACCCCGTCAACACCGTGCGGTTCGTCGACGCGGTGCTGCTCGCGGGCGGCAGCGCCTACGGGCTGGCCGCCGCCGACGGCGTCATGCGCTGGCTGGAGGAACGCGACCGCGGCGTGGCGATGGAGGGCGGCGTGGTGCCGATCGTGCCGGCGGCGGCCATCTTCGACCTGCCGGTCGGCGGCTGGGACCGGCGCCCGACGGCCGAGTTCGGCTACGCGGCGTGCGAGGCGGCCGCCGGTGCCGTGTCCGTCGGGACGGTGGGTGCCGGGGTCGGGGCGCGGGCCGGGGTGCTCAAGGGCGGCGTCGGGACGGCGTCGACGACGCTGCCGTCCGGTGCGACCGTCGGGGCGCTGGTCGCCGTCAACGCCGCCGGCGACGTCGTCGACCGCGCGACCGGCCTGCCGTGGATGGCGGACCTGATCGAAGAATTCGCGCTGAGCGCGCCGCCAGCCGAGCAGATCGAGGCGTTCGCGCAGTTGCCGCCGAAATCGAGGCGGCTGAACACCACGGTCGCGGTGGTGGCCACCGACGCCGCCCTCAGCCCGGCCGGGTGCCGGCGCGTCGCGATCGCCGCCCACGACGGGCTGGCGCGCACCATCCGCCCGGCGCACACCCCGCTGGACGGCGACACGGTGTTCGCGCTGGCCACCGGGGCGGTCGAGGTGCCGCCGCCGGCCGACCCGCCCGCCGCGTTCTCCCCCGAGGCGGCGCTGGTCACCGAGGTGGGCGCGGCCGCCGCCGACTGCCTGGCCCGCGCCGTGCTGGTCGGGGTGCTGGCCGCCGAATCGGTCGCCGGAATACCCACCTACCGCGACATGTTGCCCGGAGCGTTCGGCTCCCGACGGCCCTAAGGGGAGGAAGACGTGCTGGTGATCCGCGCCGACCTGGTCGAGGCGATCGTCGACCACGCGCGCCGCGACCACCCCGACGAGGCCTGCGGCGTCCTAGCCGGCCCGGAAGGCTCGGACCGCCCGGAGCGTCACATCCCGATGCTTAACGCCGAGCGCTCGCCGACGTTCTACCGGTTCGACTCGGGCGAGCAGCTCAAGGTGTGGCGGTCGATGGAGGATTCGGGGGAGGCTCCGATCGTCATCTATCACTCGCACACCGCGACCGAGGCGTATCCGAGCCGGACCGACGTCAACCTCGCCTCCGAGCCCGACGCGCACTACGTGCTGGTGTCCACCCGCGACCCGGACCGCCACGAGCTGCGCAGCTACCGCATCGTCGACGGCGCGGTCAGCGAGGAACCTGTCACCATCGTCGAGGACTACTAGAAAGGCTCACATGAGCGTCACCGTCTCGATCCCGACCATCCTGCGGCCCCACACCGGCGGCGAGAAGCGCGTCTCGGCGAGCGGCGACACGCTGGGCGCGGTGATCAGCGACCTGGAGGCCAACTACTCGGGGATCTCCGAGCGCCTGATCGATAACGGCAAGCTGCATCGCTTCGTCAACATCTACGTCAACGACGAGGACGTGCGGTTCTCCGGCGGCCTGGACACCTCGATCGCCGACGGCGACTCGGTCACCATCCTGCCCGCGGTGGCGGGTGGGTAAGCGGGGCGCATGACGCGCTACGACTCGCTGCTGGCGGCCCTTGGCAACACGCCGCTGGTCGGGCTGCAGCGGCTGTCGCCCCGGTGGGCGGGCGAGCCGCACGTGCGGCTGTGGGCCAAGCTCGAGGACCGCAACCCGACCGGGTCGATCAAGGACCGGCCGGCGCTGCGCATGATCGAACAAGCCGAGGCCGACGGCTTGCTGGCGCCCGGCGCCACCATCCTCGAGCCGACAAGCGGGAACACCGGCATCTCGCTGGCCATGGCCGCCCGGCTGAAGGGCTACCGCCTGGTCTGCGTGATGCCGGAGAACACCTCGGTGGAACGGCGCCAGCTGCTCGAGCTCTACGGCGCGCAGATCATCTTCTCGCCGGCCGCGGGGGGCTCCAACACCGCCGTGGCCACCGCCAAGGAACTCGCCGCGGCCAACCCGTCGTGGGTGATGCTCTACCAGTACGGCAACCCGGCCAACACGGAGTCGCACTACCGCGGCACCGGCCCCGAGCTGCTTGCCGACCTGCCCGAGATCACCCATTTCGTCGCCGGCCTGGGCACCACCGGCACGCTGATGGGCACCGGTCGATTCCTGCGCGAGCGGGTGCCGGGCGTCAAGATCGTGGCCGCCGAGCCGCGCTACGGCGAAGGCGTGTACGCGCTGCGCAACCTCGACGAGGGCTTCGTGCCCGAGCTCTACGACCCCGACGTGCTGACCACCCGGTACTCCGTCGGGGCGGCCGACGCGGTGCGCCGCACCCGCGAGCTGGTGGACTCGGAGGGCATCTTCGCCGGCATCTCGACCGGTGCCGTGCTGCACGCCGCGCTGGCAATCGGTGCCAACGCGCTGACGGCCGGGGAGCGCGCCGACATCGCCTTCGTCGTCGCCGACGCCGGCTGGAAGTACCTCTCGACCGGCGCCTATGGCGGTAGCCTGGACGACGCCGAAAACGCTCTAGAAGGGCAGCTATGGGCATGACGCGCGGACATCCGAGGGCGCCCGCGAGACAGACGAAGAACCGACCGCACTGGATGGTCGGCGGGGCCACGATCCTCACCTTCGTGGCTTTGCTGTACCTCATCGAGCTAATCGATCAGCTGATGGGCCATTCGCTGGACCGCAACGGCATCCGGCCGCTGGAGGCCGACGGCCTGTGGGGGATCATCTGGGCGCCCTTCCTGCACGCGAGCTGGACGCACCTGCTGGCCAACACCGTCCCGGCGTTGGTGCTGGGTTTCCTGATGACGCTGGCCGGGATGTCGCGGTTCGTCTGGGCGACGGCGATCGTGTGGATCGTGGGCGGCTTCGGCACCTGGCTGATCGGCAACTGGGGCGGCTGCCGCTTCGAGTCCGACCACATCGGGGCGTCGGGCCTGATCTTCGGCTGGCTGACGTTTCTGCTGGTGTTCGGCATCTTCGTGCGCCGGTTCTGGGACATCGTCACCGGCCTGGTGGTGTTGTTCGCCTACGGCGGCATCCTGGTCAGCGCCGTCCCGGTGCTCGACAAGTGCGGCGGTGTCTCCTGGCAGGGCCACCTGTGCGGCGCGCTCGCCGGCGTGCTGGCCGCCTACGTCCTGTCCGGTCCCGAGCGCAAGGCCCGCGCCCCGAGGAGGACCGGCGCGCGGCGCACCAGGACATGAGCTCGCCATTGGCTCCCGTCGGGGTCTTCGACTCCGGCGTCGGGGGGCTGACCGTCGCGCGGGCGATCATCGACCAGCTGCCCGACGAGGACATCGTCTACGTCGGTGACACCGCCAACGGCCCCTACGGTCCGTTGCGCATCCCCGAGGTCCGCGCGCACGCGCTGGCCATCGGCGACGATTTGGTCGACCGCGGCGTCAAGGCGCTGGTGATCGCCTGCAACACGGCGTCGGCGGCGTGCCTGCGCGACGCCCGCGAACGCTACGACGTTCCCGTCGTCGAGGTGATCCTGCCGGCGGTGCGCCGGGCGGTCGCCACCACCCGCAACGGGCGCATCGGCGTCATCGGCACCAAGGCGACGATCGCCTCGCACGCCTACCAGGACGCGTTCGCCGCCGCCCGCGACACCGAGGTCACCGCGGTGGCGTGCCCGCGTTTCGTCGACTTCGTCGAGCGCGGCGTGACGAGCGGGCGGCAGGTGCTCGGGCTGGCGGAGGGCTACCTGGAGCCGCTGCAGCGTGCGCAGGTCGACACCCTGGTGCTCGGTTGCACGCACTATCCGCTGCTGTCGGGGCTGATCCAGCTGGCGATGGGCGACAACGTCACGCTGGTGTCCAGCGCCGAGGAAACCGCCAAGGAATTGGTCCGGGTGCTGACCGAGGAGGACCTGCTGCGTCCCCATGAGGCGCCGCCGGCCACCCGCGTGTTCGAGGCGACCGGGGACCCCGAAGCGTTCACCAAACTCGCGGCGCGTTTCCTGGGGCCCGCGGTGACGGGTGTGCAGCCCGTCCACCGCTCCGGCGTGCGTTAGCCCGGAGAGATTCGTCACACCAAAGCGGCGATGTTTTCTCCATCGCGCTGTCGGGCATGGCACAGTGGTGTGCGTGCGAATTACGGTGCTCGGCTGCTCCGGCAGCGTTGTGGGTCCGGATTCGCCTGCATCGGGTTATCTGCTCCGGGCGCCGGATACCCCGCCGTTGGTGCTCGACTTCGGCGGCGGTGTTCTCGGCGCGCTGCAGCGCTACGCCGACCCGGGTTCGGTGAACGTGCTGCTGTCCCATCTGCACGCCGATCACTGCCTGGACATGCCCGGCCTGTTCGTGTGGCGTCGCTACCACCCGAAAAAGCCGGCCGGAAAGCAATTGCTGTACGGGCCGAGCGACACCTGGTCTCGGTTGGGGGCCGCGTCGTCGCCCTACGGCGGCGAAATCGACGACTGCTCGGACATTTTCGACGTCCACCACTGGGTCGACGGCGAGGCGGTGACGTTCGGCCCGCTCAAGGTGGTGCCGCGGGTGGTCGCCCACCCCACCGAGTCCTACGGCTTGCGCATCACCGATTCCAGCGGCGCGTCGTTCGTCTACAGCGGCGACACCGGCATGTGCGATCAACTCGTCGAGCTGGCCCGCGACGCCGACGTCTTTCTGTGTGAGGCCTCTTGGACCCATGCCGCCGACCGGCCGCCGGCCCTGCACATGTCCGGCACCGAGGCGGGCCGGGTCGCCAAACAGGCCGGCGTGCGCGAGTTGTTGCTCACCCACATTCCGCCGTGGACCTCGCGGGAGGACGTCATCAGCGAGGCCAAGGCCGAGTTCGACGGTCCCGTGCACGCGGTGGTGTGCGGCGAAACGTTCGACGTCCGCCGCTAGGAAAGGGTCTGAGCGCTCGCGTTAGGGTTGGCGCGTGTCCAAACGAGAAGACGGCCGCCTCGACGACGAGCTTCGCCCGGTGGTCATCACCCGCGGATTCACCGACCACCCGGCGGGTTCGGTCCTGATCGAATTCGGCCACACCAAGGTCATGTGCACGGCGAGCGTCACCGAGGGGGTTCCCCGCTGGCGCAAGGGATCCGGGCTCGGTTGGCTCACGGCCGAATACGCGATGTTGCCGTCGGCCACCCACACCCGCTCCGACCGCGAATCCGTCAAGGGCCGGCTAAGCGGGCGCACGCAGGAGATCAGCCGGCTGATCGGCCGGTCGCTGCGGGCCTGCATCGACCTAAGGGCGTTGGGGGAGAACACGATTGCCGTCGACTGCGACGTGTTGCAGGCCGACGGCGGTACCCGCACCGCGGCCATCACGGGGGCCTATGTCGCACTCGCCGACGCGGTGACCTACCTGTCGGCGGCGGGCAAGCTTTCCGATCCGCGGCCGCTGTCGTGTGCCATCGCCGCGGTCAGCGTGGGCGTCGTCGACGGCAGGATTCGGGTGGACCTGCCGTATGAAGAAGACGCCCGCGCCGAGGTGGACATGAACGTCGTCGCCACCGACACCGGGACGCTGGTGGAGGTCCAGGGCACCGGCGAGGGCGCGACGTTCCCGCGGTCGACGCTGGACAAATTGCTCGACGTCGCGCTGGCCGCCCTCGATCAGTTGTTCGCCGCCCAGCGCGAGGCGCTGGCGCTGCCGTACCCGGGCGTGTTGCCCGACGGGCCCCCGCCGCCGAAGGCGTTCGGCAGCTGACCGTGCCAGACGGTGATGACCCGTCCCCAGCTCCGCGGGGTCCCCAGCGCCCGGCTTCGCCGGGCTTGCGATCATCACGCCTCTTGGTTGCCAGCCGCAACCCCAAGAAGCTGGCCGAACTGCGCCGGGTGCTCGATGGCGCCGGGCTCTCGGGGCTGACGCTCGTGTCGCTCAACGATGTGCCGCCGTTCTACGAAGCGCCCGAAACCGGCGCGACCTTCGAGGACAACGCGCTGGCCAAGGCGCGCGATGCGTTCGCCGCGACGGGCCTGGCCTCGGTGGCCGACGACTCGGGGCTCGAGGTGGCCGCCCTCAACGGCATGCCCGGCGTGCTGTCGGCGCGTTGGTCGGGTAACCACGGCGACGACGCCGCCAACACCGCGCTGCTGCTGGCGCAGCTGCGCGAGGTTCCCGACTCGCGGCGGCGGGCGGCGTTTGTGTCCGCGTGCGCCCTGGTGTCGGCGGCCGGGGAGGTCGTCGTGCGCGGCTCGTGGCCGGGCAGCATCGCGCGGGAGGCGCGCGGTGACGGCGGGTTCGGCTACGACCCGGTGTTCATTCCGGAAGGCGGCGAGCGCACGGCCGCGGAGCTGAGCCCGGCGGAGAAGGACGCGGTGTCGCACCGGGGCCGCGCGCTGCGGCTGCTGCTTCCGGCGCTGCGGGCGCTTGCCGAGACGGACGCGTAATCGCTTGCGCCGCAGGCCTTCCGGCGACGATCGAGTGTTAAAGCCCGAAGCGCTCCTTGACGTCCTTGGTCTGGAAGTGTTCGACGACGACGCCCAGCAGCGGGATGGTGCCCGACAGCAGCACTCCGATCGTCTTGCCGATCGGCCACCTGACCTTGATCGCGAGATTGAAGGCGGCCAGCACGTAGACGAAATACACCCAGCCGTGCACAATTTCGATCCACCGGATCTCGTGGTGGAAGGCGAGATGCGAGACGATCTCGTAGCACAGGGCGATCAGCCAAAGCCCCGTCGTCCACGCCATGATCCGGTACCCGAGCAAGGCGGTGCGAATCTTGTCTGCGGGGGCTGCGGGCGCGGGCGTGCCGGGCGTCTCGGGTGTGGTCATGCGGTGGTCCTGTTCTCCTTCTCGGCGTCCTTCTTGGCGAGCTCGGCCAGATACGCGTTGTACTCCCGCAGCGCGGGATCGTCGGGCGGGGGGTGCACCGGCTTGGGCCGCTCCGGCAGCAGCCCGGGCGGTATCTCGGTCATCTCCCCGCTCCTGCGTGGTTCGGGCGGGTCCTCTTCGTAGCGCACGTATTTGCGGTACGCGTAGACGCAGAACCAGGCGAACAGGGGCCACTGCAGGGCATAGCCGAGGTTCTGAAAGGTGCCCGAGACGGACTGAAACCTGGTCCACTGCCACCACCCCAGGGCCAGGCAGCCGCAGGCCGCGACGATCACCAAAGCGATCAGCGCGGGCCGGCGACGACGGGCGGTGGACACCACTTGACCGTACCGCTCACGATTGTGGCCCGACGAATTCGTCTCGGGCACGGTAGACGGCCTCGCGGGGCTTGCCGGGCGGTACGATCGGCACGCTGCGGGCGTGGCGAAATCGGTATACGCGCCGGTTTTAGGTGCCGGTGCTCGAAAGAGCGTGAGGGTTCGAGTCCCTCCGCCCGCACCGGTGCGGTACAGGCATTCGCGCTGGTAGACACGGGTTTCCATGTTTGCTAGCTAACTCTCTGGCCGCCCCGTGGCCGCATTTTGGCCACAACTTGCGAGTAACTTTGGCGAGTCACAGTTATCTCCTGTGGCGTACCGGGCGTGCAGTGTGACCGCGACGGCATCGAGGTCGTCGTCGAACAGATCGGCGTAGGTGTCGAGCGTGATCTTGGCCGACTTGTGGCCGAGCATGCGTTGCAGCGCAAGCACGTTCACCCCGGCCGACACCGACAGCGACGCGCACGTATGCCGCAGATCGTGCGGAGTGACCTTCTGGACCTTCGCCCGCTTGACCGCCGCCTGAAACCAGCCCGTCGAAGACTTCGGCCGCTGAAGATAGCCGCCTTCCCGGCCCGCGAAGACCAGGTCGCCGGGCGCCTTTCCCTTGCACTGCCGGGACAACTCGTTCAGCACGAACTCGGGCACCGGCACCGACCGCGCCTGGCGGCCCTTCGTCGGGCCGACGGCATGCCTGACGCCGAGCTGCACGGCGTTCTCCGAAACCGTCAGCCGGCGACGCAAGAACTCCACATCGGATACCCGCAACCCGATCGCCTCGCCCCACCGCAAACCGCAGTAGGCCAACACCAACACCAGCGCCCGATGCTCGCCGGATTCATCGGCCAGCCGGCGCACATCGTCAGCGGACAGGTAGACGTGGCGCCGGGCCGCCTTGCGAGGCAGACCCTCCACGCCCCTGGCCGGGTTGGCCGCCAGCCGCTTGCCCTTCACCGCGGCTGCGAGGATGCCCGCCAACACGCCGTGGGCCCGCAGCACGGTGGTCGCGCCCGCGCCCTTGGCGCCCATCCGTGCAATCCACGACTCGATGCCGAGCGCGTCAACGTCGGCCACACTGACCGAGCCCCACTCAGGCTCCACGTGCACCCGCCACGCGCTTTCCAGCATCCGGTAGTGCGATGGCGCGGTGGCCGGGGGCTTCTTATGCGCGAGCCAGTCGGTTGCCAGTTCGGCGACCGTGACTCGGCCAAGGGACGGCTTGATGTACGTCCCGGTCATCTTGTCGACCTCGACCGTGTTGGCGAACGCCTCGGCGTCCCTTTTCGTCCGAAAGCCACGTTTCGATGTCTCGCCGCGGCCGGGCGTGCGGTAGCGAACGCGGTAAAGCGTTGCACCGCTTGAGGTTTGATACTTGCTAATCGTCGCCATCAGTCGCGTCCCATCCTCGCCCGGCTAGTCTTCATCTCGATCGCGCACAAACTGCCTCACATGCGGCTCGACACCAGACTCGACAAGGGTGATTTCGTCCAATCGCCACGATGGGAGCGCCCGCACAACAAACGCGATGAACGCACCGCGAGCACCGTCACGGGCACTGGCCGTCTTCTCGTCGAGCAACGGGGTCTCTGCCTGTAGCCACCGCCAAAGCCGGCGGCATTCAACACCGCCGTCCACGCCCGTGACCTCCACGATGCGTTCGCCGGTCTCGCTAGCGGGCATCAGCAGTGAAATCGGCGAAACACCCAGGGCCACAGCCAAAGCCATCAGATCGTCAGCGTCGACACGGCGTTCGCCGGATTCGATTCGCCGCAGACCTAACGGCGGGATCTCGCGACCGATGTCAGCCAGGCGCCGACTCAGCTCCGCGTACGGAAGGCCGCGCTCCTCACGAAGGCGTTTCACGTTCTCGGTGAGGCTCCTGCCAGTCGGCCCGAGGTCTGACTTCTTGCCTGCCACCTACGCCACTGTATGGCATCAAAGATGAAGACTCAATAGCTTGATTGATTCGCCCAGCTCATCTATTGACCGCACACACCGCAAATGATAGAGATGTAATTCAAGCGATCATATCGATCGCTGAAGCGATCAAAGATGGAGGGGCAGATGTTAACGCTCGATGAGCTCCCAACACTCATCACCGCACCTGAGCTGGCCGAACTCATGCGAACCACAACGAACAGTCTCGCCCAAGACCGCTACCTCGGCCGCGGTGTGCCTTTCGTAAAGCATGGCCGCACGGTCCTCTACGCCAAGAGCGACGTCTTGGCGTACATCGAGCGGAACCGCTGCCGGCGCACCGACGACCCGAGAGGCGCGGCGTAATGATCGAGAAGAACCGGAATGGTCCACCCGACGTAAACGGCGGCCGGGCCCCGCATCAGGACCCGGCCGTCGAAGTTGAAGGGCCACCACAACCCATACCCAACGACGCCGATTCTAGCCTGCCCACTGCGGCCTCGACGAACGGCCGCCGCGTCTTCGTTCGCCCGGCCACGCCGAAACCTCTGCCGCGGATCTGCCCAACCGACGTCGCGGGGCAACTACGGGCACGGCGGGCAGCTTCGCGGCGCATGCCGCAGCACTGCAATCGTTGCGGCGCGCGAGATCCGATCAGCTGCCGCTGTTGGGAGCCGCAGCCCCCGCTCAGTGAGCACCAGGTCGACGCGTGGCGTGCCGCTATCGAGCGCACGCTGCCGATCGGACCTCCTGTTGTTGATCTTGAGGTGCTTCAGCGTCTCTGGCGCAATGGCGGATCTGATCGCGAGCTCGCCGAACGCGTCTGGACGCAGACAGGCGGCCTCGTTGCCTGATGATCGATCCAGCGGTTGAAGCGCGCGCGAAGGCTGCCGTCGAACGCCAACGCGCGCAAACGGATATCCACGCATTCGAGGCACCGGCGGCGGAACTGTCTGACGATCGTGGCGCCCCCCGCGGCGCCGTCACGCCAGCACCCGCAACAGATCCCGACAATGCCGTTGACGGCGCACGTTTCATCCTCGACCAACCCGTCGGCGTCCCCGCAATCTGGGGCAGAGGCGGTCAAGTCCTGTGGGCCCGTGGCGAAGCGCTGATGATCGCCGGCGGCCAAGGACTCGGGAAAACCACCCTCGCCGGACAGTTGACGGCGGGACTGCTCGGGCTCGGTGACCGTTGCGTGCTTGGCCTACCCGTGACCGACTTAGGTTGCAACATTTTGTATTTGGCGATGGATAGGCCGCGGCAGATCGCGCGCTCATTCCAACGGCAGTTCACCCACGCCGATCGCGACGTACTCAGCGAGCGCCTGACCGTTTGGGAAGGGCCGCCGCCACGCGACCTAGCCGCCAACCCAACCCTGTTGGCGCGAATGTCCAGCTACTACCAAGCGGGAATCGTGATCGTCGACTCACTCAAAGATGCCGCTGTACGGCTGTCGGAAGATGCTGTGGGCGCGCAATGGAACCGCGCCCGGCAGCACCTGCTGGCCCAGGGATGCGAGCTGCTCGAGCTTCACCACTCCACCAAACGCGGCCCCGGTGGCGCTTCCATCACAGGCGTAGCCGACGTGTACGGCAGCACCTGGCTCACTTCAGGGTGCGGAAGCATCATCTTGCTGACCGGCGAACCCGGCGACCCCATCGTTGCGTTTCGGCATGTGAAGCAACCCAGTGACGAAGTCGGGCCATACCAGCTCATCCATGACCAGGTGGCCGGACTTCTGAGCATCGACTTCCAGGTCGATCTGGTCGAACTGGTCAAGGCGACCGGTGTCGACGGACTCACCGCCAAAGATGCCGCCGCCGCCATTACGGGGAAGGACGCGCCGTCGGCCGCCGACGTCGAAAAGGCGCGGCGCCGGCTCAATTCGAAAGTCACCGAGGGCGTTCTCGTCCGCGTGGACGGCACCCGCGGCGGCTACTCCGGTGCGTCTAAAGGCAGCACGCCGACGGCCTGGTTTCTGGCACCGCCGATCAATCACGCTTCATTCACGGCTAAGGGTAAAACCGCAGGTCAGATCATTCACGCGCCGTCCGAGACTGAAATCAATCACGAATCAAACACGTCATTCACGCCTGAGGGTAAAACCGCAGGTCAGATCATTCACGCTTCCAGTCACGTCAATCACGGCGCAGGTAATCACGAAACCCACCACCCCTTTAGGGGTGGGGTTTCGGATACCAGGAACGCGGCCTGCGCGAAGCAGGAGACCAAGCCATGAGCAGCGCGCCGTGGGCCGACGCGATCGGCGCGATCCTGGCCGGCGTCCCGAGCCTGCCCGGCGCGCTCTGCCGCCACCGGCACGAAGCCGACGAGGAACGCGCACCGGGCACGCAGGGCACGCAGTTGCAGGTTCGCCCTACGCGCGCGCGCCATCCAGTCATACCCGGCAAACGTGCCCTGCGTGCCCAGCTCTCCGTTATCCAAGCTCAGATGCCCTGGGAAGGCCGCCACGGCAGCGAAAGGACTCAAGCGTGAAGCGTCTGACCGTAACCGCCGTACAGAGACGCCGGCTGCGCGACGGCCGCCAAATGATCGAGATCACGCACTGCCCGTACTGCGGAGCCGATCACTGGGTGATCACCGACCCCCACTGCACGCTGGCCTACGCACCATGCGCCGAGAACCGTCCACTGCTATTCGACGGACTCGGGGAAGTGATCGCATGACGGCACCGTGGGCAGATGCGATAGCGGCGATCTGCCGCGGCGTTCCACGACTGGCCGGCGCCCTATGCCGAGACCTACCCGAACTGTTCGACGCCGCCGACGACGAGACCGCACGCCAGGCCGCCGAGCTCTGCGGCCGCTGCCCAGCCCGTGAACCCTGTGCCGCCTGGGCCTCGACACTCGCCCACAACGAAGCCAGCGGCGTGCTCGCCGGACAACGCCGCGTCTGGGTCAGCCACCCGAGCCTGATCCGCAAGCCAACCACCATCGAAGGACCCACACCATGAGGGTCAACGCCGCGAACGACATCACAGCCGCGGCATTCCCACGCGGCAACAACCGCGTACAGATCCGCATCGGCGTGCACCGCTTCACCGCCACCACCGACGAAGCGCTCGAACTCCTCGAGGCCGTCGACTCCATAAACCGCGAACGAGAGCAGCCCGGCCATGGCTGACAGCGTTCCAACCACCGTAATGCGTTGCAACACAACAACATTCGAGCACAGAGCATACGCGAAAACCGTTGTGCTGCAACACAACACCACCCCGCCAAAAATATCCAGCCACCCCCCCAACCACTCCCGCGACGAACGTCGCGACTTTTACACACACGGCGGATTTGTTTGGCGGGTGCGTCACGAGTTTTTTTCTCCTGCGGGGAAATTTTCGCGGCTAGCAAATTTGTTGTGCGTCAACGGTTTTGGGAGTCTCGATTGGCGCGAATTGCGTTGCGAAATAGGCGATTTCGCGCTATTTGATATGCTGATAGATGCCCGATTTGGGGGGCCGGATTGGGCATGGTAGCTAATTTTGATGGCGCACCGAAGACTGTTCGGGCGCATGAGCGCCTGGCTCGCGGCGGGCGGCCGGTTTCTTCGGCTGATGGGGGAGTGCGCCACCTGTCCGCGGCCGAGGTGCAGGTGACGAGTGGCGTGACGATCAGCTTTGCCGCGGCGGCCGATTTGGTCGGCGTCATTGACGCGTTGGCTGTGCGTTGTGCGCCGCAGGTGCTTTCGGCGCGTGTGGTGGCGTTGCGCAATGACCTGATCGGATGCTGCTCCACTCGTGTAACTGCTCGGTTTGACGCGAGTGCCGAAGTGGTTGGGGCTGATGAGGTTTTAGCGTTGGACCCGCGCGGCCTGGTCGACGTCAAGGCGGCCGCCGCAAGGCTCGGAATCACAGAGGACGGAGTGAGATGGCTTTGCAAGCGCGGTCGCCTGGCCGCATCGAAGATCAGCGGCCGCTGGTGGATCGAACCAGCGTCAATCGCGATGCACGACAGAAGGGGTAATCCATGGCCATCGACGAAGCACGGCTCAGGGAGAAGCTGATCGAGAAGCTGGGCCTTCCGGCGGACAGTGACGACGCGGCGATCGACGCTGAGCTCGATGCGCGGATCGACAAAGCTGCCGAAGCTCATGTTGCTGCGGCAATCGCGGGCGGCAAGATCCTCGCCGCACACCGCGATTACTGGCTGGATGCCTTCAGGGCGAACTGGCACAGCACCAGTGAGGTGTTGGCTTCACTCAGCCCGAAGCGAGTGGCGCGAGCTGCGCCGACGCCGCCGGTCGACGCCGACATGGCGAACGTGCACGCCAGGATCACCGGTGTGGATTTTGCGCCGGGGACACCTGATGGGATTCAGGTGACCCCAGTCGACGAGATGAACGCCCAGATCAATGCCGACCCCGAACTTCAACGTGTTGCCTGGAAGCTCGGCATCCGCGACGGAATCAACCGTCCGCCCGAAGTCTTCGTCACACAACCCGCCGTGGGAAAGCCGAAACATCGACTCGTCGAGCACGGCGACGGCACCGCGCACTGGGAAACCCCGACGGCAGATTTCTAGGAGCTGTTGCAGCCCGAGGAGATGTAAACCCTAATGGCAACCGCATACAAGGTGATCGCGCATTGCGTGCTCGCCAAAGACCAGAACGGGAGCACCCACCACCACTATCACCACAGCTCGGGGTGTGGGCCTGGCGTTATCAAGTGGCTGTCCGATGAGGAGGCAGAGCATCTGCTGGCCCTGGGGATGGTCGAGGCGATCGAGATCACAACGGCCGAAGAGGGATCGGCTATGGCTGTGGCGCACGCGGCCGAAGAGCGCCTCGCTGAATGCGTCGAAGCGCTCGCAGGGATCGTCGATCTTCCGGCTGACGTTGGCGCACCGAAGGCCCGCGAAGCGCTTAGGGGCGCCGGCTATAAGTTCGGCAATGACACCATCGCGGCGGCGGTCCGGGCCCGCAAGGCGCTGCTGTCCGGGACAGGCCAGCAGGCATGCGGCGGGTAATCATCAAAACGTTGGCCGCGTTGGCCGGCCACTACGGCATGGTCCTGATGTCAAAGCAAGAGCTGCGCAAAACGATCGTGTTGTTTACCAATGACTGCAGGCGCCGCGGAGTGACCCTGATCCCGGAGGAAGATCTAAATCGGCTCTGCGCCGATATCGCTGCGGACATCGATCGCGAGCTTGATGCGCTCATGGATGCGCGCTGAAATGCCCAATCCCCACAGCTTTTTGGCCTCGACAGATTGCGGGGATAGGGACACCGGCCGCCTGCTGACAGCGGCAAGCCGAATTGCCGTGAACTTCGATGAACGCTTCCTGCAGACGGCCTACTACTGTGCGGCCGAGGTGATTCGGTTGCGGCAGCTCGGCGGCCGGCCCATCCCAGATGAGCTGCGCCGGCACTACGCCCAGGCGCACGCCGCAATCACCCGCATGTCCGACTCCGGACATGAAAACGGGGCCGCTGCAGCACAATCAGCACAGCAAGACGAACCAGACGAACTGATCACAGCACGGCAGGCGGCGACCATCTTGAGGATCACGAAACGGCAAGCCCAGCGCCTGGGCCCAGACCTCGAAGGCCAGATCGTCGACGGCCGCTGGCTATTCCGACGCAGCATCGTCGAAAACTACGCGCACGCAAGGGGAATTCGATGACCACACCTGATGACGACCCCGCCGCGCTGTTCCGTGCCGCACTCGAAGAGCACGCCGCCAACATGACCACCGACGAATTCCGGGCGTTCACCATGCGCGTCCGACCGCCCGGCGAGACCCAGCCACTTGCACAGCAACCCGCCGACCCGGCGCAAGCCCATCAGCAGGTAATGGCCTCCCTCGCCGCCAAGCGTCAAACGCTGCCCCCGGTCGACGCGAACGGATATCCAGTCAGCCCAACCAGTTCCGACGTCAGCCGTGCATTCGACGGGCACGGCCAGCCAGTACCCAGCTTGAACCCGTCAACCGATCGCACCGAAAGGCCACGCCGATGAGCACCAAGGCCCCCACCACCAAGCAGGCATTGCAAGAGGCACAAGAAGTCACCGCCACCGCCGCCGACGCGCTCGCCGCAGCCAACGCCGCTGTCCCCACCGCTCAACAAGCCCTCGCCGCGGCCGAAGCCAAAGTTCAAGAACTGCTGGTTCAGGCGTCACTTGGCGCCCCCGGCGTCGACATGACCAGCATCGGCAAAGCCCGCGCCCAAGCCGAGCAAGCAAAGAGCGACGTCGAGTGGGCAGCGCTCAAAAGCCAGGCCGCCCAGGCCGCCTACCAGCGCGCCGAGGAGCTCGAGCACGCGGCAAACCGGGCGTGCGTCCGTGACGAGTACCTCGCAGAGATCAAGCGCTGGAACTCGGCCGACGAGCGCGAGTCGGTGCTGCTGCGGCAGCTAGAAGACGTCGTGGCCGAGTTCGTCCCGCTTATGGCCGCCCGCAAGTCGCTTCACGCCCGCCTAGGCGCCGCCGTCGACCATTTCCCGCCCGATGAGTTGGCAGAGCTGCGGTCGGCCGAAGCCGAGGCGGTCCCCGAGCCGCTGCGGGGGCCGCGGCTCGGGTCGACCCAGCGCCAGGTCAAACTGATCCATCTCCCGGTGCCGCTAGAGATCGGGGAGGCTCTCGAACGCGGGCTGGCCGCAGGCGGATGGAAGTAAGGCCTGCCATGAGCGTGGTCGGGTCGGTGTCGAAGTCTGCTGGTACTTCGCGCCGGCTCGACCACCCCGCGGAGAATCGCCGAGGATGGCGTGCACCGACCATCCCGCACCCATCGCCGCAGGTCAACCGGGTAGGGGGTAGCCCCTGCCGAGCACGCCCCAGCCGACGCTCCATAGCAGCCGTGCGAGCCACGCATTTCGGCGAGAGCCCGATTTTCGTCCGCGGATCGCGGCATCCCGGATTTCGGGTTTGACCAGGGGGAATGTGACGCATGAGCAAACCGAAGGCGCCGCCCGGGCTGGGCGCTGAAGGCCGCCGATTGTGGCGTGTGATCGTCGCGGATGCGGCCGATCAAGGCCTGGAACTGGATGCACGCGAGCGGGACTGGCTGCGTAGCGCGGCCAAATTGGCCGACCGCATCGCGCAGCTGGAGTTCGCGTTGGCTGACGCGCCGCCCCGGGTCAAAGGGTCGATGGGGCAGCTGGTCGTCGATCCGCTGCTGCCGGAGTTGCGCCAGTGCGTCCAGTTGCAGGCGCAGCTGCTCGGCCGGTTGAAGCTTGATCCGCCGGCCGAGCAGCACTCTGTGATTCCGACCTCGGGTGTCAACCGGCATCGGCAGGCGGCGATGCGACGCTGGGGCGGTGCCTGATGGCGCGCCAGGTGAACAAGGCCGCCAGCGGCTTGCGTAAGTTGCTGATCGCCGATCGGCAGCGGGGGCTGAAGCGCTGGGCGACGAGTGAGCCCGATGGGTGGCTGGAAGACCTGGGGGCTCGTGTGCCCGTCGTGGTCTCATCGGCCCAGCTGATGTGTGCGCTGATGCACGCCGGGCTGCCACATAAGGACTACGTGTTCGGTGGCCGCTATTTCAAGTCGACGTTCATCCTCGATGAGCACGACCAGCTCGCCGATCTCGATCGCGAGCTTGAAGCATTCATGGATGGGCGCTGAATGCTTATTTCCGAAGACGAGTCAGCGCCCCTGCTGGTGAAACTCCGACAGGACGGCGGCTATCAGCCCGTCCGGGATGCCGGGGCGGCCGGCAAGCTTCTCGATCTTGTCATCCAATGTGATGACGCAATCCGCGAGCAGTGCCTTCAGGTTCACGACGACAGCGTTCAGGTTCTCAAGGGTGAGCTGCTGATCCTCGCCGGCGACACCGCTCGTGGACGCCAGCTGATTGAGGATTACATGGCTGGCCAGCATCGTGTGCGGGATTTGGTTGATCAGAGCCCGGATTCCGGGGCTGCCGTCGTCAGCGGCCATGATGTGTCTCCTTCGCTTGGTGGGGACCCGTCGAGGCTAATCCCGCCCACTGACGCGGTGATACAGCCGTGACGTCCGGGTTCGGCGGCCAGGGCTATGTGCAGCCGTCGACGCGTGTCCTGTCGGCGATCACCGAGACACCGAACCCGGACGCCGAGGAGCTTGCCAGCCCGGAGAAGACCGCGGCGATCATCCAAACTCAGGGCTATCAGCTGAAAACTCTTGCGGGGCAGGTGAAGCAGCTGCAGAAGGGCGTTAACGACGCGACGCAGAACCCGATTCAGCAGATCCAGCAGTTCATCGCCGACATCGTCGTCCTACTCGGTGGCGGCGAACTTGCTGACGGGGCGCTGGATTTCGGTGACCTGAAATACATTCTCCCCGCCCTTGGCGCCCTGTTCGGGTTCGGTGACGGCCCGTTCCCGCTCGACCTTTTTGCGGCCGCAGAAAAGTTGTTCCTCGGGTATGTGGTGCCGACGAAGCAGTTCACCGATCTGATCAACAACATGATCGGCGCCTGGATGGACGTGTTCGGGATCGACCCGAAGTTCGTGAAGGACACGAAGGCGCTGATTACGGCGACGGGGGAGTTGTTCGGCGAGGTCGGCAACCTGTTGCCGTCGGTGAACACGTTCTTCACGGCCCTGGATGGTGCGGCGGGCGGTGGGAACGCGGGCACGGCGATGGGGCCGCTCGGGAAAGCGTTGGGGGCGATCGTCAAACTGTTCGCCAGCGTCGACCTCAAGAACTTCGGCAGCGCAGTCGAGTTCATCACCGCCGCGATCGACCCGTGGATCGTCCAGCTCACCGCGATCATCAACTTCCTCAACGAAGTCCTCGCAGTCCTGGCGTTCCCCGGCGATGTGGTCAATGACCCTCTACCGCAACTGATTGTGCCGTTCAAAAACCTCATCCGGTTTTTGGGCAACGTGCAATTCGGGATCGAATCGTTCAACCCCATTTCGGCGGTGCAAACCTGGCTGGGCCAGCTGCTCCTGCCGCTCGGCAACCTCAGCATCGTCCAACCCAACCTGCAACTCAACCCGGGCTTCGACGACTCCACCGACCTCGGCGACGCTGACGACGGGAAGAACTGGACCCGCGAAAACCTCGACCCGCCCGTCACCGACGGCGACTGGGTTTGGGACCTGATCGGGCAGACGGCGGCCGGTTCGGCGACCGTCCACGCGAACGGGGTTGATCACGGCCTGCTCGGCAACGTCGTGTATGTCGATGAGGGGCACACGTTCGACTTCGACGCCTACGTCCAATGGGACGAACTCACCGCCGCCACCGGCGCGCTCGCGTTGCATATTCAGACCAACGACGGCACCAACGTCCCCATCGCATCCGTCACGTCCCCGGGCGCGACGGGCTCGTGGACGCACCTGTCCGGCTCCTACACCGTCCCCGCTGATGTGACCTCGATTCGTCTGCGCCTGTACGTCGGGTCCGGCGCGTCGGCGGGGCAGGTGTGGTTCGACGACGTCAACATTCGCCGCACCAACCTCATCCACCAAGGCCTAATCCAGGACCTCGAGGACAACCTCGCGCAGCTGTTCGGGTTCTTCCAGGACCTGCTGACCGCTGCCGGCGCCGGCGATGTGGTGGCACTCGGGGGCGACATCTCATCCGCCCTGTCCCAGGCGGGGTCGGCGCTCACCAAGATCGGCGACATGCTCACCAACGCCGTCGTCTCCACCCCCGCCGAACTCGGGGCCCTTGTGAAGTCCGCGCAGGACAACGCGGAAGCGGCGGGCACGAACCTGCAGTCGATCCTCAACAACTCCGAAGCCGCCGACTACGCCGCCCTCGGGACGCTGGTGAAAACCGCTGCGGACAACGCCGGCGGCGCGTTGGCGGAGTTGGGCAGCATCATCACGAACTCCGGGCAGGCGGATGCGGCCGCGTTGGGGACTGCGTTGTCGTCGGCGATCAGCGGCGTCACGTCGGCCCTGTCGCAGCTCGGCGCGATCGTCACGAGTTCGGGGCAGGCGGATGCGAACGCGGTCGGCACGGCGCTCGCTGGGGCCCTCACGAACGCCGCGAACGCGATCGGGCAGGTGTCCGACATCATCACCAACTCCCTGCAGGCCGACGCCGCCGCAGTCGGCACAGCCCTATCCGGTGCGGTCTCTGGGTTGAGCGACCTCGTCACCCACTCCGGGCAGCCCAGCCCGGCCGCAACAGGCACGGCGATCGGCACATCGCAAACCAACTCCCAGGGCGTGATCGACGCGATCGTCCAGGCCGCCCAAAACGACGCCGGCCTCGTCAACCAGGCCGTGAACGACGCTAAGACACAACTGATTTCATTCTTCAGCGGCCTCAACGCGGCGTTCACCGGCGGCGATGTCTCATCCCCTCCCGCAGCGTCCGCATCGGATGCGGTGCTGGCGGCGGGGACGATTCAGCAACGGCTCGCGACCATCGGCAACGGCGCCGAGGAGCAAGTCGATGTCGACTTCTCGGATTACACCAACGGTGCACTCCCTAACCCGCCCTGGACAACGACGGTGGGTTGGACCGTTACCAGCGGGGTGCTAGTAGGTGACAGCCTTCTGGGGGCTATCGACCTCTATACAGGGGCGTCACTTCTCACGGACTATCAGGAAGTGAGCGCAGTAATCACTGCACTCAGCGGGCATGGCGGCCTGATTGCCCGCTCCACCGGATCGACCGGCGATGTTGCGATGTATGTCCAGTACGACACATCCAACCCCGGCGTTTGGACGTTTCTCGGTCCCAGCAACACGCAACTGTGTGAATTCAGCGACACGTTTACGCCGGGTGCGGAATACGCACTCATTTGCGGCGATTCGGCCGATGGCCTGCCGCTCAATTTTCAACTCCTCAAAGATGGTGTGCCACTTACTGTTTCATCCGTGTCCAATGGAAGCGGCAGCGGAACTGCGACCTATACCGATAGCAACTCCGTCACATCGATTGGCGGCGGTTACCGCACGTGCGGGCTGTACTGCGGGTCGGGTAGCAGCATTTCTATCACCAAATTTAAAGCCCGCGACACAATGGCCAGCAAGCCCGAAGTCTTGGTCCCCAACAGCGAGGCCACCTCTTCCACCACTTACACCGACCTCGCCACAACCAGTGACGAGGTTGCGGTCACAATCGGAGCGAGCGGCCTGGCATGGGTTAATGTAGGCGCGCTGATCACGACGACTGGCGGCGCAGAGGGCTTTATTTCGTTCTCGATGTCAGGAGCGAACATTCTTGCCGCGACGGATGCGAATGCGTTTGCCACTAGCGCCAGCGGCGTGCAGGCGTCGAACACGATACCGCTGAGCGGGCTCAATCCTGGCCTGACGTTGTTCAAGGCGAAGCATCGCTCATCGAATGGGTCAAGCGTGACGTTTGCCAATCGCCGGCTTAGCGTGCTCGCGCTGTGAGCGTCGAAGCGAAGTCGCTATGTCAGCCCGGCCACCCACGAGTTCGATTCGACCGCGCTTCTGTATTTCGGGCAATAGGCGGCAACCGATATGCCCATAATGCTTCCGGCGTCGTGTGGTGAAAATCCCTGCCCCATCAGGCTTGTCACCACGGCGCTGGGAGTGCTGCCCTGGTCGAACGCGACACACACCATGTGGCCCGCCGCTATAGCGGCGTCACGGTTGGTAACTGTCATCCCGCTTCTTTCAAGCGCCACAACGAACGCATCGTCCGTGACGTCCGCACGTGCGATTACTGCCGGCGCGGCAGTCACGATTAAGGCGCCTAACAGCAGGCCAAAACCGCTCCTCATGGGTCGGAATGGTAGTCGCCTGACTTGCGAACGTTGTGCGATGGGGCCCTTAGCCTGGTTGGCGGCGCGGAACATTGCCCGGCCGGCAATTCGGAAATAGTCCCGGCGGGTCTAAATTTGCCGGCATGGCTTCGGAGATTTGGACAGCTGTCATTGGCGGTCTGGCTGGACTCACGTCGGGCGCGGTTGGCTCGCTAATCGCACCTTGGGCGAATTGGAGTATCGAGAAACGCCGGCTCGAGCGGCAGCGGCGCTACGACTTGCTGAAGTCTTGGCGCGACGGGATCGCGGGCATGGAGGGCCACGACCACAGCAAGTACATAGCCAGCGGTTGGTACGAAACACTGCGGCCGTACATGTGGGAGAACACGCGTCGCAGATTGGAAGCGCCTAGAACTGTTTTCGTCCCCGCTGACTCCGGCCGCGGCATTAGGGACTTGTTCACGCGGGAAGTCGACCGCATCGAGCAAGCTTGGGGACTGCGCCCGCGCACGTAGGTGTCAGTCCAGGTGTCCGGAAAACACCGGGGACCTCGAGCGCAACAGGCTTCTCGGCGCGCTACCAGTCGTAGTCGCTTTGTTCCCAAAAGCCGTTCATTTGATTCAGTGCGGTCATTCGTTCCACCTGCCGGTTGGGGATCTGCTCTATGAACTCGCCGAGCGTCCGTGAAAACATCGCGAGCCGGGCAGTCAGCAGACGCACCACTTTCAGCAGCTGATCGCGGTCTAACGCGCCGGCGTTAGCAGTTACCGCCTCAGATACCGCAACGGAATTGAAACCGTTGGCGAATATGGCCGAACGTGACAAAGCGCGTGCCGCTTCTACGGCCGCGTCCGGGGCCGGCTGGGCTTCCATCGTCAGTTCCTTCCTGTCCGAATAGGTTCTGTCGTCGACCAGTGATCAGCCTGACCGAAGCGGATCCTCGGCCCAGGACACACTCCGGGAATTGAGGGAAGGCCGGCCTCCTGAGTCATGACGAGCATGCGGGGCAGTTCGGGCCTGACCAGCCCGGCTCGCGGCCGTTGACGGTCGGCCCGTTACCGCCAGGTGTGACCGCGGAGCCGCCCAACGGAGGGTTGTTCCCGGTGCCGTACGGCAGCCACGGCTGATACTGCAGGCAGTCGTAGGTCACATCGTAGTTTTGGCCGAGGAAGGTGCATGTCGGGTCAGCGTGGGCCGGCTGCGCCGCGAACACCGCGGCGCCGAGCCCGGCGGCCGCCAGCACGGCGGCGGCGAGAAGTTGCTTCATCGGGTCATCCTCCTGAACTGCTCGGTCGGCCACTGAGTGACGACATGCCACGGCGCCGGCCTGGACGGGCGCACCGCGACGTCGGGCTGCCACGCCGCGCGGCGCAGCCCCTCGGCGTCCAGGGCCGGGCGGCCGGGCTGCTGCATGGCGCGCACCATCATCTCCCGGTACTCGTGGTCGGCCCGGGCCGCGATCGCCGCCCGCTTCCGCGCCGCCCGATTCAGCAGCACCGCGCACACAATGATCGTCGCCGGGATCGTGAACCACGGATAGACCAGCATGATCGCCACCAGCGTATACAGGCCGGGCAGGCCGACGAACACGCCAGCGCACACCGCGGCGGCCGGGTGCCGGTCGACCCAACGGCCGTGGGAACGGCTCGACTCGAACCCGCACCGCGGGCAAGACTGCTTCATTTTCCGTTCGAGCTCCTTTTCACCAGGCATATGTCGCGGCCGCGCGGATCTCGTCGTCGTACACGGCCGTGTAGCGCTCGGTCGACAGAATTGACTCGTGGCCGAGCAGCTTCTGCACAGCCCGCAGGTTACGGCTGCCGCGGTAGGCACGGGTGGCGAACCGGTGGCGCAGTGTGTGCGCCGTCCAGTCGCCGGGGAGCGCGCCCGCGATCAAGCGGCCCACGCGATCGGGGCCGAGATGTCCACCCAAACCGTTGGGGAACACCCAGCCTTTGCCGCTCTCGCGGATCAGCGCGGCCAGATAATCGCTGATGGGCACGATCCGCTGCTTTCCCCCTTTGCCGTGGACGAGGAGCTGCGGATTACCGCCCACACTGTCGAGATGGCTCGAATGCACCTGGGCGATCTCGGCTCGGCGCAAACCCGCCTCGCCCGCGAGCCGCAGCATCAGCTCGGTCCGCTGATCAGCCTGCGCCAGGGCGGCCTCCCACGCTTCATCGCCTGCGGGACGTGGAGGCACTTTGGGGACGCGCACGCGAGGCAGCGCGTCGCCGATATAGTCCGGCATCCGGCCGTACCTGTACATCCACGTGAAGAATCCACTCAACACGGCACGGTAATTCTTGCGCCCTTCCGGTGATAAATACTGTTGGCGTCCAAGCCAATTCAGCAGCTGCTCGGCCGTGACCTCGGCGGGTGGACACCCCAGGCCCCGCGCGGCCATGCACAGGCATTTGTACCGGTGCCGAATGGTGCTTTCCCGCTGGCCAGCCGCGCTCAAAGTCAGTAGGTAATCGTCCACATCACGGCGCCACGATTCAGGTGGCCGCGTGCTGCGCGGCGGACCGGGGCGGCGAGGCGCAAGCCGCGCCACGAGATAGGCGTCGACGACTCCCAGCATCCCGACCGACAATGTCACATTATTCTCGTCGAGCAGGCTGAACACTATGCCGCGCTGAACCAGCCGCAGACCCAGCTTCTCGGCACGCTTGCGCGCGATCCGGGCGCGATTAGCAGCCTCCGCAGACTCAGGATTTGACGCGCGCCGCTTCCGCTTTGCAGCCGCCTGTCCCTTGCGGTAGCAGGCCAAGCAATCCCGCTGCCCCGCACGCTTTCCGCCGCGGCGCCGTGTGTTCTCCTCCGACCGTTCATGGCCACACGGGCGCAACGGCCCAGCCGGCGCGCTGGGCGATCCGGGATCACGACCGCCGGTCGCCGCATCGTCGTGCATGGTCATCACGCGAGCAAAGTCGAGCAGCTTAGCCCGTACCCGGCCTTGAGGCTCACGATCGAGCTGCTCGAAGAGTTCGATCTCCTCACGCGTCAGCTGATCAGCCAGATCTCGCCAGCTGTTCATAGCCGCGTGATCGTGCAGGCGTCATCGAGACGCGCGAATAATTGCCCGCACAGCGTGCAGCGCCCGCCCGGGAGAGTTCCCAGCGCTCTGGATCGCCACGCGCTCAGGTGCTGCCCGCACATCAGGCGTCCCTCGCAGCCGTGGACGTTAACGAGCCAGCCGGCGGAGCGCTGGCACTGACGGCCCTGGAGAGTGGTTATCCCGCAACGCGGCTGATCGTCGAAGGCGGCCACGATCTCGTCAAAGACTGCGGCATCAATGGGCGTCATGGCTTCCCCAACCGTCGATCTCGTCGGCGGCCTCAAGCAGGAGGGCCGCTAGCTCGCGGGCCTGGTCAGAGCTGAGTCGGATGCCGGTGTCGGTGCAGTCATTGAGGACGGTGATGCTCGGCGCTACGAGATCGCGGCCGTCATCAATTGACCCGTCTGCGAATTGGACCGCATCCGTCGTGATCACCGCACTTCCCGAGTCGCGAGAGCCGCGCGGTGGTGGGGCGGTCACCATTCGGTGTGCACCGAATAGCAGCCGGTACGGCTGCGGGTCGTGCTCCTCCCACAGGCGGTCCGGGGAGGCGCCGGCTGGGGCGCTGACTTCCCCGACCATGGCGGCGACGAGATTGTCACGCGCGTAGGCACGTGCCTGTATCAGCAGCTGGTTGTCGTCCCATTGGGGGCCGGTGTCGACCCACTTCATGCCGGCGTCGGTTAGTCGGAGCTCGTGGATCCGCGTGCCGCTGACTGCGTTTGCTTCGAGTTCGGCTATCTGCTCGCCCGTGAGCTGGTCAGTCAGGTCGCGCCAACCGGCGGTCGCGTTCTCCGGTGTGGCAGTCATCGCCCGGCCTCGATCGCGTCGTACCGCTCGCACTCGTCGGCCGCCGCAATCAACGCGCCGGCGAACTGGCGGGCCTCGGCCGGGCCATCGATGGGTGTCACGACGAACACATTGCGCGTGACATCGCCATCCAGGTATTGCCGTCCACCGATCCCGATCGCAATATCGTGCTTGTAATCGGGTCGGTCGACAACCCGCTCCGAACCATCGAACCCCCGATAGACGATCGGCAGACCGTCAGGTGCGGTCGAGGCTATCTCCCATGCGTCGACATCGACGGCACCGGCGGGCAGCTGGAACTTCGGGGTGGTTGTGGTTGTCATGGTGAATTCTTCTCTCTCCTGGTCGGTTGGTTGGTTGAGTTCTGGCGGGCGTCATCTTCCATGCGGGGGCGACCGACATTTGCCTGTTTCAGAAAATCGGTAGGCCCGATTTGGGAAGGCCTTGCAGGCGTTGTGGCCGCATCGTGGCCGCAATTTGGCCGCAGTTACAGTTAACTGGAGTGAAGTACCGTTATGTCTTTCGCCAGGTGAACGGCGTTTCAGCCCCCTGACCAGGTAGCTGAATAGAGTTCGAGTCCCTCCGCCCGCACTGGTTAGTCGCCCGCTCCCCGGGTAGTTGCCTCCACGAGCGCGTCGCCAAGGTCCAGGAGGCGGCCGTCGAGCAAGGCGTGTCCGAGACGGAGGTCCATCAGCGGTCGATGATCCGGCACCGCAATGCCGCGGCCGAGGATCGTCAGTTGGCCGAGCAGAAGCGGACCGAGTCGGACGCCGACCTCACGTCGGGCGACGATCACTAGCGAACGGCCGAATCCCGCGTCGGACCACCCGATGTTGACCGATGGTTAGGCAACCCTTAGTTTGTGGGGGTAACTTACTCGTCGGAGGTGATCGGGTGCACGCCATTGCGTCTCGTCAGGGCGGGCGACCCCCGCTGATCGCGGTGGACGACGTCGTCCGCGTCGGCCGCGAACTCGGCATGCAAAGGCTGAGCCTCAACGCGGTCGCGCAGCGGCTGGGCGTGTCGGCCACCGCCCTCTACCGGCACGTGGCGAGCCGCTGGGAGCTCGAGCGCCTGGTCGGCGAGAGCCTCCTCGCCGAACTCGAGCTGCGCGACGACCCGGCGGCCGATACGCAAACGCACCTGCTGTCGTTCGCCCTGCAGCTGCGGGACTTTACCGCCGGGCACCCGGGGCTGGCGGCCTACCTGCAGGTGCTGTTCCCCCGCGGTGACGCCGGCGCCCGGTTGCTGGCCACCGAGGTCGAGGCGTTGAGCCGCCGCGGTTACGCCGCCGACGCCGCAATGGTGTTGAGCAGCGCGGTCGCCACGCTCGCGATCAGCCTGGCCGCGCGCGAAGAGAACAATGCCAGCGCCACCGGCGGCGACCAGGCCAGCGGCTTCGCCGTCGAGCGCGACGCCGCCGCCGAACGGTTGGCCGGCGACGCGCGGCTCGGCGCCGCCCACGTCGCGTTGCCCCAGGTGTCGGATTCGGATTTCATGCGGCTGCTTTTGGCCGCATCCATTCGCGGCCTGGTCGCGGTCATCCCACCGGGTCGCCCGATCGGCGAGGCCGTGGCGCGGCTCGGCGTCGGGGCGGGGGGCCTCTGATGGCGCGCGGGCTTCAGGGCGTGATGCTGCGAAGCTTCGGCGCCCGCGACCACATAGCCACGGTCATCGAAACCGTCCGCATCGCACCGCATTTCGTACGGGTCCGGATGGTGTCGCCGACGCTGTTCGAGGACGTGGACGCCGAACCCGCCGCGTGGCTGCGGTTCTGGTTCCCCGATCCCGAGGGCTCCAGCACCGAATTCCAACGCGCCTACACGATCTCGGAGGCCGACGTCGAAACCGGCCGCTTCGCCGTGGACGTCGTGCTGCACGACCCGGCCGGTCCGGCCTCGTCGTGGGCGCGCTCGGTCGAACCCGGCGCGACGATCGCGGTCATGTCGCTGATGGGTTCGTCGCGGTTCGACGTCCCCGACGAGCAGCCCGCCGGCTACCTGCTGATCGGCGACTCCGCGTCGATCCCCGGGATGAACGGGATCATCGGCACGGTTCCCGACGACGTCCCGATCGAGATGTACCTCGAGCAGCACGACGACAACGACGCGCTGATCCCGATTGCGAATCATCCTCGGCTCCAAGTGCATTGGGTCGCGCGTCGCGACGAGAGGTCGCTGTCCGCGGCCCTCGAGAGCCGGGATTGGTCGGACTGGTACGCGTGGGCGACGCCCGAGGCCACGGCGCTCAAACACGTCCGCGCGCGGCTGCGCGACGAGTTCGGGTTTCCCAAGTCGGAGATCCACGCCCAGGCCTACTGGAGCGCCGGCCGTGCGATGGGCACCCGGCGCGGTGACGAGCATCCCGACGCTGCCGCCGAAAGCACGGTGGCTCAACAGGATCCGACGGCGTCCGGTCAGGTGCCGCCGCCGAGAGGCAGTTGGCGCGCCCAGGCCGCCGGCCGGTTGCTCGCGCCGCTGCGGTCGGCGCTGATCGCATCCGCGGCACTGCAGGCCCTGATCACGCTGGTGCAGCTGGCGCCGTTCGTGCTGCTCGTCGAGCTGGCCCGGCGGCTGGCCTCAGGCGCCGAGGCGCCCCGGCTGTGGACCGTGGGCATCGCGGCCGTCACGCTGCTGGGCGTCGGCACCCTGCTCGGCGCCGCCCTGACGCTGTGGCTGCACGTGGTCGACGCGCGATTCGCCGCCGACCTGCGCTCTCGGCTGCTGACCAAGCTGGCTCGATTGCCGTTGGGCTGGTTCACCGCCCGCGGCTCGGGGTCGATCAAGCAGTTGGTCCAGGACGACACGCTGTCGCTGCACTACCTGGTCACCCACGCCATCCCCGACGCCGTCGCCGCGGTGGTGGCGCCGGTGGCGGTGCTGGTCTACCTGTTCGTCGTCGACTGGCGGGTGGCGCTCGTCTTGTTCCTGCCCGTTTTGGTCTACTTGGTGCTGACGTCGTCGATCACCATTCAGTCCGGCCCGCGGATCCCGCAATCGCAGCGCTGGGCCGAGAAGATGAGCACCGAAGCCGGCGCCTACCTCGAGGGCCAGCCGGTGATCCGCGTCTTCGGCGGCGCCGCGGCGTCCAGCTTTCGGCGCCGCCTCGACGAGTACATCGGCTTTTTGGTGGCCTGGCAGCGGCCGCTGGCCGGCAAGAAGACGGCGATGGATCTGGCCACGCGCCCCTCGACGTTTTTGTGGCTCATCGCGGTCACCGGCACCCTGTTGGCGGTCACCCACCGGATGGCTCCGGTCGACCTGCTGCCGTTCCTGTTGCTGGGCACCACGTTCGGCGCCCGCCTGCTCGGCATCGCCTACGGGCTCGGCGGCATCCGCGCCGGGACGCTGGCCGCGCGCCGGCTGCAGAACGCCCTCGACGAACCCGAACTGGCCGTGCGAGACGCGGACGCGCCCCGAGGCGACGCGCCGGCGACGGTGCAGTTCGACCGCGTCACCTTCGGCTATCGCCCCGGCGTGCCGGTGATCCGGGACGTGTCGCTGACGCTGCGGCCGGGCACCGTCACCGCGCTGGTCGGGCCGTCGGGCTCCGGCAAGTCGACGCTGGCCGCGCTGCTGGCCCGCTTCCACGACGTCGACGGGGGCGCGATACGGCTTGGTGGACAAGACATCCGGTCACTCACGGCCGACGAGCTGTACGCCCGCGTCGGCTTCGTGCTGCAGGAAACGCAGCTGGTGCACGGCACCGTCGCCCAGAACATCGCGCTGGCCGTGCCGGACGCCACCGCCGCACAGATCCAGGCCGCGGCCCGTGAAGCCCAGATCCACGACCGCATCATGCGATTGCCCGACGGTTACGACACCGTGCTGGGCGCCGGCTCCGGGCTCTCGGGCGGGGAGCGCCAACGGCTCACCATCGCCCGCGCCATCCTCGCCGACACCCCGGTGCTGATCCTTGACGAGGCCACGGCGTTCGCCGACCCCGAATCGGAATACCTTGTGCAGCAAGCGCTCAACCGGCTGACCCGGGAGCGCACCGTGTTGGTGATCGCGCATCGGCTGCACACCATCACCCGCGCCGACCAGATCGTCGTGCTCGATCACGGCCGCGTCGTCGAGCGCGGCACCCACGAGGAGCTGCTCGCCGCGGACGGCCGCTACCGCCGGCTGTGGGACACCGGCCACACGGTGGCCGCGGCCCGGGAGGGAGCGCGATGATTCGCACCTGGCTCGGGCTCGTTCCACGAGACCGGCGCGCCAAGGTCGTCGCATACGCCGCGCTGGCGCTGGCCTCCGTGGTGGTGCGGGCGGTGGGCACCGTGTTGCTGGTGCCCCTGGTGGGTGCGTTGTTCGGCGACTCCCCGCGCCGGGCGCTGGTGTGGCTGGGCTGGCTCACCGCCGCGACCGTCGCCGGGTGGATCATCGACACCGCGACCGCGCGGATCGGCTTCGACCTGGGCTTCGCCGTGCTCGACCACGCCCAACACGACGTGGCGGACCGGCTCCCCGACGTCCGGCTGGAGTGGTTCACCGCCGAAAACACCGCGACGGCGCGCCAGGCGATCGCCTCAACCGGACCGGAACTCGTCGGTCTCGTGGTCAACCTGTTGACCCCGCTGCTCAGCGCGATCCTGCTGCCGGCGGCCATCGCAGTGGCCCTGCTGCCCGTCTCCTGGCAGCTCGCAGTGGCCGCGCTCTGCGGCGTGCCGCCGTTGCTGGGCGCGCTGTGGGCCTCGGCGCGGCTGGCGCGCCGTGCCGACGCCGCGGCCGCCGAGGCCAACACCGCGCTCACCGAACGGATCATCGAGTTCGCCCGGACCCAGCAGGCGTTGCGGGCCGCGCGGCGGGTGGAGCCGGCCCGCAGCCTGGTCGGCGACGCGCTGGCCGCGCAGCGGGGCGCGACGATGCGGCTGCTGTCCATGCAGGTGCCCGGACAGCTGCTGTTCAGCCTCGCCAGCCAGCTGGCCCTGATTCTGTTGGCGGGGGCCACCGCGGCGCTGACGGTGCACGGCACGCTGACCGTGCCGCAGGCTATCGCGTTGATCGTCGTGATCGCCCGGTATCTCGAGCCGTTCACCACCATCAGCGAGCTGGCGCCGGCGCTGGAAAGCACCCGCGCCACGCTGGACCGCATCCGCGCGGTGCTCACCGCGCCGGTCATGAACGCCGGGGCGGCCGCGCTGCCCGGCGGCATCACGGCCCCCCGCATCGACTTCGACGACGTCACCTTCGGCTACGCAGGCGCGAGCGCGCCGGTGCTCGACGGCGTCAGCTTCTCGTTGCGGCCGGGGAGCACCACCGCGATCGTCGGCCCCTCGGGCTCCGGCAAGAGCACCATCCTGGCGCTGATCGCCGGCCTGCACCAACCGAACCGGGGGCGGGTGCTCATCGAGGGCGTCGACGCCGCGACGCTGGACGCCGACGCCCGCCGCGCGGCCAGCAGCGTCGTGTTCCAGCACCCCTACCTGTTCCACGGGACCATCCGCGAAAACGTCTTGGCCGCAGACCCATCCGCCGGCGAGGCGCATTACGCCCGGGCGGTCGAGCTGGCGCGCGTCGACGAACTCACCGGCCGGCTGCCCGAGGGCGCCGACACGGTCGTCGGCGAGGCGGGCGCCACTTTATCGGGCGGCGAACGGCAACGGGTCAGCATCGCGCGCGCATTGCTCAAGGCGGCGCCGATCCTGCTCGTCGACGAGGCGACCAGCGCCTTGGACACCGAGAACGAGGCGGCGGTGGTCGACGCGCTCACCGCCGATCCGCGCCCGCGCACCCGGGTGATCGTCGCCCACCGGCTGGCCAGCATCCGCCACGCCGACCGCGTCCTGTTTGTCGACGGGGGCCGAATCGTCGAGGACGGCACCGTCGACCAACTGCTCGCCGCCGGAGGGCGTTTCGAGGAATTCTGGCGCCAGCAGCGCGAGGCCGCCGAATGGCGGATCCTTGCCGAGTGAACCGGCGACCGGCCCGCGGCCCTTGCGGTATGCCTTACAGTTGAGCGGTCAGTCACCCGTCGATGTGCTGGAGGCGTGCCGCGCATGAGCGCTGTGGTGTCGATTCCGCGGTATCCCGCCGACGTGACCGCCGCATGGTTGTCGGCCGCGCTCAGCGACCGCCGCGCGCCGGTCGAGGTCTCCGACGTCGACGTCGCGGCCATCGGCACCGGCCAGACCGGGGCGACGTTCCGCGTGACCGCCCGGTACGCGACCGACCCCGGGGATCTGCCGGCGACCTTCGTGATCAAACTGCCCGCGCAGGACGACACCGTGCGCGACCGGGTCACCATCGGCTATCGCAGCGAGTGCGCGTTCTACGCCACGGTCGCCGACCGGGTCCGGGTGCCCACTCCGCGGTGCTTCTATTGCGAAATCACCGAGGACGCCGCGGATTACGCTTTGTTGCTCGCCGACCAGGCGCCCGCGGTGCAGGGCGACCAGATCGCCGGCTGCGGCGAGCGGCAGGCGCGGCTCGCGGTGGTGGCGTTGGCCGGACTGCACGGACCCAGCTGGTGCGACCCCCACTGGCTGGACTTGCCGGGCCTGGCGTTTCCGCGGCCCGACGAGGCCGCCGCGCAGGGCCTGGGCGAGGTGGCGAAGATGAGCGCCGAAATCACCCTGGACAAGCTGGGTGACCGGATGAGCCCCGAGGACCGCGAGACATTGGTCGCCGCAATGGGTTTGGTGGCGCCGTGGCTGTTCGCCGAACGCGACCGGTTCGCCCTGCTGCACGGCGACTATCGGCTTGACAACCTGCTGTTCGATCCGGACCAGCGTTGGGTGAGCGTGGTCGACTGGCAGACGCTCGGGGTTGGCCTTCCCGCAAGAGATCTCGCGTATTTCACCGCGACCAGCCTGGACTCCGAGCTGCGCTTGAACATCGAGAACGCCCTGGTTGACGACTATCACCGCGCGCTCCTAAACCACGGCGTCACCGGCTATGACCGCGAAACGTGTTGGGGCGACTACCGCCTCGGAGTGATCCAGGCGCTGCTGATCTCGGCGCTCGGCTTCGCGTTCGCCACCGCCACCGAGCGCGGTGACGACATGGTGCTGACCATGCTGCGCCGCGGGTGCAGGGCCGTCCGCGACCTGGGGACGCTGGACCTGCTCGGCCGAGGATCGGCTATCGGTTGAAGCGCCCCGCCAGGTAATCGGCCCGGCACGCACTGCGGGCCAGCTTGCCGCTGGTGGTGCGGGGAATGGCCCCGGCGGCAACGAGCTTGACGTCGGCGACCCGGATCTGATGGTCGCGGGATACCGCCGCCCGCACCGTCGCCACGATCGGCTCCGGGTCCGCGCGGCCGACGCCGGCGGCGCGTTCGGCGACGACGACGAGTTGCTCGCCGGAATGGCCTCCCGGTGTCTCGACGGTGCCGGCCGGAACCGAGAAGGCGGCCACATAGCCGCTCCGGATGGCGGGCGAAGACAGGCTGACGGTGGTCTCGATGTCGTGCGGGTAGTGATTGCGACCGTCGATGATGATGACGTCTTTGATCCGGCCCGTCAGGTACAGCTCGCCGTTGATGTACACGCCGAGGTCGCCGGTGGCCAGCCAGCAGCAGTTGTCCGGGGCGCCCTCGGCGTGGCTGCCCTCGTCGAGCCGGGACTGCAGCTTGTTGCCGAACGTGCGCTGCGTTTCTTCCTCGCGGCCGAAGTAACCCCGACCCACGTTGTTGCCGTGCAGCCAGATCTCCCCGACGGTCCCGTCGGACACCTCGGCCCCGTCGGGGCTGGTGATCACCGCCCAGAGGTCGCGGATGGGCCGGCCGCACGAGACGTAGGCGACCGCGCCCTCGGTGTCCGGAGCGACGACCACCGCGCGGCCGGCGCCCAGTTGGGCGCGGTCGAGGAACAGGGCGCTGGCCGCCTCGTCGAAGGCGATGGTGGCGACCGCCAGCGTGGCCTCCGCCATGCCGTAGGACGGCTTGACCGCCGTCGCGGGCAGCCCGTAGGCGGCGAACGCGCTGATGAATTTCTCAATCGCCGACATCGTCACCGGTTCCGACCCGTTCAGCAGGCCGACGACGTTGGTCAGGTCGATGGTGTAGCCCTCCGGGGGCAGACCGCGTTCGGCGGTCAAGTCGAACGCGAAGTTCGGGGCGGCCGCGAAGGTGCGGCCCATGGCCGCCTCGGCGCTCAACTCCTTGATCCATCGGAAGGGGCGACGAACGAAGGCCATCGGGTCGAGCAGCGTGAGGTACCCGCCGCCGCCCAAGGCCGGGAACAAGATCATGATCAGGCCCATGTCGTGATACAGCGGCAACCAGCTGACGCTGCGGATGCCCCGGTCCAGGTTGCCGGCCAGGATCATCTGCAAAACGTTGGTGCAGGCGGCGCGATGGGTGATCTCCACGCCGGCCGGGACACGCGTCGAACCCGACGTGTACTGCAGATAGGCCACGTCGTCGGCGCGGATCGCCGGATCGGCGAACATCGCAGCGAGCGTATCGGGGACGGCGTCGACCGCGATCAGCCGCGCCCTGCCGCCCACCGAGTGTCTGCCCAGCGATTCCCGGACCGACTCGGCGGCCGCCGTGGTGGTCAGCACCACCGTGGGCCGGGCGTCGGCCAATACCGCCGTCAACCGCTCGGCGTGCCCGGCCAGCGTCGGCGCAAACAGCGGGACGGCGATGCGACCCGCGTGCACGGTGCCGAAGAACGCGGCGACGTAATCCAGACCCTGGGGCGCGAGGATGGCCACTCGATCGCCCGGCTCGGTGACTTGCTGGAGGCGGGCCCCGATCGCGCGGACCCGCGACCACAGCCCATTCCAGCTCAGTTCGACTATGCGACCCTCCAGGTCCTTGGTGTAGTCGATGAACCGGTACGACGGTGAATCGCCATATGCCGCGCGGTTTTGGTCGAAATACGAGGTCAGCGTCGCGTCGTCAGGCACGACGATTTTGCCGTCGGCGGTGACAAAATCGTTGATGTCTGGCAAGGCAGGCTGAGCAGCACTGTTCATCACGGGGTCCCGACCCATGCACAGAGGATAGAAGTAAAGCTAACTTCCATGCGCTACCGGGCTGCGTGTCGGCCGTCACCGCAAAGAAACGGCTGTGACGCACGTCTCACACGGTTGGTACCGCAGCGGCCGCGCGCAGCTGTCTGCGGGCCGCCTAGAGCTCGTCGGAGAAGTCGGCGCTCAGCCAGCGGTCCGGGCGGATGGTGTAGAGGACCTCGTCGACGCCTTCCATGCTTTGGGCGAATGCGCGCCCACCTTCCTCGCCGAGGTAACGAATGGCGACGGCCTCCATCACACCGGGCGGAACGGGGTGGGTCCTGTCGACGAGCGTGCCCTCGACAATCACGTACTGGTAAGGCGGCTCCTCACGCTGGACCACGAGCGTGACGGCACCGGCGCGCTCGATGAGCCGGGCCTTTCGGGTGGACGTTCCCGTCGCGATCCGGATGTCGCCGCCCGGGGTGTAGTCGTACCAGATCGGGACGCTGGCGGGTGGGCGCCCGTCGGTGGCGGCGACGGACAGCACGGCGACGTGCTTGTCGGCGAGGAATTCCTGGCGTTCGGTTTCGCTGAGGCTTCTCATGGCGCTTAAAAACGTCGGCGCCGGTGCGCTATTCCCGGCTAGCGCTGCGCCGTCTTCACCAGATTCGACCCGATGATCAGGCGCTGGATCTCGCTGGTGCCCTCGTAGAGGCGCAGCAGGCGAACATCGCGGTAGATGCGTTCGACGGGAACGCCGCGCATGTAGCCGCTGCCGCCATGGACCTGCACCGCGAGATCGGCCACCTTGCCGGCCATTTCGGTGCAGAAAAGCTTGGCCGCCGACGGGGCGGTCCGGCGGTCCTCGTTGGTCACCCAGAGCCGCGCCGCATCGCGGACGAGAGCGCGGCCGGCCATCACGCCGGCCTGCTGGTCGGCGATCATGGCCTGCACCAACTGGAAGCTTCCGATCGGCGTGCCGCCCTGTGTGGCGGTGGCGGCATACGACACCGATTCGTCGAGCGCGCGCTGGGCGGCGCCCACCGCGATGGCGGCGATGTGGATGCGGCCGCGCGCCAGCGACGTCAGCGCGGCCCGATAGCCGATGTCTTCGCTGCCGCCGACCAGCGCGTCGGCGCCGACCCGCACGTCGTCGAAGTTGACGTCGGCGGTCCACGCGCCTTCTTGACCCATCTTGGCGTCCTTGGCGCTCACCTGAACGCCGGGCGCGTCCGCGGGAACCAGGAAGACGGCGATGCCCGGGCCCTTTTCGTCGGCCGGGCGGCTGCGCGCGAACACCACGAAAAGGTTCGCCACCGGGGCGTTGGTGATGAAGCGCTTCTCGCCCGCGATCACCCAAGCGTCACCGTCACGAACGGCCTTGGTGCGCAGGCCCGCCGGATTGGACCCGGCGCCGGGTTCGGTCAGTGCGAAGGAGGCGACGACGTCGCCCGACGCCATCGACTCCAACCAGCGGCCCTTTTGCTCGTCGGTACCGAAGCCGACCAGAACCTGCCCGGCGATGCCGTTGTTGGTGCCGAACATCGACCGCAGCGCCAGCGAGGTGTAGCCCAATTCCATCGCCAGCTCGACGTCTTGGACGAGGTTCAGGCCGAGGCCGCCCCACCGCTGGGGGATCGCGTACCCGAACAGGCCCATCTGCTTGGCCTGCTCGCGAAGGTCGTCGGGCACCCGGTCGTCGGCCAGGATCTCCTGCTCGCGGGGGACCACGGCGCTGCGCACGAACTGCCGCGTCTGGGCCAGGATCTCCCGGAAGTCGTCGTCGGAAACCTCCTGGGCTTCGGCGGTGGACATCACGCGCACGCTCCTTACTGGCGGTCGGTCACCCGGCGATCGTCACGGATCCTATAGGAAATACGATATTGGGCCGGACCGGGAAGCGGACGAGAGGGAGGCGGGATTCAGGTGTCGTTGCTGGACAAACAGACGGCGGTCGTCACCGGCGGTGCGCAGGGTTTGGGCTTTGCCATCGCCCAACGGTTCGTCGCCGAGGGTGCCCGCGTGGTCCTCGGTGACCTCAACCTGGACGCGACCGAAGCCGCCGCGAAGGAGCTGGGCGGCGGCGACGTCGCGGTGGCGGTGCAGTGCGACGTGACGCGGGCCGCCGACGTCGAGGCCTTGATCGCCACCGCCGTCGACCGTTTCGGCGGCCTGGACATCATGGTGAATAACGCCGGCATCACCCGCGACGCGACGATGCGCAAGATGACCGAGGAGCAGTTCGATGAGGTCATCGAGGTGCATCTGAAGGGCACCTGGAACGGCACGCGGCTGGCGGCGGCCATCATGCGGGAGAACAAGCGCGGCGCCATCGTGAACATGTCGTCGGTGTCGGGCAAGGTCGGCATGGTCGGACAGACCAACTATTCGGCGGCCAAGGCCGGGATCGTGGGGATGACCAAGGCCGCGGCCAAGGAGCTTGCCTACCTCGGGGTCCGCGTCAACGCCATCGCCCCGGGATTGATTCGCTCGGCCATGACCGAGGCCATGCCGCAACGCATTTGGGATCAGAAGGTCGCCGAGATTCCGATGGGCCGAGTCGGCGAGCCCAGCGAGGTCGCCAGCGTCGCGTTGTTCTTGGCCTCCGACCTGTCCTCCTACATGACGGGCACGGTGATGGAGGTCACCGGCGGCCGCCACATCTGAGCGAAGGCGGTGAAGATGCGCCCAACCGTCATCTGCGAGCCCGTACGCACGCCGATCGGCCGCTACGGTGGGATGTTCAAATCGTTGACCGCCGTCGACCTCGGTGTCACCGCGCTCAAGGGGCTGCTCGAGCGAACCGGAATCCCGCCCGAGGCGGTGCAGGACGTCATCCTCGGCCACTGCTACCCGAGCAGTGAGGCGCCGGCGATCGGGCGCGTGGTGGCGCTGGATTCCGGCCTGCCCGTGACGGTTCCGGGCATGCAGGTGGACCGGCGCTGCGGCTCGGGCCTGCAGGCGGTAATCCAGGCGTGCCTGCAGGTCGGGTTCGGCGAACCGGGCGGCCATGACCTCGTCGTCGCCGGCGGCTGCGAAAGCATGAGCAACGTGGCCTTCTACTCCACCGACATGCGATGGGGCGGCGCGCGGAGCGGCATCCGGGTGCACGACGGGCTGGCGCGGGGCCGCACCACCGCCGGCGGCAAGCACTACCCGGTGCCCGGCGGGATGCTGGAGACCGCCGAGAATTTGCGCCGCCAGTATGGCATTTCGCGTCTCGAGCAGGACGAGCTCGCGGTCCGCTCACACCAGCGCGCGGTGGCCGCGCAGAAGGACGGCGTGTTCGCAGAGGAGATCATCCCCGTGGCGGTGCGGACCCGCCAGGGCGAGGAGCTGGTCGACACCGACGAGCATCCCCGCGCCGACACGTCCGTGGAGTCGCTGAGCAAGCTGAAACCCGTTCTGTTAGAAGATGATCCGGGGGCAACGGTCACGGCGGGCAACGCCAGCGGGCAGAACGACGCGGCGTCGATGTGCGTGGTCACCACGCCGGAGAAGGCGGCGGAATACGGCCTGACCCCGCTGGTCCGCCTGGTGTCGTGGGGGTTGGCGGGGGTGGCGCCGAACGTCATGGGCATCGGCCCGGTGCCCGCCACCGAGGCCGCGCTCGCCAGGGCCGGCCTGCGGCTGAGCGACATCGACCTCATCGAGCTCAACGAAGCCTTTGCCGCGCAGGCGCTTGCGGTGATGCGCGAATGGAATTTCGGCGAAGCCGACCACGACCGCACCAACGTGCACGGGTCGGGAATCTCGCTGGGCCATCCGGTCGGCGCGACGGGCGGCAGGATGCTGGCCACCCTGGCGCGCGAGCTGACGCGCCGCGAGGCGCGCTACGGGTTAGAGACCATGTGCATCGGCGGCGGCCAGGGGCTTGCCGCGATCTTCGAGCGGGTTGCCTCGACATGAACGCTCCCCTGAGCGGCCTGACGGTGGTCGAGGTGTCCAGTTTCGTCGCCGCGCCGCTGTGCGGCATGACGCTCGCGCAGCTCGGCGCGCAGGTCATCCGCGTCGATCCGATCGGCGGTGCCTCCGACGTGCAGCGCTGGCCGCTGGCCGCGAGCGGCGCGTCGATCTACTGGACCGGCCTGAACAAGGGAAAGCGCTCGGCCACAGTGGACTTGCGGTCACCCGAGGGTCAGGAACTGGTGCGGCGGCTCATCGTCGAGGGCGACGGCGTCGTCGTCACGAATGCCGCCGGGTTGTCCTGGCTGAGCTTTGATGCGTTGCGCGCGCGGCGCTCCGACGTGATCCACGTCCAGCTGCTGGGCCGCGGCGACGGTTCCACCGGCGTCGATTACACCGTCAACGCCGGCGTCGGGTACCCGCTCGTCACCGGCCCGGCCGACCACGGCGGCCCGATCAACCACGTGCTGCCGGCCTGGGACGTGTGCTGCGGCCTGTACGCCGCGCTGGCCGTCGTGAGCGCCGTGCGCCGGCGCGACCAGACGGGGGTGGGTGCGCGGATCAGCCTGGCGCTGGAGGACGTCGCGCTGGCCACCGCGGGAAACCTCGGGCTGCTGACCGAACCCCAGGTCAACGGCACCCAGCGCGAGCGGTTGGGCAACGCCATCTACGGCCAGTACGGCCAGGATTTCACCAGCCGCGACGGGGCCGCATTCATGGTTGTCACCTTGACGCGACGCCACTTCCGCGACCTCGTCGAGGTGACCGGCACCGGCGCGGCGGTGTCGGCGCTCGCCGAGGCGCTCGGTGTGGACTTCGGCTCCGAGGGCGACCGCTACCGCTACCGCGACGCCCTGTCCGGGTTGTTCGCCACGTGGTTCAGCGAGCACACCGCCGACGAGATCGCCGCCGCGCTGTCGGACACCACCGTGTTGTTCGAGCGGTACCGCAGCTTCGCCGACGTCGCGGCGGGCCCCAAAGTGCGGGCCAATCCGCTGTTTTCGCGGCTGCACCAGCCAGGTGTCGGAGATTATTTCGCCCCCGGCCTGCCGGCCGCCTTCGACGGCACCCATCCTGCCCCAGCGCCGGCGCCGGCGCTGGGGCAGGACACCGCCGCCGTGCTCGCCGAGTGCCTGGGGCTTTCGGCGGCCGACATCGCGCGGCTGTCGAGCGCCAAGACGATAGGAGAGGCCAGCGCATGACCAAACTCGCCCAAACCCTCGGGCTGACCGAGTTCCAGACCGAAATCCTGGCCACGGTAAAGCGATTCGTCGACAAGGAGGTCATCCCCAACGCACCCGAGCTCGAGCGCGGCGACACCTATCCGCAGCACATCGTCGACCAGATGCGCGAGATGGGGCTGTTCGGGTTGATGATCCCGCAGGAGTACGGCGGGCTGGGGGAGTCGCTGCTGACCTACGCCCTGTGCGTCGAGGAACTCGCGCGGGGCTGGATGAGCGTGTCGGGTGTCCTCAACACCCACTTCATCGTGGCCTACATGCTTCGCCAGCACGGCACCGAGGAGCAGAAGAGCCGCTTTCTGCCGCGGATGGCCACGGGCGAGTCGCGTGGTGCGTTTTCCATGTCGGAGCCGGAGCTGGGTTCGGACGTCGCCGCGATCCGCACCCGGGCCCAACGGAATTCGGACGGCGATTACACCATCACCGGGCAGAAGATGTGGCTGACCAACGGCGCCAGTTCCACGCTGATCGCGGTCCTGGTGCGCACCGACGAGGGTGCCGACAAGCCGCACCGCAACCTGACCGCGTTTCTGGTCGAAAAGCCAACGGGCTTCGGCGAAGTCGTGCCGGGGCTGGTGATACCCGGCAAGATCGACAAGCTCGGCTACAAGGGCGTCGACACCACCGAGCTGATCTTCGACGGCTACCACGCCGGCGCCGACGACATTCTCGGCGGCGCCCCGGGGTGGGGCTTCTTCCAGATGATGGACGGCATCGAGGTCGGCCGGGTCAACGTGGCGGCGCGTGCCTGTGGCGTCGGGATCCGCGCCTTCGAGCTCGCGGCGCGCTACGCCCAGCAGCGCCACACCTTCGGCAAGCCCATCGCCGAGCACCAGGCCATCGCGTTCCAGCTGGCCGAGATGGCCACCAAAGTGGAAGCGGCGCACCTGATGATGGTCAACGCCGCACGGCTCAAAGACTCCGGTGAGCGCAACGACGTCGCAGCCGGCATGGCCAAATACCTTGCCAGCGAATTCTGTTCGGAGGTCACCCAGCAAAGCTTCCGGATTCACGGCGGCTACGGGTACTCAAAGGAATACGAGATCGAGCGGCTGATGCGCGACGCCCCGTTCCTGCTCATCGGGGAGGGCACCAGCGAGATCCAGAAGTCCATCATCAGCAAGCGGCTGCTCGCGGAGTACCAGGTGTAGCCGATGACAGTCCCCGGTTTCGCCGCGCGCCCACAGCTTTCCGACGACGTCGCGCGCTTCATCCGCAGGCGGATTTTCGACGGCACCTACGCCGCGGGTTCCTACGTTCGCCTGGACCAGCTGGCCGCGGAGTTGGGCATCAGCGTCACACCGGTGCGCGAGGCGCTGTTCGCCCTGCGCGCCGAGGGCTTGATCGACCAGCGGCCGCGGCGCGGTTTCATGGTGCTGCCGGTCACCGGGCGCGACGTCACCGACGTCGCGAACGTGCAGGGCTACGTCGGGGGCGAGCTGGCGGCCCGGGCCGCCCTCAATATCACCGACGACCAGTTGCGCGAGCTCAAGGAGATCCAGGCGCAGCTGGAAGAGGCCTATGGCTCGAGGAGGGCCGGCGACGACGAGCGGACGGTCCGGCTGAACCACGAGTTCCATCGGGCCATCAACGTGGCCGCCGATTCACCCAAGCTGGCCCAGCTGATGTCGCAGATCACCCGCTACGCACCGGAATCGGTGTTCCCCAACATCGCGGGCTGGCCGGACCAGTCGATGAAGGACCATCGGCGAATCTTGTCCGCGCTCAAGAAGCACGACGCCGAGCTCGCCCGCGCGGCCATGTCGGAGCACCTCGCGGCCGGCGCGGGGCCGTTGATCGACCACCTCACCGCGCGTGGGGTGGTGGTCGACGAGGGCCGTCCGACCCGTCGCTGAGCGCGCTTAGCTGTTGTTGCCCAGGCCGTTCGGGCTTACGCTGCGATGGGGGTGGGTGACAACGGGAGAGAGGTGCCTTGAATGCTTCGCGCATCCACCGTCTTCGTTGCGGCTGCCGTCGCGATCGCGGTCGCGCCGCCGGCGATCGCCGACCCGCTCGACCCCATTCCGGGCAACGGCGTCTTTGTCGTCGGGCCCGATATCGCGCCGGGGCTCTACCACACGGGCGGCTCGGGATCGGCCTTCGGCGTTTGGATCAACAACGTGCCGACTCAGGACTCGATGTGCTCGTGGTTCACCTACAGCACACCGGACGCCAGCAAGGACCATGTGCTTCAGACGAATACCTCAATCGGTCCGATGTTCGCGAACATCAACTCCTCGGTGAAGGCCTTCGAGTCGCAGAACTGTCAACCCTGGACGCGGGTGCCCTAGGGGCGCCACGGCGCACGGCCGTCTCCGGGACGGCGCGTGTGCGCTGACGGCTTTCGGTGTGTACACAGGGCGTGGTTCCACGGCGTGTCGCGACCGTGCGCTCACACTGAAAGCCGCGGGTTCACACTCAAAGCCGCGGGCTAGGCGCCTATCCAATCACCCGACCGTCCGTCGCCAGTAGGTCGCGCAACCGACGGACGTCGGCCTTGCCGGTGGCACCGCGCGGCACGTCGTCGTCGGACTCCAGCAGTAGCCACACGGTCGGGACCTTGAACGCGCTCAACAGGTTTCGTGCCGACTCGCGCAGCCGGTCCGGCGTCAGCGTGGGGTCGGCGCACACCACCACCGCGCCCACCCGCTCGCCCTCGGCGCCGGGCACGCTGGTGACGAAGGCGTTCTCGACGCCGGGTATGGCGCGCAGCGCCCGCTGCACCTCGCTGGGATAGACGGTCGCGCCGCTGACCTTGAACATGTCGTCGGATCGGCCGTGGTAGAACAGGAATCCGTCGTCGTCGAGGTGGCCGAGGTCGCCGGTCGGGTAGAAGCCGTCGGGGGTGAACAGCTCCTCGCGGCTGCGCCGGCAGATGCCGCGCAGGATGTGCGGCCCGCGGATCTGGATGGCCCCGACCGTGCCCGCGGGCACCGGAGTGTCGTCGGCGCCGACGATGCGGACCTCCGTCCCTGCGAAGGGCTTTCCGCAGCTGCCCCACGCCGTTCGGGGCATGTCGGTGTCGGCCGGGTAGCCGCAGTACGGTCCGAACGCCTCCGTCATGCCGAAGAGCGTCGCCCGCGCGCCGGGCCGGGCGCGTTGTTCCGCGGGCAGCAGGGCGTCCAGGCTGCCGGGCCGCAACGAGGAAAGATCGGCGCCGACTCGGTCCGCGTGTCGCGCCAGCGCTTCGGCCTGATCGGGCCAGCCGCGAAACAGCGTGACCCGCTCGGCCTCCAGCAGCCGCAAAGTGGTTTCGGGACGCGGGGTCTCCTCGGTCACCAAGGTGGCGCCGGCCAGCAGCGCGGACAGGATCCCGCTGCCGAAGCCGCCCACCCAGAAGAACGGCATCGGCAGGTACAGGCGGGTGTCGGAGTCGATGCAGCGGGCCGCCAGGCCCGATCGCACGGCACCTAGCGCGCTGCCGTGCGAGTGCACAACCCCTTTGGGCGCCCCGCTGCTGCCCGAGGTGAAGATGATGATGAGCGGGTCGGCCGCGGTGACGGTCTCGGCCATGGCGTCGACGATGGGGCCGATCCGCCCGTCGCCGCCCCGGGCGAAGCGGTCGGCGCTGAAAACCTGGCGTAGCGCGGGCAACTCGTTCGGTGCCACGGCGGCGATGTCGTCCAGGTAGCGGTGGCCGCGGAATTCCTCGACGCCGACCACGAATTGGACCGACGCCGTGCGCAGCTGCGCGACCAGTTCGCCGGCGCGCAGCAGGGTGCTCAACGGCACCAGCACGGCGCCGATGCGGGTCAGGGCGACGGCCAGCTGCACCCAGGCGGCGCGGTTGGGCATGATCAGCCCGACCCGGGTGCCCTTGCCGACGCCGGCTTCGAGGAAGGCGGCCGCGAGATCGCATGTGGTCGCGTCGAGTTCGCGGTAGCTGACGCGTGATTGCGGATCGATCACCATCGGCTTGTCGCCGTGCTCGGCGGCGCGCCGCCTCACGAGCCGGTCGATGGTGTCAGGCATCGAACAGCTTCGTCAGCCGGCGGGTGTCGACCTTGCCGCTGGACAGCAGCGGTATCTCGGCGCGGGGCACGGCGACGAACCGCTTGGGGATCTTGTAGGCCGACAGTTCCGACGCGAGCCGCCGCCGCAGCGCGGCCTCGTCGAGACGCGGCTCGACGACGACCGCCGCGACCAGCTCACCCCGCTCGGGGTCGGGAAGTCCCACGACGTAAGCCTCCGCACCGGTGACCCTCGCGATGGCGTTCTCGACCTCGGCGGCCGAGACGTTGGCGCCCGCCGTCTTGATCATCGCGCCGCGCCGGCCGACGAAGTAGTAGAACCCGTCGGCGTCGACGCGCACCAGGTCGCCCGTGTGGAACCAGCCGTCGGCGTCGAAGCACTCCTCGCGGCTTCGCTTGTAATACCCCTGCATCACATACGGCCCGCGGATGCACAGCTCGCCGACGCCCGCGGCGTCGGGGTCGGCGACCTTGGTTTCGAACCCCGGCGCCGGCTTGCCGAACGACCCGCGGCGGCGTTCGGGTTGGTCGGATTCGTCGCCGCTGATGAGCAACACGCTGCCGGCCTCGGTCAGCCCCAGCATGTTGTGTCGCAGCTCCGGGTCGGCCGGTCGGGCGTCGGGCGGCATGATCGGGTACAGGTTGCCCCGCCGCATCGACGACAGGTCGCGGCGGGCGAAGCTCGGGTGGTCGGCCAGGTGAGCCACCGCGGCGGCGAATCCGTTTGTCATTGTCGGCTTTTCGGCCTCCAGCAGGTCGAGCGTTGCGGACGGGTCCACGGCGTTCGAGCACACCAGCGTCGACCCGGCCACCAGCGTGGCGAGCAGGCCGAACGCGAACCCGCCGATCCAGAAGAACGGCGAGTTGCAGAACAGCTTGTCCGAGGCCGTCAACCCGCGGATCGTGTTGAGATTTCGTTGGTGTTCGAGCAGGGCGGCGTGGGTGTGCAGCACGCCCTTCGGCGCGGCCGTGGAGCCCGAGGTGTACACGATGGCCAGCGCGTCGCAGCCGTCGACGTCGGCTTCCATCGCCGCCAACAGCTCAGGGGTGACGCCCGCGCCACGCCGGTAGAGGCGCTCCAGATCGACCACCACATGGCGCAATTGCGGTGCCGCCGTGACAAACAGCCGCTCGTCACCGTCCGGGGCGGCATGCGACAGCGCCTCGCTCAGCCGCTGCACGTAGTCATGGGAACGAAACGCCGCGGTGGTCAACAGGATTTCGACGTCGGAGTGGACCAGCTGCTCGCGCAGCTCGCGCGCGGTGACGAAGGTGGAGAACGGGACGACCACGGCGCCGATACGTGCCGCGGCCAGCATGCCGACGACGAACTCGGTGCCGTTCGGGTAGAGCAGCCCGACGTGGGTGCCCTTGCCGGCCCCGCTGGCAATCAGGCCGCGCGCAAGCTCGGCCGAGCGGCGATCGGCCTCGGCGTAGCTGATGCGGTCATCGTCGCAGACGAGCAGCGGATGCTCGCCCCGTGAGCGGGCCTGACGCCGCACGATCTCGGCGACCGTGGGGGAGTCACCGGGCATGGTCACGCTGCTTGGCGGCAGTGCCGAAGAAAAGCCGGATCGCGCCGAGGTCGGCCTTGCCCGACGGTGTGCGCGGGATGTCGTCCACGATCGCGATCTCGGTGGGAATTTCGTAGCCCGCCAACCGTGTTCGCAGATAGTCGACGAGCCCCTCGGCGTCGGCGGACGCGGGCTCGCGCAACTGCACCATCGCGACCGGTGTCTCCCCGAGCCGCTCGTCGGGTCGGGCCACCACGGCCGCCCCGGCCACCGCGGGGTGGCCTTCCAGCGCGGCACGCACGTCGTCGGGCATCACCTTGAACCCGCCGCGGATAATCGCCTGGTCGGCCCGCCCGACGATCCATACGAAGCCGTCGGCGTCGATGCGCGCCAGGTCAGTGGTTCGCATCCAGTCCGCCGACGGACCTAGCTGTGCCGGTTTGACCTCCAGCAGGCCGACCTGGTCGGGCGCCAGTGGCGTGCCGTCGTCGTCGACCACGCGCAGCCGCGCGCCGGGGTTGGCGCGGCCGACGCTGCCGCGCTTGGTTCGCCAGTACTTCTGGTGGTCGGGTAGCGTCCACCCGGCCACTCCGCCGCCGAATTCGGTTGCCGCGTAGGAGGTGAGGACCGGTATGCCGTACTTGTCGGTGAACGCGTCGGCATCGTCGGCCGACAGCGGTGCCGTGCCGCAGGTGACCGCGCGGATGCTCTTCAGGTCGGCTCGGGTCAGACCGGAGTGCAAGACGGTCCGCAACGCGGCCGGCACCAGTGACACCGTGCGCGGCCGGTGCTTGCGCACGGCCGCCGCCCATGCGGTGAGCTCGAATCGTTCCAGCAGCACAAAGGGTCTAGCCTCCACGACGCATTGCAGCACCCGGAACACTCCGCCGATGTGCACCAGCGGTGAGTTGACGATCGCGACGCCGCGCCGCAGCTCGGTGGGGGCGGGGGTGCGCTCGGGTTGGGGACCCATGACGCTGCGCGCCAGCATGTCGTAGCTCAGGTCGATCCGCTTCGGCGGGCCGGTCGTTCCACTGGTGAGCATTCGGACCGCCACGGCGTGGGCGGCGGGCTCGTCGACGATGGGGGCGGGCCCGTCGGCGTCGTCAAGGGATCCCGATATCGCCAGCGTCGCCGTTCCGGGCGGGACGAGCGTCGACAGGTCGTCTGCTTCGCCGATGATCAGCGGCAGCCGCAGCGCGGCGATGTCGGCGCGGGTACGGTCGTCGCCGCGGGTGGGGTTGATGGCGACGACGGTTCCGCCGCCCAGCAGCACGCCGAGAAAGGCCGCCACCTGCCCGGGACGGTTGCGCAGCAGCATGCCGATCCCGCCGGGATGGTCGGCCGCCACCGGCGCGGCGCGCCGTGCCGCGCGGCCGACTTGCACCCACGAAATCCATTGGCCGTCATACTCGATCGCGCGCGCGCCGGGCCGCAAATTCACCACATCGGCGATGCGCTGGCTGAGCGGGTGTCGGGCCGTCATCGAATCTGGGGTCGGGTTGCCGGGCCCCGCTTTTCTTGGGCGGCCAGCTCGGCCGTGCCGAGCGGGTTGCCCAGCCTGGTGTAGATGAGGCCCTGCTCCAGCGCGGCCCGGTAGGGCTTGTCCAGCGACTCCCAGATCGCCTTCACCGTGCCCTGCGTCGCCGACGGTGGCTTGGCGGCGATGGTCGCCGCGATCTGGTGGGCGCGGTCCCACAGCCGGTTGGCGGGGACCACCTCGGACACCAAGCCGATCCGCAGCGCGGTGTCGGCGCCGACGCGTTCGTCGTTGCCCATCAGCGCCATGCGCAGCGTCTCGCCCAGGCCGATGCGGCGCATCAGGCCGATCGGTTCGAGCGCGCACACCAGCCCCGCCGACACGTGGGAGTCGAAAAACGTTGCGTCGTCCGAGCAGATGACCACGTCGGATTCGTTGACGAAGTAGAAGGCGCCCGCCGTGCACATGCCCTGCACCGCACACACCACGGGCTTCCACATCTTCTGCCACTTCGGGCTCAGCGATTCGCCGGGATCCTCGTGGTTCCACACGTCTTTCGGCTGCCCGTACGGCGTCTTGACGTCCAGGCCGGCGCTGAACGCCCGGCTGCCGGCCGCCCGCAGCACCACCGCGTGCACGGACTCGTCGAGCTTGACCGCGCGCCACGCCTGCGCCATCTCCTCGCACATGGTGCGGTTGAACGCGTTGAGCTGCTGGGGCCGGTTCAGCGTGATCGTGGCGACGTGGTCGGCCGCGTCGACGTCGAGCAGGATGGTCTCGAAGCGCGCGCTCACCTGCTCGTTCATCGACACCGCCACTCCGGGGCGCGCTTTTCCACGAAGGCCTTGGGGCCTTCAAGCGCGTCCTCGGTGCGCAGGACGCGCTCGCGGAATGCTTCGGCGAGCATCTCGGCTTCGTGCAGCGGCACCTCGAGGCCCTTGAGGATCGCCAACCGGGTGCCCCGAACGGCCAGCGGCGCATTGGAGTTGACGATGCCGGCGATCTCGTGCGCGCGCTCGAGGAGCCGGTCGTGTTCGACGATCTCGCTGATCAACCCCAGTTCGTAGGCGCGCTCGGCGCCCATCCGTTCGTGCTTACCCATCAACGCCATCCGCAGGGCGATTGAGCGGGGGAGCACCCGGGCCAGTCGCACCAGCTCGCGGCCGGCCACCAGGCCGATGCTGACGTGTGGATCGAAGAACGTCGCCCGCTCGGATGCGATGACGATGTCGGAGGTGGTGACCCAATCGAGGCCCGCGCCGCAGCACAATCCGTTGACGGCGGTCAATATCGGCTTGGCCATCCGGCGGAACGGCGGCGTGCCCTCCTGCGGCGCCTCCCACTGGTCGTAGGTCGACAGGTACGGCCGTTCGTAGATGACCTTGCCGTCGGCGGGGATTTCCCTGACGTCCGCGCCGGCGCAAAAGGCGCGGCCGGTGCCCGTGACGACGAGCAGCCAGACGTCGTCGTCGTTCTCGGCCTCGTCGTAGGCGGCGCGGAGTTCGGTGATCATGTGCGGGCTGAGCGCGTTGAGGGCCTCCGGGCGGTTCAGCGTGATCGTGGCGGTGTGCGCGTCGACTTCGTACTTGACGGTTTCGAATGAGTCAGCGGGCATGCGTGTTCCTCCTGCCAGGTCACCGACCGCGGAACCTGGGCGCGCGTCGTTCCCGGAACGCCGCGAGCCCCTCTTTGAAATCGCTTGTCCGACACGAAAGCTCGACGTTGAACAGCTCTTGGTTCAAGGACTGGCTCAGTGTGGTGTGCTGCCCGAAGCCCAGTGCCTGCTTGGCCAGCCCGATCGCGACGGTCGGCCCTTCGGCCAGCCGCTGCAGCAGCGTTTCGGCGGTGTCGTCGACCTCGGTGCGGCCCACCGCTTGATGGATCAACCCCCAGTCGGCCGCGTCGGTCCCGCTCACCTTCTCGCCGAGCAGCAGCATGCGCCGGGCCCGTGCGAGGCCGACCAGCCGGGGCAGCAGCCAGGTGGAACCCGAATCCGGGCTGAAACCCCGGTCCACGAACGGTTCCCAGAAGACGGCGTCGGAGGCGGCCACGGTGAAGTCGGCGGCCAGCGCCAGGTTGCAGCCGAATCCGACGGCCCAGCCGCGCACGCTGCAGACGACCGGCAGCTGAACGCTTCCCACGAGCTCGACGACGCGGTGCGCGCCGTGGGGTATCCGCCGCACCAGGTCGCCCGTGCGCGGACGTTGCCCGTCGTTGGTGGCCAGCCAGTCCGCGCCGCCGCAAAAATCGTCCCCGGCGCCGCAAAGGTGAATCGCGCGCAACGAGTCGTCGGAGGCGGCCCGGGTCAAAACGTCGACCAAGTCGCCGATCATCAAGTGTGTCAACGAGTTACGTCGGGAGGGGCGATCGAGGGTGATCCGCAGTATCGCGCCGTCCCGGCGCGTGGTCACCGAACCCTCGGCGCCGTCCGGGTCGGCCTCGTGACTCATGAGCCTATTCGGCCTTTCTCCGCCGATACGGTTACCCATACAGTAGGCAATACGATTGATACAGGTATAAGTTAGCAAGGAAACGCTGACGACGGAAATAAGCCGGGTGCAACCGGGCGAAAAGAGGAAAAGCATGGCCTTCGAGGAGGGGCTGGGCGTGCCGGCTCCGACGTATACGGGCGAGGCCAGATTCGGCGAGGCGCCACTGGCCCAGACCGTCGCCGCCGCCGGCGCCATGCGCAGGATCAGCTCGCTGCTGCTGTCCCTCGAGCGCCCCCACCCCGCGGTGGACGCGATGCTGGCGAAATTCGGCGAATGGGAGGGCGAGCTGGCGGCGGCGGCGCCCACCGACAACGCGCCGCGCATCGGCGAGATCCCCGACGACCCCCGGCGGGTCTACCTCAACCACGCCACCGACATCGGCGCCTACAACCCGTGCTTTCCCGAGTACCGGTTCGACCACCTCGACGCCGCGAAAGCCGGCGGGACCGTGTCCTTTCCGCTGGTTTACGAAGGGCCGCCGGGGCTGGTGCACGGCGGTTTTCTGGGCGTCTTCTTCGATTGCGTCATCCAGCACCACAGTTGCGTCACCGGCCTTTCCGGCAAGACGCGGTCGTTGGCCGTCACCTTCCGCCGCCCGACCCCGCTGTTGACAGAGCTGCGCTTCGACATCGTGCGCTCGCAAACCGAGCGTGGCGTGTCCGCGACGGCGCGGCTGTTGCTCGACGACGAGGTGCTGTGCATCGGCGAGGTCGACACGCTGGCGTCGCCCCCGGACAAACTGACGGGGTTCCGGTTCGGCAGGCGGCGAAAGGAGGCCGACGCATGACCGCCTCTGACGCTTGCGACGATCGGGTGCTTTTCGAGGTCGAGCGCGACCGGCGCATCGCGACGATCACGCTGAACAACCCCAAGCAACGCAACTCTTACGACGCCGGCATGCGCGAGGCGATCGCCCGGTGTCTGGATCGCGTGGCCGACGACGACGACCTGACCGTCGTGCTGTTGCGCGGGGCCGGGGGAGTGTTTTCCACCGGGGCCGACATGAACAACGCCTACGGCTGGTACGGCCCGGGCAGCGACGACCAGGCCAAGCGCCGCCCCAGCCAGCGGCGACGACTCACGGTGGACCGCAAGTCTTTTGGCTTTTATCACAACTTCATGGGCTTCCCCAAGGTGACGGTGGGCGAGATCGCCGGCTACGCACTCGGCGGCGGCTTCGAGATGGCGCTGATGACCGACATCTCCGTGATCGCGCGCGACACCAAGATCGGGATGCCGGCGACCCGGTTCCTGGGCCCCGCGCTCGGCAGCCTGCACATGTTCTTCCACCGGTTGGGGCCCGTGCTGGCCCGGCGCCTGCTGCTGACCGGTGACATCGTCGACGCCGGCTCGATCGAGCACCTCGGAATCTTCACCGACACATGCGATCCCGGCTCGGTCACCAAACGCGCGCGGTATTGGGCCGAGAAGGCGGCGAAGATGCCCGCGGACGGAGTCGTGATAGCCAAGGAGGCGTTCCGCCTCGTCGAACAGACCCAGGCCTACCACGGTGAAGAGGTCGCGAGCTACCTGTTCCACGCCTTCGGCACCAACCTGCAGTTCGCCCCCGGTGAGTTCAACTTCGTCAAGACGCGCGCGGAGCACGGCGCCAAGGAGGCGTTCCGGTTACGCGACGAGCACTTCCACGTGCCGGAACCGCCGAAAGACCAAGCCTGACAAGGCCGTTCGGGCTAGCGCACCGCCGCGGCCCCGGTTCGCCTCCGCTGCGCGGCCGGCTTGGACGCCTTGCGCTGCCGCGACGACGCCGACTTGCCGCCCTTGGCGTTCTTCTCGATCAGACTGCTGGCGTGGTCGAGGATGCAATCCAGGCCGAACTCGAAATTGGTCTCGTCGGGTGCCCCGATGCGGTGCCCCTGCCCTGTCACCTGGGCGATCAGCGGGGTGGTCGTCGGATCGATCGCCACCGCGGCCTCGATGGCGCGCGATCCGCTGTCCGACGCCTGGTTCTTCTCGTAAAGCCGATGCAGCACCACCGATCCGCGGACATGAACCGACACCGCGGAGTACACGTCGAACGCCTCCTCGGGTGACAGGCCGGCCTCCACCAGGTTGGCGATCGCCCGCTCCACCTCCTGGGCGCCGACCCGCGCCGCCTTAGGGCTGAGGGCCGCCCGAATCAAAATCAGGTCGCACAGAATCGGGTTGCCCATGAACGTCTTACGCATCAAGCGCGCGTGGTTGCGCAGCGTTTCGCGCCAGTCGGCGGCCTCTACGTAGGGTGTGGCGAAGACATACTTGCTCAGGGCGCGGTCAGTCATCGCGTTGAGCAGGTCGTCCTTCTTGCGGAAATACCAGTAGATGCTCGTGACGCCGACGCCGAGATGTTTGCCGAGCAGCGGCATGCTCAGGTTGTCGATCGACACCTGTTCGGCGAGTTCGAAAGCGCCGGTAATGATGTCGTCGGGATTGATGGACCCGCGTTCGCGCCGTTGACGCTTTTCGGCGGTTGCCTGCTTTGCCACTACGGGCACCTCCATCAAGCTCTGTCTCGGCCGGCCGGTATCGTTGAACCTGCCGTCCGCTTACCCTGACCTGCGGGTACGCGGGCGTGTCGTCGCGGTTTCCGTCTGCTACTGTAATACCTATCGTAGGCTTTTTGGTAAAACGGCTGGGCAGATGGATCTAGGGCTGGCGAACGCCGCGGCGGTGGTGGTCGGCGGCAGCCGCGGCATGGGTTTGGCGGCGGCCCGTTGCCTGGCCGACGACGGCGCCCGCGTCGCGGTGGTCGGCCGTTCCCGCGATGCCCTCGATTCGGCGGCTGCGGATCTGACGGGCCGGGGAAGCCCGGACGCGCTCGGGCTGGTCGCCGACATCGGTGACGCCTCGGCGGTCGACGAGGTGTTCGCCGAGCTCGGTGAGCGCTGGGGCGGCGAACTCAACGTGCTCATCAACACGGTCGGGCCGGGCGCGGCGGGCACGTTCGAGGACCTCACCGACGAGCAGTGGCGGCAATCCGTCGAGGACGGCGTGCTGGGGATGGTGCGGTGCGTCCGATCGGCACTTCCCCTGCTGCGCAAGGCGAAATGGGCGCGGATCGTGAACTTCTCGGCCCACTCGACGCAGCGCCAGAGCGTGATGCTGCCCGCCTACACCGCCGCCAAATCGATGCTGACCAGCGTGTCGAAAAACCTGTCGCTGCTGTTGGCGAAGGACGAGATCTTGGTCAACGTGGTGTCGCCGGGCAGCATCGCGTCGGAGTCGCTGGTCGGGTGGGCGACGTCCGTCGGTGTCGACGGCAACGACCCGTATGCGTTGATGGGCGCCATCGCCGAGCACTTCGGTCATCCGGCGCACATGCCCCGGGCCGGCCTGCCGGAAGAGATCGGCCCGGTCGTCGCGTTCCTCGCGTCGCGGCGCAACTCCTACATGACCGGCGCCAACGTCAACGTCGACGGTGGTTCGGACTTCATCTAACCACCGGACCGAGCAAATCCATTGGGCGACAGGAGGAGTCGACTGTGGCAGTGGCGAGTGAGGCGCGGGCATGGGCGCGCTCGGCATTGCGTGGAATCGGCGACTCCCTCTACACCCCGTTTTGTGGCGACGACGGCGACGACATCGACTGGGAGGCCTATCGGACGCTGGTGCGCTATTGCGTCGGCGACCTCGGGCACCCGATGTTGTGGTGCACCAGCGGCATTGCCGAGTTCTGGTCGCTGACCCTTGACGAGCGGAAACGCTTGCTGGAGGTGGCAATCGAGGAGGGGCGCCGCCTCAATCCCGACCTCGTGGTGCAGGCCTGCACCGCGGCCATGTCGGCCAAGGACTGCCTGGACCTGACGTTGCACGCCCAGCAAGCCGGGGCCGACATCGCCTACATTCAAACGCCGATGATGGAGGCCCACGGCGGCGAGGGCGTGCTGCGGTTCTTCAAGTACGTCGCCGCGCGCACGGACATCGCCCTGGGCATGTTCAATTCCCCGTCCTCCGGCTACGTCCTGACCGCGGCCGAAAGCGCACGCATCTATGACGAGGTGCCCGCGGTGTGCGCCACCAAGGAGGGCGCCTTCCGGCCCGCCAACAGCCGGTTGTTGCACCAGTTGGCGCCCGGTCTGGCGCTCTGGGAATGCGACCGGACGGTGTACCGCGCCGGATGGCTGCGCGACGGGATCGTCTGCCCGGCGCAGCTGGGCACGGCGGGCTACCTGTTCGAAACGCCGGAGCGGCGATTGTTCTCCGAGTACTGGGATTTGGTGCAAAGCGACAAGCTGCTGGAGGCGATGGACTACGGGCGCGAATCGGGCCTCGACCAGTTCGATCTCGACGTCGGATCGTGGTGGACGTGTTACCCGGGGCGCGCGGACTACTTCACCCACTGGGGCGGTGCGTTCAAGTACGCCGCCTCGCTGCTGGGACTGCCGATCGGCGGGTACCCGCATTCCCGGCCGCCGCAGGCGGAATTGCCGGCCGAGGCCAAGACGCAGATCGAGCACGCCTATCGCCGCCTGGGCCTCATCGAGGGATAGCGCACCAAACCGCCTGCACGACAAGAAGACCCGGCCACCGTGTGATCGGGTCCTTTCGCCGGCGCCCTACTGTTCGGGTCGCTCGCGCGCTTCCTTGCGCCCGGCGGGGCCGATGACCTCTTCGCCAGGGCGTCTTCCCGGCGGCGCGTTCACGGCAAACGCGTTGTCGACGCGGCGCTCACCACCGCGTCAGTGGTGGGCGGGGGCGCCGCGGCGTCTGCTTCTTTCGGCGTAGGTGCTTCCCTTCGGGTTCGGTGATGCCGCCACCGCAACGCCAGGCCGGCGAGAAGCCCGATCAGGGCCGCCCAGAACAGAATCTGTGCGCCCGTCACCGCCAGCTCGACCCGCAGCGCCGCCGCGCGCGCCTGCCGTAGGCGGTGAACCACCGCGGGTGCCTTCGAGCCCATTTCGTCCTCCTACCGGCCGAGCGTTTCAGGTAACGGTTTCCCCCCGGTAACCCGCCGGTACGCGATCTCAAACCCGAAGCCGGACCGCGGCGCTCAATGGCCCGAAAATCGCTGTTAGGTCGCGGTTCGCGGGCGCCTGACGGCGGTTGTGGAATGCGCTACCGATAGGTATACAGTATGCGTACAAGGCAGGCCGAGCGTTGAGGAGGTGCCGCGGGAGATGTCCGGCAGCGACGGTGCTTCCGAGGACGCGGTGCGCTACGAGGCCACGGAAGGCGGCGTCGCAATCCTGACCTTCAACCGCCCGGAGCGCCTCAACGCCTGGGGCCCCGACATCGCCGCCGGTTTCTACGCCGCGGTGGACCGCGCGGAGGCCGACCCAAGGATCCGGGTGATGCTGTTGACCGGAAGCGGCAGGGGCTTTTGCGCCGGCGCCTATCTGGGCACCCCGAGCTCGGCCGCCACGTACGGCGAAACCATGGAGCGGGCGGGTCAGGCCGATCTCGCCGAGCTGGTGGGGGAACGCCCCCCTCATTTCGTCACCACGCTGCGCAAGCCCGTCATCGCCGCCATCAACGGCGCCTGCGTCGGCATCGGGCTGACCCTGGCGCTGATGTGCGACGTCCGGTTCGCGGCCGCGGGGGCGAAGTTCGCCGCGGTGTTCGCCCGCCGCGGACTGATCGCCGAGTTCGGCATCTCCTGGATCCTGCCGCGCCTGACGACGTGGGGCGTCGCCCTGGACCTGTTGTTGAGCGGTCGCACGTTTCTGGCCGAGGAAGCCGCCCAGCTCGGCCTGGTCAAGGAGGTCGTCGCGCCCGAAAACCTCATGGCGCGCGCGCTGGACTACGCGCACGACATCGCCCAAAACTGTTCGCCGGCTTCAATGGCCGTGATCAAGAGGCAGGTATACGGCGACGCCACTCGCGACGTCACGGACGCCACCGCGCGCGCGGAGGTGCTGCTGCACGAGGCGATGCCGCGGCCCGACGTCATCGAGGGCATCACCAGCTTCCTTCAGAAGCGGCCCCCGCAGTTTCCCTCGCTCAACTCGACCGACGCCTAGCGTTCGCGGCGGGTACGGAAAGGATGATGACCATGACCGACCTGGGTTACAAGGCGATCGACGTCGACAACCACTACTACGAGCCGCTGGACGCCTTCACCCGCCACCTCGACAAGAAGTTCAAACGCCGCGGCGTGCAGATGCTCAGCGACGGCAGGCGCACCTGGGCGGTGATCGGCGACCGCGTCAACCACTTCATCCCCAACCCCACGTTCGACCCGATCATCGTGCCGGGCTGCCTCGATCTGTTGTTCCGCGGCGAGATCCCCGAAGGTGTCGATCCGGCGTCGTTGATGAAAGTCGAGCGGCTCGCCGACCACCCCGAGTACCAGAACCGCGAGGCGCGGGTGGCGGTGATGGACACCCAGGGCATCGAGACCGTGTTCATGCTGCCGACTTTCGCATGCGGCGTCGAAGAGGCGCTCAAGAAAGACATCGAGGCGACGATGGCGTCGCTGCACGCGTTCAACCTGTGGCTGGACGAGGATTGGGGCTTCGACCGGCCCGATCACCGCATCATCGCCGCGCCGATCATCTCGCTGGCCGATCCGGGCAAGGCGCTCGAAGAGGTCGAGTTCGTGCTGGCCCGCGGCGCCAAGCTGGTGCTGGTGCGGCCGGCGCCGGTGCCCGGCGTGGTGAAGCCGAGGTCGCTGGGAGACCGCAGTCACGACCCGGTGTGGGCACGGCTGGCCGAGGCGGGCGTGCCCGTCGGATTCCACCTCAGCGACAGCGGCTACCTACACATCGCCGCGCAGTGGGGCGGCAAGGCGACCTTCGAGGGCTTCGGCGAGAAGGATCCGTTGGATCAGGTTCTCCTCGACGACCGCGCCATCCACGACACGATGGCGTCGATGATCGTGCACGGCGTGTTCACCCGGCATCCCACGCTGAGGGCCGTCAGCATCGAAAACGGTTCGTACTTCGTGCATCGGCTGATCAAGCGACTGAAAAAGGTGGCCAACAACTACCCTCGCCATTTCCCCGAGGACCCGGTGGAGCAGTTGCGCAACAACGTGTGGATCGCGCCCTATTACGAGGACGATCTGCCGCAACTGGCGGAGGTCATCGGCATCGACAAGATCCTGGTCGGCTCCGACTGGCCGCACGGCGAAGGCCTGGAGTCGCCGGTGTCGTTCGCCGACGAACTCAAGGGATTCAGCGACTCCGATATCCGAAAGGTGATGCGGGACAACGCTTTAGATCTGCTCGGGGTCACGGTCGGGTCGGCCGCTTGACTATTCGAAGCGGGTTGCTCCGGTGAGCGAATGGACCGTGGGGGCGGTGCTCGACGCGATCGCCGACGCCGTTCCCGATCGCCTGATGACCGTGTGCGGAGACCGCCGCAGCACGTTCGCCGAATCGGCGGCCAGGACCACCAGGCTGGCAAGTTTCCTCAGCGGCAAGGGATTTGGTGCGCATGCCGAGCGGGCGACGCTGCGGCCCTGGGAATGCGGGCAGGACCGGATCGCGCTCGTCATGTACAACGACCTGTACCCCGACATGGTGATCGGGTGTCTGAAGGCGCGCACCGTTCCGGTCAACGTCAATCACCACTACGCGCCCCGCGAAATCGCCGACCTGCTCGCCTACGTCGCGCCGCGGGGGATCATCTATCACCGCGCCCTGGGCGCCCGGTTCGCCGACGTGCTGGCCGCCGCCGGGGCCGAGCTGCTGGTGTGCATCGAGGATGCAAGCGGCGCAGCCGAATTGCCCGGCGCAATTTCGTTGGATGACGCGTTGGCGGCCGGAGATCCCGGCTACCACCCGCTAGGGTCGCCCGACGACCTGATCATGATGTGCACCGGTGGGACGACGGGCCGCCCCAAAGGGGTGCTGTGGCGCCAGAGCGACATGTACGTGTCGTCGATGGTGGGCGCCGACCACGACAGCGTCACCGAGATTCACGACAAGGTTCGCGGCGGCGGGCCGCCGTGGTTCGCGGTTTCCCCGCTGATGCACGCGGCCGGCATGTGGACGGCGTTCGCGGCGCTGTGCGCCGGCCTGCCGGTGGTGCTCTACGACGACCGCCACAAGCTCGACGTACGGTCGGTGTGGGAAACCGCCGAGCGCGAGAGGGTGGGCATGATGACGATGGTCGGTGACGCCTACGCCGGTCCGCTGGTCGCCGAGCTGCGGGCGCATCACTACGACATGTCCTCGCTGAATGCCATCGGCACGGGCGGGGCCGCCACCAACGCGAAATACAAACGCGCCCTGATGGAATGCCTGCCGCACATCACCATCATCGAGGGTTACGGGTCTTCGGAAAGCGGCAACATGGCGTTCGGGCACAGCCGCGAAGGGATCGCCAGCGAAACGTTCCAACCCAGGGACGGCGCCGCCGTCGTCTCCGAGGACCGCCGCCGCTTCCTGCGGCCCGGTGAGCGGGAAATCGGCTGGGCCGCCAGGACGGGCCGCATCCCGCTGGGTTACTTCAACGACGCCGAGGCCACCCAGCGGACGTTCCTCGAGATCGACGGCCGGCGCGTGGTGATTCCCGGGGACCGCGCCGCCCTCGAAAAGGACGGCACCATCCGCCTTTTCGGCCGCGACTCGCTGGTCGTCAACACCGGTGGGGAGAAGGTCTTCGTCGAGGAGGTCGAAGAGGTGCTGCGCGCGCACCCCGGCGTGGCCGACGCCCTGGTGGTCGGGCGGCCCAGCGAGCGCTGGGACCAAGAGGTGGTCGCGCTGATCGCCGCGCACCCCGGCTCCGAGGCCCGCGCGAACGAGCAGACCCTGTACGCCCTGTGCACCTCACGGCTGGCGCATTTCAAGGCGCCCAAGGCTTTCGTCTTCGTCGAGCACATCGAACGCCTCGGCAACGGCAAGCCCAACTATCGGTGGGCCCGAGAACAAGCCGACCAAGAGGTCTCAGCGTCATGACCGCCAAAGCGATCGACTGCCTCGTCAACGTGCACTTCGGCGAGACAGATTCCCAGCCCGGCTGGATGCTCAAGGTCCGCGACGACTACTTCAAGGGCCCGGAGTCGATGTTCGCGCCGGTGGACCTGTCCGAGCTGCTCGACGAGATGGATTCCCAGGGCGTGCAAAAGGCGATCCTGATGGACTCGATCGCCAACCCGTCCACCACCGCGCGCAAGTTCGTCGAGGCCAAGCCGGAAAGGTTCGCGCTAGCCATGGGCGGTGTGAACCTGCTGCGGCCGGTCCGGTCGTTGCGCGAACTGACCGCCGTCGTTGGTGACCTCCCGGTCGTCTATGCGGTTGTCGGGCCTAGCTTTTGGGGTGATGGGCAGTACCCGCCCAGCGACGCCGTCTACTACCCGCTCTACGCCAAGTGCGCCGAACTCGACCTCCCGCTGTGCGTCAACACCGGTATTCCGGGACCGCCGATACCGGGGGAGGTGCAGCATCCGATGCACCTGGACCGGGTGTGCGTGCGGTTTCCCGAGCTGAAGCTGTGCATGATCCACGGGGCCGACCCGTGGTGGGACGTCGCGATCCGGTTGCTGCTCAAATACGCCAACCTGCGCCTGATGACGTCGGCATGGTCGCCCAAACGCTTGCCGGAAGCCCTGCTGCACTACATGCGGACGCGGGGTCCCGACAAGGTGATCTACGCATCGGACTGGCCGGTGCTGCGCATGCGCCGGGTCATCCCGGAGGCACGCGCCCTCGGCCTGCCGCCCGAGATCCTCGACAACTACCTCCACAACAACGCGCGGGAGTTTTTCTTCGGGAAGGAACGCTGATCATGGACCGCTACGAACTGCGCAGGCTTGACTACAGCCTCTCCGAAGACCACGTCGCGCTGCAGGACGCCTACAAGCAATTCTTCAAAACCCACTGCCCGATCGAAACCGTCCGCGCCGCAGAGCCTTCCGGCTTCGACAAGAACCTGTGGGAGCGGTTGTGCGCCATGGGCGCGACCACCATGGCGCTGCCGGAGTCCTGCGGCGGGGACGGGGCGACCCTCGTCGACCTCACCCTGGTGGCCGAGGAGATCGGCCGGTCGCTGGCGCCCGTCCCGTGGATCGACCACGTGTGCGCCGCCCGGCTGCTGGGGCGCCTCGGGGCGCTGGGCGCCGACACCGCGGGTGTGGCCCATGGTGAACAGCTCGCCGCGATCGACGCGCGCATCGACGCCGCGCCGGGCGTCCGGCTGATCCCGGCGGGCTCGATCGCCGACCACATCGTCGTCCGCGACGGCGATCAGGTCGTGCGCCTCTCCTTCGGCACCCGGCCGGCGAGGGTCGACAACCTCGGCCGGTTGCCGATGGCCTGGGTGGACCCGGCCGCGGCGGACACCCGCACGGTCGTCGCCGAGGGACCCGACGCGGTGGTGAGTTACCAACGGGCCCTGGACGAATGGCGGCTCCTGACCGCGGCCGCGCTGGTCGGTCTGGTCGAGGAGACAATGACCATCGCCGCGGAGTTCGCCAAGACCCGCTACACGCTGGGCGTGCCCATCTCGACCCTGCAGGCCATCTCGCACCCGCTGGCTAACATGGCCATCACCGTTCAGGGCGGGCGTAACCTCGCCCGCCGGGCCGCCTGGTTCTTGGACAACGAACCCGATGAGCGTCCCGACTTGGCGCCGTCGGCGTTCGTCTTCATGGCCGAGGAGGCCGCCAAGGCGGCGACGATGGCGGTGCACATCCAGGGCGGCCTCGGGGTGTCCTCGGAAGCCGCGGCCACCGCGTACCTGGTGCGCGCCCGGGGCTGGCCGCTGGCCGCCGGCGACCCCGGGGCCACCGCCCTGCGGGTCGCGGAGATCGTCGCGGCCCGCGAAAGCGCACCCCAGCCGGCTTAGGACAGGAGCGAAAAATGGACTTCTCCCGGGTCGAGCTGTCGGCGGAAGACGAGGCCTTCCGCGAAGAGGCGCGGAATTTCTTGAGCACCCACGTCACCGACGAGGTCCGGCGCCGGGACCGCGAGACGGGTGACAACTTCGACGAGGGCCTGCATCTGAAGTTCGGCGCCGCAGGCTATTTGGAGGCCGAGTGGAAGCCGCAGTCCGAGGGCGGGTTCAGCCGGGTCCGGCGGCGCATCTGGGAGCTGGAGAAGCGGAGGGCCCATGTGCCCTGGGTGACCTGGGGGACGACCGCGATGGTGGCGCGCTCGGTGGCGAAGTTCGGATCACCGGAAATCCGCGACGAGGTGCTGTCGAAGGTTTTCAGCGGCGAGGTGCGCTTGTGCCTGGGCTACACCGAACCCGAGGGCGGCTCGGACGTCGCCACCTGCAAGACCCGAGCGGTGCGCGACGGTGACGCCTGGATCATCAACGGCTCCAAGATGTTCACTACGGGTGCGCACAACTGCCAATACGTGTTTCTGATCACGAATACCGCGCCGGAGGCGCCGAAACACAAGAGCCTGACGATGTTTTTGGTTCCGCTGGATTCGCCGGGCATCGAGATCCAGGGCATCCGCACGGTGGACGGCGACCGGACCAACATCGTCTACTACAGCGACGTCCGCGTCGACGACAAGTACCGGCTCGGCGACGTGAACGCCGGCTGGACCGTGCTACGCGAGCCGCTCAATGTCGAGCATGGCGCGGTCGCGGCGGCGCCCGACGGGCTGCAGGACACCTCGATCATGATGCATCAGGCCGGATCCCTGGCCGAGGCGGTCGACAATGCTGCAGCGTGCGTGACGAGGCACGGCCCCGACGGTCGCCGGTTGATCGACGACAAATCCGTCGCCTACCGCCTGGGCCGCAGCGCCGCCCGTTTGGAAGCCGCGCTGTCGTCCCCGAGCATCTTCGGCCGCGTCGCGATCGCGCAGACGATGCGGGACATCTCCCCGGACCTGATGGACATCCTCGGCGCGGCCTCTGCCTTGCCCCACGGGACCGACGGCGCCGCCGACGACGGCAGCGCCGAGTACGCCTTCCGTTTCGCCCCCCTGGTGGGCATCTACGGCGGCACGCTGGAGGTGTTTCGCAACATGATCGGCCAGTATGTGCTCGGGCTGGGCAAGCCCAATTACTCACCGCCGAAAACCTCCTGACGCGTTCGGTCATGACGCGACCCGCGTCGGCGTCGCAGCCAGTTACCCGCTCGATGGATCATCGGTTCGGCGCGCAGTCGCGGCCCGTGACGCATTCACCAGGACAGCGGCACGGCCATCGCCACGGCCTGCAGAGCGGGCACGATGCCGAACACTGCCACAGCGCCACCGGTGATCACCGCGGCCGCGATGACGACCGCGATCACGCGTGCCTTCTCCAGCCACTCCTCACCGCCGGGGGCCCCGTTGAAGAGCGTGGTCAGTGTGGGGATGGCCCGACCGGGCGGCGGCACCCCCGGGTATACCGCCGGCCAGCTTCCCACCCGCTCGAGCTTGCCGGGTTCGGGAAAGAAGACCCACAGTTGCTGATTCTTGTCGCGGTAAGCGATACGCACCTGCGACGGGGCCACCGCCTTCCCCGTCGTATCAGCAGCCAGAACCCGTTGCTCGGCGACGGGGTTTATCGGGGGAAACGTGACCTTATGCGTAAACGTCCCCGGCACGTCCCGAAGGGTGTAGGCAGCGACAGTTTCCACCTTCGGCGCGGAGTTTTGGACCTCGACCGGCTTGGTGGGGCCGGGGTTCGGGTTTGAAAGGCCCGGCGCGCTCGGGGGCGGCTGTGGGGCCACCGGCGTCGCCTGGATCTGCACGGTCTCACCGGTCACAACGACCGGCGCCGGCGGTGGCGACGGCGGCGGAGTGGTATCGGCATGGGCCGGTGGGCTGGTGACAACCAGACCAGCTGTCATCGCGCCAGCGCAGAACGAACGCAAATTCGGCTGGCGGAAAGGCCGCGAGCCATTCGGCATGGGAATCTCCTTATCGACCAACTTCGACGACGCAGCGAGGTCGCGTCGCCGGCGACATCACGAGTACACGCCTCACCGTGTCCGGTCTGGTGCTCCTTTCTGGTGGTCGGATGGTCCTGGGGTCGGCGGCGCCAACGTCGACGCCCGCCTTTAGGCGGCGATACGATCGGGCGAACGAGGTCCTCGAGGCTGGCAATCTTCGCGGCCGAAGTCGTCGCATGTGGCGCGCCCGATATGAAAGTCACTCCCGGATGGCGTCGAATTGTCCACGTGAATACCCAACGGGTCGGCCGGTCTCGGTCGTTCGGTCAGCGTCCTGGTCGTGTCGCACCGGCTGCCCTGACAGCCGGTGCGTTGGTTGTCATCTTCGGCCCGACGGCCAGCGCCGGCGCCCGTGTGGCACTACCTGCAATTGACCCGCGGCCGGCCACCGACTACGCAGCCGTGCGTGACCCGCTACCCACATGCCCGGTTCGGCCGCGGGCCAGTGCTCGGGTTCGGACAGCGGTGTTGGCGATCGGTCCGGCCCGTACGTTACGGCGGCGTGGCGGTCGGCTGGTTGAGTTGCGTTATCACAGATGCCAATTCGGCCCTCGTAGCGACACCGGCCTTGACGCTGGCCCGATAGATGTGGCCTTCGACGGTGCGCACCGACAGCGACATCGCCTCGGCAATTTCGCGGTTGGACAGTCCTTGCACTACCAGCAGGGCGATCTCCCGCTCACGTCCGGTCAGTGGGAGTGTGACCTTGGCCGCGGCCAGCGCCGGACTGGTGGCACCTGCGCAGAGCGCGGCGAGTTGGCGGGCGCGGGCGCTCGCCGACAGTGCGCTGCCACGCAGGCCGGCCTGACGATAGCTCGCGGCGGCTTGGGCCGCGGCATCGGCGCCGGCCAGCATGTCGCCCATCGCTTCGAAATCCCGCGACGCCGCTTCGAGGCCCGTGGGGTCGCTGTCGGCCAAGGCGCGCGCGTAGCGAGCCGCAACCGCCGCCCGCGGGCCTTCAACCTGCTGCGCCAATTCGGCCAGGCGGTCTGCCACCGCGACGGCGGTGTCGCCGAACTGGGCCGCGGTTTGCAGGCACATCACTTCACGCGCCAGCTGGCCGTGGCTGCGGGCGAATTCTGCTGCCCGAGCGGCAATCTGACGTGCCTCGCCGACCCTCCCGCGTACCGCCGCCACCCACGCTGACGCCAGCAGGTAGCCGGACTCGACGTAGGCGTAGGCCGGATGGCGGCTCTCGCGGGTGGCGTCCAACGCCGCGACCGCAGCATCGATCTGCCCGCCGCGGGCCAGCGCCTCGACGTAGAGAATTTTGAATCGATAAAAGATGCCACTGATTTCGCCGTAGCTGCCGATGCTTGCGCCGGCCGAGCCGAGACATCGCAGCGCGGTCGCCAGGTCGCCCTTGCCCAGTGCGGTCATGCCCACCACGGCGGTGGCCATCGAGGCAACCATTCCCGGCAGTTCAGCGCAGAGCCGGTGGCGGGCCTCGGCGACGGCGACGGCTTCTTCGATATAGCCGGCGGCCAGTAGCGCCCAGGCGTGGAATTCGGCCAACCCGGTGCCCTGGTAGCTGTCCTGGGGTGATTGGCCGACCACCGCATAGCCGGCGGCGGCTCTTTCGGCGGCCTGTTTTGGCCGCCCGAGGTCGCCCAGAGCGATGGTCTGAGCACACAGGCCCAGAATCCGGCCGAAAGGATCGAGGCGCCCGTCGTCGACCCCGGCCATCGCCTCAACGGCCTCGGCGGGTCTGCCCCCCAGGACCAGCTGCACGGCGCGAAACGTGCGCAGGTGCTCGTTATGGGCGGTCTCGCTGCGGGCGAGCGCGCCATCGATGACCTCCCAGGCTCGTTCTGGGCGTCGCAGCACCCACAACGAGTTGGCCGCGCGCAGGATCGCGGGGTTGATGAATCCGCTTGCGGGCAGATGGTGGTCGTCGATGGTGTCGAGGACTTGTTCTGTCTCGGTTCCTTGTTCGCGCATGAACAACACGTAGGCCAGCAGCAGTTTGGTCTGCGGGCCCGCTTTCGCTTCAACGGCGGCGCGCGCGAATCGCTCGGCCAGCGCTAAATCCAGGCGCGACCGCGCGGTATTGGCGGCGCGCGACAACACCTCAGGATTGGGCGGCAGGTCAGATTCCAGCCAAAGGAGCCCGAGCCGAAGAGGATCCACCCGCGAGGACTGTTCGATGTGGGCCATGGCGGTTGCGATTTCGCCACGCAGCCGGCGCAGCCGCAGCGGGCCGCATTGGTTGAGCCGGGCTTCGCCATATAACGGATGGCCCACATAAACGGTATCGGCGCTCGAGGACACCCTGATCAGCCCGCGCTCCTCCGCGGCCTCTACCGATTGGGGGCTGACCAGCGAGGCCAGACAGGATCGATCGAGGGGTTCGGCGACGGCCACCAGGTCGATCACGTCGCGCACCTCCTCGGGCACCGCGCCGACGTGCAGTTCGACGAGTTCGACGAGGGTCGGCGACACCGACGATCCGGGCTGCCAGCGCCACTGACCGTCCTGGCATACCAGGCGGGCGGCCGCGCGTTCCTGCTCCACGAGGTGACGCAGGTACAACACGTTCCCGCGGGTCAGCTTCCACATCCGCTCGGCGCACTCGGGGCTCAGAGTGCCCAGAACTGAATGAAGCAGCTCCTCGGATTCCGGCCGCGACAGCGGCTGCAGTTCCAGCCGCCGCAGCACACCGTCCTTCCACAGCGTGCTCACCGCGTCGGGCGCCGCCTGGCCCGTGTGGCTGTGACAGCCTGATTTGGCCCCGGGTGGGCGGTCGAAAGTGGCCCCACCTGTGTGGTCGCGGGTGTGCTGTTG
>NZ_LQPJ01000065.1 GCF_002101785.1 Mycobacterium palustre
ACACTCAACGCCGCCACAGCGCACTCAGCGGCCTACCACCCATCAGCCGCCTGTAACCAACGTTATGGCCGGGTACAGCTAGCTCCAACGTCGCCACTGCGCCTCGATGGCACGCCGTCGGGCGCAGTGGCGCGTTACGGGCCGCTCAGCCCGAATGGGGCAACTGGTCGGTGATGTCGACCCAGGCCGTTGCGTCCCGGCGGTGATCATTCATGTTGCGGCACTCTCCGTAGACGCGCAGGACCCCCGTGCCGGGGTCGTCGCGCTGGCGGGAAAGCATCGCGGTAACCGCGTTTTTTGACAGGGTCTTGGCCAGCGCGCGGTCGCCGGGAGCCCGCGCTTCGGCCCAGCCATGATCGACAAGCGCCGCCGCGAGTGCCGGGAGGTAGGCGTCGGCGGGTGCGGTGCCCGGCAGCGCGAAGGTCAAATAGATCGCCCCCTGATACGGCGGGTCGTCCCGGTCCTTGCACGACATCAGCGTGTAGCTCGCCGACGCGGTCCGCAGCCCGGTCACGGTGACGATCTGCCTTGCCGACTCGAGGACCTGGGCCGCGGATTGCTCGTCGGTGACCGGGTCGGCGGGATGGTCAAGCACGTCGGCGGGCGTGGTGTGCAGCCGGTCCACCGCCACGACGGCGCCCCCCAGCAGCAGGCAGGCCCCCAGCGCGGCCGCGAGCAACGCGCGCGCGTGCGTCGAGCGCAGCCAGTGGACAGTCGGAGCCATCAGCGGCCAGGCTAACCCGGCGCGCGGCGCGCCGACTCGACAACCTGTACCGCAGGCCTCCGCGTTCGGGGCGCGGTCGCATTGCCAGGGCTAATTTATTTGTTTCTCACCAATTTCTAAACCTCTGCGCGCGCCTCGTAGCGAGCCAATCCCGCTGATAGAGGGCATATCTCGCGGCATTTTCAAACAGGTAACACTTCGGACACGCGCGCCGAAATGTCTGGCATGAGAAAACTCTGCAAGACTTCCGTCAAGTACGCCATCGTCGGCGGGATCGTTGCAGCCTCGCTGACCTCCTCCACCGGCGTCGCCAACGCCGCCCCCACCGGCCTTACCCCCGGCCCCAACTGGGACGCGATCGCGCAGTGCGAGTCCGGTGGCAACTGGCACGCCAACACCGGAAACGGCAAATACGGTGGGCTGCAATTCAAACCGGACACCTGGGCGCGATACGGCGGCGTCGGCAACCCGGCGGCCGCGTCCCGCGAGCAACAGATCGCCGTGGCGAATCGGGTCTTCGCGGAGGAGGGCGTCGAGCCCTGGCCCAAGTGCGGCGCCGCTTCCGGCCTCCCGATCGCCTGGTATTCGCACCCCGCTCAAGGAATCAAGCAGATCGTCAACGGGCTGATTCAGGCGGCCGTGCCCCATTAATCGCCATTGGTCTATGACTCAACGCGCGGCTGTGTTTGGATCAGGCCATGGAAGGTTCGGCGACTGTTCACATGGCGGCGCCCGCGGACAAGATCTGGAATCTCATCGCGGACGTGCGCAACACCGGACGGTTTTCCCCGGAAGTGTTCGAGGCCGAGTGGGTGGGCGGCGCGACGGGCCCGGCCCTGGGCGCCAAGTTCCGCGGCCACGTCCGGCGCAACGAGATCGGGCCGGTCTACTGGACGACGTGCAAGGTGACCGCCTGCGAGCCCGGCCGGGAGTTCGGGTTTGCGGTGATGCTCGGCGACCGGGCGGTGAACAACTGGCATTACCGACTGGCCCCCAGCGAAGGCGGCACCGACGTGACCGAGTCGTTCCGGCTCAACTCGGCGCCCTGGCTCGGCGTGTATTGGTTATTCGGTGGCTTTCTGCGCAAGCGGCGCAACATCCGTGACATGACCAAGACGCTGAACCGCATCAAAGATGTGGTTGAGGCCGGCTGACCGAAAGGCTTTGACGGCCCGTGAAATCGATTTTCATCACTGGCGCGGGCAGCGGCATGGGCCGCGAGGGGGCAAAGCTCTTTCACGCCAAGGGCTGGCGGGTCGGCGCGGTGGACCGCAACGAGGACGGTCTGGCGACGCTGCGGCGGGAATTGGGCGGTGACCGGCTGTGGACGCGCGTCGTCGACGTGACGGACAAGGCCGCCTTGGACGGTGCGCTTGCCGACTTCTGCGCCGGCAACCCGGGCGGCGGGCTCGACATGATGTGGAACAACGCCGGCGTCGGCGCATCGGGTTGGTTCGAGGATGTGCCCTACGAAGCCGCGATGCGCGTCGTCGAGGTGAACTTCAAGGCGGTGCTGACCGGCGCGTACGCCGCCCTCCCCTACCTCAAGAAGAACCCCGGCAGCCTGATGTTTTCGACGTCCTCGTCGTCGGGCACCTATGGCATGCCGCGCCTCGCGGTGTATTCGTCGACCAAGCACGCCGTCAAGGGCCTGACCGAGGCGCTCAGCGTGGAATGGCGGCGCCACGGGGTGCGGGTCGCCGACGTGCTGCCCGGCCTGATCGACACCGCCATCCTCACCACGACCACGAACCATTCCGACGACGGCGGGCGGCCGATGTCCCCGGAGGAGCTGCGGGCCCGGGCACCGAAGAAGGGCATGTTCCGGCTGATGCCCGCGGCCAGCGTGGCCGAGGCGGCGTGGCAGGCTTACCACGACAAGAAGCGGCTGCACTGGTACGTGCCGAAGAGCATTCGCGCGATCGACTTGCTCAAGGGCCTGAGCCCGGAGTTCGTGCGGGCCCGCATCGTCAAGTCCCTGCCGGCGCTGATGCCGAAGCGGCAGTAAAGGAGGCACCTGATGCGAAACCGTTGCAGGGCAGTCGCTTTGGTCCTTGTCGCCGGGGCCGCAGTGGCGGGGTGCGGGCAGGCCGAGACGGTGCCCCGCAAAGCCGCGCGCGTGACCGTCGACGGCGCCACTCGCACGACGCGGCCCGCCGATTGCAGCCAGGACCAGGGGTACCGGACCATCGACATCCGCGACCGAAACGGTGAGATCGAGGCGGTGGTGTTGCTCAGCGGCTACCGCGCCATGCCGCAGTGGGTGAAGATCCGCAACGTCGACGGGTTCACCGGCAGCTTCTGGCAGGGCGGCGTGGGAGACGCGCACGCCGACGTCACCCACGGGTCCTACACCATCGCCGGCAGCGCCTACGGCATCAACAACAGCAACCCCAACACGACGGTGACGACGGACTTCAAGATCTCCGCCGAGTGCTGACGGGTCCAGTCCTAGGCTGGGTGAGACCACCTGAGATCTGGAGGACCGGTGAAGGAGAGATTGCACTGGCTCGTGATGCACGGCTTCATCCGGGGCGTCGCGGCGATCGGCATGCGGCGCGGCGAGCTCCAGGCCAGGCTGATCGCCGACCCGACGGTGCCGGCCGACCCGGTGCCGTTCTACGACGAACTGCGCGCCCTGGGCCCGCTGGTCAGGGGCCGCGTCAACTGTGTGACGACTGACCACGCGCTGGCCCACGAGCTGCTGCGATCCGACGACTTCCGGGTGGTCAACATGGGTTCGAACCTGCCGGCGCCGCTGCGGTGGGTGGAGCGCCGCACTCGCGACGGCTTCTTGCATCCGCTGCGCGAACCGTCGTTGTTGGCCGTCGAGCCGCCGGACCACACCCGCTACCGCAAGACCGTGTCGGCGGTCTTCACCCCCAGGGCGGTCGCCGCCTTGCGTGACGGGGTGGAGCGGACCGCGGCCGGTCTGCTGGACCGGCTGGCCGACCGGTCCGGCGTCGTCGACATCGTAGGAGAGTATTGCTCGCAACTGCCGGTCGCGATCATCAGCGACATCCTGGGGGTGCCCGAACAAGACCGTCGGCGCGTGCTGGAGTTCGGCGAGCTGGCGGCGCCCAGCCTGGACCTCGGCTTGCCGTGGCGCCAATACCGTAGGGTGCAGAAGGGCATCGCCGGATTCAACGTCTGGCTGGCCGACCATTTGCGGGAGCTGCGGCGCGCCCCGAGCGACAACCTGATGAGCCAGCTGATCCAGATGGCCGAAAGCGGTTCGCCCGAAACGCATCTCGACGCGGACGAGCTGCAGGCCATCGCCGGCCTGGTGCTGGCGGCGGGGTTCGAGACCACGGTCAACCTGCTGGGCAACGGGATTCGCATGCTGCTGGATGCGCCCGAACACCTGGAGACGCTGCGCCGGCGTCCCGACCTGTGGCCCAACGCGGTCGAGGAGATCTTGCGGCTGGAGTCCCCGGTGCAGCTCACCGCGCGGGTGGCGCTGAAGGATGTGGACATGGCCGGGATGCGGGTGCGCCGCGACGAATTGGTGGTGATCTATCTTGCCGCCGCCAACCGGGACCCGTCGGTATTCGAAGATCCGCACCGCTTCGACATCGAAAGGCCTAATGCCGGGCGGCATCTCGCCTTCTCCGGCGGCCGGCACTTCTGCTTGGGCGCCGCCCTCGCGCGCGCCGAGGGCGAGGTCGGGCTACGCACCTTCTTCGATCGCTTCCCCGAGGTGCGGGCGGCCGGGTCGGGAAGCCGCCGGGACACGCGGGTGCTGCGCGGATGGTCGACGCTGCCGGTGACCCTGGGCCCGGCGCGATCGATGGCTCCGGCCGAGGTCTGATCGGCCTGGCGTTAGCGGCGGCGACGGCGTCGGCGGCTCGGCCCATTCCTGCCGCCGGAACACGCGGAGATGAGCGCGGCGGGACCCGCGGCGGCGGCGAAGGCCAGTCGCCGCATGGCCTCGCGCCGGGTCAACAGGCCGTTGGCTTGACCGGTTCCGACGTGCTCCGGCTCGTCGCGCTGCGATGTCACGCCGGTAAGTATGCCCCCCGGCCGCCGCTTTCCGAAGGATCATCGCCGTCAAGCGAGGTAGCGGCCGAACCGGTCCTGCAGCCGTTGCCACGCGTCGGCCGCCGCGGCCGCGTCGTAGCGCGCGCCGGTGTCGTTGAAGAAGGCGTGATCGGCACCGGGCTCGACGACGATCCCGTTGGTCAGCCCGGCGCGATCCAACGCGGCCTTGGCGGGCCGGCTGCGACCTCGTGACGCGGGAGTCCAGCGCCGCATAGGTCGCCAGCACGGCGGCCTTGGCTCCGGTGAAGGCGGCGCTGTCGGGCAGCGGGCCGTAGAACGGGACCGCGGCGCACACCCCCGGGCGCCGAAGGCCAACAGCTGCCACACCAATCCGCCACCGAAGCAGAAGCCGACCACGCCGACCTTCTGTCCCGGGGCGCGCGACTTCAGTTCGGCCACACCGGATTTCAGGTCGTGGGTGAACCGCTCCGGCGGGAGCTTCGCGAGCGCGGCGGTGGCCTGCGCCGGATCGGCAAAGCCGCCGGTGCCGCGCTCCCCGGACAGCACGTCGATGGCGAGGGCGGCGTAGCGTGCCCCGGCCAGGCGTCCGGCCACCGACCGCACCCAGTCGTCGAGGCCCTTGTTCTCGTGGATGACCGGGACGGCCCCCTTGGTGTTGGCCGGCTGCGCCCACGCCCTTGGAGCTGGCCCTGCGGGCCGGCCCACGCGATCGGCGCGGTCAACAGCCCGGCGGCGTGATCGGTGGTGATTTCCCCGGCGATGTAGCGCTGCAGCGGGGTCACCCCGCTGGGTATCCGCCGCACCGTTGACACCCGCCCGACAAGCGGGTTTATTGACCGCCATGACAAGAGAGGTTTCTGCGATCGCGGTCGACGATGTCGTACTCGGGCTATGGCAGGCGCTTTCGCGGCGCGATTGGGACGCGGTCAAGACCTTCTTGGCAAAGGACTGCCTCTACGTCGACATGCCGGTCCCCGCGCTGGCGGCCCGCGGCCCCGAGGACATCGTGAAGCGGCTGAAGATGGGTCTCGAGCCGCTGGCGGCCTACGAGAACCACGACGGCCTGCTGGTGTCCAACGGCCCCGACGCCATCTACGAGCACTCGGAAACCTGGACGTTCGCGTCCGGGGAGCGGGGCGTGTTGCGCTTCGTCACCGTGCACAAGGTGATCGACGGGAAAATCGCTGTGTGGAAAGACTATTGGGACATGCAAAGCCTCGTGAGCTTCGCGCCGCCCAACCACTTCGAGGCGCTCGCGACGGCGGACACCAGCTGGGTGTTTGATGCAACCGCGTTGGTGTGAGGGCACCGCTCGGTGGCCCGCGTGGGCCAGGAACCGATACGTACAACGCACTATGTCATGCCCGGTGCCTGCCGCCCACGAGCGTTGACGGCGTACTGCTCACGGTGGCCTTCTTTACAGATGGGTTCGCAGACCTGATAGGTGAGGATGCCGGTTCCTTGAGCGCCATCACCGCCCCAAGAACTCCATGACATGGACTCGAAGTCGCTGTCCACCGTCGGCGCAGTTTGGAATATGCGTTAGATCCCGGGATGTCCGGTTTTATGGGTTGTCGCTGCCATAGGTTGTGGCAGCGTCGTGACACGAACGGATGCCCTACATCCGCGAAAGCGAAAACGGGTACGTGTTGGTCCCGGCCGGCGCACCACCGCAGCCTGTCGCGAACGAGGATTCCAGCGCACCGGTCAGCGTTGTTCCATCCCATGAGTACGTGTCGTGGGTAGGAAGGGCGGGGCCATAGAGACGTCACCGCAGCGCAGGCCATCGGGGACATCGACCGTCAACGTGTAGCGGCCGTTGGCGAGCGGTCTGTTGGTGATGGCAACGCGGGCGAACCGGGCATCGAACCGGTCGGTGGGCTTTGTTGGGTCAGGTCGATGTCGCCGTCTAGTTCGGGCGCCATGGGTATAAGGCCGTACAACATCAAGGGAATGGGGCCGCACGGATCGTCGAGAGGGCCGGCGTTGGCTGGAGCAGACCCTACGACGCATAACGCGGCAATGCCGGGCAGCGCGATTAAGAGTCGCGGTGTCAAATGGGCCAACATCATGAACACGGTTACCGAAGTGTCGCGGCAAGATCGCCGGACATCGCCGCTAATTGAGGACCCCACGTGCCCCAATCGTGCTGTCCGTTAGGCGGCAGATCGAAGTGCGCATTCCTCCCCCCGGCAGCGTGGTAGTGCTGGTAGAAGAAGTGGTTGCTGCCTTGGGCCTCGTCGCAGAATCCAATCATGGCCGGTGGATCACTGCATGTGGGCGTGGACGGACTGAACATCCACAGCCGCGTGTTGTTGTCGATGAGCATCTGCACATGGACATCAGGGTCGTGCCACTTCCACCTGCCCAACTGGGCGGCTCCCCACATGTTTCGGGTATCGACACCGCCGTACTGGGCCATGCCCGCAGTTAGGGAACCGTTGTCCATGGTGCGCGACGGGGTGAGGTATCCCGACATCGACCCGGCATATCGGAAACGGTCCGGGTGAAATTCCGCCATCATCAACGCGCCGGTGCCTCCTTGCGCGGCTCCGACAATGCCGTGTCCGCCCGGAGAAAGCCCTTTGTTGGTCGCGAGCCAGTCGGGCAACTCCTGGGATAGGAAGGTCTCCCACTGGCGACTGCCATCCTGTTCCCAGTTCGTGTATAGGCTCCAAGCACCCCCTGCCGGAGCAACAACTGCGATTCCTTTACCTGCCAAAGTATTCATCGCATTTCCAGCCGTGACCCAATTACTGGTATCAGGTGCGGCGTTGAATGCGTCGAGCAGATATACCGCGTGCGGGCCACCCCCGTGGAACGCAACCGGGATGTCGCGCCCCATCGCCGCAGAAGGAACCATCAAGTATTCGGTGTTGTCGGCCTTGGCGGCAGGGTGCCAGAGGCTCATTGCTACGAGCGCAGCCAGCGCCGCCCGCGGCAGGATGGTGCAGCGCGTCATTTTCCAGCTAGTCCAATCGATCTGACGGATGTCATTCTGGCGTGGTACGTAATCCCGGACGTCCTCGCCACTGTCGTTCAAGCCTGCTCGCCGCAGGCCAGTGAGTCGAAATCTCGCAACTTGAGGCCCGCTCTCTACGGCACTCTCCGTCTGGCGGACCTGGTCGGCCAACGGGAATACGGCCCGTGACCCGCCTTCTCAGTGCGGCGGATAATCCGGAGGCGGAAACGTACCCCGCAACGCCCATGGCAGCCAGCTGAAGAAGTACTCCAGTTCGTCACTCGCGTCATAATCTGGGCTGGGATCCAGCGTTACCTCTCTCGGTCGGTGAGTGGATGAGAAACTCCGATAGCGTTGCCGCACACCAAATCACGTTGGATCCCCGTACACGGCGACTACCACTGAGCGATCCAAGCTGTTGGCCGACCAGACTCCCATCTGCCGGTAAGCGCAGTTGGACATGATCGCCATGTAGTCGGGGCGGTAGTACCACTGATTCATAATGTCGAGATTGTTGATCGCCAATGAAGTGTTGATCGCTACTGTTTCTGCCACGCTTCCGTGATATCCGGCCGCATTGGCCCGGTCTTGGGCATTTGAGCCGTCCGATCCGAGGTCGCTGTCGAGTGCCCGATTGCCCATGAGATCGTCGGTGTGCCATTGAGCAGCCAGTTGCAGCTGTAAATTATTGGCGACGTCGTTGGTGCAACCGTGTTGATGCTGAATGGTGTAGACATTGGCGATCACGCTGTTGTTCAGTCGCTTGTTGTCTGCGCCGACTGCGGGCGCAAAGACGATGGCAAGACCACAAGCGGCTGCGGTGCAAAGGATTACACCGATTGGATTGCGCGAGCTCAACCGTATCCGTCGGGTCCTTTGCGCTGTGGCTGCCTCATCGATGAACGACGAGCGCGGCTCACGCATCCCAAGGAGCGATCGCCTTTTCGCGTTCAGATTGACGGTATGGGTCTGCGAGGTGCTTGCCCTCGCAGCAAACAAGCTATTCGTCACGCCCACGGTCTGGGCTTCGTTAGACAGGAAGAAAGTCGGAGATGAGCCATTGGCCGCCGATTTTATCGAGTGTCACCTTGACGCTGGAAGCGGTATCCGAGGGTGGTCCGGTGCCGACCGTGGTGGTCTGGTCCACGAAAACCACAACGACGACACGGTTCATGCTCGCCGAGGCGACGGCCGCGGCAGGCGCGGAAGCCACCGCGGTGATATTGTCCCGCTTAGCGCCAGGGATGACGACGTCGTTTATCAGATGCGTGTAAGAATCACGGAACTTGCCGGTCAGACGATTCTCGGCGCCCTTGAGATCCTTATCGACGGTGTCTGCCTTATACGACAGCATGGCAACCACGGATTCCCTTGCCGCTGTGAGAGCTTCGACGCCGGCCTGCTGCGAACCGCGTGCCGACGACTCCTGCCATTTCAGGTATCCCGACCCAGCGGTCAACGCCGCCGCGATAACAGGCAGTACACCGTAGACAGCGATCTTCGCCCACGGCGTCCTTCTGGCCAAGCGGCGTAGGTTGGACCGTGTTTGGGCGTGGCCGGCGCTTATGTCGGTGGCGCCGTCATGATCGGTCTGCGCGGCTTCGTCGTCGCGCGAGTCCCGTCCGGCCATCACCCTCTCAGGTTTGTCATCGAGGACGCCGCGTAGATCCCCCCGACGACTATGGCCGTCCGATGTTTCGGCGTGCGGTTCTATGTCTTGCTCATCGGCGTTAACGCCGGTTACCGATTCGGTCATACCACGAACTCCACATTGGAAACCTTCGCCCCGTCACCGACCTTCTGTACGGTGATGCGCATCCGCCACGACCGGGGCTTTTGGGTTGGGGCGGCCACGTTCTGGGTCTTGACGGTCACCGCTACCAGCACTTGGGCGCGGTCGCCGTCCACCGATTCGATGCCCGCTTCCCCGACGCTTCCTTGCGTCACCGACTGAGCTTGTCTGACAGTTTCAATGAACGCCTTTGAGCGACTGCGGAAGTCGTCTTGAAATGTTCCCGTTGACGCGTCGATAATCCGTTGAACGTCCGTTTCGGCAGTGCGGAAATCGATAGTCGTTAAATTCAAGGCGCCTTGGCGACCGACCTGCAAGAACAGCGTGCGCGCCTCAATGCGCCGGTGCGACTGCTCGGCGCGCCATCCCAGCCAGCCAGTAAGAGCCGAAAGAGCCAGCACGATCAGGATTCCGGCGGCGGCGGCCGCGCGAACTGGAGAGTGTTGCTTGGTCGAAGGTGGGTTGTCCAGCACCTTGTTGGCTTCACCGGTGCCGTCGACGTCGTCTCCGGGGGGCGCCTCAGATGGCCGATTTTCATCGCCGCGGTCGGCATCGTCGGAGACATCAGACGATGAGGCCATCGACGAGTTCTGCTCGGCATCAACGGCAGCAGTAATCCGACCTTCGCAATCGGTAGTCGCTGCCCTGCCAGAACCGGCCGTGGGTGCGACTTCAGCTGGCTTGAATCCCCTTTCAGGACGGCGTCGTACAGAGCGGGCCATACGTCTGATCGAATTGGCCGTTGCGCTGGTCCGGATCCGTGGCTCGCTGCGCGTGGGAACTACTGTGGGTAGGCGATGTTTCATCGATGTGGTGCCGTTCCTGTCGGTGAGGTCGTCGGGTGGTCTATTTATTCGCGGGAGGCATCACCATGTCCTGCCATGTTCGTGTCGCCGAGCTCCGGGCCAAGTTGGACTGGCTGTAGACCTTGCCGTCGGGCCCGACGTAATTTCCTGTTGCCGGGTCGTATTGAGCTACCGCCAATGGTGGCGGCGTGGCAGCCGGCGGCGGCTCTCCTCCGGCGGCGGATCGGCCGGGGGGCGGTTGCGGGATGTCTTGACCCGACAGGGTGCCGTTGGGATCGCCCTTCCAGTTGAACCCGTCGTTGAGCGGCACATACTGTTCGTCGCTCTCACACATCTTGGCCGTCGGTGCACGTTTCCCTGGAACCGTCAGACACGGGAAATTTCGCGCACCACGGACGTCGATGATCGGATTGTCTTGCGGGATCCTGCAGTACAGATCGGCGTCAGTTCGGTCGGGTTCATCCTCGAAGGTTGGCGGCCGCTGCTGTTGAGCGGGCAAGTATCCAGTCGTGCACGGTGGTGGCAGGTTGATGTTCAGGTTGAACGCCATGAACGCACCGCGGTATGGCTGTTTGGTGTTTTGGTTAGCGATCACGATTCCTTCGATGTTGGCCAAACCTTGGGGCACCAAGACCAACAGTTGCTCGATTGCGGGCTGGTATGCGATCGCGACATCGTCGATGCTGACGAGGTTCGCCATCAGTAGTGGCAATGTCGGTCGGAGCTGTTCGAGCAACTGCTGGGACTGCTGGGCCGCCGCTGGTCCGTTGCGCAGCAACCCCGAGAACGAGTCATTGTGGTTTTGCACCTGTGAGGTGATCGTCGCCAGGTGCGAGGCCCATCCTTGGATTGCAGCGGCAGAGTTGCCCTGAGAGTCAAGGACTGGTTTGGACTGATCGATCAAGGAAGTCAGGGCATCAAGGTTGGTGTGGGCATCAATGGCCAGCTGTGTCGATCCTTTCACGATCCTGGACATCTCGGGGCCTAAACCGCCTACAGCGGTATAGCTTTCGTCGATCGCCGTCTTCAGGTTGTCGTGTGGCACCGCAGCTAGGCCGCGGTTTGTCGCGTCGAGCAGGGCATTGATGTCAGGGGGCACTGACGTTCGGTTGGCCGGGATGACATCGCCGCTCTTCAGGGGTGGAGAGGAGCCGTTTCGCGGCAGCAACGCGATATATAGTTCGCCGATCGCCGATTGGCTGTGTACCTGAACGTCAAGGTCTGAAGGGATTTTGCGGTCAGAGTTGAGGGACAACACGGCCTCAGCGCCCGTATCGGTTAGACGTACCTCGTCGATACGCCCCACCTCAGTCCCGCGGTAGGTGACGTTGCCCCGCGGATAAAGTCCACCGGACTGCTTAAGCTGCACAGTCACCTTGTAGTGACCGACTCCGGCGATCATCGCCGGCAACTGCATGTAGCCAAATATCATCACGAGCGCCGCGGTCATCGAGATCGTAATGAACAGGGCCAGCTGAATTTTGACCTGCCGAGTCAATACCATGTCAGGGCCCCTGATCTAGGTGGTAGGGGATGACGAGCGGATTAGCCGCTGTCGCTGGGCTGGGAAGCTGACCGATCGTGCGGCCCCACTGCAATTCGAGTTCGGTGAGGTTTCCTTCCCACCGGGTCCCCGTGAAGAACGCTTGGTCCAGTCGGCTCAACGTCAAGTCGATGATCGCTGTCAGGTTGGCGTAGTCCCCGCGAACCCAGTTGCCGAGAGTGTCGTTGACCCAGGGATAGGTGGGTATGACGCTGAGCGACCTAGTCAGTGAGGGCCCGGCATCGGCCAGCGACCGCACTATGGGGCCAACCGCTTTGAGTTCTGCGACCAGAGCATCTTCGGACTTGTTCGTGGTATCGGCGGCCAACGCGGCGAATTTCCCGAACTGGTCGAAGGCTTCAACGAGGTGCGAACGTTGCGCACTGAGCACCGCCAGGGCCTCGGGGATGGTACGCATCGCCCTGTCCAGCACAGGCTTCTCCGCAGCAAACTGATCCGTCAGATGATTGAAACTTTCTGTTGCCGAGATGATGTCGTTCTTCTGGGCGTCGAGATGCAACGTGAATTCGTTCAGCTGTCCGATGAGGCTACGTAAGTCTTGCTCGCGACCGGCGAACGCGGTGCTGAAGGCTTTGGTGATGTCTTGAATCTGACCCAGTCCTCCACCATTGAGTAACATGGAGACCGCTGCGAGGGTCTGTTCCGTCGTGGGGTATGCGCCAGCGTTTTTCAGCGGGATGAGCGAACCTTCGTGCAATTTGCCTTGCGGCGCCGCACCCACGGGGGGGCTGAGTTCGATATGCAGCGAACCCAGAAGGCTGGTCTGCCCGACTTTTGCCGTAGCATTCGCCGGAAGTGCGACATCACGATTGACGGTCATCGTGACAAGGGCGTGCCAGCCTTGACGTTCAATCTTGGTGACATTGCCGACCGTGGTGTCGGCGACACGAACCCGGGAATTCGGCTGGATGTTCGTCACATCGGGCAGCTGGGCCTGGATTGTATAGACGCCTGGTCCGCTTCCTTCGGTCCCCGGTAGCGGCAGCGAATTCAGCCCATGCCAGTCGCAGCCACTGATCAGAAGCGCCGCCGGAAGTAATAGTGCCAGAACTCTTCTCAAGCGTCTGATCATCATCCACCCACGTTCGTCGGGATCATCATGCCGGTCAGGCCCTTAGCCGGGTCGGTGGGCGCCGGTGCCTGCGGCTCGATCAGTGGAGGGCCCTCCTGCGTTGCCGACTGGGAGGCGGGGGGCTGATCCGGTGGGTTAGGCCCGGCTTCGGGGGGTTTGGGGCTCATCCCCGGCTGCCCGGCGGCCGATGGTGGAGTGGGACGATAGTCCGGTCGCAACCAGTCCTCGCTATAGGTGATCTCGTTCGGGCGCGCCTGGGCGTTGGTGAAGGGATTGAAGCCGATCGGCGGAAAGTTGTACTGCCGGTTCTTCAGAATGGGCGCCAGGTACTGCACGCACAGCTTCGCCGACTGCTCAGCACCACGCCGCGATGCGGCTTCGACTGCCCCGCAGATGAACTGGATGGGGTTGGCGAAGTTGTTCAACGCCAGCGCGCCCGTGAGGGCGCCGTGGGCCGGTTCATAGATGTTGAGGAAGTTGGCGAAGGTTGTCGGGGCGACATGCAGGGTTTGCTTGACATCGTCCATACTTTGTACGACCGCCCCGGTCAACGTGGACAAGTTCTCTGAGGTCTTGCCTAGCGCTTCGCGGTTGTCGGCGACGAATTGCTTGATATCGATGGTGGCTCTGCTCAGACCGTCAAGGGCTCTACCGATGGCGTCAGGGTCGCTGGCAAGTAGTCCGGTGACTGCGTTCAGGTTCTGGTTTAGTTGACTCATCAGATCCGTACTGTCGTGCAATGCTGATATCAGGATCGACAGGTTTTTTATCGTGGAGAAGATGTCTCCGCTGTGGTCGCCGAGCGCCGAAAACGCCTGCGAGAGCTTGATGATGGTGTCGCGGATGTTCGCTCCCTGGCCGCGCAGGTTGTCAGCGGCGGTGTTGATGAGGGCGCCAAGCGGACTCACTCCGTCGGGGCCCGGTTGCAGGCTTTGAGTCAGTTTCTCCAGCTGCTGGCGGAAGTCGTCCCATTCGACGGGGACCGCGGTGCGATCTTGGCCGATCACGGCTCCGTTCTGCATGACCGGCCCGCCGGTGTAAACAGGGGTCAGCTGTATTGCCCGAGAGGTGATCAGTTGGGGAGAGAGAATGACCGCTTTGGCGTCGGCAGGCACCTTGTATTGGTCGCCGTACCAGAAGGTGATTTTCGCCCGAGTCGGTTCAGGCTCGATGGTGTCGATCTTGCCGATTTTCACGCCGAGCATGTACACGTCATCGCCGGGAAAGATGCCGTTGCTGTTATCGAAGTAGGCGGTGACGTACGTGCGATTCGACCGCCCGATGGTCTGCGCCACGACGACCCCACCGCCGGTCAACAGCAGAGTCAATGCGACTGCCAGCGAGATTGTGAAGATGCGGCGTGGCGTCATCGGATGCCTCCCTTCGGCTGCTGGGTGCCATCTGCTGAAACCTCGTTGGGTGCAGGCACGTAAACCGGATTCGGCGTCGGCGACGGGCTGTAGGCGGGCTCGGCAGGCGTGGGTGGGCCAGGCGGTGGTCCGCCTGGTGGCGGCGCCGGCAGTGGTTCGCGATACGGGTAGCGCGGGTCGCCAGGCTTTCCGGTGATCGCGTCGGGCAGGTGCAGCTGTGGAGGGCCGCCCTGGCCCGTGCGCGGATAGGGCATCGGCAGCGGTGGTGTTGCTGGCTGTCCGACAGGGGGGTCGATGCGTTTCGATGGCGCCAACACATTGGGGTCGAGGCCGAGGTCGGAGAAGGCCGCATCGATGAACGGTTGAACGAACTGGCCCGGCAGCAGATTGGATAGGTATGCCTTGAAGAAGGGGCCCGATCCGACAGATTCACCCAGTGACAGCGCGTATCGGTTCAGCATCTTGATCGATTGCTGCAGCTCAGTTTTGCGGTTGTTCACCATCGTGAGCACTGCGTTGAGCTTGTCCAAAGACGGTCGCAGTGTGGTCTTGTTGTCGGCGATGAATCCTGAGATCTGCGTGGTGAGCCGCGTGATGTTGGCCGATAGGTTTTCCAGTGCTGCGCTTTGCGTCCTCAGTTGCTTAAGGAGCGCGTTTGTGTCGGAGATGAGCCCGACGATCTGGTCTGTGCGCTGGGCTAGGACGCCGGTGACCTTGTTGGCTTGTTCTAGCAGCGATCGCAGTTCGTTATCACGCTCGTTGAGCGATTGCGAGAACCGGCCTACACCTTCGACGGCCACTCGCAGATCTGCCGGGGTGTCTTTGAAGGTCTGCGACAGAGTTTGGAAGGAGCGGTCGAGCTCGTCAGTGTTTAGACCGCTGATCGTCTTGGCCAGGTCACCGAGCGCGTCGGGGAGTTGGTAGGCCGGCGTGGTCCGTTCCAGCGGGATGGCCCCGGTCAGGGGTCTGTCGCCTCGCGGAGAGACCTCCAGGACCTTAGCGCCCAGCAGGCTTTTGGTCTTAATAGCGGCTTCGGTCCGGTCACCCATGTGGACGTCCTCGGACACTTTAAACTTGATCAGAACGCGGGTGCCTTCCAGGTCGATGCCGGTGACCTCACCGACCCGGTATCCAGCGACCTGTACCGGAGCGTTGGGCGCCAATCCGCTCGCCTCAGCAAAATACGCCGAATACTGCGGGCCGATATCGAAAAAGGGCAGTTTCTTGAACTCCAGGGCGCCGACCACTACGACTGCGGTCAGTCCGATACCAACAAAACCGATGACCAGAGGGTTGCGTTCACTGAAGGTCTTCATTTTGGCGTGCACCGGCCTGTTGTCTGGCCGGCCAACTTGATGTAGACCGGCTGCCCGCCTTTGCCGTTGACCTTCAAGACGAGGTCGCACAGATAGAAGGTGAAGAAGTCGCCGCTCAGTCCCAACCGGTTGAGGATCCTGTATTTGCCGGGCAGACCTTTGAGGATGTTGTCCACGTACTCACGGTCAGACAAGACTTGGGTACTAGCGCGATCCAACTGCGCCACAACATCTTTGAACGGTTCTCGTGATTGTGACAGCAAGTCGGCGATCGAGGCGGCGGCCGCGTTGCTATAGGCAATGCTGTTGCTGATGTCGACCTTACGCTCCGCCAGGCCCTGGACCAGCTTGGATAAAGAGTCGACCGTCTTGTCGAATTGCTTACTCTGATCCCCCAGGGATACTAACACCGTGTTCAGATTTCCAATCACCTGGCTGATGAGCGCATCTCGGTCGGCCAGCGTGCTGGTAAATGAAGCGGTTTGTGTCAGAAACGACGAGATCGACTCGCCTTGCCCCTGAAATGCTTGAATCAGCTGTGTGCTCAAGGCGTTAACCTGCTCCGGATTCAAAGCGCGAAAAAGCGGCCTGAATCCACCGATCAGCGCGTCGAGGTCCAAGGCGGGCTCTGTGCGATTAACAGGAATCGTCTGGCCCGGGTTGAGCCGCTTGACGCTACCCGCCCCTTCTTCTAGCTGCACAAACCGGTCGCCGATCAGGTTGTTGTAGCGGATGAGGACCTTAGTGCCTTCGGTGAGGACCACGGTGTCATCGGCGGAGAAGGCCACCACGGCCTGACCTTGTCGGTTGATCGAAATTTTTTTCACCTTGCCGACTTCAACGCCGGCGATACGCACGAAATCACCTTCTTTTAACCCACTGACGTTGGTGAACACCGCCTCGTAGATGTGCTCGTCTTGGAACCGCAGTTGTGCGAAAACCAGGAGTAGCGCGAAGGTTCCCGCCGCGCAGACTGTCATGAAGATCGCCAGGCGCCAAACGGCACCCGATAAGTTGCCTCTCATCCGTTACTCCAGGGTCCTCATGGAGATGGCGGCGGTGCGCCATCGGTCGGTGGTGTGTCAGGCGGGGCCACTGCGGCCGGGTTGTCGGCTGCTTGGGGCAGCCATGGCAGTGGACCAATCGGCGGCGGTGGAGGTGCGCCGGGCGGGGGCGCGTACAGCGGCGTACCGTCCGGCGCGTACTGGGGTACGCCGAAGGGCGGCCCTCCTGGATAGGCCGGCGGCGGTCCGGGAGCAGGTCCACCGAGATTGCGGATCACGGGCGGTTCGGGCTTTGCTCGCGTCACCGGAAAGTAGTTGACCCATCCGGGAAATCCGATGCCGGGGTTAACCCGGATGTCTTGCCCGGTTCCCCATCCGGTGTTGGTGACTAGTGCTCGGATTGGATAGTTCTTCGATGCGTCAGGCAACGATCCGCAACTCGGTTTACCACCCGGTCCGCCTTTGGCGGCCACGATCGGCAGGTTGTCAGGATAGCGATACGGATCATCGGCAAGGAGTAGACCGGCGTCGAGTATGACCGAATAACCATTGCCACCCTCGGCGTCCTTGCCGCCGTGGTCGACGAACCACTGCGCCCCTTGCAGTGTGCAGGTATAGATGGGGTTGTACTTCAGCAGCAGGTCGGTCGTCGGCTGCAACTTGTTGATACCGTTGACGATGGCGTCTCTGTTTGGGCCCACTAGGTTAATTCCCGATTGGGAGAATCCAATCGTGTTCAGTAGCAGTGCATCTAGGTCGCGCGACTGCCCGGTCACCGTGGAGCTCACTGTGCTCGACGTGTCGAGCACAGTGATGATGTCTTTTGCCGCTTTGCCGTAGGCGTCGCTGAAGCGCTTGAACGAACGCCAATCTGCGGCGACTGTCTCCATGCGGGGATTAATGGCCTCCAGGACCTGGTTGGCGTCGCTAGTGGCTTCTCCGATGCGCTCACCCTGGCCGCGCACGCCGTCGGCTAGCGCGCCCAACACCGCGTTGAGCTTGGGTGGGTCGACCTGGCGCAGCACATCAACAATGTTCTGGAAGACGGTGTTGACCTCCGTACTGACGTTTCGCGAGATCACCGTTGCCCCAGCCGATATGCGTTTGGCGGCGGGCTCCGCGGGAGGTATCAAGTCGACGTATTTGGCACCAAATGCGGTTGTGGCCCGGATTTGCGCTTGGACGTTGGCCGGTATGTAGCGGATTTGATCTGGGAATAGCGCAAGCTTGAGCTTGACAGGTTCCCGACCGCCGATGATCCCTTCAACACGTCCGACTTGAACGCCCCGCATTTTAACTTTCGCGCCCGACTCCATCACCAGACCAGAGCGGTCCGATTCTAAAGTCACTGGTACGTAGGAGTTTAACGACCCGTTGAAACGCATAATTGTGCCTATCAGGATGGCAACAATGACGGCGATGAGGATTAAGGTCCAAACCGCCGGGTGCAGGCTGCGCTTGCCGCGTTTAAGTGTCATGTCGACTATCCCGAAAGGTTGAAGTTGCCGGACTGTCCGTAGATAGCAAGTGAGGTCACCGTCACCGTGAAAGCCGCAACGACGAGGGAGGTACGCACCGCCCGACCAACGGCTTCTCCAACACCGGCCGGCCCGCCTGAGGCATTGAAGCCATAGAACGTGTGGACCAACATGATGACGACGGCCATCGCCACCGATTGCACGAAAGACCAGATCAGATCTTGGGGATTGAGAAAGGTGTTGAAATAGTGGTCGTATACACCCGTCGATTGACCATAGATCGCCGTGGTGCCGAATCTGGCGGCCAGAAAAGACATCAACACGCCAACGCAATACAGCGGCACCACGACGATCACGCCGGCGATGACCCGAGACGAGGCAAGATAAGCCACGCTACGGATACCGATGACCTCAAGCGCGTCGATTTCTTCGTTGATGCGCATCGCACCCATTTGCGCTGTTGCGCCGGCGCCGATGGTCGCTGACAGCGCGACGGCCGTCGTTCCTGGAGCGATCAACCGCACGTTGAAAAATGCTGAGGCGAACCCGGTCAGTGCCTCGACTCCAATACTGGCGAATTGGTTATAACCTTGCACCGCAACCAATGCGCCGGTGGACAGCGTCAAGAACCCAACGATGGCGACTGTTCCGCCCACCACTGCGAGCGCTCCGGCGCCCAACCCCATTGTCGCGATGAGCCGAATGACCTCGGCGGGGTAGTTGGCGACCGCATCACGGATCGAAAGGAGCGTGAGAAAGTAGAACTGGGTCTGTCGACCAATACGGTTCCAACCATGCGCGACTCCGTATGCCAATCTGCTAGCGCGCGGATAGACCGTACTGGGTGCGTTGGGGCTCATAGTGTTGCCTGCACTCCGACCGCGGTCGCGACGATGTTGATGGCGAACAACGCCATGAAGGTGAATACCACGGTCTCATTGACTGCATTTCCTACCCCAGCGGGCCCGCCGGAGACGGAAATGCCCTTGTAGCAAGCGATCAGTCCTGCCGCCATACCGAACAGGGCGCCCTTGACGAGCGCGATGATGACGTCGGCAACGTGAGTGAGCAGGGTCAAGCCTGCGACGAAGGCGCCGGGCGATACATGTTGGACGTAGACACAGAAGAAGTAGCCTCCGCTCAACCCGACCAAGATTACCGTGGACGCCAAAGCAACTGCCACTGTGGTTGCTGCCAGCACTCGCGGCACCACCAGCGCCTTAATCGGATTGACTCCCATGACTCGAAGCGCATCGAGCTCTTCGCGGATAGTGCGCGCGCCCAGATCCGCGCACATCGCAGTGGCGCCTGCGCCCGCGATGACGAGCACAGTAGCCAAGGGGCCAATCTGGGTCACCGTGCCCAGCGCCGCCCCCGTTCCCGAGAAGTCCGCGGCACCGAACTCGATCAACAAAATATTGAAGGTGAAAACCAGAAGCACCGTGTAGGGAATGGTCAGCATCAGTGTCGGAAGCAGCGAAACCCTTGCGACGAACCATGTCTGCAACAGGTATTCACGCCACGCAAAGGGAGGCCTGAAGATGGCGACGAGTGTGTCGAGCGCCATGGCAAAGAAGCCGCCCAAGGATCGAACGGGTTTGAGAACCGTCGTTGTTAACGTGGTCATCTACACTTCGGCCATCTGCGTACTGTGGCCACGAAGTCGGGACGCAGTTTGCTATGCGCCGTTCTGCTGGCGGCGAACCGCGCAGCACAGCCCCTGAGCGCGTAAGCGACCGGAGATCGCAACAAATCTCTCCCTACCACCGTCATCTCCGCCCCCCCCTGTAGCGCGGATGCTTAAACTTATCGTCCACTCCTGGGTTTATCACACCGGACCAGAGCACTATGACCACCAAGCATCTGATATCGCGAAACCAGTTATCGATACACGTATTTTAGTTCTATCCATCGGCCATGTACCCCGGCTGTGTCCACCAACTACATATAGGTGAGATGACCGTCAGCGGACACCGAAAGCATATATTTTTGCGCCTTTTAGTATCAATATTATGGCACCGGTAACAGCGGCGTCAACATGCGACCCTCCCCTTTCTCCGCTACGGCGCTCTTCCCGGTGAGACTGTGTTCGGGGTGTTTGCTCCTTCCGTTTAGCGACGTAACCAGCCGACCGACCCAGGCCGCCGACACGTGCCCCCACCCACGTGCTGCATATGTGTTCATGTGTGACACCAGGGAGCAGAGTGGTACGTGGTGGTGCGTTTCCGCGCCGGGCGACCGATGCCTTCGGCGATCGCGATCAGCTCGGCCACCGTCTTGGCCGAGCCGTATTCGGAGCCGGCCATCCGCGAGATGGTCTCCTCCATCAGCGTGCCGCCCAGATCGTTGGCGCCCCCGTTGAGCTTCACCTGCGTACGCTCGACACCGAGCTTGACCCAGCTGGTCTGGATCTGGGAAATGCGGCCGTGCAACATGATTCGCGCCAGCGCGTGCACCGCCCGGTTGTCGCGGTGGGTGGGTCCCGGACGTGACGCGCCGGCCAGACACAGCGGTGAACTCTGGTGCACGAACGGTAGTGGCACGAACTCGGTGAAACCGCCGGTGCGGTCCTGTATTTCGCGCAGCACGTTGAGGTGGCCCACCCAGTGTCGCGGGTTGTCGACGTGGCCGTACATCATCGTCGACGACGACCGCAGCCCCACCTCGTGCGCGGCGGTGACAATTTCGATCCACAGCGATGTCGGCAACTTGCCCTTGGTCAGCACCCAGCGCACCTCGTCGTCCAGGATCTCGGCGGCGGTGCCCGGGATGGTGTCCAGGCCCGCCTCCCGAAGGCTGACCAGCCACTCGCGAATGCTCAAGCCGCTCTTGGTGACTCCGTTGGCGATCTCCATCGGGGAAAACGCGTGCACATGCATGGACGGCACCCGCGCCTTGACCGCGCGCCTCAGATCGGCGTAGCCGGTGACCGGCAGTTCGGGGTCGATGCCACCCTGCGCGCACCTCGGTGGCGCCTTGGACGTACCCCTCCCACGCGCGGTCGGCCACCTCCTCGGTGGACAGCGAGTAGGCGTCGGCGTCGCCCTTGCGCTGCGCGAACGCGCAGAACCGGCAGCCGGTGTAGCAGATGTTGGTGAAGTTGATGTTGCGGTTCACCACGAAGGTCGCATCGTCGCCGACGGTCTCGCGGCGCAGCGTATCCGCCAGCGCGGCAACGGCTTCCAGTGCCGGACCATCGGCGGTCGCCAGCGACAAGTATTCGCTGTCGGAGCAGCCGGCGGGGTCGCGTTCGGCGGAGCGCAGCGCGGCGAGCACGTCGGTGTCTAGGCGTTCTGGCGCTTTGGCGCCCTGGGCGGCCAGTTCGTGAACGTGGGCGCGGATCGATTCCCAGTCCCCGAAGGCACTGTCGATGTCGCTGCGGGTTTCGGTGTTGCGGCCCTCGCTGTCGATCGCCGCGTTGAGGTCGACCCGGCCCGAGAAACCGACGTCGTCGGGCTCCTGCCACGGCATCCCAACCGGGTCGACGTCGCGGGCCAGTCCGGTGGCCGGGTCGGCCAGCGCCATCACGTGTCCGGACACCCGCGGGTCGATCCAGGCCGAGCCGGCCTGCACGTATTTGGGCTGTGCCGTCAGCCGCTGGACCAGTTCGTAGCCGGCTTCGGCGGTGACGGCGGCCAGATCGTCCAGGGCCGGCCGGGGCCGCTCCGGGTTGACGTGCTCGGGGGTGAGCGGTGAGACCCCGCCCCAGTCGTCGACTCCGGCGCCGATCAGCGCCAGGCACTCGTCGCGCGACACCAGGTTGGGTGGCGCCTGGATGCGCATCGCGGGGCCGAGCACCAACCACGCCACGGCCACCGTCGCCAGGTAATCCTCGATGCCGGCGTCGGGAACGGCGGCCATCGCGGTGTGTTCCTTGGCCCGGAAGTTCTGCACGATCACCTCCTGCACGTGACCGAATTCCTTGTGCGACTTGCGGATTGCGTGCAAGGTGTCTGCCCGCTCGGCAAGGGTCTCGCCGATGCCGACCAGCAGGCCGGTGGTGAACGGAATCGACAACCGGCCCGCGTCGGTCAGAGTGCGCAGGCGAACGGCCGGATCTTTGTCCGGGCTGCCATAGTGCGCAAGCCCTTTCGTCTCGAACATCCGCCGCGACGTCGTCGCGAGCATCATGCCCATGAACGGCGCCACCGGCTTGAGCCGGGCCATCTCCGCCCAGCTCATCACGCCGGGATTCAGGTGCGGCAACAGCCCCGTCTCTTCGAGCACCCGGATCGCCATCGCCCGCAAATAGGACAGTGTCGAGTCGTAGCCACGCGCTTCCAGCCACTCGCGCGCCTCCGGCCATCGATCCTCGGGACGGTCACCGAGGGTGAAAAGCGCTTCCTTGCAACCGAGTTCGGCACCGCGGCGGGCGACGTCGAGAATCACGTCGAGAATCTCGTCGGGCTCGAGATACATGCCGGCGCCCTGGGCGCGCAGCTTGCCTGGGACGGTGACGAAGGTGCAGTAGTGGCAGCTGTCCCGGCACAGGTGGGTGACCGGAATGAAAACCTTGCGTGAGTAGGTGATCGGTAGCCCACCACCCGGGCCGCGGCGTCCGGCCGACTCCAGACCCGCGTCGCGCACCCGCGCCGCGCTTGCACACAGATCCGCCAGAGCCGCGCCGCGCGCGGTCATCGCGACCGCCGCCTCGTCGATGTTCAGCGCCGCGCCATCTCGAGCCCGCCGCAACACCCGACGCAGCGCCGAGGCACTAACCTTGGACGGGATTGCAGGGTTGGGCAAAGCGGTGGGGTGGCGACATTGGGCGTCGAGCGCGGTGCCTACCCCTGTCTCGGGTGCACGCCAGGACAATGGAGGTGGCCACACCGTGGTCATGTCTTAACAGCCGCGACGACGCAGTGTCGTCTGCTGCCCCTGTGGGCCACAGGGACGCTCAATTTGATCATTCATTGGCTTTCATGGCTGCCATTAGCTCAGGACCAAGGTCGGCATAGCCGGCGATGGGTGCGGCATTGGTCAGCAACACGTGCGTCGCGCCATGTTCGGTATAAGGGGTCAGCTTCTCGACAACCTGCTCGACGGTGCCATTCATCGATACCCGGTCCACCGCTTCGCGCGGAGTGCGTTCGATGATGTCCATCGCTTGCGCCCTGTCATACCAATGAGGAACGCATTTTCTGGCATACATCCAGTTCGCACCCATCGGATGCTCGCCGAGGCCCCACTTGGCGTAGAGGTCGGAGTTCGGCAGGAACATCATTCCCCACCAACGCAGATAGGGATTGTCGCGCAGCGCCTCCATCTCGCGTTCGTTCTCGGTGACACACACCACCGCCGATATACAGATGTCGAGCTCGTCGGGGTCACGGCCAGCCTCGGCGGCATATTTGCGCAATGTGGCGACCTGTTGTGCGAATACCTCGGGATCGTCTTCGGTGAACCCCGGAGCAATTGTCGTCCAACCATTGCCTGACTCGCCTACTAGCTTGAGATCCTCGTCTGAGGACCCCGCGATCCACATCCGAGGCGGCGTCTCACCGTATGGCTGCAATGCCATCAAGGCCCGATCCAGATTCCATACCCGGCCCTCGTAGGAGACGGGATCGCCGCCGGAGTCCAGGAACCGACGGATGATATTTACCGTGTCGACCAGTTTGTCGTGGGATCCGATGCGGCTGTATCCGTAAGGCTTCATTTGCTTTTGCTCCCCTGCACCCAGCATCGTGATCGTCCGCCCGCGCGTCAGGTTGTCCAACGAGAGCATGGTCTGGGCGATGATGAATGGTGAGCGACGAACCGAGTCGATCGAACCGTAGATGAACTTGATGCGCTCAGTTTGCTGGGCGGCAACGGCAATGACGGGCGCGGGATCGTAGAACAGCTGCAGCGTCGGAATCGATGCGGCCAGCGGTGTCACGTCTGGGGTGTGTATCGAGTCCGGCTGGAACCCGTTGGCCTGATCCCAATAAGTGTAGAAGTCATACCCTTGGGATTCATACAGCTGTGCAAAGCCTGTTGTCGCCTCGGCCGACTGCAGCGTCAACGCGAAGTTGCCGTACTCGATCCGACCCATGCTAAGCCCCTCCTATCTTGTGGCCTTGCTTTCACTCTTCGATGGCCCATCTCTAGCTCGGTCATCAGCGAAGCTGCGCGACTGCGCTGGCTCTAGTTGCCGTGACCGACCTCTCAAAACTCACGGCTAGTGACATAGGTCGCCGGTCGAGTAGTCTTTGTCACGTGACACTGGATGTCAAGCGTCGGCCGTCGAGATCGTAGGAAAGAGTTCCACAACGCGACGTAGTGGCAAATTACGCAGGGTGATGTGACATCCGACACTTGACGTCGTCTGTCACGGCGGCTAGTCTCGGACTAGTTATGTGCATCACAGGGCGTCCTAGGCGCCGTCGCGCCAGTTGCGCAAGAATGTCGGCTCTACGTACAAGCAACCCGACGACATTCCAGGGGGTGTTCCGCTGGTCCGGTCGACCTTTTGTGCCCGAGGTTCGTTTCGATCCTGTTGATGACGCCGGGCGCCTTTAGTGGCAGCTGATACCAGCGGTGAGCGCCGACGAGACCGGCGGCAGATACCAGATGAGATCATTAAGGCCGCTCGGCAGAAGTTTCTGCGCTACGGCGTCAACCGAACCACGATGTCAGACGTTGCGCGGGACGTTGGACTTTCTCGCCAGGCCATGTACGAGTACGTGTCCTCACGCAATGATCTTGTCGATGCTGTGCTGCTGCAACGTATCAGGGAGATCGCCGAAGACCTCAGACCGTTTTCTGGTGCGGGCATTTCGTTCACGGACGCTTTCATCGATACCTCGGTCGCGGCCATCAACACTGCGCGAAGCGATGAGGAGTTGATGAACATCTTCACGACCGGACCGAGTGACCGCGTCCAGGATGTGGTTGCGGGACCATTTTTGGAGGTTCACGAAGTCGTTGTGAACCTATTGGGGCCGATCCTGCAACGCGGTTTGCAAGCTGGTGAACTGCGCACGGACAAGACCCAGGACGAGTTGATCGATTGGATCCGCCTCGTCTATCTCATCCTGATCAATCAGAGCACGACCGAGACGCCAAACATCCGCGAGATGGTAGCCGATTTCTTGTTGCCGTCAATTATGTTCTCCAGCAACGCCCCCCGGCTCAGGAAGGCGCGCGGGCGCGGTACCTCACTCACCGACACGAAAGGTGCGCTGTGAAACTCGTCGCTGCCGGTATACCGTGCTCGCATTTGGTCGAACGCGACCATGAGCTCTGGTCAATCAACGCGGCGATGGACTCAGCGGCGGCGGGCAGCGGAAAGCTTGTTGTTGCCGAAGGCGCGAGCGGCATGGGTAAAGCGGCGCTGTTAGATTACGCGCTGGAGTACGCGCACGCCACGGGCATGAAGGTTTTACGCTGCGCTGTATCGGAATTCGAGACCGATTATGCATTTGGCACCGTGCTAACTCTCTTCCTCAACTATCTGTCGGGACTAGACCGCGTCGCGCGTGATGGCCTGTTGACGGGGCGTGCAGCTATCTGCAAGTCGCTCTTCGACCACACTGATCGCGCTCTGAAGCGGGTCGTCGACAATGATCAATTTCCATTTATCGATGGCCTGTACTGGCTGACCGTTAACATCACCCACGACGGGCCCGTCATCGTCTTGATCGACGACATCCATTGCGCCGACCGGGGCTTCGCTCCGGTTCTTGACCTACCTGATCCGCCAACTGGACACGCTGCCAGTTGCCATCGTTGTCACGCCGCGTAGCGGTGCTATCGAATGTTGGGGTTGGCGGCGTGGGTGGTGCCAGACAAAACGCGGGCCGTGTCGAGACCGTGGGCTTCCGGGAGACGACGCCGGATGCCGGGAATGACATTGGACCGCAAGCAATATAACCATGAGCGCACCGCTACTTGAACGCCACAGCGAGCTCAATCAGATTGCTAAGTCACTTGAGCACGCTACGGCCGGCCACGGCAGCGTGACGTTGCTGGATGCACCTAGCGGTGCCGGGAAAACAGCGCTCATCGCCCAAGCGCGTAACCGCGCGATGGCCAGTGGGATTGCCGTGCTAGATGCGTGTGGCTCCGAATTGGAATGGAACTTTCCTTTCGGCACAGTGTTGAGTTTGATCGACAGCTGGCTCGCCGTCACCGAGCCGTCGCAACGCGAGGGACTGTTAGCAGGGCAGGCTCGACTAGCTACCCCGTTGTTTCCTGTTGCTGATGCCGCACCAACCGCGGATAGCGGCGACGAGTTCGCCATCATCCACGGCTTATATTGGTGGATCGTCAACCTCTGCGATAGCAGCCCAGTGGCGGTGATAGTCGACGACGTGCACTTGTGCGACGATCCATCTCTGCGATTCCTTAACTATCTCGCCGCGCGCCTCGACGACCTGCCCGTTGCTCTTTTCCTGGCCGTCCGCTCGGGCGATGTTCGGGCCAACGCGCCGCTGATGACGCACTTAGCTCACCTAGATAACATGACGGTCATCCAACCCCCGGCATTGACCCAGGCGGCGGTAGCAACCCTATTGCGCTGGGAGGAACCGCAATTGGCGCTTTCGCCTGACACCGTGCGCCGCTGCTGGATCATCACTGGCGGAAACCCCTTCTTGGTGACTGAGTTGTCGGCGACGATCCGCACCGAGGGGCACCAGTGGCTTGACGCCAACCTCGATCGCTTGGATAGCTTTGCCCCCCGCACCGTGCGAAATCGAGTTCTATCGCGCCTAGGCCGACTTGGCGAAGGCGCATTGCGATTAGCTCGCGCCTATGCGGTGCTGCGCAACAGCGTCTCGCTACCGCTGGCCGCACAAGTCGCCAACATGCCAATGCATATTGCAGTCCCGCTACTGGACCGGCTTGACCGTGCACAGATTATCGCCGCAGGACCGCGTGCGAATTTTCGGCATCCCATGATTCGCTCAGCGGTCTATGAAGCCATTCCTCCGTCTCAGTTGGCAGCAACTCACAGTCGCGCTGCAGCACTGCTGAGGGACAATGGTGGAAGCGCCGACCTTATCGCGCGTCACCTGTTGTCGGGATTGCCGACGACCGATACCTGGGCCGTCGACATTCTCATCGACGCAGCCGCTTCGGCGGCGCGAAAAGGGTCCACCGACACCGCAGTTCGCTACTTGCGCCACATTATTGACCTACCAGTGCCAGACGAGCGCCGTATCGGTTGTCTTGTCGACCTGGGGCTTCTCGAGGCCGCGCGAGGTGGCACCGAATCCGGAGTTGCCCACCTCGAGCAGGCGTTGGACCTGATGCATGATCCTGTCCAGAAGTCGCGATGCCTATACTCATTGGGCTCTACGCTCTATCGTTTCGGCCGACACTCCGACGCCGCGATGGCATTCGAACGCAGTGCGCGCTTAGCTGAACATACCGACCCCGATCTGGCCCTGGAAGCGGAAGGGGCGTGGATATTCGCTTCCTACTACCTCGATCAAGTGCTATCGCGGGCGATGGTGCGCTTAACGGAGCTGACCGAGAACATCGACCGGCAAAACCTGCAGTCACCGGGTCAGCGGGTAATCCTGGCGATCGCTGGACTACGGGCGGTGATGTCCACACCACCGGTGGACGATGGGGCGGCCATGGCCGTCGAAGCGGTTCGTGACGGGGTTTTGTTGCAGCAGCCGACTTTCGCCAGCGCGGCGGTGAACCTGGCTATCTTGGCGCTGGTGTTTTCTAACCGTCTCGAAGAAGCCTCACGCGTTGTCGACCAGGTGATCGCTGAAGCTCGCCGGCGCCAGCATGCATCCATCGCCTCCGAGGCGTCGTTTATTCAGTCGATCGTCGACTTCGCCCGTGGTGATATCACCGATGCCTGGATGAACGCCCAGGCGGCGGTTGATGGTATCGCCGGTGGCTGGTATGGGCTGGCGCCGATGGCGCGCGGAACCCTGGTGCACTGTCTGTTGGAACGAGACGACATCGTTGAGGCCGAGACCGTACTCAAAGAGGCTGAGCAAATTCCACTAACGACGGATTCACAAGGGCTGTGGTCGTGGATTCATATGGCACGGGCTAGACTTCATGCGGTTCGTGGCGACTACCAAGGAGCGCTGCAAGCCTATCTGGCAACGGGCCGGACCCTTAGCGTGTTCGACGCAAAAAATCCGGCGATCCTGCGGTGGAGGTCGGGAGCCGGAGTGGCGGCCAAAGCTGTCGGTGATGAGGCCATGGCGGAGGAATTGATCACCGAGGAGCTGCGCCTGGCCGAGGAGTTCAAATTGCCTCGTGTGATCGGGCACGCGTTGCGGGCTCGATCGGGTCTGCTGGACCGCTCGGCGCGCATCGTGACATTGGAGGCGGCGCTGGAAATTCACGAGCAACACGGCACGCCCCTCGATCTCAGCGAAACTTTGTTGGATTTTGGACGGGCTCTGCGGCAATCTGGTAACCGCTTGGAATCGCGAGCGCCTTTGAAGCGTGCCATGGAGTTGGCCCACCGTCACGGTGCGTTCGCGATCGCCCGCTGCGCCCGCGATGAATTACTTGCCAGCGGAGCAAAGCCGCGGCGTGCCTACGCCACCGGTTTGCACGGTCTTACTCCCACCGAATTGCGAATTGCCGAGATGGTGGCTCAAGGGCTGACAAACAGGGAGGTGGGGGAGTCGCTGTTTCTAGCGAAGTCGACCGTTGCATGGCACCTCCGTCATGTGTTTCAGAAGCTGGGGGTCGAATCTCGCGCCGAACTGCCCGCAGCCTTGGGGAAGACGCGCGCAGGCTACCGAAGTTGATTCGCGCGTGGGCTCGGGTCGCGGGCTGGGGCCCACGGCCAGCACGCATAAGGGGATAAAATCCCCTCACCCTCGGTGGGTACGTTGATCTGCCCCAGGGGATTGAATGAATCACAGATGTTCGAGCGGGAAGGACGGAGAAATCAGGTGGACCAGCGATTCACCCCGACCACCCACCGGCTAGCCTTATGGGCCGGCGGGCCGGTCATGACGGTGCTCTACATCGTCGGGTGGTTGGCTTTCGCGCAAATGATTCCCACGCCTAGCCCGAGTTTGACAGCCCAACAGTTGGCGGCCTATTTGGTTGATCACAAGCCAGGGATCTTGTTCGGATGTCTTCTGATGATCGCCGGGTGCGGATTGTGGGGAACGTGGGTGGCGGCGATCGCGGTGTGGACGTACCGCACCGAGGTACGTTTTCCCGTCCTCACTTTCACACAGCTGATCTGTGTCGCCGCGGGTCTCACCTTTTTCATCTTCGACACACTATTTTGGGCGGTCGCTGCGTTCCGCGCCGGTCAGACTGATCCCCACATCACCCAACAGTTGTGGGACGTGGGCTGGTTTGGATTCCTGTTCACTATCACCGTGTACATCGCCTGGGCAGTTGCGTGGTCGATGGGCGTTCTGCTGAACCCGCCAGAGCACCAGATCTTTCCGCGATGGGCCGGGTTTGTCACACTGGGCTCGGTCACTTGCTGGTCACCTGGTCTGCTGATCATCTTTTTCAAAGAAGGACCGTTTTCTTACTCCGGCCTGCTCGCCATGTGGCTGCCGATCACCGAATTCTTCGTCTGGTTGGTGATCATCGACGTCTACGCGCGCATAGCGATCAGGCGCCAGGTTCGGCTCAGCCTGCAAGAGGGCCAAGAGCGGGGCCTTGAGTACGGGCTCTACCCGCCGCCAGACGATGGCGATGCTCTTGAAGGCCTGTCACCTAACGGCAGCGGCCTCGTTGGCTCAGCGCTAAGCGCCTCGACATTGACAGCGGCAGATCCGAAGTAAAGTAGGAGAAGGCATTGACCATCGACACCGAACGCGGACGCCTGGTGGCGGCACCGGCAGTCCATGCGGCCGAAAGAAGCAACGACCGCAAAACCGCGATCGCCGAACGCCATTGGGTACCTGGCGAGGTGGGCATCTGGGCGTTGATCTTCACCGACCTCGGCGTCTTTACTGTCTATTTCATCGACATCATGCTCCAATGGCGTCAACATCCCGATCTATTCGCCCGCGGGCATGCCGCCGTGAGCCTGAGTGCCGGCATACTTAATACATTCTTTCTGTTGACGGCGTCCCTATGCGTCGCCCTAGGCGTTCAGACGTTGCGAGAGGGCAAGGTCGATCCAGCGCAGCGATTGTTCGTCGGCGCAGGCCTTGCGGGCGTCGCGTTCATTGTCAACAAGTACTTCGAATGGTCGGCAAAGCTCGATCACGGGCATACCCCGCTGACCGACAACTTCTTTCAACTCTACTTCATCATCACTGGTATTCACCTGCTGCACGTGTGCATCGCGATGACGCTGTTAAGGTTCATGCGCCGCAAAGCCGCCCAGGTGGTAGGTGAACCGACACCGGACCAGTCCCGCTTCGTCGAGAATTGCGCGACCTACTGGCACATGGTCGATCTGCTCTGGCTGGGAATCTTGGCCCTCTTCTACCTGATGGGATGACGTTAATGACAACCGTCACTGTCGACAAGCACAAGGCCTACGTGGTTGGCGCGTGGGGAGTGCTGATGGTTCTAACCGCCGTGTCATGGTGGCTCGGCTCTGACCACGATATGGCTGGGTTGGGTAGAGACTTCGCCATGATCAGCATTCTGCTGGTGACCATCGCCAAAATATATGTAGTTGGGCACGCTTTCATGGAGCTGCGGGAGGCGGCACCATGGCTGCAAAACCTATTCCGTGGATGGTGTCTGGCATTGTGTACTACCCTATGCGTCCTGTACCTGTCGATTTGAAAAAAGCTACGCGCGCAATGAACATGCATGCATCCCTGGCCGAACCGGCCGACGCGGTGATGGCGCAGCTAGCATAGGCGGCTCATTTGGAGTGCATCTGGCCGCTGCGGGCCGGCCACGCGATCCGTAATCTCTGATCAAATGCCGTTCAGCACAAGGATTTAAGGCTTGGACCTCGATATCCCCAACGCTGCGCTTGGGTCGTGGAAGCTTGCCAAGCCGGTGGTTGAGTTGAGTCGCGTTCGACCCCCTGAGATCGGAGCGCGGCGCAGGCTCAGGCTTGTTCCATTCGAAAAACCCCGACAGAGAAAGCCATTGGCTTCGCGCTCCACCGTTCGCCGACTGCCGAAACCTGCTAACATCGACCGACTCGACTTGCGCCCGGAGCCGGCACGCGCATACCTCGGTTCATTGGGTCCGCTGCCCGGCGCACAGGAGTACGCCCTCCGGGTACCGACGCCGGTCATCAATCGGCGTTGACGTAGTTGCCCATCTCGCGTAAGTATGGGACAACGTCGGTGGCGAACGTCTTGAGAATCTCACTTGATCATGACCAGGCCCATGGTGAGGTGAGCCCGTCTTAGTGGTCCAGTCGTTGTGGGAATCTGTTGCCCGAGTGTTCGGGCAGGAAGAATCGACG